>JBICID010000097.1:0-6625 GCA_043101615.1 Phycisphaerales bacterium JB040 | reverse complement strand
GCCGTGCTGCGCGAACAGGTCGCGGAGCTCGGCGAGGTCGTCTCCGCAAACCTCATCATGGACCGCGAGACGGGCCGCCCACGCGGCTTCGGATTCATCGAATTCTCAGATCCCACACAGGGCAAGGCCGCCATCGACGCCCTGCACGGCACCAACTTCGGCGGGCGAGACCTCACCGTCAACGAGGCCCGCCCGCGCGAGTCACGTGGCGGCGGCGGCGGCGGCGGATTCGGCG
Source organism: Phycisphaerales bacterium JB040 (assembly GCA_043101615.1). GTDB lineage: Bacteria > Planctomycetota > Phycisphaerae > Phycisphaerales > UBA1924 > JBLHKT01. The sequence goes on along the minus strand of JBICID010000097.1, from coordinate 6,390 downwards.
GCGGCGGCGGTGGGCGCGGCGGCTTCGGCGGTGGCCGGGGCGGCGGCGGCGGCTTCGGAGGCGGCGGACGCGGCGGAGACCGCGGCGGCTACTCCGGCGGCGGCAGCGACCGCTGGTAAACCAACCAGATCCACTCACACACAACCGGGGCACACACCCCGGTTTTTTTACGCGCAGACATCACTCCCGCACGACCCCCCGCACACACGCACACAACCTCACCACGCCAACCACGAAACACGCCTTACCACGCATTCGGGCGCGATTCAGCACAAGCAACTCATATCTGTGCGGGCATCACACGAATCCCACAGAAATGAGTTTGTGCCGAAGCCCCACAAAAAGAAGCGAGATCGCACGCAAGTCATACCGCACACCGGCCGGAATCCTGTACAGTCCTCTCGTCGATCCGGGCCGCCGCGCCCACCACCACGCACCAGCGCACAACAGAACGCAACAGGATCAGCACCGCCATGGGATTCCTCCTCCTCATTGTCGTCTACATCGTGCTCGGATTCATGTACGCCTGGATCACCGGCATCGTCGCCCGCGAGGAGATCTCGGTCGGCACCGGCGTCCTGATCCTCGTCCTCTCCGGCGTCCTCACCATCATCGCCGGCGTCGGCCTCGCCGCCGCGGGCATCGAGAACGAACTCACGCTCCAACTCGCCGGCACCGCCGTCAGCCTCGGCTCCCTCACCCTCATGGGCAAGGCCATCGCCAAGCTCGAGTGGAAGCACGCCCTCATCATCGCGTGCGTCTACTCGGTCCTCCTCTTCGTCAACGGCCTCGCCCTGGGCGCCTGCGCCGCCTGACCCACGCCCGGCCCGCCAGCGTCCCCCCGCGTGGTATGCTGCACCCATGCACGAAGGCGGCACCAAGCTCGGCACTCCCGTCTGCGCCAACTGCGCCTACGACCTCTCCGGCGCCGTCACCTCCGCCACATGCCCAGAGTGCGGCAAGCCCCTCGTCGAGGTCCTCGACCGCGTCAGCGACAAGAACCCCAACTACCAGCGCTACACCTCCAGCGCACGCCTCTTCGGACACCCACTCGTCCACGTCGCCTTCGGCGCTGACCCAGGACAGAAAATGGCCCACGCACGCGGCATCATCGCCGTCGGAGAGGACGCCGTCGGGCTCGTCGCCGTCGGCTCGTTCACGAGAGGCGGCCTGTGCATCGGCGGCATCGGCTGCGGCGTCGTCACCTGCTGCGGCCTCAACGTCGGCGTCGTCTCCGTCGGAGGGCTCATCATCGCCGGCTTCCTAGGCCTGGGCGGCATGGTCGTCTCCGGCTACTACGCCTTCGCGGGCTTCGCCGCCGCACACGCCGGCAGGGCAGGCTTCTTCTATCAGCTGTGGTAACCACCGCATCGACGGTCCACCGATGAAGACCCTCATCCTCGGCCCAACCTTCGTCCTCCACGCCACCGAGCCACCGGACACACTCGCCGACCGCCTCGCCGCCTGGGCCGCAGCACCGGGCTGCCCCTACCAGGCCAGCCGCCAGGGGCGACACCTCCAGCTCGCCATTCCCGCGCGCCGGCGCCACCGCTGGTCCCCCTGGCTCACCGTCGAGGTCCGCGACGCGCAACCAATGCCCACACTCCCGCCCACCGTCACCGGCGAGACCGCCACACACCAGCCGCGGCACACTCCACGAGCCGGGCGGCATGAACCAGAGACCGGAGCGGGGAGCGTGGAAAAAGCGGGAGGGGTCGGGGGGGCCGAGGTCTTCGCTCGCTTCAACCCCAGCCCCGCCATCTGGACCGGCTACATCCTCGCATCGCTCGCCCTGCTCACCATCATCTTCGGCGCCGCCATGTGGGCCACCGCCGAGCTCATGCTCGACCGCCCACCCCACGCCCTCTGGGTCATCCCCGCCTGCCTCCTCGTCCTCGCGCTGATGTGGACCGCCAGCGCACTCGGCCAACGCCTCGCCGCCGACGAGATGGCCGACATGCGACGGGCCATCGAACACGCGATCAACCCCGACACGAGCCCCTCACGTCAGTGAGGGGACCCGGGCACCCCCGCGTCCGAACCCCTTGACACGTCGAGTACAATCCCCGCGGCCGCCCGACGGTTCGGTACCAGCACACGCGGCCGATCGAGGGTTCACACGTGGTCGCACCGGATTCCACCCGCCACGACGTCGCCATCATCGGCGGTGGCCCGTCAGGCTCCACCGCCGCAACCCTCCTCAAGAAGTACAACCCGAAGCTCTCCGTCCTCATCCTCGAGAAGGAGACCTTCCCCCGCGACCACATCGGCGAGTCCCAGCTCCCCACCATCGGCCCCGTCCTCCACGAGATGGGCGTCTGGGACAAGGTCGAGGCCGCCGGCTTCCCCGTCAAGATCGGCGCCTCCTACACCTGGGGCAAGGACCACGACCGCTGGAACTTCGACTTCATCCCCGTCGAGCAGTGGACCGACCCGCCCCGGCCCGGGCGATTCGAGGGCGTCCGACGCAACACCGCCTTCCAGGTCGACCGCGCCGTCTACGACGACATCCTGCTCCGACACGCCCAGGCCGCGGGCGTCGAGGTCCGCGAGAACACACAGGTCCGCGAGATACGGCACACCGACGGACGCATCGACGGCCTCACCACCGAGTCCGTGGACGACAACGGAGCGAAACGCGTGGGCAGCGTCGTCGCGACCCACTACCTCGACGCCTCCGGCGCCGCCAACCTCTTCAGGCGCGCACTCGCCCTCGAGTCCTGGCAGCCCGAGGAGCTCCGCAACATCGCCTTCTGGGACTACTGGACCGACGCACAGTGGGCCGTCGAGATCGGCTCGGGCGCCACCCGCATCCAGATCCGCTCCCTCCCCTACGGCTGGATGTGGTTCATCCCCATCTCGCAGACACGCACCTCCATCGGCCTCGTCTGCCCCGTCGAGTGGTACCGGTCCACCGGCAGATCGCCCGAGGATCTCTACGCCGAGGCCATCCGGCAGCAGAAAGACATCGCCGCCCTCACCGCCAACGCCGCACGCGAGAACAAGTTCCAGACCATCCGTGACTGGTCCTCGCTGGTCGAGCGACCCGCGGGCCCCAACTGGTTCCTCGCCGGCGAGGCCGCGGGCTTCGCAGACCCCATCCTCTCCGCCGGCATGACCATCGCCCACACCTCCGCGCGCGAGGCCGCGTACACCATCCTGGAGCTCGAGTGGGGCGAGATGGACGACGCCTGGCTGCGCGACCGGTACGCGGCCCGCATCCGCGACAGCATCCGGAACCACATCCGCTTCGCGCAGTACTGGTACGCCGCGAACTCCTGCTTCACGGACCTCAAGGAGCACTGCGCCGCCGTCGCGAAGGAGGCCGGGCTCAAGCTGACGCCCGACAAGGCCTGGCGCTGGCTCAGCCTGGGCGGGTTCACCAGCGAGAACATCGGCACGGCCTCGCTGGGATCGTTCGGGGCCGGGCACGCACGCCGGCTGGTGGAACTGTTCGACGAGAAGGAGCGGGCCTGCCACTCGCTCGCCGACGGCTTCAACGTCTTCAAACTCCAGCTCGCCGGGGCCAGGGAGGGGCACGTCGGGGTGCTCGAGCAGGGACGGATCCGGAAGACGGCCTGCTTCCTGCGGGCCGACCGGGTGCTGCCCCGGGCCGGGGTGTTCGGGGTGATGGTGGAACTGCTGGAGCGGACGAGCGACGCCAAGACGCTGAGCGAGCACATGTCGCGCCGGGCGGGGCTGTACCCGGGGCCGGAGGCGGGGCACTTCGTCGCGAGCTGCTGGGAGGCGCTGGAGGTGATGGTGCAGGACGGGTGGGTGGCGCGGAGCGTGGACAAGACGCGTCCGGTGCTGCGCCTGGACCACTCGGGGTCGCGGACGATCCGGACGAGCCGCGACGAGCGGGCGGCGCTGGCGCAGTCCCCGGACGCGCCGCGGGTGGTGGACCGGCTGGGGGGCGAGGGCTACGGCGACGCGACGGGGAAGGAGATGCCGTCGAGGTAGAGGTTGGAGATGGCGAATGTACACGAGAAGGTCATGGTGCCGTTGGGGTAGATGGTGATGCTGATGGGGTCGCCCGTGGAGGGGGCGCGGACGGGCGGGCGGACGATCTCGCCGGGTCGGAATCCCTCCGGGAGGGTGAGGACCTGGCCGTCGATGTTGGGTGGGATCCGCAGCAGGGAACCGGAGAGGAAGACCATGCCGCCCAGGCGGCGGGCGAGTATCGGGGCGCCGGGGTCGTTGAAGTTGTCCCAGAGGTTGACGAGCGTCACGGGCTGCGCGTCCGCGTCGGTCAGCGTCGCGGCGGTGTCGGCGTAGGCGGCGGTCGTGGCGAACTCGGTCTGCACCGCGTTGGTCGCGATCGCGGCGGTGCCCGCCTCGTCGGCGTACTCGGCGTGGCGGGACGCCCAGGCGAGGGGGGTGTGGCGCAGCGGGATCGGGTCGGCGTAGGGGGCCTGGGTGTCGGGGTTGATCAGGTGAAGGGCCGGGTCGTCGGCGGCGAGCAGGGCACCGGGCTCGGGGAGCGGGATCTCGAGGGTGAACAGACCGTCGACGACCTCGACGGAGTGGAGCTCCGCGGCGACGAGCTCCGAGCCGCTGGTCTCGTCGACGAGCACGGCCTTGATGTCGAGCGTCTCGTTGAGCCGGTCGCCCTTGTCGGACAGGACGCCCTGGAGAGTGAAGGTGTCGGGCGAGGACTGCTGGAGGAAGAACGCCGCGGTGATGGTGGGGGCCCGGGAGGCGCAGGCGGGGAGGATCGTGAGGATCAGGAGTGTGAGTGCCGTTCGCATAGCGGTGTCCTCAGGGTGCGACGGGGGGTGCGACGGGGGGGGCGACCGGGAAGACGATCCCGTCGAGGGTAATGAAGGTGCTGGGGCCGTCGAAGTAGGTGATGTTCCCGTTGGGGTAGATGTTGATGCGGACGAGCTCGCCGGTGGTCACGCCGTGGATCCAGAAGACGTGGATCTTCTCGGGGCGGAACCCCTCCGGGAGGGTGGCGATGACGGGCTGGTTGATGTCGCCGCCCAGGACCGCGGTGAGGTGGACCAGGCCACCCGAGCGGATCACGCGCGGGTCCGTGTAGGCGTCTTCGCCGAAGAACTCGTCCAGGTCGAACCAGCCGGGGTTCAGGGTGAGCGGGACGATGTCCTGATCGGCGAGGGCGCCGGCGACGTCGGCGGATTGGGATGCGTCTGCGGTGGTGGCATTGCCGGCGTGGGTGGCGAAGGCGGCGGTGTTGGCGTACTCGGCGCTCCAGGCACGCGGTGTGTAGCCGAGGGGGATGGGGGGGACGAGCAGGATGCCGGTGCCGGCGGTCGAGATGCGGACGGACAGGGCGCCGGCCTCGGCGAGCAGGTCGGCATGCGGGAGGGGGAGAGCGAGAGTGAAGAGGCCGTCCTCGGCGGTGAGCTGGGCGGCGGTGGCGGGGGGGAGGCCCGTGCGGGCGTCCTCGTCGTAGAGCTGGACGCTGACCGAGAGCGTGCCGGTGTAGGGGCCAGAGGCGTTGGTGAGGTAGCCCTGCACGGTGTACTCGGGGCCGGGGGCGGTGGTGTCGAACTCGGCCGCGGCGAAGGGGATGGTGAGGGAGGGGTCGATCGGGGCGGGCGTGTGGTGGGCACTCGGGGCCGTGGAGCACGCGGGGAGTGCGCTCAGCGTGAGGGCGACGGCGGGGGCCCACAGTCGTGTGCGTCGGGTCTTCATCGTGCGTGCCTCCGCGTCCAGCGTACCGGGAATCGGGGCGTGTTTGAACGGGCTTGTGGGGATTCGGGCGGGGTTGGTGGGGGTGAAGGTCCGTAAAGGGTGGGGCGTGGGGGTGGTGGGGGGCGTTGAAGGCGCTGCTTGTGTCACGCCTGCGGCGAGAGGGGGCGGGGCTTCGCCCCGCGAGGCGTTGGTGTCGGCGGATCCGACCTTTGCGATGTTGGTTCGTTGGGGGGAGGCGTGGGGAGACCAGGCCCCATGGCTTGCGCCATGGGCTCGTTGGGGGGGACGCATGCTCGCGCATGCGTTTGTACCCCCTCCGCCCGCTTCGCGGGCACCTCCCCCGTCCCCCCGATCGGTGACGGGGGAGGATTGAGAACCCCCTCGCTTGCGCTCGGGGCTAGTAGAGGGAGCACCGGAGGTGGCGAGTTGTTTGAGGAGGGCGGTGGCGGCGCGGCGGGCGGTTTCGTTGGCTCGGAGTTCCTGGGGGGTGAGGTGGCGGGTGTGGGTGTTGGCGGTTTCGGCGAGGGTGGTTATGGCCGCGCGTTGGCGGTGCGGGGCGGCGCAGGCGTGCTGGAGTTGGCTGGCGTGTTCGAGGCGGGCGAGGTCGGCGCGGGTGCGGTCGGACTCGGCCCAGGCGATGAGCTGTGAGAGGGTGAGGGCGTAGAGCTGGCAGAGTGCGAGGGGGGTGGTGTCGCCGGTGTGCCACGCGTCGAGGAGGGGGGTGTGGTG
>JBICID010000096.1:0-14188 GCA_043101615.1 Phycisphaerales bacterium JB040 | reverse complement strand
GTCCGAGCCCGGAGGCGATGGGCAAGCTGGGGGACAAGGTCGAGGCGAAGAAGTACGCCAAGGCGGCGAAGGTGCCGGTGTTCCCGGGGAGCGAGGGGGCGATCGAGGAGGAGGAGGAGGCGGTCGAGATCGCGGCGGAGATCGGGTACCCGGTAATCATTAAGGCGGCCGCGGGCGGGGGCGGGCGCGGCATGCGGATCTGCCGCAACGAGGCGACGCTGCGGACGAACATCTCCAAGGCCCAGCAGGAGGCGCAGGCGGCGTTCGGCAACGGCGCGGTCTTCATCGAGAAGTTCCTGGAGCACGCCCGCCACGTGGAGGTGCAGACGCTGGGGGACAAGCACGGGCACGCGATCCACCTGTGGGAGCGCGACTGCTCGATGCAGCGCCGGCACCAGAAGATCATCGAGGAGGCCCCCGGGCCGGGCATCGACCGCAAGAAGATCGAGGAGGTCTGCAAGAACGCGGCCAAGCTGATCAAGAGTGCCGACTACGCCGGCGCCGCGACGGTCGAGTTCCTGATGGACGAGCAGCAGAACTTCTACATGCTGGAGGTCAACACGCGCGTGCAGGTGGAGCACCCGGTGACCGAGATGATCACGGGCGTGGACATCGTGAAGGAGACGATCCGGATCGCGGCGGGCGAGCCGATCTCGGTCCGGCAGAAGGACGTGAAGATCCACGGGCACGCGATCGAGTGCCGCATCAACGCGGAAAACCACGAGCGCGACTTCATGCCCAGCGCCGGCACGATCGAGACGTACCGGGCCCCGGGCGGGCTGGGCGTGCGGATGGACACGCACGTGTGCGCCGGGTACCGCGTGCCGCCGAACTACGACTCGATGATCGGGAAGCTGATCTGCTGGGGCGAGGACCGCGCCGCCGCGATCGCGCGGACGGAGCGTGCGCTGCACGAGTTCGAGGTGGGCCCGATCCACACGACGATCCCGCTGCACGCCCAGCTGATGCAGAACTCGGACTTCCGCAAGGGCGGGGTGGACATCCACTACCTGGAGCGGCTGCTGAAGGGGTGAGGATCAAGATAGGCGCTCGCCCGATACGCTCGGATTTAAGACACCCATCTGTGCCATCGCCGAGATCGTGCTCAACGCCCGTGACCTGGAGTCGCTGGCCCGGTTCTACGAGGACGTGCTCGGGTTCGAGCGGTTCGGGTACGAGACGCACGCGTCGGACGGGGACGCGGCCCCCACCATCGTCTTCCTGAAGATCGGAGAGCTGGACCCACCGTTCGGGACGCATCACCCGCAGATGCTGGTGCTGATCGACCCGGCACGTCACACGTTCGCGGCCGGGAAGTTCGACCCGCCGGGCGGGCGGAATTCGACGCTGAACCACCTGGCGTTCCAGATCGACGCGGGCGATTACGACGCGGAGCTGGAACGATTGCGCGGCCTGGGGCTGGATCCGGTGGAGAGCGCGTTCCCAAACCTGCGATCCAAAGCGATCTTCTTCAGGGACCCGGAGCAGAACACGCTGGAGCTGATCTGCCACGACCAGGAGTGAACTGCTCGCCGATCGCCGGTGAACATCTCCATCGGCTTGCGCCGTGACGGTGCGGGTTGTAGAGACCAGCCCTCCGCGCGAGCGGAGGGAACCGGGGGGGTTGAAAGCGTCCATCTATGAGCAGGCCGGTTGAGGCGGTCGCTGTGGTTCCCGGGTCCCCCGACTTACGTCGGGGGCTCGTAGCTGCGGGATTGCTTTGTGAGGGTGATGGCTCGGAAGACCAGCCCTCCGCGCGAGCGGAGGGACTCAGGGCGTTGGGTGCGTCCATCTATGAGCAGGCCGGTAGAGGCGGTCGCTGTGGTTCCCGGGTCCCTCGGCTTGCGCCGAGGGCTGGTCGGGCTGAGGCGGGGCACCGCAGCAATCCGGAGGTGCAAAAAGAACGCGAGCTCCCCCGTCGGGGAGCTCGTGTTCGCCTGTCTCGGCAGAGAAAAGAGAGAAAGAGAGAATCGGATCAGCACGGCGTTTGGGCCGCACCTCCGGGTACATGTGGAACATGCCACAGGAATCGGGATGTGCCAGCAAAGTGAGAAGAAAAAGTGAGGTTTTTCGCTCCCGGCCCCCCCACGGGGCACAGCCCCCCCAATCCCAGTCCCCCTACACTGCGGAGCGGGCCCTTGCGGCCCATCCCAGGCCCCGCCCGCGATTTCGCGGATTCCGGCCGTAACCCGTTGAGGAGCAACACCTTGACCACCACTTCCCCCACATCCACCCTTGCCGTTGACGGCGGGACGCCTGTCTTTGCCAAGAGCGTGCCGTTTATGGCGGTCGGGCTGACCGAGGCCGACATCGCTGCCGCGAACGAGGTGCTGCAGTCCGGGATGTTGCGGAGCGCGAGCAAGTGCGCCGCCCTGGAGGAGCAGTTCGCGTCCCAAACAGGTGCCAAGCACGGGCTGACCTGCGCCAACGGGACCTGCGCCCTGCAGCTCGCCTACGAGGCCCTGCTGGAGCCCGGGGACGAGGTGATCTGCCCGGCGTGGACCTACATCGCGACCGCGTCGATGCTGGTGGCACGCGGGTGCCGCGTGGTCTTCTGCGACTCGCTGGAGGACTCGTACCAGATCGACCCGGCGGACGTGGAGCGTCGTATCACGCCGAAGACGAAGGCGATCGCGGCGACGCACCTGTACGGGATCCCGGTGGACATCGATGCGATCGAGGCGATCGCGAAGAAGCACGGGCTGAGGGTGATCTACGACGCGGCGCAGGCCCACCTGGCGACGTACCACGGCAACGGGATCGGTGCGTACGGGGACGCGGTGACGTACTCGTTCTACGCGACCAAGAACCTGGGCACGGGCGAGGGGGGGATGGTGACGACCAACGACGAGGGCGTCGCCCGTCGCATCGGCCTGCTGCGCAGCCACGGCGAGACCGACAAGTACCTGCACGAGACCATCGGGTACAACTACCGGATGAACGACATCACGGGCGCCATCGGGCTGTCGAAGCTGAAAACGCTGAAGGGCGAGACCGACCGTCGGCGGGCCGTGGCGAGGCGGTACCACGCGAAGATCGACGCCGTCGAGGGCGTGCTGCGCCCGGTCCCGACGGCGAACACGGAACCGGCCTGGCACCTGTACACGTGCCGGCTGGAGCTGGAGAAGTTCTCGTGCACGCGTGACGAGTTCATCAAGGCGCTGATCGGCGAGGGCGTGCCGTGCGCCGTGCACTACCCCAAGAGCCTGACCCGGCAGCCGGCGTTCGCCGCGACGGTGAAGGCCAACGGTGGGGACGAGCCGGAGAGCGCCCTGCGCCTGGCCGAGCGGATCTTCTGCATCCCGATCCACCAGAACCTGACCGACGAGCAGGCGGACGGCGTGTGCGAGGCGGTGGCGAAGGTGGCGGACGCGTACCGGAAGTGAGCGGTCGGTTGACTTGAAGCGGTCTCCCTCGGCTTGCGCCGAGGGCTTGTTGGTTGCGGCGGTTCTCGGGTCCCCCGACTTACGTCGGGGGCTCGTCACGCCCCGCTCATCCCCCGGGCCTGGCCATCCCACCGGCCTCGCGGCGCGACGAGCTGTGCCCGCGTGAGAACACCCAGCCGTTGTCGGTCTTCTCGACGATCGCGGTGAACACGCCGCCGAACGCGACCTCGGCACCGGGCATGGTCAGCGTGGTCTCGTACGACGCGCTGGCGTGCACGACGCCCTCCGCGACCGGTCGCGTCACGATGTCGGACAGTGCGGTCTCGATTCGCGTTGCCTCCGGGAATGCCTCGAGCGCCTCAATGACCTCGTCACGGTGGCGGTAGCGCAGCGTGCCGTCCTCGAACCACGCGAACGACTCGGCGTCCGAGTAGGACTCGAGGACGCCGGCACGGTCTCCGGTTGCGATGGCGTCGTTCCAGTCTCCGAGGAACTCCACAATCTCGGCGTGTTCGTCCGGGACATCGGTGCTGTCCCGCCCGTCGCCTCTGTTCGCGGCCGCGCTCAGGATGACCACGGCCCCGCCGAGGCAGCACGCCCGCTTCACCCAACGCTTTGATCCGGTTGCACTCTTCTTCACGGCATGACTCCTTTCGCGTACTGCATCGCGTTCACTCGGTTCCCCTCTGTGTCCAGGAACCGCACAAGCGTGCCCACGCCCTCGATGGTGTGCGGGCGGTCGAGCACGGTGCCCCCGGCCCCCGAGACCGCTGCGGCGATCGCCTGCACGTCGTCCACGCCGACGGTGCACTCGAAGGCGCGCATGCCTGTGCCGTCCAGCGGCTCGAGCCTGCGGTGCAGCGCGCCGCGAACGCGGCACTCGTCGTCGCTGGTGAAGACCTGCCAGAACTCCGGCGGTCCCCAGGGCTCGAAGCGCCACCCGAAGACCTGCTCGTAGAACGCCCTGGCCCGTTCCGGGTCGTCGGCGTGGATGGCGAAGTGGACGACGTTGTTGGGCACGGGGGGTCCTCCTGGTTGGGTGCACGGGCTGCCGCTCGTTGGCGGCCCGTTCAGGAAAGACACTACCAGCCCTTGTGCGTGTCGCCAAGCCGCTATATCGTCAACAAATGTCGCGAATACGCCAGCGTCTCGCCGACGCATCCCAGCCGCTGATCCGGACGCTCTCGCTCACGGTGCCTGGCGGGCACACGATCTCGGAGCACGCCCACCCGTGGGCCCAGCTCATCTACACGTCCTCCGGCACGCTGGCGGTGGAGGCCGACCGGCGGCGCTGGGTCGTGCCGGCGCAGCGGGGTGTGTGGATGCCGCCTGACACGGTGCACACGGTGACCGCGGTGGGCGAGTGCGCAATCCGGACGCTGTACCTTTCGCCGGGCATCGTGGCGGGATTGCCGGAGCTGGTGAGTGTGCTCGAGATCTCGGCGCTGCTGCACGAGTTGATCCTGCACGCCTCGTCGCTCGGCATGCTGCGCGCGGGCGATGCCGACCACGAACACCTCGCGCACGTGATCCGGGCTCGGCTGGTGGCGATGCCGGAAACCGAGCTCGGGCTGCGCGAGCCGATCGACCCGCGTGCACGGGCCATCGCGGACACGCTCCGACAGCGTCCCGGCGATACCACGCCGCTCGCGCGGCTCGCACGCGGCTGCGGCGCGAGCCCGCGCACGCTGGAGCGTGCCTTCCTCAGAGAGACCGGTCTGACCTTCGGCGCGTGGAGGACCGAGCTTCGCCTGCAGCACGCGATCACGCGTCTCGAGGCGGGGCGGACCGTGGCGGAGACCGCGACGGACTGCGGCTACCGCTCCGTGAGCGCGTTCGTGGCGGCGTTCAGACGCTCGCTTGGAGTCCCGCCGGGTGCGTACCGGCGAGGGCTCAGTCCTGATCGTTGAGGGTCCGCTCGAGTCGTTCGAGTCGTGCTTCCAGGTCGTTCACGCGTTGTGCCTGGGCGCGGAGGGCGTGGGCGGCGGCGTCGGCCTGGTCGATGCCGATGGCGGCGGTGATGCGCTTCTCGCCCGCGTCGTCGCTGGACTCCCAGGCGATGCCGAGCACGCCGGTGAGGTCCTCGGGCGTGATCGCATCGGGGCTGAGCGCGATGGCGGTGCCGTCGTGGAGGCCGGAGGGGATGAGCAGGTCGCCGGATTCGACGGGGCCGAGCACGCGGACGGGGGCCTGTCCGATGAAGGCGACCTTCTGCCATCCGGCGAGGTCGTCGTGGGTCTCGTCCTCGAAGGGGCGGTTGCCGACGACGATGGGGGCGGTGGAGACGACCATGATCTGGTCGGCGCCCGTGGTGTCGAGGGAGACGTTGCCCGCCCGGACCGCGACGACGTCGCCGGGGCCGATGGGTTCGGACTCGGAGGCCTGGGGGAGCCACTCGGCGTAGTCGTTGCCTGGTCCGGCGAACTCGACGCCGCCCGCGCTGTTGCCCTGGATGGCTCCGAGGGAGACGCCTCTGCGCATGAAGGTGATGAAGTTGATGCCCGCGTCGGGGGTGGTGTCGGAGGTGTCGGTGTTGATGACGAGCATGTCGGTGGAGGTGCCGGTGGAGTAGTTCTCGATCTGCATGACGTGGCCCGCGAGGGAGGCGGCGGAGTTGATGAAATCGGCGACGTGGAGTCGGTTCTCGGGCTGGGTGTCTCCGATCCCGACGTCGTTGTTGAAGTAGTTTCTGCCGATGTTGGAGTAGATGGCGTAGTCGGAGGAGGAGTCGGTCTGTGCGAAGAGGGCTCGTGCCCCGCCGCTGGCCCAGACGGCGTAGCCCGATGGGTCTTCGGTGGCGATGACGGCGCCGTATCCGGATCCGACGGAGCCGTCGTTCCTGATGTAGAGGGAGCGTGAGGCGGGCTTCGTGATGTGCAGGGGGTAGACGGGGTTGTCGGTGCCGATGCCGACGTTGCCCTCGAAGAAGTTCTCGCCGCCCTCGAAGTAGCCGGCGTAGCCGTTCGGGCTGCTGGTGCGGGCGTGCAGGGCGTAGTTGACGCCCGCGTTGTCGTACGCGGCGGCGAAGATCGCGGTGGCGCCCGGTGCCTCGACGCCGACGTTGAGCCCGCCGCCCTGGTTCTGGTCGTCGAGATTGAAGATGTCCGCGGCGAAGCCGAAGGGGGCCTCGGCGATGGCGACGAGGGCCTTGGCGCTGCCGCCGGACAGGCCGTAGAGCGCGCTGTCCTGGTAGAGGAAGTTCTGGTTGGGCGTGCCGACGATGCCCAGTACGCCGGCGTCGAAGATGGTGGTGCTGGAGGTGGACTGGCCGAGGACGCCGACGGAGTAGTTCGAGAAGATGCTGCCGATGGTGAGCCCCGGGTTCGGGCCGGCGGTGCCCGCGAGGCCGACGCCGTCGGTGCCGGTGTCTGCGTGGAGGTTGGCGGCCGGGGCGCCGGTGCCGACGCCGAACTCGACCTCGCCGCTGGAATCGTCGTAGCTCAGCCCCTCCAGCCTGCGTGCGAACCCCGCGCGCGGGGTGAACCCGAGGAACTGTCTGGGCAGCGCGGTCCCCTCGACGGTGATCTCGAGATACCGGGGATCGGTGGTCGTGAAGGCGCTCAGCGTGTCCGGGATGTTGATCTGGAAGAGCCCGTCGCTGACGGGGACGTTGCTGAACGTGTTGAAGATCCCGACGGGGTTGCCGCCGCTGGGGGCGTCCCAGACGCGTGCGACCATGTCGTACGCGCCGTTGGCGGGCTGCCCGGCGTCCGACAGCCGTCCCTGGTAGACGAAGGTGACGTTCTGGGCCAGGGCTGGGGCGGCGAGCGTCGAGGCGATGAGAAAAGCGGTGAGGGCGGGCGTGCGTGCTGGCATGGTGGGCTCCCTTCGGTGTACGCCGCGGAGTGTCGCACGCGCCAGCCTACCACCTGCGCAGTCGTGCTCCAAGGGAGATCACGCACGACGCCCGAGAAGCGTGCGATTATTGGAATCTGTGACGTTCGAACGGCTCGTCGATCACATGAGAACCCGCTTGGGTGGCCTCAGAACGCGATCTCGATCCCGGGGCTGACCCGGGCCCTGGTGTAGCTGACCTCGTGCAGGAGCACGCCCGAGCCGTCGGTGAGGGCGAGGTCCTCGCCGGTGTTGTTGAGCGGGAGCTTGCCCGCGGGGATGGCGATGACGCGGGTGGCGCCGGCGTCGATGGTGCCGCTGAGGGCGAGCACGTGCCCGGCGCGGTCGGTGAGGGTGTGGCCGTCGAGGTCGATGGTGGCGGTCGAGTTATTGCGGAGGGTGACGGTCTCGTTCCCCCCGTCTTCGCCTTGAGGATCGGGGAGGCAGGCGTGGATGGTGAGGGCGGGGGTGTCGACCCGACCGGGCGCGGCGAAGACGAAGTCGGCGTAGACGGGGAGGTGGTCTGAGGCGCGGGACTTGTTGTTGCCGCGTGCGGCGTCTCCGAGGTCGAGCACGCCGACCGAGCCGTGGTGGTAGTTGTCGAGCAGGTTGTGCGAGATGAGGATCTGGTCCAGCAGGGCGTCCCAGATGTTCAGGTCGTCCGAGTCTCGGTGCTCGAAATTGAACGCGCGGCTGCCGGGAGTCGTCGTGTCGATGCGGTCGGTCGAGCGGTCGATGTCGTTGGTCTTCTTGCCCCACGAGACGTGCTCATCGACCAGCAGCGTCTCGGTGAGGTTGACCAGGAACTCGCCCTGTTCGTTCTCCATCGAGGCGGGGGCGTCGGGATCGCCGGTCTCCAGGATGTTGAGCGACCGGTCGTCGGGCGTGTCGTTGAAGTCGCCCACGACGATGACCTGCCGGTCCTGGAACTCGCTCTCCAGTCTTTGGACGAGCATCACGGACGCTCCGGAGCGACGGGGCTCGGTGGTCTTGCGTCCGCCGTGCCGGGCCTTGGTGTGCACGACCATGAGCGTGAAGGTCTCGCCGGTGTCGTTGACCATGAGCTCGATGGCCAGCACGTCTCGCTTGTTGGGAAAGAACTCGGAGGGCGCGTCCTCGAAGAGGAAATGCATGTCGTCCGCATCGATCCGGTCGGCCGTGCTGTCGACCACGGAGAGCGTGCTCTTTCGCACTACCATCGCGACGTCCTGGTCGTCGCCGCTGTCGTCGTCGATGATCTGGATCCACTCGGACCGGGGGAACACGGCGTCCAGCGCCGCCGCGTCGTCGATCTCCTGCAGCCCGATGACGTCGGCCCCGAGGGCCTCGATCACCGCGAGCAGACGGTCCTTGCGGTCGCGCATGTCCTTGCTCGACGTGTCGTTGATGCCGGTGTCCAGGAACTTGATGTTGTAGGTGGCGACGCGGATCGTCGCGTCCTGCGCGGGTGCGGACGCGCACGAGACCAGCGTGAGCAGGGCGGCGAGGAGGAACGGCACGCGACGGGTGATCATGGGGCGCTCCTTGTGTGTCGTGGGAGCTCCCAGAGTACCGCCCGGGCTTGTCCGATTCGGTGCTGTCGGTGTTTCGAAACGAAGAAAGACCTGAGAACGCTTACAGCACAGAATTGTGGGATGTCGTTGCGCCCACGCGCTCAGGGCAGCGAGATCACCAGCGTCTCGGTCGCCGGTCCGGCCCGCAGGGTGGTGTCGCCGGCGATCGAGGCCGGGATCAGCACGGTCTGGGCGCGTCCGGCGGGGACGTCCTCGAACGAGCCGGAGGCGCTGACGAGCTCGCACCCCTGCGTGCGGGTGAGCATGAGGGCGATCGGCGCGCCGTCGGGGTAGCGGACCGCCTCGCACGATCCGTTCCAGCGGTCGATGGTGTAGTGCTCTGTGGCAGCGAGGTTGGCGCGGGGCTGCTCGGGGTTGACGGGTGCGGGGACGGGTTCGAGCGTGCAGGATTCGAGTGCCTGGCGTGTGTGCAGCTCGCGTTCGGGGCGGTTGTACTCGCGTGTCCAGTCGTAGAGGCGGTAGGTGGTGTCGGACGGTGTCTGCACCTCAGCGACGAGGACGCCGGCGCCCAGGGCGTGGATGCAGCCGGAGGGGAGTGTGTAGCAGGCCCCGACCACCGGCGAGACGGCGTGCATGAGCTCCGGGAGCGTGCCCGCGCGGAGGGCACGCTCCAGGTCGTCGGTGGTGACGCCGTCCCTGACACCGAGGTAGATCAGGGAGCCGGGGTCGGCCTCGAGCACCACCCAGGACTCTGTCTTGAGGTGCGCGTCCGGGTGCGTCGCGGCGTAGGCGGGGGAGGGGTGGTTCTGCACGGACAGGTGCTCGCGCGCGTCGAGGTACTTGAGCAGCAGCGGGAAGCCGCCCTGGGGCGTGAGCCGGTCGAGGTCGATCAGTGCGTCTCCCCAGAGGGCGATCGCGTCGCGGATGGTGCGCCCCGCGAGCGGGCCGTTGGCGATGACCGAGTGGGCGGGCTGTCCGCCGGCGCCCGAGGCGGAGGTCGCGCCCAGGTCGGCCAGTTCCCAGGACTCGCCGAAGGTGGCCAGGCCGTCCTGCTCCATCGGGAGGCGTTTGCCCCATCCCTCGAGACGTCGCCCGCCCCAGACTTTGGGCTTGAGGACCGGCTGGAAGACGAGCGGGTAGGGGGTGGGTGTGGTCATGCGTGGGAGAGCCTAGCGGGGGTCTCCGGGGCCGGAGAGGTCGGTCTCTGAGAAGTCGGCCCCGGGGTGGTCGGAGGGCTCGGCGGCCAGCCCGATGGCGCCGAGCAGGTCGGCGCGGGTTGGGAGGCCGGGGCGCAGGTCGAAGACGGTGGTGCGGCGCGTGCGTGCGCGCGAGGCGGGCCTGAACCAGTGGCGCGCGAAGACGCTGAGACGCTCGATCGCGGGGTGCGTGACGGGGAAGGGCTCCGGGGGCGTGCGGTCCGGGTCGAGCGGGGCGGTGAGGGCGTCCAGGGTCGCGTGGTCGCAGTGTGGCTCGGCGTCGGCCAGCACGCACGCCTCCCCGCCGGTGAGGGCGATCAGGCGGGCGCGCCCGCGCTTCTCGGAGGGGGCGACGGCGAGCAGGGCCAGGCGCTCGAGCGTGCCCAGGGCCCGGAACGCGGGGGCGCTCAGGGCGTCGAGGCGGTCGAGGCGTTCTTTCAGGCGTGCGGCCTGCTCGAAGCGGTGCGATTGTGCGGCGTCGTGCATCTGGGCGGTGAGCAGCTCGCGCGGGGCCGCGTCCTGGCCGGTGCCGGCGGCGAAGGCGTGGGCCATCTCGGCGCGTCGGGCGTAGGCGGTGAGGGTCTCGGAGCCGTCGCAGGCGCCTGGGCAGCCCATGTCCTTGTAGGCGCAGGGGGAGCCGTGCGGGGCTTTGGCGAGCTCGCGCGGGTAGCGGCAGAGCTCGAAGGCGTCGTCGAGCAGCTCGCCGAGGCGGACGGGGTCGTTCTTGGCGGGGAAGGGCCCGAGGAGCGTGCGTGGGTTGGTCGGCCGGGGGCCCTTCAGGGCCTCGCGGGAGTCGATGCGTTTCCACGTGGGCGGGTCGCCCTCGGGGTCGAACCGGAGGACCCAGCAGCGTGAGCGGTCGGTGAGGGCCTGGTAGGTGGTGGGCAGGTGGTGCCGGGCCAGGTCCAGGGTGAGCAGGTCGGCCTCGAGGGGCGAGCCGACGGTGGCGGCGAGCAGGGTGCGGGCGTGCGCGCGCAGGTCGGCGCGCTGGCCGAGGGCGGCGTCCGGGTGGAGGCGGGAGGCGGCGAAATCGCGTAGGTTGCCGGTGGCTGCGATCTGGAGGGCGGCGTGCTGCTCGCCGGTGAGGAGCAGGACGCCGGGAGACGCGGGCAGGGACTCGATCCCGGGGACGGGATCGGGGTGGAGGGAGACCCGGATGGTGAGGGCGGGATGTTCGGGGCGGTCCGGGTGCATCCGGGCGGTCGGGGACTCAGCCCGGGGAGGGGGAGCGTCCGGCCAAGTTCATGCCGTGGATGCGGGCCTCGAAGGCGACCTGGTCGTTGATGATGCCCTGGACGTCGGTGATGAAGCGTCGGCTGGAGCACTTGACCTCGCTGCAGAGCAGGAGGAAGTCCTGCCCTGGCTCGACGGAGAGGCGGAAGACGGCGTCCTCGATGCGGAGGAAGGCGGCGGGGTGGGTGCGGTCGTAGCGTCGGTTGTAGAGGTAGCAGGCGAGCTGTGCGCCGGCCTCGACCTGGAGGACGCCCGGGAGCATGGCCCGCTCGGGGAAGTGCCCGCGGACCCAGAACTCGTCGTCGCGGACGGACCATCGTGCGACGCCCTGGGCGAAGTCGTCGGAGTGCCAGACGATGGCGTCGAGCAGGGCCATCTCGTGCCGGTGTGGGATCCAGCGTGCGATCTGGTCGCGGTCTGCGACGGAGGCGGCGAGGTCCACGCCCTTCAGGTTGACGAGGGGCTTGCGCACGGCGTCCCTGGGTTTGGGTTCCGCCGGGGGAGTTGGGGTCGCGCTGGTCATGTCACGGTCCGCTGGTGGCGGCGAGCTGGCGTGCGCGGGCCTCGTCAGTCGTTGGAATCACGAGACTCGAGCATTTCCTTGCGGATCTCCTGGGCGAGATTCTTGACGTCCTGCATCATTTTGCGGACGCGGGTGCCGGCCGCCTTGTTCCCGCCCTTGGCCTTGTTGTAGTCCTCTTTGCAGGAATCGATGAGCTGCTCGAGCTGGGTGAGGTTGTCCATGGTGTCCTCGCTTAATGTGTCCGCGGGGCCCGAGTGGCGGTGCGGACGAGACGGTCCTTCCGTCCAAGGATACCGCGCCGTGGTGACGGTGTCCGGTCTGAGGGGTTGAGAATGCGGAATTACCGATTCTTTCCCGAACTTTACAGGGCGTGCTGGAGGGCGTGCTCCAGGTGTCGCAGGGCCGCCCTGAGGTAGGCGGGAGACCCCTCGGTGCGGAGATAGGCGGGGGTGGAGGCGGCCATGAGGGTGCGTCGGATGGTGGCGAGGCGTTCGTGGTCGTCTCCGACGGGCAGTCCGATAAAGGCCCTGGCCTTGGCGAGTGTGGCCAGGGGGTCGATGCCCTGGAGGAGCTCTGACTCGTGCCCCCAGGCGAGGCGTTCGAGGTAGAGGGCGTCCTCGAGCCAGTGCCCGGGCTGGACCATGGCCAGGTCGATGAGGACGGTGCGTCCGTTGGAGCCGTTGCGTGCGGCGCGTCGCATGGCGTTGCCGCCGTGCAGGTCGTGGTGGCACCAGGAGTTGATCTCGCGCTGGTCCCACTCGTGGGTGAGGTCGTCGAGTCGGTCTTTGGTGTGGTGGAGGGCGGCGACCCATCTTCTGGAGTGCTCGATGTCGTTGTCTTCCAGGGCCTTGAGGCCCCGGTCGATCAGGGCCGCCCAATCCGGGGGGCTGGGAGTGCGATCGGGCTCGAGGGGGGCGAGGGTGATGGCGGCGGCCTGGAACTCGGCGCAGGTCTCGAAGAGCTCCCAGACGGACTGGGGTGTGGGGGTGTGTGAGGTGGGGAGCCCCTTGAACTTCTCCATGACGATCCAGGCGAAGTCGTATGAGCCGAGCTCGAAGCCCGCGGCGAGGACGCGCGGGGTGGGGATGGATTCTGCCGAGGAGCTGTGCCAGTCGTTGCAGGCGGTGAGGCCGAGGCGTTTGGTCCAGTGGTACTCGGTGTAGCCGACGGGGAGCTTGACGACGCAGTCGATGACGGAGCCGTCCTTGCAGGTCCACTCGGCGAAGCCGGTGGAGGCCCCGCCGTGCTGCCAGGTGGCCTTGAACCAGTTGATGGGGCCGAGGTGTCCTGCGCACTGGTCGCGGAGGACCGGCGCGAGCGACTGGGCGAGGGTGGCTTGTTCCTCGGTCACAACGATGCGTCCAAGGTAGCGGAATCAGCGTCGCAACGCACGCGCGAGGGCGACGAAGGCGTCGGGGTGGAGGGCCTCGGGACGGTCGGTGGGCTCGATGCCGGGTGGATAGCTGGCCAGGGGGGTTCCGAGGCGTTTGAGGGTGCTTGAGAGCTGCTTGCGCCGTGTCTGGAAGAGGTTCTGGACAAGGTCTGCGAATATCGGCCAGAAGGCGGGGTCGGGTCCTGCGATGGGGTCGGGGTCGCGGACGATGGAGATCATGGCGCTGGTGACGTCTGGGCGTGGCCAGAAGCACTCGCGCGGGAGGGTGGCGATGTGGGAGACGGTGGCGAGGGCCTGAGCGACGACGGAGATGACGCCGTAGG
Source organism: Phycisphaerales bacterium JB040 (assembly GCA_043101615.1). Lineage (GTDB taxonomy): Bacteria > Planctomycetota > Phycisphaerae > Phycisphaerales > UBA1924 > JBLHKT01. The sequence goes on along the minus strand of JBICID010000096.1, from coordinate 786 downwards.
CCGAGGGCGTGGCCGGCGTGGCGGCGAGGCGGTCGGCGACCTCCTTCTGGATGGTGACGTGCATGGCGCGACACTCCGGGTGGCGCGTGAGCAGTGCGAGCAGGAGGGGCGTGGCGCAGGCGTAGGGCAGGTTCGCGACCAGCTTGAACCCCCCCCCGCTCCCCCCACCGCCCCCACCCCCCCCACTCGTCGCAACGCTGCTCTGAGAGGACAGGGCGTCGAGCAGTTCGGGGTTCAGGGCTCGCTTTGAGGCGAGGCAGTCGGCGTGCACGAGGGTGAAGGTGTCGGGGTACCGGGGCCCGAGGCGCTCACGATTGAGCTGCGCGAGCTTGTCGTCGAGCTCGCAGGCGACGACGGTGCAGCCCTGCTCGAGCAGGTGCTCGGTGAGCGTGCCGGTTCCGGGGCCGACCTCGAGGACGAGGTCGGCGGGGGAGAGTCTCGCGGCGTCGGTGAGCTTGCGGATGAGGTTGTGGTCGGTGAGGAAGTTCTGGCCGAGTGCTTTCTTCGGGGACAGGCCCCGCTCGTCGAGGAGGGCCTTGATCTCGGCGAGGGTTTGCATGGGTGGAGGTTAGGCGGGAGAAGGGTGGGGTCGGTGTGGTGGGTGTGTGAGGATGGGTGGCGTGGAGACGGCGCAGCCGTCTCCATGAGCTGCGGCGGTGACAGCCCCGATGCTTGCGCTCCGCGCTCGTTTGGGGTGGCGATGAGATGGGGGTGTCGGGGGTTGAGCACGGGTTGAGCTTTGATCAACCCGTGGCACCCGGTCAGTCGGTGTTGCGGGTGGGGGAG
>JBICID010000095.1:0-5985 GCA_043101615.1 Phycisphaerales bacterium JB040 | reverse complement strand
CCCCCCCCCCCCCCCCCCACACACACAGGGGCAACTCGTTTGCGAATCGTGCGACGGGTGATCAGCCCCCGAGCCTTTCGACACTGACCTCCGCCTGATCCACCGGGTCCACCAGCCCGCGAGCGCACCGCGTCGCGGGTTTTTCATTGAGCCGGTCCGCATTCGGCGAGTTGTGCCACTCGCCGGGGGCGCGCGTCGGGTGGTGCTGGTGGTAGGTGTGGATGGTGCCCACCGCGACGACGGGGCGCACGCCGTGCTGGTAGAGGCGCCGGGCAAAGTCGTCGTCCTCCTGCCCCCAGCCCTCGTAGGTCTCGTCGATGCCGTTGACGGCGCGGTAGTGGGCCAGCGTGGTGGCGAAGTTCGCGGTGATGAGCTTGGGCTTGTGGGGCTTCACCAGCCCGAGACGCCCGAGGCCCAGCGCCCGCAGGCGGGCCTGCTTCACGAACCGTCGGCGGCGCTTGGCCAGGGCGTGCTCCTGCGCGGGCGTGGGCACGATCGGGTGCTCGCACCGGCGCAGGGCCTCCTCGTCGAAGGCCTCGTCCTGATCCTTGTGCAGGTCGTACCGCCACCCGAGCACCAGCCCGCCCCGTGTCAGGGCGTCCAGGTGCTTGGCGATGAGGGCGCCCTCGGGCACGCAGTCGCCGTCGAGAAAGACCAGGGCGTCCCCGTCCGAGGCCCCGGCCTCGATCAGGGAACGCACGCCGTTGTTGCGGACCTGCGCCGAGCGGCTGACCCCCGCGTGGGGGCGCCGGATCAGCGTCAGACCGAGGCCGAACTCCTCGCACGCCCGAGCCGCGGCGTCGCGGATGGAATCGTCGTCCCCGTCGCACGTCAGCGTGACGGTCGCGGGCGGGACGGTCTGCACGCTCGCGCCCAGCAGCGTCCGCCGGATGCGGTCCGGTGTGTGCGTGACAAGGATGAGATGGGCCCGGCGCATCCGGGTCAGGATACGTCAGATATCCGTGGAGAACATGCACGATTTCAACGAGCCCGGAGCGCAAGCGACGGGGCCGCTCTTCCGTTCGGGATTGGAGACCACACGCCCGAAGAAGGCTGCGCGGTCTTCGGGGCACCCGTACCAGCCGGTTGCGTGAGCAACCGGGGAGGTGCTGGTACCGAAGGGATCGAGCCCTCCCCGCGTGCTTACGCACGCGGCTGGTACAGCACACCGATCGCCCGACGTCGGCCGCGCGGTGCTCGGGGCACCCGCAACCGCTCACTCCCGCGGCAGCGACGATTCCAGCATCCACAGGTCCTTCTCGATCCGGTCGTTCATGTCGTCGAGCAGGTTCGCGGTGCCGCGGTCGCCCTCCTTCTCCGCGGCCTCGATCGTGGACATGCTCGTCGCGTGGCGTTTCTTCAGGTCCGCGATCACGCTCTTGAGCATCTCGTCGGGCGACGGGCGACCCGTCTCCTCGGACAGCTGCGAGATCTTCAGGCACTCCGCCAGCGTGCCCAGGGGCTCGCCGCCGACCGAGAGCACGCGCTCGGCCACCTCGTCCAGGTCCTGGCTGGCGTTGTTGTACAGCTCCTCGAACTTCTCGTGCAGCTCCTCGAAGCGGTGCCCCTTCACGAACCAGTGGTAGTTGTGCAGCTTGTAGTGGTACACCACCGCGTCGGCGAGCAGCATGTTCAGGCGAGATTTGACGTCCTCGGACACGTTCAGCGCGGGCATGGGAGCCTCCTCGGGAGCAATCGATTTAGAATGATTCCAAACAAGAATAGGGGCGACAAACGCCCGCTTCCACTCCGGTTTCGACGCGCCGTATGGGTTGGACGCGTCGAAAAACCGCCGGAATAGGGTGGGAAACCCCGCTTTACCGGACCTCCATCGAGTTCGCCAGTCCCAGCCACTTCGCCCGGTTCTCGTCGTAGTTCGACTCGTTGGCGATGTAGGTGCCCACGGCGTACGTCCCGTCGGTCAGGTCCACGATCAGCAGGTTGACCGCGTAGAACGGGTTCTCGCGGGCGCCCTCGAGGTAGGTGCCGCGCAGCGTGGCGAGGGTCACGTCGCGACCGGCGACGGTCATCTCCTCGGTCTGGGCGTCGGCGGGGTCGCCGATGCTGTCGAGCACGTAGGTGGACCAGTCCGCGATGACCCGCTCCGGGCTGCTCTCGGTGCGGGTGAAGAGGATGCGACCGGTGCCGTAGGCGGTGGAGGGGACGGCCATCTCGGCGACCACGCCGTCGTCCTGCGGGACGGCGATGCGCCAGCCCTCGGGCATATCCCACCGGACGTTGGCGACCTGGACCCACTCCTCGTCGGGCGTGGTGATGGCGAGCGGGCTGGTCTCCTGCCCGCCCTGGAGCTGGTCGCGGATGTCTCGGGCCGAGTCGCGCGTGCGTCCCAGCGTGGAGCGTGCGCCGGTCTCCTCGACGAAGTCACGCTCCGGGGCGTCGGGGATGCGACCGTCTGAGGTCGTGGTGGAGGGGGAGGGCTCGGTGCGTGAGGGCTGGGTGCCGCTGGGGGAGGGGGTGTCGGGGGTGTCGGAGGTGGTGGGCGAGCTCGTGGTCGAGCCCCCACCGCCTCGTGCCGGCGCGAACTCCGGCTCGCTCTCGCCGCAGGAGGCCAGCAGGAGCGCCGCGACAGCGAGCAGGGCCGCCGGCGTGCGTGCGTTGAAAGGGGTGGAGAGCGCGTGGGGGGTGTGGGGGGGCATGGGGGAAGTGTACGGGATTCAGCGGGATGGGCCTACCCTCGTGCATGCCCGACTCTGATTCCGCCACCGCGACGCTTCTCTCCGGCATCCCGACCGTCAACAAGGCGCTGTTCCGGCGGATCCGGTTCAGCGCGGGCGATCCGATGTCGCTGATCGATCTGCCGGGGGGCCAGAGCCTGCTGATCATCCGCGACGTGGAGGCCGAGCGGGCCCGCCGGGCCTGCCCGGTGGACCGGGTCGCGGTGTACGAGGACTTCCCGATCGAGGAGGGGGCGGAAGGCGGGGGCCTGAGCGGGGACCGGGAGATCCGGGTCGCCCAGGCCACGGCCGAGGCGATCGTCCGGTCCGGCGCGACCACCGTCCGGGCGGACCGTTCGCTCCCGCTGCTGGTGGCCGACGAGCTGCGGCGACGGGGGCTGACGGTGGTCTGCGACCGCGACCTGGGTGTGCTGGACCGTCGCATGAAAACGACCGAGGAGGTCGAGGCGTTGCGGGCGGCCCAGGCCATCACGGAGCGGGCGATCGAGACGGCCTGCCGCACGATCGCGCAGTGCGCCGTGCTGGCAGGCGGCGAACTGGAGGACCCGGACCGCCCGGGCGAGGCGCTGACGTCCGAGCGGGTCATGAAGCTGCTCGACGCGTTGCTGGACGCACAGAACTGCGTGAGCCCGATGCACATCGTCGCGTGCGGCCCGCAGGGGGCGGACTGTCACAACCGCGGCTCGGGCCCGCTGCGGACCGGCGAGCCCATCATCATCGACGTCTTCCCGACGCACCGCGCCAGCGGGTACCACGGCGACTGCACACGCGTGGTGGTGCACGGCGAGGTCCCGGACGAGGTCGCAACCATGCACGCCGTGGTCGCCGAGGCCAAGAGCGCGGCGATCGCTGCCTGCAGGCCCGGCGCGACCGGCGAGGACGTGCACCGCGCCACGCTCGGGGTGCTCAGGAAGCACGGGTACGACCGTCACCACCCGCCCTCGGGGGCCTACGACGCGACCGAGCCGACGGGGTGGTGCGGCATGACCCACGGCACCGGGCACGGCATCGGGCTGGAGGTCCACGAGCCGCCCCTGCTGGACGACAGGGGGCCGGAATTGGTTGTGGGTGATGCGCTCACGGTCGAGCCGGGCCTGTACGCCCCGGGGCTCGGGGGGATTCGCCTGGAGGACATGGTCGTGATCACCGAGACCGGGTGCGACAACCTGAACACGCTCGGGGAAGGGCTGACTTGGGCATGAGCGATGCGACCGATCCGGGAGTGTCGAATCCCACCCTCGAGACCATGCTGTCGCACCGGTCCGTGCGCACGTACACCGACGATCCGATCCCGCCCGAGCACGTTCGGCGTGCGGTCGAGGCGGGCCAGATGGCCCCGACCAGTTCGGCGGTGCAGGCGTATTCGATCATCCGGATCACCGATCCGGGCACGCGTGCCAGGCTGGCGGAGCTGACCGGGCCGCAGGAGAAGGTGCGCCTAGCGCCCGAGTTCTTCGTGGTGTGCGCCGATTCGCGCCGGCATCGTGTGATCTGCGAGCACGCGGGGACCGGGTACGACCAGAGGTTGGAGGCGTTCCTGGTCGCGGCGATCGACGCCAGCCTGTTCGCGCAGAACGTGCTGGTCGCATTCGAGTCGATGGGGTACGGCACGTGCTACATCGGGGGGCTGCGCAACGACCTGGGCGCGGTGTGCGAGCTGCTGGATATCCCCGAGGGTGTCTACCCGCTGTACGGGCTGTGCGTCGGTCGGCCGGCGGAGGAGCCCGGGCAGCGCCCGCGCCTGCCGGTGGAGGCGGTGCTGTTCGACGACGCGTACCCGTCCGACGACGAGGTGCTGGGGCGGGTGGGCGAGTACGACGAGGCCTACCGGGCCTACCTGCGTGATCGGGGGGCGCCCGAGCGGGGCTGGTCGGACGTCATCTCGGGCAAGTACGTCAAGCCGATCCGGCCCGACCTGGCGTCGGTCTACCTGGGACGCGGAGCGCGATTGGATTGAGTGGAGTCGCGGGGATTGAGAAGAGCACGGGTTGGGCGATCAGCCCGGCTGGGCGGACTTGGGGAGCTTGCGGACGCGTCGGAGCTTGCGTTTGGGGGCGAGGTGGCGCATCTCGTCGATGAGGCCGTAGCAGACCAGGCGGTCGCCGCTCCTGAGCACGCGATGCCCGGATGGGGCGGGCACGGTCTCGCCGTCCTTGCGTTCCAGCGAGAGAACGATGATCTCCTTCTCGCGGAGTCCGCTCGCGGCGAGGGTCTTGCCGACGTACTCGCTGCCCTTGCGGATCTGGAGCTCGGTCACGCCGTACCCGTGGGCGACGGTGAGGCGCTGTCGGACGTCGAGCTCGGGGAAGTTGACGTGGTCGACGATGTAGTCGACGATGGCGCCGGCGACGTCGATGTTGGTGGCGCCCTCGATGCCCTCCAGGCCCGGGGAGGAGTTGAGCTCCATGATCTGTGGCCCTTCGGTCCCCTCGAGCATGTCCACGCCGGCGACGCGCAGGCCCATGATCTGGGCGGCCCGGACGGCGGTCTTGGCGTACTCGGGGTCCAGCTCCACCGCCTCGGTCTTGCCCCCCTTGTGCACGTTGGACCGGTACTCGCCCCCGGTGGCGCGACGACGCATCGCGGCGACCACGCGCTCCCCGACCACGAAGGCCCGGATGTCCCGCCCCTTGCTCTCGGCGACGAACTTCTGGATCAGCACGTTCTGGCGGGCGCTCTGGAGCGTCTCCACGATGGCCTCGGCCATCTTGGGTGTCTCGGCGAGGATGACGCCCACGCCCTGCGTGCCCTCCAGCAGCTTGATGATCACCGGCGCGCCGCCGAGACGCTCGATCGCGGGCATCACGTCCGAACGGTCGCGCACGAACGCGGTCGCGGGGATGCCGATGTCGTGTCGCGACAGGATCTGGAGCGAGCGGAGCTTGTCGCGCGAGTTCTGGATGCCCAGGGCGCTGTTGCAGCTGAACACGCCCATCTGCTGGAACTGGCGGACCACCGTCGTGCCGAAGTAGGTGATGGACGCGCCCACACGCGGGATCACCGCGTCGTACCGACCCACACGCTTCCCCGCGTAGTACAGGTCCGGGTACGCCTCCTCCATCATCACGGAGAAGCGGAGCGTGTCGAGGACGCGCGGCGTGTGCCCGCGGTGCTTCACCGCCTCGCGCAGTCGCCTGGTCGAGTACAGCTTGGAGCCGCGTGAGAGGATCCCGATCTTGAGCTTGTTGCTGGGCATGGGGGCTTCCGTGGTTGCGTGCGTGGGCATCCAGGCGCTCACCCGCAACTCGCCGGGGGCGCCGCCGGTCTCGCGCCCGATGCGCACCTCGGT
>JBICID010000094.1:0-38334 GCA_043101615.1 Phycisphaerales bacterium JB040 | reverse complement strand
TCACCGAGTCCGCCTCCGGCACCTACGGCGGCGTCATTGACGGCTTCAAGGTCTACTGCGGCGGCCAGCCCGGCGGCGGCGAGACCGACGTCTTCTTCAACAACCTCGATGTCGCCGTTGTCGAGGACGCCGTCACCGTTGAAGTCGGCGGCGCAGGGCTGGGGTGCGTCCTCTCCGACGACCTCGAGGTTGTTGAAGAAGACGTCGGTCTCGCCGCCGCCGGGCTGGCCGCCGCAGTAGACCTTGAAGCCGTCAATGACGCCGCCGTAGGTGCCGGAGGCGGACTCGGTGACTGCGCCGAAGAGATCGATGCGCTGGACGGTCCAGGTGCCGCCGGACTCTGAGGTCTGTGTGAACTCGCAGTGGAAGTAGGTGTCGGGCTCCTCGAACTCGAAGGCGGTGCCGTCTCCGGTGCCCAGGCCCTTGGTGTCGATGTCCCAGGTGGTCGAGCCGTTCAGGTTCCAGAGGGAGTTGAAGAAGCCGCCGTTGGTGGTGACGTCGAGGCCCTTGAATCCCTGCGAGATGATGTAGCTGGCCAGGTCGATGCTGAAGGTCTGGCCGACGGCGAGCGGGCTGTTGAAGGTGCGTTTGACGTCGATGTAGTTCGAGTCTGTGGCGTAGATCTTGAACGACTGCGCCGCCCCGGTGTTGATGTCGGCGCCGAAGCCGAAGCCGTCCATCTGCGTCGAGTCGCCGATCTCCGGGTCGACGAAGCCTGTGCCCTGGAAGTCCTTGAAGATGTCCCACGCCCCGAACGGGTCGCCCGCGGTCTCGAGGTCTGCCCCGGCCTGGAAGTCGGGTGTGGTGTAGTTGGACGCGTCGTCGGAGCCGGGCGGTGTGGCGAGTGCTCCGGCGGCGAACATCGATGCGGCGAGCAGTGCGGCGGTGCGTGTCATGGCGTGTCTCCCTCGGTCGTGGTTGCTGTGTCCCTCGGTTCGGTTCGTGCCGGCGCGTCGTGCGCCGGGGCTGTTCATCCGGGCGGCGGGGCGGTGCTCTGGCCGGCGTGGAACTCGGCGCCCTGCACGTAGCGTCCGATGGGCGGCGCGTCTGGCTGCTCGATGACCTGCATGAGGGTCTCGCAGCAGGCCCTCCCCTCGTCCTCGACGGGGCAGAGCACGGTGGTGATCTGTGTGTGCGACGGGCCGGCGTGTCGCGGGGCGCCGCCGATGGTCGCCACCGAGATGTCCTCCGGGCAGCGCAGGCCCATGCGCTGCGCGGTCTCGATCGCCGCGACGGCGATGTCGTCGTACAGGGCGAAGATGGCGGTGGGCGCGTCGTCCCTGGACAGCAGATCGCGGACCGGCCCGTCGAACGGCTCGCCGGGCTCGTTCAGGACGACGTGGTGGCGGCTCAGCTCCAGGCCCGCGTCCTCGAGGGTGTCGCGGAAGACGTGCCGGCGGGCGGCGGAGATGCGGCGGTTGTCGCGCACGCCCAGGAAGGCGACGCGGGTGTGGCCCAGTGCGATGAGATGCCTGACGGCGACCGCGACCGCGGCGGGGTCCCACGCCGTGAAGCTGATCTCCTCGAGCCCCTTGGGGATGTCGGAGAGAAAGACGAGGGGGACGCCGCGTGCGCGGACCTGGCGGTAGCGGTTGAACCCGTCGGCGAGCGGGTTGCAGACGATGCCGTCCACGCGTCGCTCGACGAGTGAGCGGAGCAGCTTCATCTCGAGGTCGCCCGAGCCGTGGTGGCAGACCATGAGCGGGACGGTGTCGGTGCCCCTGAGCGAGTCGGCGATGCCGCGCATGACGCGATGGGCCCAGTCGTCGCGCAGGTGGGGGAAGACGACGCCGATGGCGCCGGTGCGCTGCTGGCGGAGACCGCGCGCCAGGGCGTTCGGGATGTAGTCGAACTTGGCCGCGGCCTGTCGGACACGCTCGACGGTCTGGGCCGAGATCCGTCGCTTCTCGGCCTGCCCGTTGAGGACGAAGGAGACGGTGGTGGCGGAGAGTCCGAGCTCTTTGGCGAGCGCGGAGAGGGTGGCGACGGGGGGTTTGTCGCCTTGGGATGGGGTGTGGAGGTCGGGCATGCTGCTACAACGTTTTAGTGACGTTGGCAGACTACCAGGCTATAAGGTTTTAGTCAAGGATAATTGCCGGGTTTCAGGACGCTTCCAGCATGCCGTACATTCTTCGAAATCCAGGCGGACTCAGGCCACTCCCGGGCCTGGCAAGGGCGTGCCCGGCACGGCGCTCGACGTCCGCGCCAGACCCGCGGCACGCTCCGCCGGGCACGAGATCAGTCTCGGACGCTTCGGATCCGTGGTGAGGGCGGTGGGCTCTGCCCTCAGCACCCGGCCAGGAAGGCGGCGACGAAGGCGCCGATGTCGCCGTTGTCGAGGATGCCGTCGTCGTTGAAGTCGGCGACGGGGTCGGCGGCGAGGAAGAGGGTGACGAAGGCGCCGATGTCGCCGTTGTCCAGCACCCCGTCGTTGTTGACGTCGGCGTCGCAGGTGGGGCCGGGGTCGAGCACGTAGTTGGCGGGGCCGTGCAGCTCGCCGCCGGTGTCGTCGGTGAGCACGATGAGCGAGGTGGTGGGCTCGATGTCGATGTAGGCGGTGGAGGCGGTCCAGAGGCCCGCGGCCGCGGCCTGCACCGAGCGGGCGCTGGCGCTGCCGACGCTGGCGGGGTCCACGGCCCACTGCACGTGGTCGTTCATGTCGGTGGTGGAGCCGAAGTTGAGCGTGCCGTCCGGCCCCGGGGTGAAGATCTCGAGGGCGTAGGAGGCGGAGGTGAGCGGGAGCGCGAAGGCCCCGCCCGCGTCGGCGATGTCGATGGCGTTCGGGTCGGCGGGGGCGTCGTTGTTGTAGTGGAAGAAGAGCGAGCCGCCGGCGGGGATGGTCACGCCGTCGAGCCCGCCCACCGCGGAGTACCGCCTGATCTCGTTGAAGTCGTGCGTGCAGAAGCGCCAGCCGGACAGGTCCACCGGGGTGTCCCCGAAGTTGTGCAGCTCGACGATCCCGCTGGCGAGGTCGATCGAGCGGAACTGCACGTCGCGGTCGGCGGCGAGGGCCGGAGAGACGAGTACAGGGGCGGCGAGCAGGGACGCGGCGAACGCGAGGTTGGGTCGGGTGCGGGTCATGGTCTCTCCTCGGGCCGTAGTGGTGCCGGGATTCGGACGGCCGGAATCCCGGGCGAACGGGGCAACAGGCTCGCTTCGTACGATGTTGTACCCCCGGACGCGGGCCGCTACAAGACAATTCCGGGGAAGCGCCGGTTCGCGAGGCACATACGTAGTGGCGGGCCACGCCCGCACGAGCCCGCGAAGGGGGACTCGGGGGCAGGAGCGGGGGGATGAGGGAGCGGGGGGATGCGGGAGGGGGAAGCAGGAGGGGGAAGCGGGCGGGTCGCGGCTGGCGGGGGACGGGGGCGGTAGAATCGCGTCCGTGCCCCTGTAGCTCAGCTGGATAGAGCAGCGCTTTCCTAAAGCGCAGGTCGCAGGTTCGAACCCTGCCGGGGGTGTTTGGACCCGACACGATCTCCCGTGCGACCCCTCAGCCGCCGGTCACGCGACGCGTGAACTGCAGCACCAGCGGCAGCGCCGGCTCGACCACGCTCCCGTGGTCCGTGTGCTCGATCTCCGTGATCGTGCAGTCCGGGTGGCCCACCTCCCGCATCATCCGCCAGAAGTAGGCGTTCTCCTCGTAGCGCCCGAGCAGCTCGGTGTCGCGCCCCGCGGTGATCAGGTAGATCGGCGGGGCCTCGGGGTCGAGGTGGGCGATCGGGGCCAGCCCGTCCACCACGACGTCGGTGCCGGACAGCCCACGCTCGGCCCGCACGGTGAAGTGCGTGATGGTGTGGCCTGAGACCGGCGCGAGGCCGGCGAGCTCGTGGGGGTGGTGGCCGAACGGTTCCAGCCACGACGGGTCGAGCCCGACCATGGACGCGAGGTAGCCGCCGGCGGAGTGCCCGCTGACCACCACCTTCTCCGGGTCGCCCCCCCACTCCTCGCAGTGGTCCAGCACCCAAGCGACCGCCGCCGCGGCGTCCTCGATGCACACCCGCGCCTCGACCCTTGGCGACAGCCGGTACCCCACCCCCACCACCGCGATGCCCTTCTGCTGCAGCGCCTCGGGCACCCACTCGTCGCCGCCGGTCAGCCCGCCGGCGTGCAGCCAGACGATCGTCGGGAACCCCTCGATGCCCTCCGGGATCTGCAGGTCCACGCGGCACTGCGCGTCGAGGTACCCGTCCGAGGCGTGCTCCTCGGGCGTGCGGTACGGGACGTCGTGGCGCCAGGTGTAGCCGGTGGGTGTGCCCTGCGCGCCCGCGATCCCCGAGAGGACGGCGATCGCGCAGGCGGACAGAACGGAGCGGATGGTGAGCATGGCGTGTCCTCCAGGGGCCTGGTGTGCCCGTGAGAGGCTACTCGCACCCGGCGAGGAACGCCGTGACGAAGGCCCCGATGTCGCCGTTGTCCAGCACGCCGTCGCCGGTGAAGTCCGCGGCGAGGTCGACGGTGAGGAAGGCGTCGATGAAGGCCCCGAGGTCGCCGTTGTCCAGGACGCCGTCCGCGTTCATGTCGGCGGCGCAGGCGGTGCAGGCCGCGTCCGGGTCGGCCTCCATCTGGGCGATCCAGGCCTCGGCCTGGGCGGTGTTGCCAGCGGAGAGGGCCTGCGCGGCGGCGTCGAGGAGGCAGCCGTCGCGGTTGCCGGCGCGCCGGAGCTCGAGCAGGCGCGCGGGGAGGCGGAGGTCGGCGGGGGTGAAGGCGAAGGCGGGGCCGATCTCGCCTGCGCGGACCGCCTGGATCTTCTCGAGGAAGGTGTACCCCCACTCGTGCGTGGGCTCGATCATGGTGCCCTCGCCGTAGTCGTTCCACGTCGCGAGCTGGACGTGCGACCAGGGCCCGTCGATCGCGGCCTCGAGCGTGATCCGCATCGTCTCCCCGCCCTGGAACGGGATGTCGGGGTAGGACACGGCGTAGATGTCGTCGAAGCCGGGCATGGCCGACGGGACGACCTCGTCGGGGTTCGAGGAGACGGACATGTGCTCGAGGTAGAGCTTCTGCTTGATGATGTGCTCCGGCGGGTCGTTGTTCCACACGCTTGGGTACATCCACGTGAACCCGCCGTCGGTCTGGACCGACCGCCACAGGTGCGGGAGCGAGAAGATCAGCGGCTGCTCGGTCGCGGCGAGCTGTGCGAGGTCCCAGACCGCGGGGTCCGTGAGGTAGATGGGGCCGAAGTTGAGCAGCAGCGGCCGGCCCAGGAATCGGGCGTAGTTCGGCTTGACGAACCAGTTGGCGTCCATCCACTGAAAGGTGCTGACCATGTGCCCGTTGATCTGGCCGGGCTGGAGGGCGCCGGTGTTGATCTGGGCCTCGACGGTGCGGTCCTCGAAGCAGGCCGCGAACTGCATGTCGAGCTCGCTCGCAACGTCGAAGAGCACGAGCGTGGCCTGGTGGATCTCGGCGTAGTCGTAGGTGCCCGAGAGCCCGTACCAGTCGGCGATCACGCCGTCCACGCCGGCGAGCTTCATCTGCAGGAGCTGGCACTCGATGACGTCGCGCTCGGTGGAGTCGTACAGCCCGATGAGCGGGTGGTAGTGGGAATAGATATCGGGCAGGCCGTTGATGAGGTTGTTGGGGTTGTGCGCCCCCCAGCCGGACCAGTGACCGCCCCAGGCCCCACGCACCGACGGGGTCTTGTACCAGGGCATGTAGTGCATCAGCAGCGTCTTCTGGGCCGCGGCGTCACCGGCGAGCAGCCCCACGCACGCCGCGCCCAGCAACGACCAGCGACTCATGAACCCGTCGAGCACTGTGACACTCCTCCACCCGCGTGCGCGCGGGCACGCCGACGCATCAGACGCGATTGCCCCCGCGGTGATCACGACCGCGAGGCGATCAATTGATCACAAACGGGTTCCCTCGGGAGACGATCTCCCGCTATCATTGTATAGCAAATTTGCTCCACTTTGAAGCGTGTACGCCAAATTCGGACGCGGAAATCAGCGGGGCGTTTGAGTTCGGGTCGATAGGACACTCCGCGCCCGATTCAGGCCTGGCGCGGGATCGTGCCCGAACGCCGCCGAGGGGCGGCCCGGATCGAAGCGGCGCGTGGCGTCGGAGGACTGACTGAGGCGCCGTGCCCCGCCGTATCCGGGGGCGACGCGCACGAGATCGAAGCATGCCTAGACGACGTGTGTACACAGACGTGATGGACGTGCTCGAGCGCAAGATCGTCTCGGGCGAGTACATGCTCAGGGACCTGCCGGGCGAGCGCCGGCTGGCCGAGGAGCTGGGCGTGAGCTACATGACGGCCCGCAAGGCGGTGCTGGGCCTGATCGACAAGGACGTGCTGAGCCGTCGGTCGAACGGGTCGCTGGTGATCCACCCTCGGTTCGAGGTGGAGGCCGGTCGTTGCCAGGTGGCGTTGCTGACGCCGGCGTACCCCTCGCCGCACTTCGTGCACTGCCGGCTGGCGCTGTCTCGCGCCACGTCGGAGCGTGACATCCAGTTCCGGCCGGTGGAGTACATGTACTGGGAGGACTCGATCGTGCGCGAGGCGATCGAGGGCTCGGACGGTCTGTTCGTGATCCCGAGCACCGACGAGATCCCGGAGCGTGTGATGAAGGCGCTGATGGCGCCCGGGGCGCGGGTGGTGATGTTCGACGACGACAAGTCGGAGCTGGGGCTGCCGTCGGTCCGGCTGTTCGGGCGGTCGCACATCGAGGCGGTGTTCGAGCACCTGTGGTCGCTGGGGCACCGGCGGATCCACTGCCTGAACGCGCAGGGGCACAACGACGAGATCGAGCGGCGCATCGGGCACTGGGAGTCGTGGCTGCGCGAGCGGGGCGGCACCGGCGAGCTGTGGGACAACCCCGCCCCCGCCTACCAGGACCCGGTGGCGATGGCGCACGAGGAGATGCGCCGCGTGCTCGAGCAGGACACCGGGGACGCGCTGCTCGGCGGCGCGGTGGTGTGCACCACCCAGCCCGCGGCGGTGGGCGCCATGCGGGCCTGCTACGACGTCGGCCTGCGCATCGGACGCGACCTGTCGATCTGCACCGTCAACAACGAGCCCACCGGCAGGTACTTCTGCCCGAGCCTCACCGGCTTGGAGATGCCCGACATCGAGCCGCTGCTGGACCGCTGCCTGACCTGGTTCGCCGCCGAGCCCGGCACGCCCTGGCGCGGCCCCTTGCGCATCGAGCCGAAGGAGCCGACGCTGTTCCGGGGCGAGTCCACCGGCCCCGCCTGACCCCCCCCCCCCGCCTGACCCCCACCGCCTGCCCCCCCGCCTGCCCCCCACCGTGCGCCCCGCGCCTGCGCGGCGCGCACGCCGGCACCCCGGGGTCGCGGGAGGGGCGCCCGCGATCCGGGGGCGTGGCGTGAGGGAGCCCCGCACGGAGCCGGAGGGGGTTCGGGCGGGGCGGGAAGGGTGGCTCAGTCGCAGCCGGCGAGGAAGGCGCTCACGAAGGCGCCGATGTCGCCGTTGTCGAGGATGCCGTCGCCGGTGAAGTCCGCCGCGAGATCGCCGGCGAGGAAGAGGGTGACGAAGGCTCCGATGTCGCCGTTGTCCAGCACGCCGTCCGCGTTCACGTCGGCGGCGCAGGGCGCCTGGACCTCCTCGATGATCTCGAGGATGTTGATGTAGGCGAAGGTCTCGTTGGCGGTGGCGACGTCGATGTTGATCAGGTTGTTGTCGTCACCCCCGGGCGTGACGCCCGAGATCTCGACGATGGTGTCGTCGTTGCCGTCGAAGAAGCCGTCGCTGCTGATGGCGAAGCCGGAGGTCTGGAGCTGCGCGGTGAAGGTGCCGTTGCCACCGACGACGGTGTACTCGGTGATGTAGTCCACGAACTCGTCACGCGAGCCGAAGAAACGGAAGGTGTAGGTCGCGTCCGGGTTGAGCAGGAAGACGTCGAAGTTCAGGCTGGGCAGGTTGGGGTCCAGCGGCGTGGAGTACATGTAGTCCTGCGTGGCGGACTCCACGGCGAAGTCGCCCAGCAGGGCGGCCTGCGGGAAGAACAGCCCACCGCCCGCGGCCCCGCCGTTCACCCCGTAGTTGGACACGAAGCCGATGCCGAAGTCGGTCGGATCGCCCACGGTGTTGGTCAGGCTGGCGTAGAAGGGACCGTCCATGTTGTGCCAGTGGTTGCCGTTCGCGTCCGGGCTGACCGTCAGGACGTTGGTCCCGCCCCCGAAATCGTCCCCGAAGTCGATCAGGACGCGCTGCTGGGCCTGGGCGCCCCCGGCGGCGAGCGCGAGCGCGGCGAGCGTGGTGGTCGTGCGGTTCATGCTGGTCTCCTCTGGTGGTGTGACTGTCCGTGGCGTCCGGGACGCGTCCCGGCCGTGGGCCAGGCGATCAGCGACGCCCCCGAACGCAGAGCGGTGCGACGACCGCCGGCGCACGAGCGGGTCTGATCTGGGCGCACGGCCTTGGCACGCAGTGAGCTCCCTCGGCTCGGGTCCCCTCGTCACTCAAAGTATGGCAAAATTGCTATAGTTTATCAAGGCCCCGGACGCCGATTTCGCGCACGAACCGCGGAAATCCATCCCGGGCGACTCGGCCTGCTGATGCGTGGGCGCGACGGCGTGATGCCCGGGGGCAACGACCGGGCCCGGATCGGGGCACCTCAGCGGGCGTGCGCCGGGGTTCGGCGGGGAAACGGGGGGATGGCACACAGGATGCATCCCGTGGGGCGTGTCTCGCTGGAGCATGAGAGAGAGGCTTCTCGGACGCGCCTGGCTGGTGCTGGGCGTGGCGGTGATCGCGGCGCCGGGTGGGTGCGGGTCGGAGCCTCGGGTGGACGCGAGCGGGGTGCACGGGCTCGGTCGCGGGTTCGCCAGTGCCGATGCAGGCGGGGGTGCGGGCGTGGTCTTCGGAGCCGACCGGAGCACGGGGCACGAGGACGCCCGCAACAACGCCCGCCTGAGCGTCGGCACGGCGCGCCCGGGCTTCGCGGGCGACGCCTGGGGGCGGGAGACCCGCCCGGATCTCAGGAACGTCCGACGCGGGCGGTACACGACGCGATACGGGTACGACTTCCTGTACTACGAGCGGACGGACGGGTCTCGCGACCATCGCTGGCGCTGACCCCCCACCGCATCTCCCCGCAGAGTGCCCCACGGAGGCCTCGCGGACGCGGGGCCTTGTTGTGATTGCTGTCGACCGGTATGCACGCTAGCACACGCCCCGGAAACGGACAGGGCCCGGCCGACGCGGCCGAGCCCTGCTTTCCCGATGCGTGCGTGGTTCGAGATCAGCCAATGGCCAGGGTGAGGTCCTGGGTATGCCCGAGCAGGGCGAAGATCAGGGTGGCGATGATGCCCCCCGATCCGAGCACCGCGGCCATGGCGAAGACGAAGCGTCCCTTGGGGTCCTCGCCGGATTTCTCGGAGACGGCGGAGAAGCCGTCCAGACGGTCGTTGCGTGGCAGTTCCATGCGTGCTCCCTCCTGCGTGCGTGCGTGGCGGGGGATCGACCCGCCACGAGAGAGGGTGCGATGCGTGCGTGTCGTGTGCCAGCGTTCCCCGGGACCGGGGTTGTGCTGCGCGGGCGTGTGTGGCATGGGGAAGGCCTGCGGGTGGTGCGGGAAGCCCCCCGGAGGGGGGTATGATGGCGCGGGACCGGTACGGAACGTGGTCCGGGAAGCACGGAGGCGAGCGTGGACAGCTTTGTGATCGAGGGCGGGCGTCGGCTGGAGGGAACCCTGCGGGTGAACGGGTCGAAGAACGCGGCCCTGCCGCTGCTGGCGGCGACGCTGCTGACCGACCAGGCGCTGACGTTCCGGGACGTGCCGGACCTGTCGGACATCCGGAACATGTGGCGACTGCTCAGGGAGCTGGGCGTGGAGGTGACGCCGGGCGAGGCGCCCGGCGCGTTCGGGGTGCGGAGCGTGGACGAGAGCGCGGACCACGCGCGCTACGAGATCGTGAGCACGATGCGCGCGAGCATCTGCGTGCTGGGGCCGATGCTGGCGCGGCGCGGGTCGGCACGCATCAGCCTGCCCGGGGGGTGCGCGATCGGCGACCGCCCGGTGGACCTGCACCTGCGTGGGCTGCGGGCGCTGGGGGCGCGGATCCACCTGGAGGGGGGCGACATCGTGGCGCGGGCGCCCGAGGGCGGGCGCCTGGTCGGCGAGCGGATCTTCCTGGGCGGGGCGTTCGGCTCGACCGTGCTGGGGACCGCCAACGTGATGAGCGCCGCGACGCTGGCGGAGGGGACCACGATCATCGAGAGCGCCGCGTGCGAGCCCGAGATCGTGGACCTGGCGAACCTGCTGACCGCGATGGGCGCGAGGATCGAGGGGGCGGGCTCGCCGCGTGTGATCGTGCACGGCGTGGAGGCGCTGGGGGGCGCCGAGCACACGGTGCTGCCGGACCGGATCGAGGCGGGGACGTTCATGTGCGCCGCCGCGATCACCAACGGGAGCCTGACGCTGGAGAACTGCCCGCTGGACTGCCTGATGGCGGCGACGGACCGGCTGGAGGCGATCGGGGTGGAGGTGGAGGTGCTCGAGGCGAGCGACCCGATGCGCGCGACGTGCCGCGTGGCGCCCGGGCGGCTGCTGCGCCCGGTGGAGCTGACCACGCAGCCGCACCCGGGGTTTCCGACGGACCTGCAGGCGCAGTTCATGGCGCTGTTGTGCCTGGCGGAGGGCAACAGCGTGATCACGGAGAAGATCTTCCCGGAGCGGTTCCTGCACGTGGCGGAGCTGGGGCGGATGGGGGCTCGCCTGCACCGGCAGGGATCGACGGTGGTGGTGACGGGCGTGCGCGAGCTGACCGGGGCGCCGGTGATGGCCAGCGACCTGCGCGCGAGCGCCGGCCTGGTGCTGGCGGGGCTGGCGGCGGACGGGACGACGACGGTGAGGCGCGTGTACCACCTGGACCGCGGGTACGAGCGCCTGGAAGAGCGGCTGGCGGGCGTGGGGGCGGACATCGAGCGGCGCACGGAGGAGTAGCGGGGCCCGGGGGCGTTCCGTGTCGGGGTGCGGGACGCCGAAGGGCGTGTGGAGGGGGCGCGAAAAAGCGGCGGAGCGAGGGTGGGGGGGGCCCGTCCGTCGCCCCGCCGCTCGCGGGTGGGGATCAGATGGTGATCAGTTCTCGAAGTCGCTGATGAAGGCGAGGATGTCGCCGTTGTCGAGGACCGAGTCACGGTTGAAGTCGGCGGTGAGGTCGCCGGTGCGGAAGTAGGTCATGAACAGGCCGATGTCGGCGTTGTCCTTGGTGCCGTCGGCGTTGAGGTCGGAGATGCCGGCGCTGCCGGAGCCGCCGCCGCCGTTGGCCTTGATGTAGTCGAGCGTTCCGGCGTACTTGGGTGCCTGCTCGAGTGTGTCGTCGTGGAACTCCTTGAGGCCCCAGGAGCCGTACTTGTTGAACTCGGAGACGTGGTTGTAGAGGACCATGGGGCCGACGTCGCGCTGGTGCCAGCGCTCGAGGTACTCGCGGAAGATCTCACGCATCCGCGGGTGGCGGTTGGCCTGGATGAGCAGGTTGACGTAGGTGGACGAGTCGCGCTGCTGCTGGGTGTGGGCGGCCAGGTGCTGCCCGCCCTCGTAGCCGATCAGCTCGATGCCGTACTTGGAGGTCTCCTTGAGGTGGTCGTCGGTCCACTTCATGACGACGTCGAGGTCGGCCTGGACGGTGTCGAGGACCTGGTCGACGGACCAGCCGACGACCTCGTTGAAGCGGCTGGGATCGATGGCGGGGCCGGCGAAGTAGGGGGCGATGGCGACCGCGTCGGTCTTCATCCAGGCGTCCTGGTGCTCCAGGGTGAGCTTGGTGATCCACCAGTTGGCGGCCTGCGAGCCCATGACGCGGACGAGCTGGTCGGAGGGGAAGTAGTCGTCGAAGATGTCGAAGATCTGGACCGAGCGGTGGGAGTGGTACAGCCACGCGGACTCCCAGGGGGCCGAGCCCCAGCCGCGTGCCTGGCCCTGCTGCGAGCAGTACTGGTACTGCTTGAACTGGGAGTTCCAGACCTCGTTGGAGTGCTCGATGTAGACCTTGCGTCCGGGCTCGATGAGCTCGGCGACCTTGGCGGCGAAGTTGTGGACGTAGTCGTCGTCGGCCAGGTGGGGGATGCAGAACCAGGCGTCCTTGTCGAGGCGGTTGACCAGGTCGACCATGAGCTCGATGGCGACGCCGTCGGGGGCGCTCATGGACGAGCGGTCGACGTCGGTGCGCTGCGACCAGTTGGACACCTTGGAGTTGTTGGTGGACTGCCAATCCATGAAGCGGAGGTTGTCGAAGTTGGAGAGGCTCTCGAGGAAGGTGGGGTGGAAGATCTGGGTGTCGTAGTTGTCCTCGAACCCGGGCATGATCACCCGCACGTTGCGGATGTAGTTGGAGGGGTTGGTCTGCTTGATGGACATGAAGATGCCGGCGTCGGTGGGGTTGACGTCCAGGAGCATCTTGCCCGGCTCGGAGTGGATGACGGTGGCGTCGAAGGCGAACTCGAGGACGCCCTCACCGTCGTACAGCACGGTGTAGGTGCCCTCGGGGTACTTGCCGTTGATGTCACGGGCCATGATCGTCGAGGCGGCCTGGCCGGACTCGAGGCGACGGGGCCAGTTGTTGGAATCGTCGTCGATCCAGGCGCCCGTGTCCCAGGTGCCGTCCGGGGCGGCGCTGGTCTGCGGGATCCACTTGCGGCTGGACCGCATCAGATCGACGAACGTCTGGCTGGTGGACCAGTCGACGACGGGCGCCAGGTTCACGCCGACGCCTGGTTTGGTGGTCTGCTCGGCCTGGGTGATCCCGGAGGCCGCGACAAGCGCCGCGGTGGACGCGGCGATACGGATGGCTCGGCGAGTGGTGGTGGTGTTCATGGGAAGGACTTGGCGAAGTGATCTTCCCAAGTTCCACCAGTTTGCCTGTGTTGCCTTGCTTAACATGGTTTCACTGCTCCGTACAATCGATCGGACCCGCACAACCGGTCGTCATCCCCCGCGCGGTGGTGCGTGGGTGGGTGCTGGGTCCCCTTGTGTGGATCTCCCGCGAGCACTCCGCCGGCGGGTTTCGGGTGTCCCTGGCGGCGGAAGCGTCCGCGGCCGGGCCGTTGTGGGCGGCGCACGCCGTGGTTTCAGGCGTGCCGGCCGCGTCCCCTTGAGAAGCACGGTGTCCGCGGCTTTCGCCGCGCTTGAACGTGCGATTTATCGGTTCGTTGTCGGGGAGTCTGAAAGGAGTTGGCCCGAATCCGGATTCGTAGGAGATCGTGCGTCGGCGTGCTCGGGGCGTGGATTATCGGGCCGCGTGAATCTGGGCAAAGTGACAGCGTTCCGATTGACAATCTTTGCGGGACGGATCGGTGTGTGGTTGGTGTGTCAGGCCCCGACGAAGGCGGCGACGAAGTCGGCGATGTCCTTGCCGTCGATCACGCCGTCCCGGTTGAAGTCGGCGGCGGGATCGAGGGTGGTGAAGAAGCCGACGAAGGTCGCCAGATCGTTATTGGTCAGCACGCCGTCGCCGTCGACGTCGGGGTTGAGCGGCGCGTCCTGGGCGTTGTTGAACGAGTCGTTGTCGTACAGGTACTTGACGACGCCGGACCACTTGTGGGCCTCGTACCAGGGCTGGTCCTGGAACTCGAGCAGGCCCCAGTGCCCCCACTTGGTTGGCTCGGAGACGTGGTTGAAGAGGCAGATGGTGGTGCCGCCGGCGGCGTGCCACGAGTTCAGGAACTGGTAGTAGAGGTTCCGCATGCGCGGGTTGCGGTTGGCCTCGAGGATGAGGATGCGGTAGAGGGGGTCGTCGATGGCGCCGGTGCCGGGGGGCGGGACGAGGTGCTGGCCGCCCTCGTAGCCGATGAGCTCGACGCCGTGCTGGTTGGCGAGCGTGGCGTGCTGGTTGACCCATCCGGTGACGGTGGTGATGTGGTCCTCGACGCTGTCGAGCACCCGCTCGTTGGACCACCCGAGCACGCCGGGGTAGTTCTCTGGCTCGGAGGCGGGGCCCGAGAAGTAGGGCGCGATGGCGATCGCGTCGGTGGCCTCGGCGACGCCGTCGATCGAGAGGGCCTGCTTGAGGACCTCGGTGACGGCGGCCTGTCCGGGCAGGACGCGGACCAGGCGGTTGGAGGGGAGGTAGTCGTCCACGATGTCGAAGACCTGCTTGCTGCGGTAGCCGGTGTATCGCCAGGCGGCGACCCATGGCTCCGTGGCGAGGCCGAGGTCACGCCCCTTCTGTGAGGCGTAGTCGTACTGGGTGAACATGGAGTTCCAGACCTCGTTGGAGTACTCGATGTAGGCCTTTCGCCCGGGCTCGAGCTGGTCGGCGATGGTCTGTGCCATGTTGCGGACGTAGTCGTCGTCGGCGCGGTGCGGGACGCAGAACCATCCGTCGGCGTTGAGCTCGTTGCAGAGCTTAATCATGTGCTCGAGGGCGACGCCGCCGCGTGCCTGCTGGGTGTAGCGGGCGGGGGTGGGGCGCTCGCTCCATCGCTCGATGCGTGAGTTGTTGGTGGAGCCCCAGTCCATGAAGCGGAGGGTGGTGAAGGGGCTGAGGGTCTCGAGGAAGTCGGGGTGGAAGGGGTGCTCCTCGTAGGAGTCCTCGAACCCGGGCATGATGACGCGGACGTTGCGGATGTGGTCGTTCGGGTCGGTCTCTTTGATCGTCATGAAGACGCCGTCCTCGGACGGGGTGACGTCGAGCTCGATGCGTCCCGGGGCGCGGGAGACGACCCTCGCGTCGAAGGCGAAGTCGATGAATCCGTTGCCCTCGTACAGGCAGACGTAGCGCCCGCCGGGGTAGCGTCCGTCGATCTCGCGGCACATGAGTGTGGAGACGGCCTGCCCGTCGGCCAGGGCGTTGGGCCAGCCGTTGGCGTCGGTGGAGATGGCCGCCCCGGTGTTCCAGGGCCCGCCGGGGGCCTCGGAGGTCTGGGGGAGCCACTCGCGTGCGGTCTTCATGATGTCGACGAAGGTCCAGGCGGTCTGGTAGTCGACGGCGGGTGCGAGGTTGATGCCGACGGGGCGCGACGGGGCGGTCACGTCGGATGCGAGGGCGGGCGCCGCGCCGGTGAGCGTGGCGGCGGCGAAGGAGAGCGCATGGAAACGGGGTGTGCCGTTGCGTGTCATGAGTTCTTCCGTGGGTGGTTTCGAGCCGTTGCGGATCGTCCCGGCGGTCGCGATCCATCGCGATCGTGGGCCCGGTGTTCTGTTGTAAACGGCTCCCGCGAGGTGGCGTCGTCGTGCGCGCCGTCCCGGCAGGGGATGCAGATACTACCCGTTCGCCCGAGAAAGTGAAGCGGTTTTGCGCCGGGGCGGATTAATCTTCGTCGAACCCGCGATCGACGAGCGTTTTCAGGGCCTGCAGGCATTCGTGGGCGTGATCGCCCTCGGAAACAATTTCCAGCATGGTGCCCTTGGTAGCGGCTAACAACATGATCTCCATGACCGATTTGCCGTCCACGGATTCGTCTCCCTTGTGGATGCGCACGCTGCACGGGAACTGGCTCGCGGTGTCCACGAACGCCATCGCGGGCCTGGCGTGCAGGCCCAGCCGGTTCCGGATGGTGACCGAGATCGTGGCGCGATCGGGCACGCGGGTCGTCTCCCTGGGGGCTTGGGCGGTCTGGGGAATCACCCGCCCAGTTTTTGGTGGTCGGCCTCGTCGAGCAGGGTGGTGACGTCCTCGACGGAGCCGGCCTGTCGCAGGAACCGGCGGAAGGTGTCCTTGGAGAGGTTTTTGAAGATGGCCTCCATCGCCTGGAGGTGCTCTTCGGGCTTGTCCTCCGGGGAGAGCAGGAGGACGACGGAGTAGACGGGCTGCTTGTCGAGCGCGTTGAACTCGACGCCGTGCTCGGAGAGGCCGATCGCGGCGGCCATGCGGGTGATGCTTTTGTGCTTGACGTGCGGGACGGCAACCCCCCGCCCGAAACCGGTGGATCCCTTGCGCTCGCGCTCGAGGAGGCGCTCGATGAGCTGGTCCTTGATGGAGGCGTCCGCGGCGCCGGCCTCGATGAGGCGGTCGACGAGTTCTCGGAGAACGTCGTCGCGCTCGTTGGGCTGGAGGTTGGGGACGATGGCTTCGGGGACGACGATGTCTGTGAGGTTCATGGACCGGTCCTGTGGGGGTTAGTGGTGATTGACCTTGAGCCGGTCCTTGAACTCGGCGAGCTGGCGTGAGGCCTTGTCGGTCGCGGCGTCGATGGCGGCGTAGACGTCGGTGTGGGTGGCCTTGGAGACGAAGTCGGCGTGCTTCTCGACGGTGACGACGCACTCGATGGCGAAGTCGCTGCGGCTGGTGGACTGCTTGTCGATGGTCCAGACGATCTGCTGGACCATGTCGAGGTAGCGGGTCAGGCGGTCGCACTTCTTCTCGGCGTACTCTCGGATGGGGTCTGTGACTTCGAAGTGGCGGCCGATGACCTCGATACGCATGGCGTCTCCTCTCTGCGTGCGTGGGCGTGTTCGCGCCCCTGTCTGCACTGATTCTAAGCGCTGTCGCGCTGTTTCTCCGCGTCGGGGCCGGGTTTGGGGGCCTCCGGGAGCTCCCGGGCGGGGTCTTTCCCGGCGGATTCCCCGCTCCTGGGCGGGACGTCGCCGGGGGCGAGGACGCCGGCGGTGATGACGAAGCGGAGGGCCTCCTCGACGGTCATGTCGAGCTGGCGGATCTTCGATTTCGAGACGTTGATGGTGAAGCCGGTGACGGGGGTGGGGCTGGTGGGGATGAAGACGGACTGGACGCGCTCGCCGGCGGACTCGTCGATGTCCCGGATGGACTCGCCGGTGAGGAAGCCGATGGTCCAGATGTCCTTGGAGGGGT
This sequence comes from Phycisphaerales bacterium JB040, assembly GCA_043101615.1. Lineage (GTDB taxonomy): Bacteria > Planctomycetota > Phycisphaerae > Phycisphaerales > UBA1924 > JBLHKT01. The sequence goes on along the minus strand of JBICID010000094.1, from coordinate 21,621 downwards.
ACTCGACGAGGACGACCTTGGAGAAGGCCATCTTCTTCTCGCCGACGACGAGGTCCACGACCTGCTTGACGTGGGGGTAGACCTGCTTGAAGCCCGGGATGCGGGCGATGAGGCGCTCGACGCGGTGGTAGATCCGCCGGCCGACGAAGTTGGAGAGGAGCATTCCGGCGAGGTAGATGAGGATGATGGCGATGAAGAGGCCGGTGGTCTCGAGCAGGAGGTAGTCGTCCCAGAACTCTCGGAACTGCTCGCGCCGGATGTTCCGCTCGATCTCGCTGTCCTCGATCACGCGTCGGCCCTGGCGCTGTCGCTCGATCTTCCGGTTGTCGATCTGCTCGGTGGTGACCAGGTACCACTTCGGGCGCTGGGCCTCCGGGAAGACCTCGACGGCCTCGATGATGACGACGCGGATCCCGGCGTTGATGGGGGTCGCGACGGTTTTGAACACGAAGGTGAAGGCCTGCCAGAGCAGCCACAGGGTGACGATGGAGGGCAGGAGGATGGCCAGGCCACGCCCGAAGAACCGCTTGAAATCGTTGGTGAAGGTCCTGCTCATGGGGGCTCATCGTGATCGTTCGTCGGGCGGTTGGTCCCGGGTCGAACCCGGGCACGCCGGACATTGTACGATCCGGTGTTCCGGGCCGGTCGCGGCCCGAGTCGAGGGTAGCCCATGAGCGTTCTGGTGACTGGCGGGGCGGGGTACATCGGGTCTCACGCGTGTTTGCGCCTGCTGGAGTCGGGGCGTGAGGTGGTGATCGTGGACAGCCTGGTCCGGGGGCACGTCGCGGCGGTGGAGCGGCTGTCGCGGGCCCACTCGGGCATGGTCACCTTCGTGGAGGCCGACGCCGGCGACACCGAGACCGTGGCGGCGGCGATGCGGGAGCACTCGGTGGACACGGTGCTGCACTTCGCGGCCCTGGCGTACGTCGGCGAGAGTGTGGAGCGGCCGCTGCGGTACTACCGCCTGAACGTGGCCTCGATGATCGGGCTGCTGGAGGCGATCGACGCGTGCGGGATCGGGCGGATCGTGTTCAGCTCGTCGTGCGCGACCTACGGCGACCCGCCCGAGGGGATGGTGCCGGTGCCCGAGCACTGCCCGCAGTCGCCCACGAGCCCCTACGGCTGGACCAAGCTGATGGGGGAGCGGATGCTGCTGGACTACGTGGAGTCGTGCCGTCGCTCGGGGAAACCGTGCTCGGCGGTGATGCTGCGGTACTTCAACGTGGCCGGGGCCGACCGGGGGGGCCTGCTGGGCGAGGACCACCGCCCTGAGACGCACCTGGTGCCGATCGCGATCGACGCGGCGCTGGGGCGGCGCGAGGGGATGGCGATCTTCGGGACGGACTACCCGACCGAGGACGGCACGAACGTGCGCGACTACGTGCACGTGGACGACCTGATCGAGGCGCACCTGCGTGCGATCGACTCGCTGGACCCCGCGGCGAACACGTGCCGCGCGTTCAACGTGGGGATCGGGCACGGGCACTCGGTGCGGCAGGTGCTCGATTCGGTCCAGCGCGTGAGCGGGGAGGCCTTCCCGATCCGTGAGGAGCCCCGACGCGCGGGGGACGCGGTGGCGCTGTACAACGACCCGGCACGGATCCGCGAGGAGCTGGGCTGGGTGGCCGAGGTGACGGATCTGGACGAGATCGTGCGGACGGCACTCGACTGGCGACGCGAGCACCCGGAGGGGTACGCGGAGTAGCCCGTCGGGGGCCGCCCGGGCGGGGAGCGGGGCCGGGGGGGGGATTTGGAGCCGTGGGGCCGTGGGAGGTTTGGGAGGGGGATATTTTCTTTCGGTCGTTCACACATCGGGGCGGCGGCGGTGTCTGTCCGTGGTAGACCTTTCTTTACAGGAGCCCCGGGATGACAAGGATCGGACACGCACGACGGCTGGTGATGGCGGCGGGGCTGGGTTTCGGGGTGCTGGGGGGCGGCTGGGGGGGCCTGGGTGGGGTGGCGCTCGCTCAGGAGGATTTCGTGCCGCCGGAGGTGGCGGTGACGGAGCACAACGCGGCGCTCATCTATTTCCGGGCCTGGCTGAGCATGAGCTCGGAGCTGGACTGGACGCTTGAGGATGAGGGCGACGGGTACGCGTTGGCGGAGGGCGGACGCGAAGAGCTGCTGAAATCGCAGCCCTCGATCCGTGCCCTGCTGAAGGCATCGCGCCAGTCGCACGCGGACTGGGGGGTGGAGTACGAGCAGGGGCCGCACGCGCTGCTCCCCAGCCTGGGGAGGATGCGGTACACGTCGAAGGTGCTGGCGGCGGACGCGCTGCGTTGCGCGGGGGACGGCGACGCGTCGGGGGCCGCGGAGCGGCTGGGGGCGATCTACCGTTCGGGCGTGCACCTGTCGAGCCAGCGTGTGCTGATCTCGTCGCTGGTGGGGATGGCGATCGCCAACCTCGGGAACCGGCTGACGGAGCAGATGCTCGAGGCCGGCCAGCTGGACGAGGGATCTGCGCGGTCGCTGCTGCGGGCGATGGACTCGATCGACCCCTCGAACCCCATGCGCCTGCGCGAGACGGTGAGCGGTGAACGGGACATCGTGTCGGACTACATCATCGCGCACTGCACCGGGGAGCGGGCGGGCGAGTTGCTGCGGGCGCTTGCGTCGTCGATGCTGGGTTCGATACCGGAGGCCGACGAGAACCCGCTGTACGCGATGAACGGGGCCGAGCTGCGCAACGACATCGCCGTCTTCCGGACGTTTTACGACGACGTGCTGGCGGTGTGGGACGACGAGGACGCCTCGCGGAAGATCGCGGAGCTGGGCGACCGAGTGGGGGAGGGCGAGTACGGGCACTTCGCGAAGCTGTTCGCGGCGTCTTTCGGGCGGGCCCGCCAGAACGCCGAGGCCTTCGAGGACGAGTTCACGGCGCTGCGGGCCCGGCTGGAAGCCTTGGCGGAGGGCTGATCCGGGATGGCGGACCTACGCACGCTGCTGCTGCGGATGCATCGCGGGCACGAGCCCTCGGCCGAGCGGCTGTGGGCTCTGCTCGCGCCGCGTCTGCGTGCGTACGCGCGAGCGGTGCTGCCGGGCGATCAGCGCGACTCTGGCGAGGACGTGGTGCAGGGGGTGTTCCTGACGGTGCTGGGGCGTTCGCGGCGGGAGCTGCGGGGCGTGGAGGACGTCACGGCGTGGATGTTCCGGCTGACGCGCAACGCTGCGCTGAACCACGCCCGGGGCGAGCGACGCGAGCGTGACCGGATGTCCCGCACGCCGGCGGAGCGCGACGAGCGCCCCGGCGTGCGGGACATCCCGGACGTGGTCCGGGCGGCGTGGGGCCTGAGCGATGCGCAGCGGGACGTGGTGCTGCTGCGACACGTCGGCGGGCTGACGCTGGAGCAGGTGGGTGTGGCGCTGGGCGTGAACCGCAGCACGGTGGCCAGCCGCGAGCGGGCGGGGCTGGCGGCGATGCGTGCGGTGCTGGGCGGCGAGTGGGGGCACGAGATGGAGGCGAGCCATGCCGGAGCGTGAGCGGGCACAGACTGAGACGGCGCCGGGCATCGAGGGCTGCGGCCCGCTGCCCGAGCGTGTTCGCGCGGCGCTGCGTCACCGGCGACGAGTGCGCCGTGCACGCGTGGGCGCGGCCCTGGCGAGCGTGGCGTTCGTGGCGTTGTTGAGCGTGGTGCTTTCGAGCACGGGTGGCGCGCGCCCGGATGGCGAGTACGGCCCGGTCCGGCTGGACTTCGACGACCCGATGCTCGCGGCGCTGGACGCCGGCGCGTCGGGCCGGGGCGGGGTCGAGCGTGAGTGGTCGGTGGGGATGGTGTACCGGGGGGACTGGCCGGGGGGGCTGTGAGCGGTGTGTCAGGGGGCGTTGAGGCGGACGGCGGCGACGGTGAGGTCGTCGGCGAGGCCGGCCTCGCCCGAGGCGGCGGCCCGGGGCACGCTCTCGCCGCCGGCGGCGTGGCGTCGCACCGCGTGGAGCAGGGCTGCGGCGAGCGCCTCGGGCGTGTCGCGGTCGTGCAGGGTGTGGATGGCGTTGTCGTAGCCGAACTGGACGCCGGCGGGGTCGGGCTGCTCGATGACGCCGTCGGAGAAGAGCACGAGGGTGGCGCCGCGCGGGAAGGGGACGGTCGAGGGCTCGTAGTCCGCCGAGTCGGTGACGCCGAGGGGGAAGCCCCCGCCGGTCTGGATCTTCTCGGCCCGTCGGTCGGGCGAGACGCGTGCGGCGAAGCCGTGCCCGGCGTCCACGAGCTCGATGGTCTCGTCGTCGTGGTGGATGATGGCGGCGAGGCAGGTGACGAACTTGTTGGCCTCTGAGCGTGAGTGGATGTCGGCGGAGACGGAGGCGACCGCCTCGGCGAGCGGGCGTCCCGAGGCGAGGCGGGTGCGGAGCTGGGACTGGGCCGCGGCCATGAGCACTGCGGCGCCGACGCCCTTGCCGGAGACGTCGCCCAGGAAGAGGGCGGTGCGTTGCTGGTCGAGGGAGAAGACGTCGAAGAGGTCGCCGGCGACGACGCGTCCCGCGAGGGACTCGTAGGCGTAGGAGACGGGCCCGAGCGTGCCGGTGCGCGGGGGCATGAGCAGCTGCTGTGCTCGGCGTGCGGCGGAGAGGTCGCTCTCGAGCTGTGCGTGGCGGGCGCTGAGCTCCGCCGCCCGGACGCGTTCGAGTGCGAGCCCGGCGAGCTGCGCGACGGACTGGCAGAAGGCCGCGGCGTCCTCGGGCAGGACGGACTCGGCCTTGCGTGAGTCCAGGTAGAGGAAGGCCTCTGGCGTCTGGCCGACCATGATGGGTGCGCAGATCGCGGTGCGGATGCCCAGGTCCAGGATGGAGTGTGCCTGCCGGTGGATGGTGTTGTCGCGGAGCTCGACGAGCTGCCCGCCCGCGGCGGCCTCGACCAGTGTGCGTGAGAGCGTGGGCGGCTCGTCGGTGGAGGAGGCGATCGCCGCGAACTCGCGGTCTGAGGCCTGCTGCACGACGACGACGCGCGGTCCGCCCGTGGCGGCGTGCACGGCGCGCACGGCGCTGGTGGCGACGTCGTCGAGCGAGCGTGCGCTGTTCAGCTCGCGCGAGACGGTGAGCAGTGCGTCGAGGCGGCGCTGTGCGAGGCCGTCGAGGGAGGCCGGCTGGACGGGCGAGACGGTGTCGGCGTGCGGGGCCCGCTCGTCGAACGTGGTGGTGGGGAAGTGGCGTTCGCCGGGCGCTCGGCAGCGGCAGGCCCAGACGCCGAACTCGATGCGGTCGCCCGGGGCGATTGGGACGGGCAGTCCGGGCTCGATGGCGCGCCCGTTGACGCGTGTGCCGTGGCGCGAGCGCAGGTCGGTGACGAACCATTCTCCGGCGCGGCTGGTGAAGGATGCGTGTCGCCTGGAGACTGCCTGGTCGGCGATGGTCCAGTCGGTCTCGGAGCTTCGTCCGGCGATGACGGTGGCCTGGTCGCGGAGCTCGAGCGGTGGGACGGTGTTGCCGGAGGCGTCGGGCGCGAGGGGCTGGAGGGTGAGCGCCTGGCCCGCGTGCCCGGGGGTGCGTGTTGTCCCGTGTGGGGTCTGCATGGGCAAGAGCATACCTGTGTTTGGGGGGCGATCGTGTTCGTGCGCGCCGGGGCTGCTATGTTCTGTGTGGAGGTCTGACGCATGGAAGAGAAGAGCCAGTTCGTGGTGATGGCGAACCGGCTGCCGGTCCGCCGGGTGGGGAGCGGTGACGAGGCCCGCTGGGAGATCAGTCCCGGCGGGCTGGTGTCGGCGTTGATCCCGCCGATGCGGGCGCACGCGGAGGTGAGCGGGGCCGCGAGCGCGTGGGTGGGCTGGAGCGGGTACGAGGACGGCGAGACGGGTGTCTTCGAGCACGAGGGGATCCTGAACGTGCCGGTGGCACTGAGCGGGGAGGACCTGCGCGGGTACTACGAGGGGATGAGCAACAGCTCGCTGTGGCCCCTGTACCACGACGCGATCCGCCCGCCGCAGTATCACCGCAAGTGGTACCGCCAGTACGAGGAGGTCAACGAGCGTTTCGCGCACGCCGCGGCGGAGGTGGCGGGGGAGGGCGCGATCGTGTGGGTGCACGACTACCACCTGCACCTGGCCCCGGGGATGCTGCGTGCGCTGCGACCGGACCTGAAGATCGGGTACTTCCTGCACATCCCGTTCCCTGGTCGCGGGCTGTTCGCGCAGCTGCCCTGGCGCAGCTCGCTGCTGGAGGGCACGCTGGGGGCGGACGTGGTGGGTTTCCAGTCGGAGTACGCGGCCCAGAACTTCACGGACCTGGCGGAGATGTACGCGGGTGCCGAGCGGATCGAGGGGGGCGTGCGGTTCCGCGGTCGCGGGGTGACGGTGGGCAGCTTCCCGATCTCGATCGATTCGAAGAAGCTGTCGTCGCTGGCGCGCGAGCCCAGGGTGGTGCAGCGTGCGGCGGAGTTCCGGCACCGTCTGGGCGACCGCAAGATCCTGCTGGGCGTGGACCGGATGGACTACACCAAGGGGATCGACATCCGGCTGCTGGCGCTGCAGGACCTGCTGGCCAGCGGGCGGTTGTCGATCAAGGACGTGGTGCTGATCCAGAGCGCGGTGCCGACGCGCGACCTGGTGGCCGACTACGCGGAGCTGCGCTCGCGCATCGAGGAGCTCGTCGGGCAGATCAACGGTGAGTACGGCGAGGTCGGGCTGGTGGGCGTGCAGTACCTGCGTCAGAACGTTCCGCTGGAGGAGCTCGCGGCGATGTACCTGGCGGCGGACGTGATGGTTGTGACGAGTTACCGGGACGGGATGAACCTGGTGGCGAAGGAGTACATCGCGGCGCGTCACGACGACACCGGGGTGCTGGTGCTCAGCGAGTTCACCGGCGCCGCGGCGGAGCTGACCGACGCGGTGATCGTGAACCCGCACGACCTGGACGGGCTGGCGAGCGCGCTGGAGCGTGCTGTGCACATGCCCGAGGCGGAGATGAACCAGCGGATGAGCAGGCTGCGCAAGCACGTCGCGGAGCACGACGTGCACCGGTGGGCCCTGTCGTTTCTCGAGCGTCTGGGCGGGGGCACGCCCCGCGAGGCGGCCGGGGCCGCGTCGCACGCCGGGGGTGGGTCGTGAGCGTGGGGGTGGCGACGCCGAACGGGACCGGCACGCTCGGGGAGCAGCTCGAGCGTCTGGCGGGCGTGCCGCGCCTGGTCGTGGCGTGCGACTACGACGGCACGCTGGCCCCGATCGTGGAGGACCCGGCGCAGGCGCGTCCGCTGCGTGAGGGGATGGTGGCGCTGCGGGCGCTGTCGGAGCTGTCCAACACCGAGGTTCTGGTGGTGAGCGGTCGGTCGCTGGCGGACCTGGACCGCCTGGCGGGGTTCCCCGAGTCGGTGCACCTGGTGGGGTCGCACGGGTCGGAGTTCGACGCGGGGTTCGTGACGTCGCTGTCGGAGGAGCAGCTCGCGCTGCGGGAGCGGGTGCTGGGCGCGATGCGCGAGGCCGCGGGGCGGGGCGAGGGCTTCCGGGTGGAGACCAAGCCGGCGTCGGTGGCGTTCCACTACCGTCAGGCGGATCCGTCGCTGGCCGAGGAGGTGGTGGGCGGGCTGGAGCGTGGGATCGCGACCGAGCCCGGGATCGCGGTGAAGCGGGGCAAGCTGGTGCTGGAGCTGGCGGTGGTGGAGACGAGCAAGGGGACGGCGCTGGAGACCATGCGCCGGCGGCTCGGGGCGGACGCGGTGGTGTTCTTCGGTGACGACGTGACCGACGAGGACGCCTTCGGCGTGCTGTGCGGGCCGGACGTGGGGGTGAAGGTCGGCGAGGGGGAGACCGCGGCGGGCTGGCGGGTGGACTCCCCCGAGGAGGTCGCGCGCTGCCTGGCGCACCTGGCGGAGCTGCGCGAGTCGTGGCTGGTGGGTCGCGGCGCGGTCGGGATCACGATGCACTCGGTCCTGAGCGACCGTCGCACGGTGGCGCTGGTGACGCCCGACGCGCGTGTGACCTGGCTGTGCGCGCCGCGGATCGACTCCCCGGCGCTGTTCGCCGAGCTGCTGGGCGGGCCGTCGGCCGGGCGGTTCGTGATCGGGCCGGCGGACGGGGGGGCGCCGGTCAGGCAGCGGTACGTGAGCGACTCGCTGGTGCTGGAGACCGAGTTCGAGGGGTTCACCGTGACCGATTTTCTGGACTGCTCGGGCGGGCAGCCGCGCCAGCGGGCCGGGCGTGTGGACCTGAACCGGCTGGTGCGGGGGCGTGCGGGGACGCGCGTGCGGATCGAGTTCGCGCCGCGCCTGGACTTCGGGCGGATGGCGACCGCGATCCAGGTCGAGGCCGACGGCCTGTGCGTGCCGGACTGGCCGGACCCCATCGCGCTGCGTGCCCCGGGTGTGGAGTGGAGCGTGCGGTCGGAGGGCAACCACCAGACCGCGATCGGCGAGTGCACCCTGGGCGACGAGCCGCTGTCGCTGTCGCTGCGGTACGGGTCGGGCTCGCTGCGTGCGCGCGCGATCGACGGCCCGGACCGGATGGAGGCGACGACGCGTTACTGGGACATGTGGGCGGATCGGCTGAGCCTGCCGGGGGTGGAGCCGCGCCAGGTCAAGCGATCGGCCCTGATGCTGTACGCGCTGACGTACGGCCCGACGGGGGCGGTCGCGGCGGCCGGGACGACCAGCCTGCCCGAGGAGATCGGGGGCGTGCGGAACTGGGACTACCGGTTCTGCTGGCCGCGCGACGCGGCGGTGGCGACGCTGGCGCTGGCGAAGCTGGGCTCGCAGTCGGAGGCGATGGCCTTCCTGGACTGGGTGCTGGGCGTGGTGGAGCGTGTGACCGAGCCCTCGCGCCTGAGCCCGATCTACACGGTGACGGGCGGTGACCTGACGACGGAGGGCGAGATCGGCGAGCTGGCTGGGTACGCGGGGTCGCGCCCGGTGCGGATCGGCAACGCCGCGAGCCGGCAGGTGCAGCTCGACGAGTTCGGCCCGATCGTGGACCTGGTGTGCGAGCTGGCGCGTCGCGACGCGCCGCTGACGCCGGACCACTGGCGGATCGTGGAGGCGATGGTGTCGGCGGTGCGGGCGAAGTGGTCTGAGGCGGACCACGGGATCTGGGAGATCCGGCACGCGCCGCGTCACCACGTGCACTCGCGGGTGATGTGCTGGCTGGCGGTGGACCGTGCGATCGAGGCCTCGCGCCTGCTGCGCGACAAGGAGCCCGCGGACTGGGTCGCGCTGCGGGACGAGATCAGGGCGGACATACTCGCGAACGGTTGGAGCGAGGAGGCCGGGGCGTACGTGGGGTACTACGGGGGGACGGAGCTGGACGCGGGCTGCCTGTGGGTCGGCCTCAGCGGGCTGCTGCCGCCCGAGGACGATCGCTACCGGCGGACCGTGGAGGCGATCGAACGCGAGCTCGGCGACGGGGACGGGATCTACCGCTACCACTACGACGACGGCCTGCCGGGGCGCGAGGGCGTGTTCAACATCTGCACGACGTGGCTGATCCGCAGCCTGCTGCAGATCGGACGCGTGGACGACGCGAAGCGATGGTGGGACCGGTACCTCTCGCTGGTCGGACCGACCGGCGTGATGGCCGAGGAGCACGACCCGGAGCGCGGCGTGGCCCTGGGCAACGTGCCGCAGGCGTACTCGCACGCCGGTCTGATCGAGTGCGCCGTGGCGCTGGACGGCGTCGCCTGAGCGGAGGCGCGCCCCAACGCGCTACGCCGGCCCGTCCGTTGCCTCCGGTTCGACTTCGAGCGGGCGACCCCCGACCAGGCGTGCGTACAGCACGCTGGCACCGATGGAGACCAGGCCGACGGTGATCGCGGCGACGACCCGCGCCGGCGGGTTCAGCGTCATCGTGTCCAGCAGCAGCACCTTGCCCGCCACCACGCCCAGCAGCACCAGCCCGGCCCAGCGCAGCGCGGCGCCCACCCGGAAGCCCAGCACGACCGAGGCCACGCCGAAGAGGCTCCACCAGATCGAGACCGCCGCCCCGCGCGCGGTGGGGTCCTCGAACAGGGTGCGGGCCAGGCGGGCGGCCTCGATCGACGTGCTGGCCAGCAGCAGCGCCCACGCCCCGGCGTGTGCGCCCAGTGCCAGCAGGCGCCTGGTGTCGCGCGCGTGCGCCGGCGCGTCCGGGGCCGGGCCGATCCGGCGCAGCAGCACGCCCGCGACGATCAGCCCGATCACGCCCAGCCCCGCCGGGCCGAAGCCCGGGTGGGCCAGGGGCGGGCCCGCGAGGGCGTCCCCCGCGTGCGCCACGCGCACGGCGCCCCACCCCACGCCCAGCGCCAGCAGCAGCACGGTCGCGATCTCGGACAGCGACCAGCGGACCAGTCGCGCCCCGGCCAGCAGCGCCAGCCCGGCGTAGGCCGTCTGGGCCAGCAGCATGCGGTCCGGCCCGTGGGACGCCTCGACCCGCCCGATCGCGACCGCCCCGCAGGCGATCGCGAGGGACGCGCCGAGTGTCCGCAGGGCGAACACGCTGCGGGGCAGCGCCGCCAGCGCCGCCCACGCCAGCCCCGTGACGACCATCGACACCGGCTCGATCACCAGCCCCGGCCCGGCGGTCGCGTCGAGCGAGACCTGCCCCGCCCACGCGATGAGCAGCCCGATCGCGGCCAGCGCGTGCGCGTTGATCCGGCTCGCGCGAGCTCGCAGGCGCAGCGTCGCCCAGCCCGCGAGGGCGCCCAGCACCGCCCACGCGCCCCCGATCGCGTACGCCTCGGACTCGGGGTGCACCAGCGCCAACGCGGGGCACCACGCCACGAGGCAGGCGCTCGCGGTGCGCTCGGTGGCGTGGCGTGCACGGCGTGCGATTACGGCCCACGCCAGGGCGACCAGCACGAGCTGGGCGGACCACGGGGTGAGCGCCAGGCCCGCCGCGGTGAGGGCGGGATCGGTCATCGCGTGCTCGAGCAGGTCCAGCGTGAGCAGACGCGCCAGCGCGACCGCGACCAGCGCGCACCCGAAGACGCCCAGCGCCCGGAAGCGGAGCCGTCGTGCTGACTCGACCGCCGCGACGCCCACGGCGCTCCAGGCGGCCACCTGCACCCACCCGCCCAGGGCGGTGGCGATGGTGGCGACCATGAGCAGCAGCGCGTTCAGTGCCAGCGCCGCGCCCAGGGCCGAGCGGGGCGAGGGCGGCTCGGGCAGCCAGCCCCGCCTGCCGGCGCCGGCGGCGAGGAGGGCGGCGGCGAGGCTGGCCAGCCCGACCCCGAGCGGGGCGAGGAAGTCGAGCTCAGGGCGGTGGGCCCGGATGGTGATCGCGCCGGCGACGACCGCCCAGACCGTCGCCCCGAACGCGGCGTTGAGCCAGCGGGCCTCGGGGGCCAGCAGCGAGCGCGGGTCGAACCGGATCTCGCCGCCCTCGCCCACCCGGAATCCGGCGCGCGACGACTCGGGCCAGCCCGGTCGCCCGCCGACGGCCCCGAAGAACCGGGCCGACAGGATCAGCTCGGCGATGGTCATGCCCCACGCCGAGGCGACGAAGGCGATCGGGCTGATCGGCGCGTCGTCGTAGACGCTGGCGATCCAGAGCGTGCCCAGGACGCCCGTGCCCCACCACGCCAGGCGGCGCACGTGCGCGTACGCGCCGCCCCGCCACGCGCTGAGCGCCAGGCCCAGGGCCAGCAGGCAGAGCAGGTAGACCGGCATCGCGACGTACGAGGGCTCGCCCGTGGCCAGCAGCGGCGGGGCCAGGAACGCGCCGACCAGCGACAGCAGCGACAGCATCACGCGGTTCGAGACCGAGCCGAGCAGCACCCCCCCCACCGTCACCCCGGCCAGCAGCGCGAACGCGCCCGCGGGCGGGAGCAGCCCGTACAGCTTGTCGGCCGCGAGCACGGCGCCGTACACGATCGCGATGCCCGCGGCGGTGACGCCCGAGGACGCGAGCGGGTTGACGCGACGGCGGAGCACCTCGCCGGCGCCGACCAGCAACGCGCCGAAGGCCGCGGTGCCGGCGCAGCGCCACGCGGGCCGGATCGCGCCGATCCAGCCCTCGTCGTAGGCGTACTTGAGGAACATCCCGAATCCGACAACGACGATGACCACGCCGCCCAGGGCAAGCCCGCGTGCGCCGAGCAGCCATTCCAGATTGAGCGGCTCCCGCTTGGGTTTGGGTGAGCGGGGTGGAGCGGGTGGGCTCGGACCGGGCGATGCGGGATCCGGCGGAAGGGCGGGCGGTGAGTCGGCCTGGGACTGCTCGCGCGGGCTCGTGAGGCGGCGCAGGGCCGCCCGTCGGGGGTCGGCGGTCTCGCGCGCGTCCGGCAGGGTTTCCTGCTCGGCCACGGGCGGGGATGTCGCGGGCGGGGCGTCGTCGGCCTCGGGCCGGTCTTCGGGTTGGGGCCCGATGCCGCGGGACGCCCGCTCCAGTCGCTCGACCCGCTCGCTGAGCGCCTCGATCCGGCGCACCAGGCGCTCGAGCTGCTCGCGGCTGGGGTCGTCGGGCTGGCCTGTGGGGTCCGTCATGTGTGCGTGCACCGGGTGTGTCGACAGGAGCGGGTCGCGTCGGAGGCATGATACGGGAAATGGTCCCGTATTTGTTAATGATCACTAACTTTTTTGAGTTTTTTTCCCCGTTCTCGGTTCGCTTCTAGCTCTGGTTGTCGGAGCGCACGGATTGGGAGCGTCCGTCGCGTGGGCGGGCACGAACGCACAGCGGTGAGTTCGCGGGCAGAGTCAACACGCACGCTGGGCCTGATCCTCGGCGATCAGCTCGACCCGACCTACCCCGAGGCCCTCGGGCTCGATCGCGGGCGCGACCGGCTCCTGATGGTCGAGGTGGCACGCGCGTCCGAACGCCCCGCCAGCCACGTGCAGCGGACGGTTCTGTTCCTGAGCGCCATGCGCCACCACGCCGTGACGCTGCGCGACGACGGCTGGGAGGTGGACTACGTCAACCTGACCGACCCGGACAACACGCAGCGTTTTCACGGGGAGATTGAGCGAGCGGTCGGTCGGCACAGCCCGGACGAGATCGCGGTGCTGCGCCCCGGCTCGCACGCGCTGCGGGGCGAGCTGGAGTCAGCGTGCGGCAAGGCGGGCGTGGCGCTCCGGGTGGAGGAGGACCCCCACTTCCTGTGCAGCGTCGACGAGTTCAGCGAGTGGGCCGAGGGTCGCAAGCAGCTCACGATGGAGTACTTCTACCGCAGCATGCGCACACGGTACGGCGTGCTGGTGGACTCTGAGGGCGAGCCCGAGGGCGGGCGGTGGAACCTCGACAAGGAGAACCGGCGGACGTTCAAGTCGGCCCCGAGCGCCCCGAGCGCGGCCACGTTCGAGCCGGACGACGTCGTGCAGCGGGTCATGGAGGACGTGCGCGAGGCGTTGCCGGGCCTGCCGGGCGAGCTGGAGTCGTTCGCGTGGCCGGTGACGCGTGAGCAGGCGACCCGGGCGATGGGCAGCTTCCTGCAGCACCGGCTGCCGGATTTCGGCACGTACCAGGACGCGATGTGGCGCGGGGAGCGGACGCTGTTCCACTCTTTCTTGTCCACCAGCCTGAACCTGAAGCTGCTGCGCCCGATGGAGGCGATCGAGGGCGCGGTGCGGGCGTACGGGCAGGGTCGGGCGCCGCTGAACTCGGTCGAGGGGTTCGTGCGCCAGATTTTGGGCTGGCGCGAGTTCATCCGGGGCGTCTACTTCCACGAGGGGCCGGGGTACGAGGCCCGGAACGGGCTGGGGCACACCGGCTCGCTGCCCGAGTTCTACTGGACCAGCGAGACTGATATGGCCTGCATGGCCGACGCGCTGGGGGGCGTGGTCGAGCACGCCTACGGGCACCACATCGAGCGGCTGATGGTGTACGGCAACTTCGCGCTGATCGCCGGGCTCGATCCCGCGGCGGTGCACGCGTGGTACCTGGGCATGTTCGCCGACGGCATCGACTGGGTGACCGCGCCGAACACGATCGGCATGGCGCTGCACGCCGACGGGGGCGTGGTGGGGACCAAGCCGTACGCCGCGAGCGGGAAGTACATCAAGAGGATGTCGAACCACTGCAAGGGCTGCCATTACGACGTGAACGCGCGGGCTGGCGCGAACGCCTGCCCGTTCAACGTGCTGTACTGGGACTTCCTGATGCGCCACGAGGACCGGTTCTCATCGAACACCCGCATGGCGATGATCCTGAAGAACCTGGAGCGGATGGCGCCGGGGGAGAGGGCGCAGATCACCAGGGAGGGCGAGGCCATCCGCCGGCGCTACGGGATCGCCTGAGCGGGCGGTCGCTGCGGGTCAGCGTGCCTTGACGGTCGCGACGCCGCCGTCGACGCCGAGCACCTGGCCGGTGATCCACGAGTTGGCGGGGTCGAGCAGGAAGGCGATGGCGCGTGCGACCTCGTCGGGCTCGCCGATGCGTCCGAGGGGGTGCATGGAGCGGCTGGCCTTGAGCGAGGCCTCGTTTTTGGTGATCGGCTCGGCGAGGGGGGTGTCGGTCAGGCCCGGGGCGACGGCGTTGAAGCGGATGCCGGAGGCGGCGTAGCTGGCCGCGGCGGCCCGCACCAGCCCCTCGACCGCGCCCTTGGCGGCGCTGATGGCCTCGTGGTTGGGCAGCCCGAAGCGGGCGGCGCAGGAGGACATCAGCACCACGGCGCCGCCGCGTTTGCGCCAGGAGTTGCCCGCCGCACGCGCGACCGCGAAGGACGTGCGCACGTTCTGGTCCATGGTCCGCTGGAAGTCGTCGGCGGAGCAGGCGTGGGCGGGCTTGAGCAGGATCGAGCCGGCGAGGTTCACCGCGCCGGACAGCTCGTGCTCGCCGAACAGGTCGCTGACGGCGTCGAAGTCGGTCGCGTCGAGCTCGGCGGTCGCGGCGACGGACTCGCCCAGCTCGCCGGCGAGCCCGTCGAGCTTTGATTTCGTGCGCCCGGCGAGGACGAGCGTGTGTCCCTCCTCGGCGAGCTGTGCGCACAGGCGGCGTCCGATGCCGCCCGCTGCGCCGATGATGAGCGTGTTCGTCCGTTCGGTGTCGTTGGCCATAGGCACGCGGGTTCGCGGGCTCAGGGCCTCCGGATGCGGATGGGCCCCCTGGCGGTCGAGAGATCGACCGGCCTGCCCCCCTGGGTGATGACGGCCTGGCCCCGGGCGACCAGCCGGCGCGCGGCGCGTCGGGCGGGCTCCATCAGGGCCCTCCAGCCGTCGGGGTCCACGGCGCGTGCGGCCTCGGACGGGCAGATGCTCGCGCCGGCGGACCTGGACGCCAGCACGGACAGCACCGCCTCCTCGAGGGCCCGATCGGAGGCGCCCGGTGTGTTGGCGCGGCAGGATTTGGAGCAGTACTTGACGTGCTCCCAGTCGCGCTCCCATTTCTTGCGCCAGGCGATGCGGCGCCCGCAGGAGGCACAGGATTTGGGCTCGTGGGTGCGCACGTCGGGCTGTTCGACACCGGACCGGTGATCGATGCGGGTCCGTGGCGGCTCGAAGGCCCCTGTTCCGGGCCCCGCCGGCCTGAGCGGGTCAGGGGTCGGCGGGGCGGTCGGCGCACCCGGGGCAGACCGGCTCGGCCCAGGCCCGGACGTGCCCGCAGTAGGGGCAGGGCTCGAAGAGGCGTGCCTGGCGGTCCCGGGCCCGCCGGAGCTCGCGCTTCGAGAGCAGGGCGCGGGACACGCCGTGGGCCCGCTCGTGCTCCGCGAGGCGCTGCAGGTCGAGGAACATGAGGTTCCCGCGGATGGAGCGGACGCCGGAGCGCTGGACGGCCTCGTGGAGCTCGGCGATGGTGGCGTCGCGCCGCCTGAGCTCGTGCAGCACCCTCCGGACCACGCCGGGGTGGCGTCGCATGCGTCGGCGGAAGTCGCTCCACCAGCGTCGCCCGCGTGGCGGGGCGTCGTTCAGGCCCAGGGCGTGCTCGTCCGGGTCTGCGCCCGCGTCGCGAGACAGTCCGGCGCGGGCGGCGTTCATGGCGCGGGCGATGTGCGGGATCTCCCAGGCCGCGGTCGGGTGGAGCAGCGCGGGGGGGTGGTCTGGCGTGAACAGCACCGCGAGGGGTCCGAAGACCGGGTGCTCGGGCGGGGCGAAGTCGTCGGGGGTGAGCAGGGGGCGGGTGAAGAAGTCCTGGGATCGTGCGCCGGGGACGAAGCCGCCCTCGCCGGGCTCGAAGGTCTGGGTCTCGCGCCAGCCGACGGCGGTGACGCTGCCGGACTGGCGGCTGGCGTGCTCGCGGTCGCACAATTCGAGGCCGGAGCAGAGGAAGAGCTTGGAGTTGAACGCGCCCAGGACGGAGTGGGACGCGTCCTGGTAGTGGTGCGCGATCTGCCCGAGCGTCTGCACCATGGCGGTGATCGAGACGCGGCGCGAGCGTGAGGTGTTGGCGACGGTCTCGAAGTCGTGGATGCGTCCGATCGCGCCGAACTCGTCCAGGAAGACGCTCAGCGGGGTGGGCAGCTCGCCCCCGTTGGGCTCGCTCGCGCCGATGATCGACTTGAACAGCATCGAGAAGAACAGCCCCAGCACCGGCCGGTCGGCCCGGAAGGTGGACTCGTTGGCCTCCACGACCAGCGTGACCGGGCGGTCCGACTCGAGCAGGGCGACCGGGTCCAGCCCGTTGCGGCTCGACAGCACCGACCGCAGCCCGGCGGTGCGCGAGTAGGGGAACAGGCGGGCGGTGATGTCGGCCAGGTTGGTCGCGGCGTTGTGCGAGCCCGAGTCCACGAACGAGCCGAACTCGAGCAGCGTGCGGTCCCTGCAGGCCCGGGCGAGCTGCGCGAGGCGTCCGCGGTCGTTGAAGACGTCGTGCAGCTCGGCCAGGGAGTCCACGGCGCGGTGCGACAGGGCCGCGGAGATCGCACGCCGGGCGACCGACTCCCAGTAGCCGGAGTCCTGTGTCCCGCGCGTGGTGGTCTCGACCAGGTGCTCGACCAGGGTCTCGAGCAGCCCGTGGCGCCGGGCGAATGCGACGGGGTTCCAGGCGACGCTGCGCTCGGGGTCGGCGGGGCTGAAGACGACGACGTCGCTCTCGGGGCGGTGCAGGGCGGCGAGCTCGGCGATCTCGCGTGTGCCGGCCTCGCCCTTGATGTTCAGCACCACGACCGAGTCGTCGGTCTGGCGGAGGGTGGCGTCGATGGCGGGCAGGGCGTAGCGGTAGGTCTTGCCCGAGCCGGTGGACCCGCACACGAGCGTGTTCCGCCGGCGCGTCTCGGTCCGGATCGGCAGGCCGGAGTACTCGCGCGACTCGAGGCGGGACCCGCACGCGGTGGTCTCGACCAGCAGGGTGGCGGGCAGGCGGACCCCGCCACCCTGCCCGCCCCCGGCACACGACTCCAGGCGGTCGAGATCATCGCCCGAGAGCAGGCGGACGTGGCGCGGCGCGCCACGCAGGGTCGAGCGGGTCGGGCGGGCTGGGAACTCGTCCTGCCGATAGAGGGGGGGACCGGCGTCGGGGAGGCGGGGTTCCGGGGTGGCGCGTGACATCGATCCTCCGTCCGTGGTGGCGGGTCCGGGGTGGGGCGTGGGCGGCTTCCGTGCGACAAACAACGTCGTGCTGTGGACCGACGAAGCTACCGGATTCGCACCGGGTGTCAACGGGCAAAATGTGGTACCGAACCGAACGCGACTGCGACGAGATCTGGTGGATGGGTGCGAGGCCCGGACCGATGCTGCGCGCGGCGCCCGCTCTGCGACGCGTCCACGCACGTCGTGTGCAGACACCGGCGGGAGCTGCACGATCCGAGCGCGTCGCCGGAACAGTGTGCGGCGCATCGGGTTACACGGTCGTGCCCTTGAAACAGCCGATGCACGCCGGAATGTCGCCCGCGCCCGGGCCGCTGGACCGTTCCACTATGATCTGGCGGGCCGGACACCCGCACCGACGTCCGGACCGCCCGGAACATGCCGACACCCGCCGACACACACTGCGTCCTGGTCCCGTCGTACAACCACGGGCGATCGCTCCCCGGCGTGCTGCGCGGGCTGGAGACGCTCGGGCTGCGGGTGATCGTGGTGGACGACGGCTCGACGGACGGGACGGGGCGGGTGCTGGAGGCTTTCCGGCGTGAGCGTCCGGACACACGCCTGACCGTGCTTCGTCACGACCGGAACCGGGGCAAGGCCGCGGCCCTGCGGACGGGGTTCGGCGAGGCCCTGCGCCTCGGGCACACGCACGCCGTGTCCATCGACGCGGACGGGCAGCTCGACCCGGCGGACATCCCGGCGCTGGTCGGGGCGAGCGTGGAGCGTCCGGGGGCGTTGGTGCTCGGGTGCCGCCCGAGGGAGTCGGAGGGTCGCCCGAGGCACTGCGAGCTGGGGCGGCTGAGCGCCGGGTTCGCGGTGCGGGCCCAGACGGGGGTGTGGCTGGGCGACACGCAGTGCGGTCTGCGCTGCTACCCGATCGAGGGGGTGCTGGGGCTCGACTGCCAGGCCGAGCGGTTCGCCTACGAGTCGGAGGTGATCACGCGGACGATCTGGGCGGGGGGCGAGGTGATCGAGGTGCCGGTGTCGTGCAGCTACCGGCCGGAGGGGGGTCGTGTGAGCCACTACCGGCCGGTGGTGGACTCGGTGCGCCAGGGGGCGATGCACGTGTGGCTGTTCGGGCTGGCGATGCTGCCGCTGGGTCGGCGTGGTCTCGCAGGGCCCGCCGGCCCGTCGGCCGGTGTGCCGGGGCGGTTGAGGCGGTTCCTGGGCTGGATGAACCCGGCGCGGTGCTGGCGCGACCTGCGCGACTCGGACCTGGGCTCGGTCGAGCTGGGGCTGGCGGTCGCGTGCGGGGCGTTCATCGGCGCGACGCCGTTTTTCGGGCTGCACTCGGCGGGGTGCCTGTACGTCGCGTGGCGGACGGGGCTGCACCCGGCGCCGATGCTGCTGGGCTCGCAGGTGTCGATCCCGCCGCTGGGCGTCCTGCTTGGTGGCGTGTCGATCCTGGTGGGGCGCGAGGTGCTGTCGCTGGTGAGCCCTGGCGAGCGGTGGGCGTCGTGGGCGCCGCTGACCTGGGAGAGCCTGCCCGCGCTCACGTGGGAGGTGGTACTGGCGTGGCTGGTGGGGTGCGTGCCGGTGGGGCTGGGGCTGGCGGTGGGCCTGTTCGCGGGCGCGCAGGTCGCGCTGCCGGCGCTGCGCCGTCGTGGCGGCGCTCAGCCCGAGGCCTCGCCCGCGCCGGAGTGAGCGTCCGAGGCGGTGGGGAGCGGCACGGGGTGCAGCCCGGCCTCACGCAGGATCGCCAGCACCTCGGGGAGGGTGTCCGCGGTGAGCCCGAGCCGGCGCGTGCCCGCCGGTTCGCGCCCGTCGTGCAGCAGCAGGACGTCGCCGGGGCGCATCGAGCGTGCGGCGTGCAGGACGGTCCGGCGGGAGCCGAGCCCGGCGTCGTAGGCCCGACGGCTCCAGGCCCACAGCGTGAGCCCGCGCCGGCGGGCGGCGCGCACGAGCGGGGGCGCCCGAAACCCCATGGGGGCCCGGAACACGCGCGGGGCCTCGCCGGTGACCCGCTCGACCGCTCGCTGCGTGCGGTCGATCTGGTCGCTCCAGTACGCCCACATCCGCAGCAGGCCCCACCGGTGGTGGTCGTAGGTGTGGTTGCCGATGGTGTGTCCCTCGTCGGCGATGCGCCTGACCAGTTCCGGATGGAGCTCGCAATGGCGCCCGATGACGAAGAAGGTGGCCCGGACGCCGTGCTGTGCGAGGGTGTCGAGGATGCGGTCGGTGCTGCCGGGGCAGGGGCCGTCGTCGAAGGTCAGCGCGACGCGGTTGGAGGACGCGTCGTTGGCGTCCAGTCGCGATCGTGCTCGCCCGAAGAGGCGCGCGCGAGGCCAGAACACGCCCCAGGCGACGACCCCGAGCACGAGCCCTGCGCCCACCGCGAGAACGAGGAGTGCCCGGGTCATGCCCGCCCGGGCCCGCCGGTGTGGTCGGTCGTCGCGCCGTGGCCCGCACCGTCGGGTGCGTGAGTCAGGCGTGAGAGGACCGGCACGAGCACCAGCAGCGTGCCCAGCGTGCTGCCGAGCACGCCGAAGCAGGTGAGCAGCGCGAGTGACCGGATCGCGGGCGTGCTCGACAGGCAGACCGCGCCGAAGCCGACCAGCGTGGTGAGCGAGGCCGCGAGCACCGCCTGCACGCAGGAGCCGAACCGGATCGGACGTCCGGGCCTGTGCCCGGCCCAGAACGCGACGAGGATGACGCCCGCGTCCACGGTGATGCCGAGCAGCAGGGGCACGGCGGCGCTGTTGAGCGCGTTGAGTCGCAGGTCTGTCAGCATCATCGCGGCGAGCATGGCCAGACCGCCGGTCGCCATCGGGATCAGCGCGAGCAGCACCAGCGTGGGGCGTCTGAGGATGACGAGCAGGCAGCCCACGATCAGCCCGCCCGCGGTGAGGGCGAGCCGCCGGAGCTCGCCGCGCGTGGCGCGTTCGAGGTCGAACGCTACCGCGGTCACGCCCGAGAGGGTGGCGCCGGGGATCGGCTCGAGCAGGCGCCGGATGCCCTCGACCGCCGCGTCTCGTGTGTCGCGGTCGGCCAGCGAGACGCCCATCTGCACGACGAGCAGCGAGCGGGTCTCGAGGTTCGTGGTTGGCGTCGGGTCGTCCGGCAGCACCTCCGCCGGCTGGGGGAGCAGGCCGGCCCCGCGGTCGGGCACGTCCGGGTCGGGCAGCATGCGGGACGAGATGGCCGGGAAGCGTCGGAGTTCTTCGACCGAGGGCGGGCGAGCCCGCACGAGTTCGGCGACCGTGTCGGCGTACTCAACGAAGGCGTCGTCGGCGAAGACGCTGTCCGCGATGGCGTTCTCGAAGTCTTCTCGCACGCGGTCTGGGTCGATGGCCCGGAGCCGGTCAAGCCGGCGCCCGGAGCGGTCGGGATCCGGGATCAGCGTGTGCACGCCGAACGTGCGCACGACGCCGATCTCGCGTCCGGCCTCGCCGGTGAGGGCGTTGTCGATCCGGTGCGCCGCGTCCAGCATCGAGCGGGCGTCTGTCCCGCGTACCTCGACGGGCAGCCACTCGCCCTCGCCCTCGAACCTGGAAGGGAGCGACTCGGTGACCTCGAGCGCCCGGTTCGGGCGTGGGTGCATCGTGGACAGGTCCGTCTCGACGGGGGGCAGCCAGCCCATGACCCCGATCGCGACGGACTGGGCCGCGAGCAGCACGAGTCCCGCGAGCAGGCACGCGCGCCACCGGCGTGTGATCGCGTCGCCCACCCACGACAGCCTGGGTGTGCGCGGCGTTCGGGCGCGGTCCACCATGCGGAACGAGGCCGGCATGAGCAGCAGCACGCTGGCGAGGCACCCCAGCAGGCAGGCCACCCCGATGATCGCGAACCCGCGGAGCATCGTCACCCCGGAGAAGATCATGGAGCCGAATCCGATGGCGGTGGTCAGCCCGCTGGCGAGGATTGCGCCCCCGACCAAACGGACGCTGCGCCGCGTGGCCTCGACGGTGTCAGGCGCGTCGGGGCGCTCGGTCTGGTAGTGGCTGAGCAGGTGCACGCCGTAGTCCACGCCCAGGCCGGCCAGCATCGCCCCGATGGAGGCGCTGAGCGGTGTGATCACGGCGTGCCCGACGGACTGGACCCCGAAGCCGGCCAGGATCCCGAGCGCGGCGCTCGCGCCGACCACGAACGGGGCGAGCGGATGCCGGTAGAGGACGAAAAACAGGGCGTGCACGAGGATCACGGCGACGAGGATCGATCGGGACAGGTCGCGCCGGATGCCGCGCGAGGTGACCGTGGCGATCGCGTACCCCCCCGCCAGGTCGACCGTGATGCCCTCGTGCTCGATCGAGCCGGCCAGGGTCTCGACGCGGTCGGTCCG
>JBICID010000093.1:0-2272 GCA_043101615.1 Phycisphaerales bacterium JB040 | reverse complement strand
GTGTGCTCTTCCGATCTTCCTCTTCGCGATGGTGATCGCGAGCATCAAGGCCTTGCTCGTGTGCCTCTACTTCATGCACCTGCGCTACGACAAGCCGTTCCACGCTCTGGTGTTCATCTCCGGCCTGGCCTTCGCCCTGCTGTTCATCGGCTTCTCGTACATGGACACCTACCAGTACCAGGGTGACCTCGACGAGGTGAACACCGTCCCCTACGAGGACGCTCCCTCGCTCTACGACCACGGCGAAGAGGGGCAAGGGGACGGCGGGCATTGAGCCCCGTCCGACACGCTTGACGCGCTCGCTCTCCAGGGGCGCCGTGCCGAAGCCCGGAGGGGAGCCGATGCGGCTGCCCTCCGGGCTTCTTCTCCTGGAAGGCTCCCCGGACGAGTCCTATCCCTCGCTCCGATGATCCAGCTAATCCGAGACCCGGTGCTCGAGGAGCGCCAGCGCGCTTTCCTGCGCGGCAAGTTCGGCATGGCGATCTTCTTCGTCTCGCTGAGCATGCTCTTCGGCGGCGTGCTGGCGGGCATCGTGGTGCTCCGCCTCGGGCATCACCAGTGGCGCTCCGAGGGGATGCCCGCGCTGCCCTGGGAGCTGTGGGTCTCGACGGCGGTGCTGGCGTTCGGGAGCTGGTTCCTCTTCAAGGCCCAGCAGGCCGCGGCGGAGGACCGGCCCGAGGAGGTCTACCCCGCGGTGCGCGCGGCGACGGCGTTCCTCGTCGCGTTCCTGGTGCTGCAGGGCTGGGCCTGGACCGCCTGGTGGCTCAGCGGCGTGACGCTGGCGACGCGCAGCCTCTACAGCTTCTCCTTCTTCGCGCTCACGGCGCTCCACGCCCTGCACGTCCTCGGCGGCTACGGGCCGCTCCTCGCCGTGCTGAGTTCGGCAAAGGCCCGGCGCTACCGCCGCGAGGAGCACGCGGGGCTGACCTACTGCGCCATGTACTGGCACTACCTCGGCGTGGTCTGGCTCGTCCTCTTCGCCACCCTCCATCTCATCTCGTAGCGGGCGGGGTGCCGAGGTCATGACCGCCGCTGAACGAGGATTCCGCGCACACCTCGACGCCTGCAACGCGCACGACCTCTCGCGCTATCTCCCGTGGTCGGTGGGGGAGCGGCGCGTGGGCTGGATCCGCCGCGACCGGGCGGCGCGCTTCCTCGCCGGGCGGGCGGGGTTCGAGGTGGACGCGCACGGCGTGCGCTCCCGGGACCCGGCGGGGAGCGCGGCGCTGCAGAAAGCGCTCGATGCCCTGAGCGCCGACCTCCTCGCCGCCGGCGAGCCCGTGGATCGCACGGGCGAGCTCTTCGCGGTCTCCACGCGTCCGCGCGGCGAGGTCGTCGCGCTGCTCGACCGTGGGGTGGTGCCGTGGTTCGGCGTGATCGCGACCGGGGTGCACCTCGACGGCTTCGTGCGCAAGGGAGGCGAACTCCACCTCTGGATCGCGCGCCGTTCGCGGAAGAAGCTCCTGCACCCGGGCAAGCTCGACAAGCTCGTGGCCGGGGGACAGCCCCACGGCCTGAGCCTCCAGGAGAACCTGATCACGGAGTGCGCCGAGGAGGCGTCCCTCCCGCCGGAGCTCGCGCGCCGTGCGGTGGCGACCGGCTCGGTCTCCTACCGCATGGAGAGCGAGCGCGGCATCAAGCCCGACACGATGTTCACCTACGAGCTCGAGCTCCCCGCGGACTTCACGCCCTGCAACGCCGACGGGGAGGTGGAGGCGTTCGAGCTCCTGCCCGCGGAGGAGGTCGCGCGCCTGGTCCGCGAGACCGACCGCTTCAAGTTCAACTGCAACCTGGTGCTGCTGAGCTTCTTCCTACGTCACGACCTGCTGCCCGATCCCCCGGCCGAGCTGGCGGCGCTGCGGGCGGCCCTGCAGCCGGACGGGGCTCGAGGCTGAGCCCGAGGGCGGGGATCAGGCCTTCCTGACCGTTTGATGGGGGGCGTGCGTCCCTACGACCTGCGACCCATCCCGCGCTCCCTCGCACGCGGTAAGTTGAGGGAACGAAGCGCGGGATCCGGCCGTCTTCCCCCTCGCGCATCCCGGCGAGCCCCCCGCGCCGAATCCCCACGCTCGACCCGTTCGAGCTCGAGACTCCGGAGACCCCACGTGAAGCCCACCTCGTTCCTCCTCTGCGTCGCCCCCCTCTGCCTGGCCGCCGCCCCGGCGGGAGCCCAGATCCAGGTCGACCTCCCCGCCTCGCGCGACAACACGCTCTACGAGGACCCCGGCGGGGGCCTGAGCAACGGGGCCGGCGGAGGGATGTTCACCGGGAT
>JBICID010000092.1:0-63228 GCA_043101615.1 Phycisphaerales bacterium JB040 | reverse complement strand
TGCAGCTTCGCCCACGCCGGCGCGCCGGCGCGTCCCACAGAATTGGGTTTTTTCGAACTATCTGTATTCTCGTTTGACGGGTTTGCCATGCCCTCTAGGGTACAGGGCGGGCGGGGTGCCCGCCCGGACGATCGGGGCATCTCATGGCGACGCTTGACAACGGATTCCGCGTGCGGCACCTCGACCACGTCGCGCTCGCAGTGCGAGACCTCGACCGGGCCAAGGCCTTCTACGAACGCGTGCTCGGCCTGCGAGAGACCTTCCCGGGGCACTGGGACGGCTCGCCCGTGCTCATGCTCTCCGGCAAGCCAGGACGGGGCACCGGCGTCGCCCTCTACCCCGAGGACGCGGAAGAGGTCGCCGGGAACGGCAGCGGAGGCATGATCGCCCCGCCCGACGAGGACCGACACTTCGCCTTTCGCGTCCCGATCGAAGAGTTCGAGCCCGCCTGCAAGCACCTCAAGCAGCAGGGGCTCGTGCACGAGGTCCGCAACCACGGCGTCAGCGTCTCGGTCTACTTCGAGGACCCCGACGACAACCGCATCGAGATCACCGCCTACCGCGACCCGGCCTGAACACGCCACACGCACCGTGAGATCGGCGCCATCCACGCCACGCCACGGGATCGGCGCGGCGAGGTCTGTTCAAGACAGGCGTGAGGGGGGAGGAGGTCAGTTCTCGCTGAACTCAGTTTTCGCTGAACTCAGTTCTCGCTGAACTCAGTTTTCGCTGAACATGGTCGACTCGGGCTCGGCGAAGATCTCGTCGAAGTCGTAGACGTGGTCGAAGTCGTCCAGCGTGTCGTCGTCGGTCTTGCGCATCAACCCCGCGTCCACCAGGGCGAAGATGATCTTGCCGAAGTCCAGCGTCTCGTGGATGCCCCACTTGTGCAGCACCGGCTTGGCGAGCAGGCCGTACCGCTGCAGCGCATAGTCCGACAGGCCCAGGCAGAGCTGGCGCCCGTCCACGTGCCGGGAATCGTCCTCGGGATCGAGCGGCCCGCCGTCGGCGCCGTGCACCGACTCCACGGTGTGGGCCAGCCCGTCGCGGATGAAGGCGTAGGCGTCCGGGGCGTACCCGCCCGCGTGCTCGAAAATGGCCTTGAGATCGATGGTCTGAGGCATGGTGGCTCGTTTCGGCTCCGCCGAGGTCTGGGTGATCCGTGGAACCATTCTACGTCATCCGGTTCGTGCCGAAGCATCCATCGGATTCGCCCGAGCGTGATCTGCACGTTTTCGGACCGCCCGGGCAACGCTCCTGGGAAGCGCACGCAGGTGCAGTGACACTCACGACTTACGGGGCCGGACCGACACGTGTTCGCTCCCACGCACCGACCAGCGCAGCTTCGCCCCGGCCCAGGGCGGCCCCACCGATTCAACCCCGATCCGGGCATCATTTACGATCTCTTTGTCCGGGATTGAGCCCAGAACCCCCTCGATCCAGACCGGGCCGGGGTCACTTGCATGCGAGTTCGGGCGGGTCAGGTCCAGCCCGTTGTGCGCCGGACGGATGTCCAGCGACTGCGTCAGCTTCGCGGGGCCCGAGCCGAGGTCGCGGTTCTTGAACCTTGGGGCCGGCCTCCCCGCCGTGCTCGGCATCGCCCGACGCACCGCCATCGCCCCGGCCACGCGGTTCGCGTGCAACCGCTCGAAGGCCGCCTCGTCCCCCCGCGGCTCGACCGCCCGCACCAGCACCGCGTGGGCCGAGCCTTCGCGCAGGCAGGCGACGTTGAAGAGGTAATGCACGCCGCGTGTGAGGTAGACGTAGGCGGTGCCCGGTCGTCCGTACATCGCCTCGACGCGAGGCGAGCGGTGCCCGTTGCGGGCGTGGCTGGCCTGGTCCTCGGGTGCGAGGTAGGCCTCGGTCTCGACGATCCGGCCTTCGAGTCGCGTCCCGTCGGCCAGCACGCGAACCAGCGTGCAGCCCAGCAGGGCAGGGGCGAGCTCGTCGGCGGGAAGGGCGTAGTCGGAACGGGTCAGTCGCGCCACGGGTGAGGGTAGGGAGGCGACGGACCTGTACGCGAAGGCGCGAAGGAGAGCAAAGGCGCGAAGCGGAAGACAGGATTGAACGCGGAGGACGCGGAGATCGCGGAGGTGTGATTTCGAGACTTGAGCCCGGAGCGTGAGCGACGGGCCGCGCGGCGGAGGACACAGCCAGCCGTAACACATCAGTTCCCGAGAAATCGAACCGCCACTTGTGTCTCTACCTGATACTCGGGAGAGAACACACCTGCTGGAAACAACTCACCCGACCGGACTTCAACCCGCTTCCCGCCCCTATTCGACGACCCGAGTACGAACTCGTTGTCCACAATCCTCAGACCGACCGCCATCCCAAGACGTTTCCAATCCAAAGCGGACGCCTCGTCATAGTCCCACACTTCCTCGAAGAGACTCTGGCGGATGCGGCTCCCTTCAAACCTGCGCAACTCTTCATACGCCGTACCGGCCGGTGGAAGCCAAATCGTCAGTGTCGAGCCTTCTCCATCCCCTCCGCGTAAAACAGGCACCCTCGCTACACCACGGTCATCGGTTATGGAACGCTGGGATGAGGCATTCATGGCGACCGGAACCAGATACTGGCCGAAATGCTCCGACTCAATCAACAGATTCTGAAACGGCTCACCCGTCCGGGCATCCGTAACCTGAAGATCGACGTTTCGCAATCGATTGACCGTGCATGCCGGTAGCGCACACATCAATGTCACTACGAGCACAATGCATCGCTTTGGCATCATGCCAGTGTATCGCGAGCGTTCTTGGATTGCAGAAAGACTTCGCAGCCTTCTCCACGATCCGCGGCAGAACCCGATGAAGGCTGCGCCGTCATCGGGCCACCCGGATCAAGCGATCACACTGTCGCCAAGTGCCTGATGCCTGCCCTCACGCGTACGCGTGCAGCCCCGGCAGCAGCAGGTTCACGCCGAAGTAGGTCCACAGCATGATGAAGAACCCGGCCACACTCAGCCACGCGGTGGTCAGGCCGCGGTCCTTCAGGTTGGTGAAGCGGATGTGGATCACGATCAGGTAGACGATCCACGTCACCAGGGCCCACGTCTCCTTCGGGTCGAAGGCCCACCAGCGTCCCCAGGAGTGGTCCGCCCACCAGGCACCCAGCAGGATGCCCACGCCCAGCGTCCAGAACGCGAGCTGCAGGACGGTCATGGTCGCGGTATCGAGGTCCTTGAGCGTGCGCTTGAGGCCGCCGCCCCCCCCACTCGTCCCGTCGGTGAACCCACCACCGACCGCCGCGGAAGACACCGCCTGCGCGTCCGTGCTCACCGCCTCGGTGCCCGAGGGCTTGAACAGCTTCGCGCCGTAGTGGGTCGCCAGGTAGAACAGCGAGCAGATGAAGCCCAGCGTGATCAGGCCGTAGCTCGTCAGCACCGTCGTGACGTGGTACTTCAGCAGCACCGAGGTGTTCAGGATCGCGGCCTCGCGGTCCACGAACTCGCCCGGCACGCCCGCCTGCGTCGCGGTGATGAGCACCAGGAAGCCCGACGCCGCCACCGCGGCCCCGAAGAGCCACTTGCGCTTCGCCACCATCAGCACCAGCCCGACCGCCGCGGCGAACAGGCTGACGCCCGTCATCGACTCGTACTGGTTCTGGATCGCGAAGCGCTCGGCGATGACGCACCGGGCCGCGAACCCGAGGGCGTGCACCACGAACGCGATCGTGAACAGCCCCAGCCCCGCGCCGGCGAGCCACTTGCGCCCCGTGCCGAAGGCCAGCACCAGGCACAGCAGCGACCCGAAGTACGCCCACGAGCCCCACTCGAAGGCGTTCGAGCGGTTGTAGGCCAGCTCCAGCGAGCGGCGCGAGCCGGGGTAGGTCTCCGGGTGGATCGCCTCGAGGGCCGCCGCCAGTTCGCTCGCTTTCGCGTTCACGCCCGCGGCATCCCCCGCCCGCCACGCGGCGCCCAGCTCGCGCGAGGCGAGCCGGGCCGGGTGATCGTCCGGCAGGCTGGCCAGGTGCGTCCAGGGCAGGTCGGTCGAATCGGGCGCGACCATCAGCGCGTTGGCGATGCCGTACAGGTAGAGCTGCACCGCGTTCTCCGCCCGCTGGACCCCCTCCCGGTACGGCTGCTCGTCCGCGTGGGCGTTGAAGATCGTGGTCGAGTAGGTCTCGACCATCTGCGGCGTCACCAGCCCCAGCTTCTTCCAGCGCTCCCGGGTGGCGGTGTCCTCGATCGCCAGCTCCAGGTAGGCCTCGCGCAGCGGCAGGAAATTGATCCCGATCAGCGGCTTGTCCGCGTAGTACCCCGGGTCGATCCAGAGGTCGAGCAGCGTGAACAGCGGGTCGTGCTTCACGACCTCGGGGACGTCCTCGCCCTCGGTCCGCACGTAGTCGCGGAACCGGCTCTTGCCGGTCAGCGAGCGCACGGTTTCCCGCGCGAGCGTGTCCATGATCTTCACGCGCCCGTTGTGCGAGACCGCGACGTCGCGCAGGGGGGTCAGGTCGACCGCTCGCGCCAGGTCCCGCTTGCCCGAGGCGTCCATCGTCGGCGGGGCGATCGAGCCGAACGGGTGCGAGCGGGTCTGGGCGACCCGGGCCGCGTCCTCGGTCAGCACGCCCTCGTCGGGGTGGGTGTTGCCCGCGGGCCCCTGGGCCGGGGCGGTGCACGCGGTCAGGGCGAGGACGATGGCGGACAGCAGACGGGTCATGCCGTGGCCTCCTGGGGGATGGGCTCGGGTTTCGGCACGGAGGCCGATGGCGCGGGCGTGCCGGCCTCGGCGTGGGCGGCCCTCAGGCGGTCGCGCTCGCGGCGCACCAGCCAGGGCTTGACGTAGAACGCCCACGGGATGCCGACCGACATCAGGATCGACCCCAGCGCGATCACGTGGATGCCGGGGTTGTTGCCGACCGCGAGGATCGTGAACTTGGCGCGTGGGCGGTCCAGCACGCCCTGGTCGACCATCTGCTGGGTCTCCTGCCAGCCCTGCTGGTCCCACCCCGCCTGCGAGAGCTTGAACGAGCCGGGGTCGAACCCGCGCGCCAGGCGCGCAAACAGGTTCGCGACCGCCGGGGCCTCCGGGTCGGCATGGAACGGGGCACGCAGCGGGGCGTTGAGCTTCACCCGGTGCTCGTAGGGCTCGAACTCGCCCGCGAACCCGGTCGGCTCCACCCGCACCACCGACTGGTAGTCACGCGGCGCGCCGCGGTGGTCGTACGCGATCATCTCGAAGTCCACCATCCGCACCTGGAACGCCGGGTTCGGCTCGGTCGGCGAGCCGAAGTTGCGGCGCAGGCGCCCGAAGGCCAGACGGATCACGCGCCCGTCGGGCAGTTGCACCGTCCGGATCGGGGCGTCCTGGGCGCGGTTGAACTCGAAGAAGTACTTGCTGAACTCAAGCCACTCCGTCACCGGCTCGAACGCGCCGGACTTGGACGACACCTCGACCGCCAGCATCGCCCGGTCGTGCGTGCCCATGAACTGGTTGTCCCGTTCCGGCTCGGGCGTGGGCACCGGGCGACGCAGCAGGCGGGCGTGGTCCCAGCGCGTCGCGACCTTCAGGTCCAGGCCAGGGATCAGGTCCTCGACGGTGTCGTCCTCCGAGCAGTCGACCACACGGACGGAGCCGCCGGGCTCGCGCACGATCGCTTCCAATCCTCCGCCCGTCCCCGTTTGCTCATTGAAAAACACCTGCAAGCGGGAGGCGTCGATGTAGGTGATCCGGATCTTCGACAGGTCAGCGTCGACGCGGTTCGGGCGTCCGCCGCTCACCTGGGTGACGTCCTGCCCCCCCACCACCTTCAGGAGGTCCTGGTCCAGCTCCGGGTAGCGGTGGTACAGCCAGCGGTCGAACTCGTCGCCCTCGGGCGTGGTGACGTGCACCACCGCGACCGAGCTCGTCGCGTGCTCGTACCCGGGCGTGATGATCGGGAAGGGCGGCTCCGGGCTGAGCTGCTCCACGTGCAGCGAGTAGCCGGTGTCGCCCAGCGTGTGGTGCGTGCCCGGGCCGATGCGGAACAGCCCGCGGTAGGGCTCGGCGCCCGCACGCGGCACCGTCACGATCAGGGCGTGCTGCGTGTCCGCGGGCAGGTTCGCGGTCAGGGCCGCGCGACGGGACTCGTCCAGGTCCTGCCAGTACTCGAGCCCGAGCATCGGGTTCTCGCGCACCCGCTGGGCCGGCAGGCCGGGGATGAGCGTGAACCGGAACAGCGGCTCGCCCGGCACCAGCGTGCGCCCGATCGCCTGCCCGAGCTGGGCGAGCTGGGCGTCGGGCATGCTGGGCAGCAGCTCCACGATCCGCAGCGGGTTCGCGTCCTCGCCCGGGCGGGGCTCGTCTCGGATCCAGTCGTCGCGCGAGTCCGCGTACGGGGCGTACCCCACCACGCGGAAGGCCAGGTCCGGATCGACGTACTGCGCCCGCCCGTCGGGCACGTCGCGCGACAGCGAGCGGTCCGGGACGTCGCCCGCCGGGTCGGGCAGGCCCAGCGTGTGCCACAGCGAGTCCCCGGGGGCGTCCAGCCCGGCCCGGAGGTGGTACGGGTTGTAGCGCGGGATGCCGTCCAGCGGTCGCTGCTCCCACTGCGGGCCAAAGACCCCGTCCCGCTGGGCGACGTACAGCGACAGGCGCTGGTTGTCGTAGAAGCCCGAGGCCGCGGGGCCGGGGCCCTGGCCCGTGTTGGACGCCAGCAGGATCGTGTCCCCCTCCTGCTTGAAGGCCTGGTACACGATGCTGCCCAGCGCGATCGTGATGATCCCGGTGTGCACCGTCAGCACGCCCAGGTTCTTGAACGTGAACTCGATGCGACGCACCGTCGCGGTGATCATGTTCACGCAGAACAGCAGCAGCACCAGGCGCAGCGGCCACCACGAGTAGAACTCCAGCTCCGACATCTCGAAGCCCGGCAGCCGGCGCAGCGTGGTCGAGCGGTACGCCTCGACGAACCCGGGGAACAGGCGCAAACCGTCGCCCGAGACCGGGTCGTAGTGCAGCGCCGGCCAGGCGAAGGACTTCCACAGCCAGGCCCCCAACGCCGCGAGCGGGAGGAAGACGAGCACCGGGAGCGCGAAACGGATTCCACGCCCCGCCCTCGCCAGCACCACCTGACGCAGCAGCAGCGCGGGCGCCGCCGCGACCACCCCGACCGTCAGCGCCAGCGTGCCCAGGTAGATCAGCCACGTCGGGGCCAGCGCCAGCAGCCCGATCGGCACCGACGCGAACACCGCGTACACCGACACGAACACCAGCAGCACGATCGCAAGCCGGATCGAGCTCAGCTCGTGCAGCACCACACGCAGCGGCGTCAGAACACCGGTCAGGTGCTCCCGATCCCACGCTTGACTGCGTCGCCACTTGGCGCTCATGCGGCAGTATCCCCTTGTCTCACATCGAGCGGTCCCGTTGGTTGGACACCGTCGGGAATGCTAGGGAAGAACCATTCCAGTTTCAGTCATTTTCCGATCAGATCGGAATGGTTTCGGACAAACAGGAGCGACGGGGCGCGATCGCTCTCGAACACCTCCGCGAGTGATCCGGCGCCCGGAATCTCCACCAGGCCCGCCAGCGGGCCCTCATCGAATGCGAACTCGTCCGGGTTCATCCCGAGGGCTCGGGCGGGGTTCTGGGTGATCATCCGGAGCAGCGTCTCGGGCGTCGCCGCGTCTCGACCCTCTCTCGAAAGCAGGCGAGCGTCGTCGAGGGGGGTGATCCGGTCCGGGGTGTCCAGATTCACGATGGAATCGGTCCCGAGGCACGCCGCCACGCCCGCCCCCAGCATGTCGGGCCAGCGGTGCGCTGGCAGATCCCGCAGGTGCCCGAAGTACCGGTGCGAACGCGGGCAGAAGGCGACCGAGGCCCCGGATTCGGCCAGGATCCGGATGTCCTCGTCCGACGTGTCGTTGGCGTGCGCGATCAGCCAGGGGGAGCCGGACGATCGCAGGATGGGCTCCAGGTGCCGGATCGGGCTGTCGCCCTGCCCGAGGGTCTCGAGGATCGAGTCGTCCCAGACCCCCAGCGTGTGCAGGAAGTCCCGCTGCGGGCCGGTGCCGCGTGCGATGAACTCGCGCTCCGCCAGCGTCTCGGCGGCGTGGGTGGAGCGGGGCGTGTGGGCGGGCAGCAGGCCCGCCAGATCCTCATAGGCCCGGGCACTGACCGAGTAGGGTGCGTGCGGCTGGACGCCCAGGCGGGCCAGACTGGGGTCCTCGATCGCCAGATCCTCCGCATGAGCCTCCAGCGATTCCCGGATGCCCCGGAAGCCCCGCGTCTCGCCCGCCCCGATGGCGAAGTACTCCAGGAAGGACACGCCCCGGACCGGGGAGGCCCGCATCGCCCGGAAGGGCTCGATGCGGGGGGTGCTGGTCTGGCCCGCGATGTCCCCCACCGCCACCACGCCGCCCGCGAGGCTCAGTCGCAGCCCGAGTTCGACCGCCTCGTACACCCGTTCGGGCTCGGTCGGGCGGTCGCGGACGATCATCGACAGCCAGCGGTCGAAGGACTCGGTCTCGGGGTCGTAGGGGCGGGGCCCGAGCCCGGTGAGGTCCAGATGCGTGTGGGCGTTGGCGAAGGCGGGCAGCAGCGTGGAGCCGGGCAGCCGGATGGTGCGTGCCACGCTGTGAAGATGGGCAGGGAGGCTCTCGGGCGGGCCGGCGTAGAGCACGCGTGAGCGAGCGTCCTCCCCGTTCCCGGTCAGGCCCAGCACCAGCGTGCCGGGGGAGAAAGACCGATCGGCGTCCGCGACGCAGGCGGCGTCGAGTCGGAGGGTGTGGGTGTGAGTTGCCAAGTCGTTCACGGGCTGTCCACCGGTTGTCACGGAGCGGGGATTCACGGTAACCCGTGTTCGCTTGGGGCGTTCGGGGCCGGTAGCATGATTGACCCTTCCGCGGCACACGGCCGCGGTGCAATCTCACGGAGGCATGAAGCGATGCGTGCACGACTTCGAGGCGGATGGATCGCCGGTTTGACCGCGGCGGGAGTTCTGGTGACCGGCCTGACGGGCTGTGTGAGCCAGAAAGAGTACGACCTGCTGATGGAGACCAACCGGAGTCTCTCCAGCCAGAACGCGCAGCTGCGGGCCCAGCTCGACAGCTCCGACCAGCAGAAGGACCGGCTCGGGCAGCTGACCAGCAGCGCCAGCACCACGATCGAGGGGCTGCAGGCCGAGAACGCCGAGCTGCGGACCATGCTGCAGGGCGCCCGCTCCACCATCGACAGCATGGAGGAACGCCTGGCGACGCTCGACTTCGTGGCGCTCGACCCCGCGACCAACATGGCCCTGGCCCGCCTGGCCCGCCAGAACCCGGGGCTGATCACCTACGACCCGGACCGCGGCATGCTGCGGTTCTCCAGCGACCTGACCTTCAACTCGGGCTCGGACGAGGTGAAGGCCGAGGCGGCCTCCAGCCTCGCGGCCCTGGCCGACGTGATGAACGCCGCCGAGGCCGCGGGCTACGACCTGCGCGTCGTCGGGCACACCGACTCCGAGGCGATCAGCTCGCGCACGGCCCAGCGCCACCCGACCAACATGCACCTCTCGGCCCATCGCGCGATCGCGGTGGTCAACGTGCTCGGCGGGCAGGGCATCTCCTGGGACCGCATGAGCGCCACCGGCTGGAGCAAGTTCCGCCCGATCGTCCCGAACAACCCGACCGGCGGCACCGCGGCCAACCGGCGCGTCGAGATCTTCGTCGTGCCCGGCTCGCGCGACTCGATCGAGGCCGGCGGCGCGACCGCCACCGCCAACGTGGACAACGAGCAGCCCCCGGCCCGCATCGATCCCACCAAGTAACCCCCCACCCCCCCCCACTCCCACCCACGGGATTGGGCAGGCAAGCTTCATCTCCGACGCCCGGGGCCGCTGGCTCCGGGCGTTTTTCGTGCGCGGATGTTCGGTGCCCGCCTTCGGCCCGAAGGGCGAAGGCGGCCATGACCGTTGACGCCTGCTTCGCTCTTCGAGTCGAAGCAGGGCACCGTGCAGTGGAGTCTTGCTCGGCTTGCGCCGAGGGCTTGTATGACGCCGGATTCAGTCCTGCTCGGCCTGCTCGGTCACGCGGGCCGGGGCGAAGGCCCAGGCGATGCCGAACATGATTACGAGCACGCTGGCCGAGGCGACCGGGAGGGTCCAGCCGGCGTTGCGCAGCGCCTGCTGCTCCATCGTGATCGCCGGCGGGCGGTTCATGAGCGCCAGGGCCGCCTGGAACTGCCAGGTGCCCTCGGTGAGCTCGTCGGGGGCACGCTCTGGCGCGGGCTCGCCGGCGAGGTCGGCGTTGACCTGTCTCCGGTAGAAGGACTTGCCGGACTCGGGGAAGCGGAGCGTCTGGCTCTCGAACCCGCCCTCGGGCAGGAACTCGTGGAAGGTGAAGGTCCAGCGGTCACGCAGCACCTCGCCCCAGCCCCAGTTCTCGTCCACCCGCATGTTGAAGCGGCCCTCGCGCACGTCCTGCGACAGCGGGTTGCGTGACACGGCGACGAGACGCGGCGGGATCGAGCCGTCGTCGATGCCGCGCTCGAACTCGGACGTGGTCAGCCCGGTGCTCTCGGCGAAGATGGTCAGGCGGAACCAGTCGCGGTGCCGGTCGAGGCCGGGCAGGACGACCGGGCTGGGCACCTGCACCGGCAGCTCGAGCGTCTCGTCGCCGTAGCGAATCGAGAGCGTGCCCTCGCCCGCCTCGTCCACGTCGTCGGTGATGCGCACGGGGCGACCGGCGTACTCGAACTCGGTCCGGTCGGTGTTGATGAAGCGGTAGATCCGGGTGGGGTTCGCGGCGTTGTAGTCGCGGATGCGGCTGGTGAGCACGTAGCCGCTGGCCAGCAGCACGGCCAGGCCCGCGGACGCGACGAGCAGCGGGAGCGGGCGCGGGCGGCGGGTCCGCCCGACGCGTCTGGGCTGGTCGGGGTCAGTGGTCATCGGTCGGGGCGTGGTCCTCGCCGGCGTGCGTGTCCTGCGCGTGGTCGTCCGCGGCGTCGAAGAGGCCGGCGGTCAGGCCGCGTGCCGGGCGGGAGCGGTTGGCGTCGGAGTGGTCGTGCCCGTCGTCGTGGTGGGCGTCGAGGCCCTTGGCGGCGAGCTCGTCGTGGAAGCGGACGAGGAAGGAGTCGAAGTAGTGGTTGGTGTCGCGCTCGTGGTGGTGCGGGGTCTTGCCGGCCTTCAGGTAGGTCTTCTCGTAGTAGTAGTGCCAGAAGGCCCGCTCGGGGTTCTCGATGTAGTACGGGTCGCCGAGGTATCGCTCCGGGACCTTCTTCTTGGCCTCGGGCTTCGCCTCCTCGGACTCGCCCTCGGCCGGCGTCCCGTCGCCCGACGCGGCCAGGGCCTTCTCGAAGTCGGCGAGGGCCTGGGCGTAGACGTACTCGGGCAGCGACTGGTTGCCGGTGGTGACGTGGGGCGAGAGCCGGGGCGAACCGAAGGCGCTGCCGAGCGTGTCGGTATCGAGCTCGGCGCCCAGGTTGTACCCGGTGCCGCCGGCGCTGGGCACCTCGGCCCGGTAGGCGATGACCTTGTCGCGGTTGCCCAGGTCGATCATGGAGAACATCAGGAAGAGCCAGACGCAGAAGAGGCAGAAGAGCATGACGATGGAGTTGAGCGGCTTGTCGTACTTGAGCTGCATGAAGAAGGCGCAGACGAGCAGGGCCTTGACGGTCGCGATGGACATGGCGCCGACGATGTTGACCCAGCGCGGGATCTCGATCTGCCAGGTGTCCATGATCCACTGCTCGGCCTGGGCGGTGAACACGGTGAGCGCGGTCAGGAAGAGCAGCGTGACCAGCACCCCGGCCAGGAGCTGCCACGAGAGGATGACGTGCTCGTGGTGGCCGACGCCGTGCGGGTCGAGATCGTGCTCGGGCGTGTGGTGGTCGGCGTGTGCGTGTGCGTCTGACATCGCGTCGCTCCGGGGAGATGGGAGGCCGGGGGGAGAGGGGCCGGGTGGGTCAGTGGACCAGGTACAGCAGGGGGAACAGGAAGATCCAGACGAGGTCGACCAGGTGCCAGTAGAGGGCGGAGTTCTCGACCATGGTGTACTCGGTCGGGCCGTAGGCCTGGTACCGGAACGAGCGGTACAGCACCCAGCCGAGCAGCGAGGCGCCGATGATGACGTGCAGGGCGTGGATGCCGGTGCCGATGTAGTAGACCGCCCACCACAGCGGCTCCTGCGGGCGGTGCCAGCCGGCGTAGGAGAAGAACGTGCCGGGGGCCTTGCCCTCGGACAGCTTGGGGATGTACTCGAAGTACATCTTGATCGCGAAGAAGGCGATGGCGCACAGGATCGTGATGATCAGGTTGATCCGCAGCCACTTCTGCTGGTCGAGCTGGGCGTTGCGGACGGCCATGGCGACCGTGAAGGACGAGATCAGCAGCACCGCGGTGTTGACGCACCCGATCTTCCAGGACAGGTAGTGGCTGCCCGCGGCCCAGGCCTCCGGGTAGAGCATGCGGAAGACGGCGTAGGCGCAGAAGATGCCCGCGAAGAGCAGGACCTCGGTGGACAGGAAGAGCCACATGGCGAACTTCGCGCCGTCGAACTCCTCGTCGTGCGAGCGCCAGTGGTGCCCGTGCCGGCGGTTGCGCCAGTGCAGCGGGTGGCTCTTGAGCTTCTCGGGGACGGCCGCGGTGGTGGCGTCGAGTGTGGTCATCGGCGGGTCCGTGGGGCAGGGCGCTCGGGCGGGAGGGGTCAGTGCGGCTTGACGGTGGCGGGGTCGGGCAGGGGGTAGTCCTTCTCGTCGCAGTGCGGGGGCACGACGGACTCGAAGTCGTACGGGCCGTGCGTGACGAGCGGCTCGTGGTGGAAGTTGTGCAGGATGGGGGGCGACTCGGTCTCCCACTCCAGGGTGAGCCCGCCCCAGGGGTTGGGCGGGGCCTTGGGGCCGACCAGCAGCGAGTGCACGAAGTTGAACAGGTGGATCAGGAAGCCCAGCAGCAGCAGCCAGGAGCCGTAGGTGGAGATCTGGTGCAGGAGCTGGAACTCGTCGACGTAGTTGGCATACCGGCGGGGCATGCCCTGCGTGCCCAGGAAGAACTGGGTGAAGAAGGTCACGTTGAAGCCGACGAAGACGATGACGCACCCGATGATGCCCCACGTCTCGTTGTACATGCGCCCGAACATCTTGGGCCAGTAGTGGTGGATGCCGCCGACCATGGCGATGACCGTGCCGCCCATCATGACGTAGTGGAAGTGGGCCACCACGAAGTAGGAGTCGTGCAGGTGCAGGTCGGTCGCCAGGGCGCCCAGGGGCAGGCCGGTGAGCCCGCCGATGGAGAAGGTGAACAGGAACGCCAGCGTGTAGAGCATCGGTGTGTTGAGGACGATCGAGCCCTTGTACAGCGTCGCGATCCAGTTGAAGACCTTGATGGCGGTCGGGATGGCGACCAGGAAGGTCAGGGCGCTGAAGAGCATGGAGGCCAGCTC
Source organism: Phycisphaerales bacterium JB040 (assembly GCA_043101615.1). GTDB lineage: Bacteria > Planctomycetota > Phycisphaerae > Phycisphaerales > UBA1924 > JBLHKT01. The sequence goes on along the minus strand of JBICID010000092.1, from coordinate 49,883 downwards.
GCCCATCGCGGTGAACATGTGGTGGCCCCACACCAGGAACGAGACCGCGGCGATGCCCAGCGAGCTGAACGCGATGGCTCGGTAGCCGAAGATCTTCTTGCGCGAGTGGATGGAGAGCATCTCGGAGATGAGCCCCATCGCGGGCAGGATCATCACGTACACCACGGGGTGCGAGTAGAACCAGAAGAAGTGCTGGTAGAGCACCGGGTCGCCGCCGAGGGCGGGGTCGAAGATGCCGACCTTCATGACGCGCTCGAACACGAGCAGCAGCAGCGTGATGCCGATGACGGGCGTGGCGAGCACCTGGATGATGCTGGTGGCGTACAGCGCCCAGATGAGCAGCGGCATGTCGAACCAGCCCATGCCGGGCGCGCGCAGCTTGTGCACCGTCACGATGAAGTTCATGCCCGTGAGGATCGAGCTGAACCCCAGGATGAACGCGGCCAGGATCATCAGCACCACGCGCCAGTGGTCCGCGTCGGTCGTGGTCGAGTACGGCGTGTAGAACGTCCAGCCGGTGTCCACGCCGTTCATGAGGATCGAGGCGATGCCGAAGATAGAGCCGAACACGTAGATGTACCAGCTGAACAGGTTCAGCCGGGGGAAGGCGACGTCCTTGGCGCCCAGCTGCAGCGGCAGGAAGAAGTTGCCGAGGCTGGCGGGGATGGAGGGCACGATGAACATGAAGACCATGATCGCGCCGTGCAGCGTGAACAGGCGGTTGTAGATGTTGTTGCCCGCGGCCATGTCCTCCGGGTTGGAGGTGAACCGCTGGCCGGTGATCGTCTGCACCACGTTGCCGTCCGCGTCGGTCTCGAGCACGGTGCGGACGGGGTCGAGCAGCTCGATGCGGACCGCCAGCGCCGCGACGCCGCCCAGGAAGAACATGAAGAGCACGGCGAAGAGGTACATCACGCCGATCTTCTTGTGATCGACGGTGGTCATCCAGTCGATGATCTTGGGGACCAGGCCGTGCGCCGAGTCCCAGTACGGGCCGTCGTGGTCGTCGTGGTGTCCGGCGTGCCCGGTGGATGTGTCGATGGTCGTCATGGTGTCGTCCTCGCTGGCCCCGAACGTCGCGGGGCGTCGGTCACGCTCGCGTCAGTCTCCCCCGCCCTCGGTTCCGTCCTGGCCGGCCTCGTTCTGGCCGGCCTCGTCCTCTGCCGCCTCGCCCTCGGCGCCGTTGCCCTCGGCGTCCTCGTCGGTCACGCCGGCCAGCTCCTTGTAGTAGGCGATCAGGCCGGAGATCTGCTCCTCGGAGAGCTGGCCCTGGAAGCTGGGCATGTTGCCGGGGTAGCCGGCGACGACCTTGGCCGCGGGCTCGAGGATGGACTCGCGGACGTAGTTGTCGTCGCGTGGGACGGTCTGGCCGTTGTTGAGGGCGACGTCGTTGCCGTAGCCGTAGGTCTGGCCCTGGTAGGAGGCGCCGGCGAGCCAGGTGGGCCCGACGTTGGGGCTGCCGTCCACGGAGTGGCATGAGGCGCACTTGGACTTCCAGGTGACCTCGCCGATGCGTGCCGGGGGCAGGTCGCCCAGGTTCATGCCCTGCAGCCAGGCCTGGTAGTCGCCCTTCGGGACCACGCGGATGGTCGCGGCCATCTGGGAGTGCTTGTCGCCGCAGTACTCGGCGCAGAAGACGTAGAGGTCGCGCCCGGCCATGGGCTCGTTGGTCTCGGGGTTGGTCACGGTGTCGTCGGCGCTGAGGGTGGGCGTGCGGAAGGCGAAGCCGGTGTAGCGGTTGGGGTAGACGTCCATCTTGACGCGCAGCGCGGGGATCCAGAACGCGTGGATGACGTCCTGCGAGATCATGCGGAGGTTGAACTCGGTGTCCTCGGGCAGGACGAAGACGGGGTAGTCGTCGCCCTTGATCACCCTGCCGGTGACGGGGTCCTCGACGTTGGACAGCGCGGTGGTCCAGGTGGACTCGGCCCCGTTGGGGTACTTCAGGGCCCAGCCCCACTTGTACGCGTTGATCTCGAGCTGGACCGAGTCGCCGGCGGGGGTGATCTTGTCCATGTAGCCCCAGAAGCCCAGCAGGAAGATGACCAGCAGGCTGGAGGAGGGGACCACGGTCCAGATGATCTCGAGCGGCGTGTTGTGGCTGGGGCTGACCGGGGCCGGCACGCCGGGGCGGCGCCGGTACTTGATGACCCAGTAGACCATCAGGCCCATGAGCAGCACGAACCAGAAGACGCCGAACCACCACAGCATGATGAACAGGCCGTCGGTGTGCGTGGCCGTGTCGGTCATGCTCGGGTCGCCGAAGAACATGCGCTGCATGAACTCGTTCATGCGTGGCTCCCTGTGTGGGCGGGGGTGAACCCGCGTCGAGAGGTGGGGTGGGAGGTCGAGGGGTCGGCGCTGCGGTAGGACCGCACGCGGTTCTTGAGGAACAGGCCGCCGATGAGGATCACCAGCAGGGCCACGGTGAGAGCGCCGCCGAACCGCATGAGGGTCATCGCGTGCAGGGTGTACCTGCCCTCGCTCTCGTTGTAGCGGAAGCAGCGGAAGATGAACTTCTCCCCCAGCGACTTGGCGATCTTGCCGTCGGAGGCCTCCAGCAGCGAGAGCCTGATCTGGTCGGGGTCGTAGTCCAGCCCGTAGATGTAGCGGGCGATCGTGCCGTCGGGCGTGGTGAAGGCCAGGGCGACGGGGTGGGAGTACTCGCCGTTGTCGAGCAGGCGGATCTGAAAGCCCAGGGCGTCCTTCAGGGCGCGGATGGAGGCGGGACGCCCGGTCATGAACTGCCAGCCCGAGGAGACGTCGGGCGACATGCCGTGCGTGTAGCCGGAGAGGTAGTACAGCTTGCGGTCGCTGGCGTGGGTGGTGGTGTCGGTGGGGTCGAAGGAGACGACCAGGACGCTGAAGTCACGCCCGGCGACGTAGTCGAGCTCGTTGAGGGCCGCGTGCAGCTTGTCGAGCACGACCGGGCAGATCATCGGGCAGTCGAAGTAGACCATCACGACGATCGTGGGGCGGGACCCGTTGATGTAGCGGCTCAGGGGCTGGGACTCGCCCTCGGCGTTGACGAACTCGAGGTCCAGGGGGACCTGCTCGCCCAGCTTTTCGACCACGTCGACGCCCCGGAGCTCCTCGAGCTCGTCCGAGGAGCGCAGGCGCTGGGCCGAGGCGGGCAGGGCCAGCCACGAGCACAGCAACGCCGCGACGGTGAGGATCGCGGCGAGGCGGGGGCCCGGGTTGTCGCTGGCGATGGGCATCGGTGCGTGTCAGCTCCCCGTGTTGTCGCTCTGGTACTGCTCGATGACGGTGTCGAAGGCCCGCTCGATCGGGACGTGGACCGTGCCCGCGGTGCGGTCGATCCAGCCGTACTCGCTCAGGCGGGCCCGGGCCTGGGCCAGGTCGGTCTCGTAGGCCTGACGGGCGGCGGGCACGCCCTCCTGCTTGGCGGCCTTGAAGGTGTAGGTGTACTGGTTGAAGTAGGCGGTGAGCAGGAGGATGACGAAGGCGACGCCGATGACCATGACCACGAAGACGATCCCCAGCGCGGTCGGGTTGACCGTGGAGGCGTGCTCGGACTGGGGCATGCCCTCCTCGTCGGAGTGGCGGTGCCAGGCGTCGGGCTCTTCGTGCAGGTGCGGGACCGTGGGGGTCTCTGACATGCGGTGCTCCGTACTCGTGCGGTCCGTTTCCTGTGAAATCGGACTGATTCTAGTCTAGCAGTCGTTCGATTCCGCTCAACGGATGCGGAAGTTGTCCATGCAGATTCCTGACAACCCGGACCTCCGGGTGCGTAAGTCGTGTCAGACGTAGTTCTTGTGGGCCAGGGCCTCGGGCAGGAAGGGGTCCTTGGTGGGGATCAGCGGGCCGTCGCCCAGCTTGCGGACCAGGAAGAAGGCGTAGATCCCGACGGCGCCCAGGATGCCGAACAGGTCGAGCCACCAGTTCGCGGGGGTCGCGGCCTCGAGGGCGGGGGTCCAGTCGGCCCCGGTGTAGACCATCGGGCGGATGATGAAGATCACGTCCAGCACCGTCACCACCAGCGACCAGACGCTCATGAAGGCCAGCCCGAGGGTGCTGCGCTTGGGGGCCCGGCTGACGAACAGCACGAAGGGAACCACGAAGTGGGCGAAGGCGAGCAGCACGAACAGCGTCTTCCACCCGTGGCTCTGGCGGTGGATGAACCAGTGCGTCTCCTCCGGGATGTTGGAGTACCAGATCAGGAAGTACTGGCTGAAGGCGATGTAGCCCCAGAAGCAGGTGAAGGCGAAGATGAGCTTGCCCAGGTCGTGGAAGTGCTCCCGGTTGACCACGCCGGTGAGGCGCCCGCTGGCGCGCAGCACCGTGAGGACGAGGCAGGTCAGCGAGACGCCCGCGAGCATGCTGATCGCGAAAAAGTAGACGCCCCACATGGTGGAGAAGAAGCGGAAGTCCTGGCTCATCAGGAAGTCGAACGCGAAGAAGGCGATCGAGAGGGCGAAGGCGAGCAGGCCCCAGCTTGACGTGTGGCGCATGGTCCGCGAGAGCGAGCGGTCGCCGGTGCGGTCCTGGCGGGTGCTCCAGCCCAGCAGGCGGAGCGACAGGTAGGACCACAGCCCCGCGTAGACCAGGAAGCGGACCACGAGGAAGGGGGCGTTGAGGTAGGGCTCCTTGATGTCCATCAGGTGCGTGCCCTCGAACTCCGGGCGGAGCCACGAGAGCAGGACGCCCGAGCCGGCGTGCCCCTCGGGGCCGTGGATCGGGAGCAGCTCGATGACCAGCACCGCCAGCACGCCCAGCATGCACAGGGGGAGCATGGAGGCGATCTTCTCCATCACGCGCCGGGCGGTGACGTGGAAGCCCGCGTTCACGGCGTGCAGGATCATGTTGAGCGCCAGGCAGCCGAGGCTGGCGGCGGTGACGGTGAACAGGCCGACCTGGAACGCCGCGAGCGCGTGCGTGGTGTTCACCACGAAGGCGCCCACCACGGTGACGAGCAGGCCGACGACGCCGAGGGCGCCGAAGGCGGTCGAGACCTTCGCGACCATGGACTCGGGCGCGGTGATGTTGTCGCTGCCCATCTCGGGGAGGGCGGCGATCTTCTCGAGGCGGGCGCTGTGATCGGCCTCGGAGATGTCGCCGGCGCTGGGAACGAGTGCGTGGCTCACGAGTCACCCCCTGGCTGGGCGTCTGGCTGGGAATCGGACTGGGAATCGGGCGTCGCGCCGCCCGCGGGGGCCGGCGCGGGCCCCTGGCTGGTCAGGCGTGCCCGCCTGGCCTCGGGGACGTCCTGGATGGTGGCCGACTGGGACACCTGCAACGCGCGGAGGTAGGCGACGACTGCCCAGGCCTCGCGCTCGTCGATGGCGTGGGCGTAGCCGGGCATCTTGTTGGAGCCGTCGGGGCCCCAGACGCCGTTGCGGACGACGTTGAAGAGCCAGCCGTCGGTGCCCTGGCGCTGGGCGCGGTCCTTGTAGAGGTCGCCCAGCAGGTTGGCGGGCGGGTAGGACCAGCGCTGCCCGACGGCGCCGGCGCCGTCGCCCAGGTCCCCGTGGCACGGGGTGCAGTAGATGGTGAACCGGTCGCGCCCGAGCTCGAGCATGTCGCGGGTGACCTCGGCGGGCATGGTGACGACCCAGCCCTCAGGGCCCTGCGGATCGGTGCCGAGATAGAAGGTGTCGCCCTCCTTGAGCAGTCCGGCGCGGTCCACGAGGAAGGAGGACGCCCAGGGCTGGTCGGCGTGAGCGACGGGGTCGAAGTCGGAGGTGCCGAAGGCGACCGCGTTCGGGTCGGGCGTCCTTTGGGCCCGCCCGTTCTCGAAGAACTCGGTCTCGGACTGGGGCTGCCACTTGGGCTGGTGGTCCATGTCGGGCAGGAAGCGGCGCGGCGGCTTCTCGGAGCGGTCGCCCCGGCAGGCGGGGAGCACCGCCGCCGCCGAGGCGGCGAGCAGGCACGCGCTGAGTGGGAGGTGCGAGCGGGTCATGCGTCGTCCTCGATGAGGGTGATCTGGGCGCCGCCGATGGACTCGAGCAGGGCGGGCGTGGACTCTGGGTCGAACTTGTCGTCCTCGGCCTCGATGGCCAGGACGAAGCGGTCGTCGCTGACCTTGAGGAAGCGTTCGCTGTTGAACAGCGGGTGGTGGAAGCGGGGCAGCCCGTTGAGCATCAGCATGCCGCCCAGCGTGGCGAAGGCGCAGAACAGCACGCCCAGCTCGAAGGTGACGGGGATGTAGGCCTCCCAGGCGCGCGGGTCCTTGCCCTGCACCACGAACGTGTAGTCCACGAAGTTCGTGTAGTACTGCAGGGCCAGGGCGCAGATCACGCCGGTGACCGCGGCCCCGAAGCTGACGAACGGCAGGATGGTGCGCCGGATGCCCATCGCCTGCTCGCACCCGTGGATCGGGAACGGGGAGTACAGGTCCCAGTGCTTGAAGCCCTCGTCGCGGACCCGCTCGGCGGCGTGGTAGGCCTCGGCGGCGGTCTCGAACTCGCAGGAGACCCCGTACACCCGCGCGCCGTCCTCGGTGACGAACTTCGGGTCGGGTCGTGCGATCAGCCCGGGCAGGTAATCGGCGACAGCGGTCTTGAGCGTGGCCATCAGTGCGCTCCCTCGTGGTCGGCGTGCGGGTCGGCCTGGGGCATGACGGCCTTGAGCTCGGCCATCGCGAAGACGGGCAGGAACTTGACGAACAGCAGGAACAGCGTCAGGAAGATGCCGCACGAGCCGACGAAGGTCAGGATGTCCACCCAGGTCGGGTAGAACATGTGCCACTCGCCGGGCAGGAACGCCCGGTGCAGCGAGGTGACGATGATCACGAAGCGCTCGAACCACATGCCGACCGTGACCAGCAGCGCGACGATCCAGATGATCAGCGGGTTCTGGCGCAGGGCCCGGAACCAGAAGACCTGGGGGCTGATCACGTTGCACGTGATCATCGCCCAGTAGGCCCACCAGTACGGCGCCCCGTCGGCGTCCATCCAGATCGGCATGACGCGGTTGTTGGCGAAGACCGCGAACTCGAACTCGTTGGCCCCGTACCAGGCGATGAAGAACTCCATCGAGTACGCGAAGCCGACCATCATGCCCGTCAGCAGCAGGATCTTGGCCATGTTCTCGAGGTGACGCAGCGTCAGCAGGTCCTTGAAGTTCGGCAGCAGCTCACGCAGCGGGATCAGCAGCAGCAGCACCATCGCGAACCCGCCGAAGATCGCGCCCGCGACGAAGTAGGGCGGGAAGATCGTCGTGTGCCAGCCCGGCAGGATCGACGTCGCGAAGTCGAACGACACGATCGAGTGCACGCTGAGCACCAGCGGCGTCGAGATGCCCGCCAGGATCAGGTACGCCGCCTCGTAGCGGTGCCAGTGCCGACTGGAGAACCGCCAGCCCATCGCCAGCAGCCCGTACACCATCGCCCCGACCCGGTCGGGCGAGGGCAGGAACCGCAGGGGCAGGTCCTTGCCCACCGGCATCGGCAGGCTGAAGGCACGCTTCACGCCGGCCCGCAGGCGGGCGTCGCACCGGTCACGCAGCGTGGCCAGGTCCGGGATCATGCCCATGTACCAGAACAGCAGCGACACCGTCGCGTACGTGCTCACCGCGAACACGTCCCACAAGAGCGGGGAGCGGAAGTTCGGCCAGATCGCGTTCGAGTTGGGGATCGGGAACAGCATCCAGGCCATCCAGACGCGACCGACGTGGATGCCCGGGAAGATGCCGGCGCAGATGACCGCGAAGATCGTCATCGCCTCCGCCGAGCGGTTCACCGCGGTCCGCCACTTCTGCTTGAGCAGGCAGAGGATCGCGGAGATGAGCGTGCCGGCGTGCCCGATGCCGATCCAGAACACGAAGTTGGTGATGTCCCAGGCCCAGTCGACCTGGTTGTTCAGGCCCCACACGCCCACGCCGGTGAGGATCAGGTACAGGATCATCACCTGGCCCACGCCCGCGACCATGGCGGCGACGGTGATCGTCGCCAGCCACCACTTGGGCGGGGCCGACTCGGCGTAGCCGCAGATGATGTCGGTGACCTCGCCGATGGAGCGGTTGGAGAGCACCAGCGGGGCGCGGGCGCCGGGCGTCTCGATCAGGGTGCCGTCGTCGCCGCTCGAGACGCGGACGTCCGGGCCGGGAGCGTTGGGGTCGCCCCGGAGGCCGGCGAGGCGCTCGGCGGTGGACTGGTCGGGGTGGATGGAGCTCACGCGCTGGTCCCTCCGAGCACACGCAGGCTCAGGCCGTAGCCCTGATCCGTGTACCGCTTGGTCGTGTCGATGAACGCCGCGGCGTGGGCGTCGCCCCCGGCGTGGGAGTCATTCTCGTGCGAGTCGCCCCCGTGCCCCCCCCCGTGATCCAGCGGGTCGTGCTCGTCGTAGACGCCGACGGCGGGGTTGGGGTTGCGGACCCGCAGCAGGTAGCTGGTGCGCGGGCGGGTGTTGAGGTAGCCCAGCAGCAGGTAGGAGCGGGCCGAGTCGCGCGAGGCCGAGACCCGCGAGCCGGGGTCCAGGATGTCGCCGAACACGATCGAGTCGCTCGGGCAGGCCTGCTGGCAGGCGGTCTGGAAGAAGCCGTCCGGGATCGGCCCGACCTGCTCGGCCTCGGTCCAGATGTCGCGGAGCTTGACCTCCTGGCGGGCGGCGTTGATGCGCTGGATGCAGTAGGTGCACTTCTCCATCACGCCTCGCGACCGGATGGTGACGTCCGGGTTCTGGCGCATCTTGGAGATCTCGTCGAGCTTGGCCCGCAGGCGCGGGGGGATGAAGTTCTGGTTGAAGGTGCGGTCCGAGCCGGGGCCGTCCTCGAAGGCCTCGCGCGTGGCCCGCGGGACGTAGTCCGGGTCGAGCCCGCCGTTGAACTTGGTCTGGCCCCAGTCGAAGAAGTTGAAGCGGCGGACCTTGTAGGGGCAGTTGTTGGCGCAGTACCGGGTGCCGATGCACCGGTTGTAGGCCATGTTGTTGGTGCCCTCGGGCCCGTGCACCGTGGCGTTGACGGGGCAGACCACCTCGCAGGGGGCGTTCTCGCAGTGCACGCAGGCGACGGGCTGCATGAAGACCTCGGACGGCTCGTTCAGGTCGTCGCCGACGAAGTAGCGGTCCACCCGGATCCAGGCCAGCTCGCGCCCCTTGGCGACCTCGCTCTTGCCCACGATCGGGATGTTGTTCTCGCTCTGGCAGGCGACCGTGCACACGCCGCAGCCCGTGCAGGTGTTCAGGTCGATCGTCATGCCCCACTGCGGGCCCTTGGAGAAGTCCGCGGTGACGTCGCGCATCAGGGCCGGGTCGCGTGTGGTGGACTCCGTGTCCGCGTCGCCCTGCGACTTGTTCTGCGGGTTGTTGTAGATCGAGATGTTGGCGGGCGTGTGGCTGAGCTCGCCGAGCTGCTCGGCCAGGTTCAGCTCGGACTTGAACGTGCCGTAGATCTTGTCCTTGACCGTCTTCACCGTGCCGGCGTGCTCGTCGTACCAGCGCTTGTCGATGGCCCGGACGATGCTGGTGCGGCTCTCCATCGACCAGTGGTTCTGCGTGCTGGCGATGGTGTAGGTGCCGCCCGAGGCGGCCAGGGTGGCGCCCGAGGCGGTCGAGGCGTTGCCGGCCCGCAGGCGGTAGGTGTTATGCCCCACGCCGTCGCCGACGCGACCGACCGAGTCGTGCCCGTAGCCGAGCTTGACCGCGACGACGTGGTCGGGCATGCCCGGCAGGATCCACACCGCGACCTCGAGCGTGCGACCGTCGACGGTCATGTTCGCCAGGCGGGCCTGCGGCATCTGCTGGCCGATGTAGGGATCGGTGTCGTCCTTGCCCTTGCTGGTCGGGGGCAGCAGGCCCATCTCGCGCGCGGTGCCCGGGCTGACGCAGACGGGGTTGTCCCACACCACGGTCGAGCCGATGTCGGGCAGCTCCTGCAGCCAGCCGTTGTTGGCGTAGCGCCCGTCGCCGACGCGCCCGGTGTAAAAGACGACCTCGAGCGAGTCGTTCGTGGGCGCCTCGCCGAGGCGCAGGGACGAGACCGCGCTGTTGACCGCGCCCGCGTCGAGCTGCGGGGCGTTGCCGCCCGAGCCGCTGCCCGCGAGCAGGCCGTCGTGCAGGGCCCGGCGCCAGCGGGTGGTGAAGCGCTCCGAGCCCGTGTCCATGCCAAGGGCGGAGGCCCACACGCCCGAGACGATCTCGAAGCCGTCGGGGCGGTCGGACCCGCCGTGCCCGCTCCCGGCGAGCAGGGCGAGCAGCTCGAGCTCGCTCATCGCGGGGGCGTACAGCGGGGCGATCATGGGCTGGATCACCGAGCGGGTGCCGTCGTGGGCCTCCACGTCGCCCCAGCTCTCCAGCTCGTGGGCGCCGTTGAGCGCCCACTTCGAGGCCGCGACCGTCTCGGACATCCCCACGCTCAGCGTGATGGTCTCGGGCACGCGGTCCCACGCGGCCCGGAAGTCCAGCCCCGCCGGGTGGTCGTACACCGGGTTGGTGCCCAGGCAGACCAGCGTGCGGATCTGGCCCGCCGCCATCCGGCCGGTCAGGGCGACGAGTTCGCCCGCGCCGTCCGACGCCTGCTCCTCGGGCATGTCGGTCACCGTCACGATCGAGTCGTGCGCCCCCAGCGCCCGGTTGATCGCGTGGCACAGGGCGTGCACCGGCGCGGGCTGCGTCGGGCCCGCGAGCACCACGCTCCGGCCGCGATGGGCGACCAGGTCGGCCGCGATGGCCTGAGCGTGCGCCAGGTCGTCGCCGGAGAGCGCCGCGGTGTCGATCGAGGAGGCGTAGCCCGCCCCGGTCTCGTCGGCCACGGCCTTCGCGACCGCCAGCGCCAGCGCCGTGATGCGCGACGGCGCCATCCGGAAGCGGTGGTCCGCGATCGAGCCGGTGGCGGTCGGGCGGCTCTCGGCGACGTACAGCCGGCTCATCTCGGCGCGGTCGCCCTCCACCCGTCGGGTGGACGCGAAGTTGCGGGCGTTCACCAGCGCGTCGGGCCCCTCGCAGGTGAAGTCCGAGTCGAGGCTGAGCACGCACGAGGCCCGGGACAGGTCCAGGTGCACCCGCTTCGGCGAGCCGAAGGCGATCCGGGAGCCCTCGATCGGGGCGCGCGACTCGGCCGGGTTCCACGCGACCCAGGTCGCCTGCGGCCAGCGGCTCAGCACCGCGTCTCGCATCGCGTCGCGACTGGGCGAGGTCTTCTTGTCCACGATGAACGCCAGCCCGGCGCCGCGGTCCGCGTCGTGCGCGCTCTGCAGGCCCACCAGCCCCTGCTCACGCTGCACGAAGTCGTCCCAGGTTGCGCCCCGGTCGTTGCCGTTCACCTTGACCGTCACGCCCTTCAGGCGGTCCGGGTCGTACAGGTCCAGAATGTACGCCTTGGACCAGACCGACGACTTGCCCCGGTTGGTCGGGTGCAGCGGGTTGCCCTCGACGTGCGTCGGCCGGCCCGTGTGCGTCTCGACCAGCAGGCCCTCGGCCCCGCCCCCGGGCAGCGACATCGCGGTGGCGTAGTACAGCGGCTTGCCCGGGATGATCTCCTCGGGCACGCTCTTCGAGTACGGGTAGATCTTCCGCTCCGGGCGACGGCAGCCCGGCACCGTCGCGGCGCCCGCGATCGCCAGCCCCGCCCCCATCACCTTCAGGAAGTCGCGGCGCGAGTTGGCCATCAGCTCGCTGGCCCCCGCCGGGAACTCACGCTCCACGAAGTCGCGGAACTCGGGCGTGCCGGAGAACTCGTCCAGCGAGCGCCAGTACTTCTGCCCGCTCAGCGTGCCGAGCGGCGCGGCGACCTCCGGGATCGGCCTGGACCCGGTCGTGGATGGGCACTGGTCGTGGTTGCTCATAGTGGTGCCTCGGTCGGAGGCCTCAGGAGGCGAGGCCTTGCATTTCGATTCGTGTGCGGAGCGCGGGGGTCGAGATCCGGGGGGGGGGGTTAGTAGTGGCAGGCGGCGCAGTGCTCGGGCGGGGCCCGGAACAGGCTCTGCACCAGGTCCTCGGGCGTGACCCCGGCGTGCGCACGCTCGGCGACCGGCGTGTCGAACCACTGCGCCTCCACCCAAGGCAGGTTGGTGACCTCGCTCGGGGGCACCAGGTTGTCGCTCGGGTTGCGGTGGCAGTCCAGGCACCAGCTCATCGACAGGCTCTCGGCCTGGTAGACGACCGGCATGCCAGCGATCTGACCGTGGCACGAGTAGCAGCTCACCCCCGCCTTCACGTGCACGTGGTGCGGGAAGTTCACGTAGTCAGGCAGCACGTGGACCTTGGTCCACGGGATCGACTCGTCGTTGGCGTACGCCTCACGGATGAACCGCACCTTCTCCTCGGGCACGATCTCGGTGTTCAGCTTCGCCTCGGAGTGGCACCCGTAGCACGTGTTCACCGACGGCACGTTCGCGTGCGTGCTCTCCTCCACGTGCGTGTGGCAGTACCGGCAGTCCAGCCCCAGCGTGCCGGCGTGGATCTGGTGGTTGAACCCCGATCCCGGCTGCTCGGGCATGTACCCCACCTCCCAGAACTCCGGCGTGAAGTAGTACGTCACGCCGGCCACCACGCCGACGAACCCCCCGGAGGCGCCGAGCGCGGCGACCGTCGGGAGGGCGTTCATCCATCGAGGAAAGAGACTGGGCACGGGCTGCGCCTCCGATCTGGCCCGGGGAAGCCCCCGGGACGGTGGGACACGTTGAGCCGAATCACCGGCGAACGTCCGAGAGCGTACCGCCGACGAACCGGGCGTGTGTTTCTGTCAGGCCGCAATTTGTTCGCGCCTAAGGTACGAATGTCGAGAGCGATCACTGTTTCACCGTAATTGAGACTTGATCTCAACAGAAACGGCTCCCCGCCGCCACCATGAGGGCTCGACCATGAACGACGCACACGACCCCACGCTCGCCCGAGCAAAGACCGAGCAGAGTCTGACGCTGCTGCCCGGCGTGGTGATCGGGCTCGGGGCGGCGCTGGTCATGTGGATCGCCTGGCTGCTCACCCACGCCCCGGCCGTGCTCACGCACGCCGGCGCCGAAGGACGGGGCGGGACCGCCCCCTCGACGGTCACCGGTGTTGCCGTTGTGCTCGCGATGGTGGTCTCGGTGGCCCTTGGGGTCCGCCTCGGGCGGGCTCCGGGCTGGAAGCTGGGCCTGCTCGCCGGGGGGGTGTCCGCGCTGGTGAACCTCATGCTGCTGGGGAGCGTGCTGACCGAGCAGCCGGAGCATACGGCCCAGATGAACGAGGCCGCGAACAGGTTCCGGGCCGAAGCCCCCCTCATTTTCGGGGGGTTCCTTGGCGTCTCGCTGGCGGCCGGGCTCGTCGCGGGCCTGATCGGGGCGAGGCTGCGCCCCGCCGCTCGCCCGGAACACCGCCCTGGGGAGTGGATCGCCCGCCTGACCATGGTCACGGTGGTCGCCATGCTGCCCCTGATCGCGGTCGGCGGGGCGGTGACCAGCACCGAGAGCGGGATGGCGGTGCCGGACGGCGTGACGAGCTACGGGGCCGTCAGCGTCCTGTTCCCGCTGTCGCTGATGGCCGAGCCGCGCATCTTCCTGGAGCACACCCACCGGCTGTTCGGGACCCTGGTCGGCTTCAACGCGATCGTGCTGGCGGTCGTCGCGATCTCGAACCGCCCGCGCGCCCGGTTTGCGGCGATCGTGGGCACGCTGCTGATCGTGCTCGTCCCCGCGGGCAGCATGGGCGCGAACCACTCCGGCGCGATCAGCGACCTGGGCATGGCGGCGCTCACCGGGCTGGCCGCGTTCGCGGGCCTGGGCTTCACCCACGCCATGCTGTCCAGGCGACTGCTCGGGGGCGCCGCGGGCGGGCTGCTCGCCCTGGTCGTGGTGCAGGGCCTGATGGGGATCCAGCGGGTGGACGAGAACCTGATCGCGGTCGCCGCGTTCCACGGCGTGTTCGCGCAGCTCGTGGTCGCCACGGGCGTGATGCTGTGGGCGTCGGCGTCGCCGACCTACGCCGAGGCCGAGGGCAACGTCACGCCCGAGACGGCCCGCCTGGGCGCCCGGGTCTTCCGGCTCGGGATGATCGGGCTGGGGCTGGTGACGCTGCAGCTCGTGCTGGGGGCCGCGAGCCGGCACCTGGGCGGGCAGTCGGGCGGCGTGCACGCGACGCTGACGCACGTGGTGAACAGCTTCGTGGTGCTGATCGCGGTGATCGTGGTCGGCGCGCTGTGCACCAAGGGCGACGACCAGACCCCGGTCGGGCGCACGCTCAGGCGGACGGGGGCGGGGCTGATGGCGGTGCTGGGGGTGCAGTTCCTGCTGGGCTGGGCGGCCCTGGGCGTGGTCGGGATCGGGGGCGAGCACCGCCCGATCCCCTCGGCGACCGAGCTGGGCGGGGCCGGGCCCATCCCGCTGGGCGAGGCGATCGTCACCACCGCCCACCAGGTCGGCGGGGCGGCCCTGATCTCGCTGGTCGCCCTGGGCGCGACCTGGGGACGCCGGGCCAGCCGGGCCGGGAGCCCCCGGGCGGGCACGGATTCACCAGAACCGCGGGCCGAATCGGACGAATCGGTTCCCGACGCCTCCCAGCCCGCCTGACGCCGGCACGATCGCCCCCCCCCAGCCCCCCCGACCCGCCGGGAGAGCGCCCGGGCTTGATCGAGAACCCGGCGTCTGCGATGCTGGCGGCACGCGAGCCCTGATCCGGACCGTCGCAATCGCCGATCCGGACTGGCGTTGTGCGGGCGCCCCCACCCGGGGGATTCCACCGAGGCGCAGGAGGCCGGAACCATGCCACATCTCCAGCCGGAATCGACGGACCGCGCCCGCCTGCCCGCTGACCTGCGCCCGATCCGTGCCGATGAGTTCGGCTACAACGAGGCCCGCCACCTGCTGTGGCGGGCGGGCTTCGGCGGCACGCCCGAGCAGATCCGGACGCTGGCGGACTGGGGCCCGGAAAAGTCGGTCGATCACCTCCTCGATTTCCGGTCGGTGGCCTACGAGGACCCCGCGTCCAGCTCCTTCGACCCCGACATCATGCGTCCCCCCACCGCCGCGGAGCGCCAGGCCTACCGGCTGGCTGCGGCTCGGGGCGACGAGGACGCCGTGGCCCGCTTCCGCGAGCGCCGCCAGGAGGCGCAGCGCAACGACCGTCGCCAGCTCCGCGAGCTGCAGCGCTGGTGGCTGACACGCATGATCGAGACCCCGCGCCCGCTGGAAGAGAAGATGACGCTGTTCTGGCACGGGCACTTCGCCGCCAGCTACCGAGGCGTCGAGGACAGCTACCACATGCTGCTGCAGAACCAGATGTTCCGCCGGCACGCGGTCGGGAGTTTCGCGGACCTTCTGCACGGCATCATCCGCGACCCCGCGATGCTCACCTACCTGAACAACAACCAGAGCACCAAGGAGCAGCCCAACGAGAACCTGGCGCGCGAGCTGATGGAGCTGTTCAGCCTGGGCGAGGGGCAGTACACCGAGAACGACATCAAGCAGGGCGCCCGCGCCCTCACCGGCTACACCTTCGACGACAACGAGTTCGTCTTCCGCGCCCGCCAGCACGACAACGGCAGCAAGCGCATCCTCGGCTTCAACGGCGGGCTGGACGGCGACGGGTTCGTGAACGCGATCCTGTCGCAGGAGGCCTGCCCACGCTTCATCGCCTCCAAGCTGTACCGCTTCTTCTGCCGCGAGATCCCGCTGCCCGCCGACCTCCAGGACGCGACCACGCGCGCCGCGGTCCGCGAGCTGGCGAGCATGCTGAAGCAGTCTGGCTACGTGATCGAGCCGGCGCTGCGACGGCTGTTCCTCAGCCGGCACTTCTACCACGAGGACATCGTGCTCGAGCAGATCAAGAGCCCCGCGGTGCTCGTGGTCGGGCTGATCCGCTCGCTGTACACCCCCCACCGCTCGCTGGACACACTCATCGAGGCGATGTCGCTCATGGGCCAGACGCCCCTGCTCCCGCCCAGCGTCAAGGGCTGGGAGGGCGGCACGAGCTGGATCAACACCTCCACGCTGTACGCCCGCCAGAACATCGCGGCCTACCTGCTCACCGGGCGTCAGCCGCGGCGCGGTGCCCCCGAGGGCAGCCGCTTCGACCCCGAGCGCCTGCTCGAGCCGATGCGCCAGACCGGCGTGGTGGACAACCCCGCCGACGCCGCGGACTACCTGCTCCGCTTCGCCATGGGGCGCACCAGCCCCTCGGCGCGGGCGACCCTGACCGAGTTCATCGAGACCAACGGCGGGCGGGTGACCGGCCCGGTCGTGACGGGCATGCTGCTGCTGATCACCGCGATGCCCGAGTACCAACTCTGCTGACCCCCCCACTCCGCCACGCCCTCTTCCCCCGGAGCAATGTGGGGTGGGGGCGGAAAGGAACGACGATGGGTGAACTCCACTTGAACCCGCACGAGGCCGAGGCCTGGACCCGGCGCCAGTTCCTGCACACCGGGGTCGCGATGGCCAGCGCCGCGGTGACCGTGCCGCAGTTCCTCAGCCGCTCGGCCCACGCCCTGCCCATGCCGATGGCCGGCCTGAGCTCGATCTCGGGCGTGGACGAGGACCGCGTGCTGGTGGTCGTGCAGCTCTCGGGGGGCAACGACGGGCTCAACACCGTCGTGCCCTACCTCGACGACAACTACTACCGCGTGCGACCGACGATCGGCATCCCGCAGCGCGACGTGCTGGGCATCGACGGCGACATGGGCCTGCACCCGGCGCTGGACGGCGTCAAGGGCCTGTACGACGACGGGCTCGCCGCGGTCGTGCAGGGCGTGGGCTATCCCAACCCCAACCGCAGCCACTTCAAGTCGATGGACATCTGGCACACCGCCGACACCGACGGCTCCGGCGACGGCTGGCTCGGGCGGTACGTGGACTCGCAGTGCGTGGGGTACGGCAAGGGCGAGTCCGGCACGCCCGAGGCCGGAGGCGAGAAGCCCGCCATGCCCGAGCCCCCGATCGCGCTGGGCGGCGAGGCCCCGCTCGCGCTGGTCGGACGGCGCCTGTCGCCCGTCGCCTTCGAGAGCCCGGACATGTTCCGCTGGCGCGGGCGCGACGTGCACGACGCGCTGGGCGAGCCGTACGACGAGCTGACCATGCGCGGCCCGGGCGAGGCCGCCCCCGGCTCCACCGCCGAGTTCCTGATGCGCACCGCGATGGACGCGCGCGTCTCCAGCGACACCATCCGCCAGGCCGTGGCCCGACAGCCCGCGACCCGCTACCCCGGCACCGGGCTGGCCCGCCAGCTGTCCATGGTCGCCAGCATGATCGGGGCCGGGCTCAAGACGCGCGTGTACTACGTCAGCCACGGCTCGTTCGACACGCACGCCGGGCAGGGCGGCACGCAGGGCCGGCACTCCCAGTTGCTGGGCCAGTGGGGCGACGCGATGCGTGCCTTCTACGCCGACCTCAAGGCCCAGGGCCTCGACGGGCGCGTGCTCACCATGTCGTTCTCCGAGTTCGGACGACGCGTCGGCCAGAACGCCTCCAACGGCACCGACCACGGCACCGCCGCGCCCATGTTCCTGTTCGGCCCGATGGTCACCCCCGGTGTGTTCGGCGAGCGCCCCTCGCTCACCAATCTCGACCAGGGCGACCTGAGGCACACCCTCGACTTCCGCAGCGTGTACGCCAACCTGCTCGAGGACTGGCTGACGGCCCCCTCACACGAGGTGCTCGGCAAGCAGTTCCGGCCGACGAAGCTGCTCAAGACCAGTTGACTCGGCAGGCGCAGTTCCTGACGGGCCGCGAGCGCACGCGACCGGACCGAGCTTGAACCCACAAGGGTTTCAGCCGCCCGATTCCGCCTGCTCGGTCAGATCAAGCTCAAACTCGATCGGTCGTGTGTTGTCCGAGGGCACCCGGTCGGCGCTGATCGGGCCGAACACCATCGCCTGAATCGGCGTGCCGTCGGCGAGGGTTGCGACGGGCTCCCCATCAACGATGCCGATGGTGGCCTCGCCGAGCGCCGGGAAGTACACGAGACGCTCCTCAAAGCCCTCGCGTGTGAGATGCACCAGCACCTCGGTGTCGCTGAGGTTCTCGATCGTTGGGCCCGGTGCTTTGCCTGTGCTGGACGAAGGGGAGAAGTGCAGCATCTGGAAATCCGCCCCGGCCGGAACGGTGATCCGAATGTCGATGCCGGCGTCCCACTTCATGGGGTCAATCAGCCTGCCCTCGCGCAGGTCGCGGTTTATGCGCTGCACCTCGTCCGGGTCGCGACCCGCGAGCCACTCGCCCAGAGCGTTGGCCCCGCCGGTGTCCTCGGCCCCGACGCCACGCCCGGGGGCGTTCATCGCCGGGCCGCGCTCGAAGCTGGTGAAGATCCAGACGCACAGCAGCGTGACGACCGCGATCGGGGCGATGAGCCAGAGGGTGAGCAGCAGGTTCTTCCTCGGGCCGCGTGCCATGCGAGGATGCTACGGGTCCCGCGGCCGACGGGGCGCACGAAAAACCCGCCCGGGGGGTCCCGGGCGGGCGTGATCTCTCGTCGCCGGATGGCTCGCACTCCAGCGGGGAGTCTGTGTCTGGAGTGGGCTCAGCCCTTGGCGGCGGCGAACCGCTCGGCGACCGCGTCCCAGTTCACCACGTTCCACCAGGCGCTGATGTAGTCGGGGCGCCGGTTCTGGTAGTTCAGGTAGTAGGCGTGCTCCCAGACGTCGATCCCCAGGATCGGGGTGCCCTGGCCGCCGCCGAAGTTGGCGGGCATGAGCGGGGAGTCCTGGTTGGCGGTCGAGGTGACCGCCAGCTTGCCGTTTTTGACGACCAGCCAGGCCCATCCGGAGCCGAAGCGCCCCGCGGCGGCGCCGGCGAAGGCCTCCTTGAACTTGTCGAAGCCGCCCAGGTCGCCGTCGATGACGTGGGCGAGCTCGCCGGTGGGCGCCCCACCCTTTCCGGGGGCCATGACGTCCCAGAACAGGGAGTGGTTGGCGTGCCCGCCGGCGTTGTTGCGAACGGCGGTCTGCTTGTCGGCGGGGATGGCGGAGAGGTTGGCGATGACCTCTTCCACGGGCTTGTCGGCCCATTCGGTGCCCTTGAGGGCGTCGTTGGCCTTGGCGACGTACCCGGCGTGGTGCTTGCCGTGGTGCAGCTCCATGGTCTGTGCGTCGATGTGTGGGGCGAGCGCGTCGGTGGGATATGCGAGATCGGGGAGTGTGAAGGGCATCGCGTCGCGTTTCTGGCCGGTTCGGCCTCTGGAAGGTTGTGTGAACGAGAATAGGCCGCAAGACGTGCCGAGGGCGGACGTTCACGGGCCAAAAAATGACGCGGAAATCCCGCGCAGGGTCAGCGGATCCGTCGCGCGGGGTGTATACTCGGGGTTCTCGTCTGTGGCGATGAGCGCGCACCCCGCACTCACGTCCGAGAACGCTAGGTCACCACGGGGTGGCCGTCAATTCGAGACCGGGGCCAAAGTCGGGTTCGGGCGGAAACCAGGGCGGACCGCGTCAGGCAAAGCGACCTGAGCACGCCAGCGAAAATTCTTTCCGCCCAGAAACCTGAACGATCCGAATTCGTATGTCTGCGGAGGCACGTTCTGCTGAAAGGCGTGCCCGAGGGACGGAGTGCCGGATGTCAGGCCCGATTCGTGGGGTGTGTGCCCCGTCGCATGTGCCGGTGAATGAGCCGGCGTCCAGATGGTCCGGATGGTCCGGATGGATGCGTCGGGACAGGCCTGGCACACGAATCCGTCCCGCTGCACGCGGGAGACGTCTCTGACAGTGTGAGCCGGCCGGACGGACTCGGCGGGCTCGATGCAAGGGCCGGGACGGACTCCGGAATGGATATGACAGGTGAACCAACCCCCCGCCGGGTCGTACGACCTTCGGGGCCTGAGAGATAGTCGCCGCGGCAGGCCGCCCGGCGAGAAGGACACGAAGCACGATGCAGAACGGCAGAACATCCCCCACCCCGCTCGAGCAGATTCGACGGCGCAACCGCGTCGCGGTGTCGCGTTCGTCGATGCGCGGCTCGGGCGGTTCGACCCGGAAGCTGGGGCACCACGACGAGCAGCTGCTCAAGAAGATCCTGGCCAAGGAGCAGGACTTCATCGACTCGGAGGCGTTTTACGTCGACCGAGCCGAGGAGCTGATCTACGACGAGGCCCCGGCGATCCAGAAGCCCGACACCACCTGGTACCACCCGGTGATGGACGACATCTCCTCGACCAGCCGCACGCGGACGGTCAAGAGCTCCCAGCAGGTGATCCTGACGGGCGCCGAGGAGAAGGTGCTGTTCCACCAGTTCAACTACGCCCGCTACCGGGTGTGGAAGCTGCAGCAGGCGATCTGGAACCGTGCGGACAAGCAGCCGACCCCGGAGCAGGCCGACGAGATCCTGATGTGGTACCGCAAGAGCGAGCGGATCCGCGAGCAGATCGCGGAGACGAACCTGGCTCTGGTGCTGGCGATGGCGAAGCGCACCCGCATGAGCGAGGTGGACTTCGCGGACCTGGTGAGCGAGGGCAACATGGCCCTGCTCCGGGCGGTCGACAAGTTCGACGCCGGTCGCGGGTTCAAGTTCTCGACGTACGCCTGCCGCGCGATCCTCAAGGCGTTCAGCCGCCAGGGCATGAAGCTCAGCAAGTACCGCCAGCGGTTCCCGACCGATTTCGACCCGAAGCTCGAGAAGTCCAACTTCCTCGAGACCAAGCGGGCGAGCTTCGAGAAGGACGCGGCGGACGAGGTCCGGGAGATCGTGATCGACAACCGGGCCGAGCTGTCCGACGTCGAGCGGACCGTGATCGAGCACCGCTTCGGTCTCGAGAGCGGGACGCACGAGAAGCCCATGACGCTCGAGCAGGTGGGCCAGATCATCGGCGTGACCAAGGAGCGTGTGCGCCAGATCCAGAACAAGGCCATGGAGAAGATCCGGGCCGAGCTGGAGAGCAAGTTCCTGGGCACACGCGACGAGGAGCAGGCCGGGGCCGAGGCCGCCGCGGCGGCGCAGAACTGACGCGTTCTGTTCGGCACCCGATCGTCCAGTTCGCACGAAAGACGACGCCCGCCCTCCCCGGGCGGGCGTTTTTTTCTGCTCGTGCGCGAGCCCGGGGCCCGGCGCGTGGGCCCGGGCCGGAACCGAACGGCGCGGGGCACGAACAGGACGGCTGCCGATCCCGACTCAGGGATCAGACGTGGGCCCATCGCGGCGCGTAGAGTTCCCGCTCCCCCCGGGGGGGCCGACGATCGACCGGAGGTTAGAGCATGTCCGTGACCGAACCCCCTCCCACCGAAGCCGAAGCCGGACACGTCCAGCTGGACCTGACCGGCAAGGGCAAGCCCGACCCGCACGAGACGCGCTGGGGCGACTTCCTGAAGGCCTGCATCAAGTTCGGCGGCTCGGACCTGATCATGAAGACCGGCCAGGTGCCCAAGCTGCGCCTGCGCGGCTCGCTCAAGGGGCTGGACGTCGAGCCGGTGAGCGCCGAGGAGTTCTACTCGATCGCCAAGCACATCCTGTCCGAGCAGCAGCTCAAGGACCTGCACCACTTCGGCTCGGTGGACTTCGCGTACAACTACGACAAGAAGGCACGCTTCCGCGTGAACCTGTTCATGGCCCGCGGCACGATCTCGGTCGCGGCCCGCCTGATCACCTCCAACATCCTCCCGTTCGAGGGGCTGCACCTGCCCCCGATCATGAGCGACATCGCGATGCAGCCCCAGGGGCTGGTGCTGCTGTGCGGCGTGACGGGCTCGGGCAAGTCGACCACGATCGCGTCGATGCTCGACTACGTGAACGCCCGCAAGAACGTGCACATCGTGACGATCGAGGACCCGATCGAGTACATCTTCGAGGACAAAAAGGCGACGATCAACCAGCGCGAGATCGGCATCGACTGCCTGGACTTCAAGACCGCGCTGCGGGCCCTGGTCCGCGAGAACCCGGACATCGTGCTGGTCGGCGAGATGCGTGACCAGGAGACCTTCGAGGCCGCGCTGCACGCCGCCGAGACCGGCCACCTGGTGTACGGGACCATCCACGCGTCGAGCACGACGCAGACGTTCAGCCGCATCTACGGCCTGTTCCCGCAGGAGGAGGTCGAGCAGGTGCGGCGCATCCTGGCGTACCAGATGCGGGCGTTCGTGTACCAGAAGCTGCTGCCGACCCTGCACGAGGACATCCCCCGCATCCCCGCGCTCGAGATCCTGATCAACAACGGCGTGGTCCGCAAGTACATCCTCGAGGAGCGCGAGGGCGAGCTCCGCGAGATCCTCAACTCGATCGAGGCCCAGCAGGTCGGCATGATCGACTTCAACGACTCGCTGGTGAAGCTGGTCGAGTCGGAATACATCCACATGCGCACGGCCCTGGAGTCCTCGCCCAACGTCGACGAGCTCAACATGAAGCTCAAGAAGCTGACCTGACCCCCCCACCCCTTCCCGGCCCCGGGGGCCCCGGCCCCCGGCAGACCACGCCACACGGGCGATCCGGCGCGTGCGAACCGGACGGGGCGGGGACGAGCGCGGTATCGTGACGACCCGCGACCACGCAGAGCACCGCGCCGCCCGACGCCGGGCGGCCTCCACCAACCACGAGGTACCCGAGGCGTGAGCCCGATGACCGAACTCCTCAACGGGCCCGCCACGGCGGGCGTCGACCTCCCGACGCTGGGCGCGGGCTACCTGCTCGTCTCACCGTGGCAGCCCATCGTGCTGCTGCTCCCCTTCGTCGCCTGGGCCTGGCTGGTCTCGAACGTGTTCGACAAGCACGCGGCCCGGTTCTACCTGGGGCGCGAGAGCTGGAACACCGTGCACCTGGTCGTCGGCCTGGTCGCCTTCGCGGGCGCCCTGCTGATGCCGATCCCCGGGATCGCGGGCTTCCTGGCCTCGTTCTTCCTGGTGGTGATCCTGCTGGCGCTCGACGTCGCGGTCTTCATGGTGATGACCAACAAGGACGAGCGCGTGCCCGAGCACCAGCGCCTGACGCTCGACTTCTCCGAGTTCGCCGAGGCCCGGGCCGCGAAGAAGGACGCCAGGCAGCAGGGCACGTCCACGCTGCAGCTCTCCGGGCCCAAGGGTCCGGTGCCGGTGCCGAAGAAGGAGGACCCGATGTTCGGGGTCCGTGTCGCGGCCGAGCAGCTCGTGGTCACCGGCACCACCGCGCGTGCCAGCCAGGTGGACCTCGCCCCGGCGGGGTCGTCGAGCTACCAGGTGACCTACCTGGTGGACGGCGTGCGCCAGTCGGGCGAGCAGATCCCCGGGCCGGAGGCGGTGCAGATCATCGACTACTGGAAGAAGGCCGCGGGCCTGGACGTGAGCGACCGGCGCCGGAAGCTGTCTGAGTACCTCACGGCCCGGACCGATGCGGAGACGACCAGGCTGAGGCTGTCGACCTCGGGCTCGCAGTCGGGCATGAAGCTGACGCTGACGTTCAACCCCGCCAAGGCGGTGGAGCGGAAGTTCGACGACCTGGGCCTGGCGGACAACCAGGCCAGGGTCGTGCGCTCGTGGGTGACCGACGAGCCGGGCGGGGCGGTGCTGCTCGCGGCGCCCTCGGACCACGGTCGCACGACGACGCTGTACACGCTGGTGCAGCTGCACGACGCGTACACCAACAACGTGCAGACGCTGGAGCTGGAGACCGAGTCGGCGCTGGAGGGCGTGCGCCAGGTGCTGTTCGAGACCGGCGACAACGCCCCCGAGTTCTCGGTGCAGCTCCGCTCGATGCTGCGGCGCGACCCGGACGTGGTCGGCGTGGCGGAGCTGCCCGACCCGGACACCGCCAAGGAGATCGCCCGGGCCGACCTGGAGCGGACGCGGGTGTACCTCTCGATGCGGGGCGACGCCGGGCTGGCGGCCCTGCAGGTGTACGTGAAGGCGGTCGGCGACGCCGGCAACGCCGCGAAGGGGCTGCGGGGCGTGATCGCGCAGCGCCTGCTCCGCAGGCTGTGCGAGAACTGTCGCGTGCCCTACGCGCCGCCGGCCGACATGCTCAAGAAGGTGGGGCTGCCGCCGGACAAGGTCAAGCAGCTCCACAAGAAGGGCGGGCAGGTGATGCTCCGCAACAAGCCCGAGATCTGCCCGGTGTGCGGCGGGTCGGGCTTCTACGGGCAGGTCGGCGTCTTCGAGGTGCTCCCGATCGGGGACGCCGAGAAGAAGCTCATCGCCAAGGGCGACTGGAACGGGCTCAAGCAGGAGCTCCGCAAGCGCCAGCTCCCCACCCTGCAGCAGGCGGCCCTCCGCAAGGCGGTCGACGGGGTGACCAGCCTGGAAGAGATCAACCGCGTCCTCTCCGCGTCCACCTCCAGCAAGAAGAAGCCCGGCGACACGGGCTCGACAAAGAAGGCGGGGTAATCCACCCATGGTCATGAGCCTCATCGTTATCGGCATGGTCGGCGGTCTGACCTACCTCTGGCTGACCCGCGGCTTCTTCAACTCGCTGCTGCACATGGTGTGCGTGCTGCTCGCCGGCGCCATCGCGTTCGCGGCGTGGGAGCCCGTCTCCTTCCTGCTGCTGCGCGTCATGCCCAGCACCGGCACCTTCGGCTTCCTGCAGGGATGCGCCTGGGGCTTCGGGCTCATCGTTCCCTTCGCGCTCGCCACGGTCGTGCTGCGGCTGATCGTCGACTCGGTGGTCCGGGCCAACGTGGTGGTCTCCAACGGCGTGGAGTACGCCGGCGGGGCGGTCTGCGGGCTGATCGCCTCGACCGTCGCGGTCGGCGTGTTCGTGCTGGGCGTCGGGCACCTGCCCGTGTCCTCGAGCTTCCTGGGCTACCAGCCCGTCTGGTACAACGACGACCGCGCCATGGGCGTGGGCAGCCTCAGGATGAAGGACTCGCTGCTCTTCCCGGCGGACCAGCTCACGGCCTCGCTCTACAGCAGCCTGAGCACCGGCCCGTTCTCCCCGGGCGACTCGCGTGCCCTGGCGACGTGGTACCCGGAGCTGCACACCGTCGGCTTCGCCAGCCGCATCTCGCCCGAGGACGGCACCGGGCGCAACACGCTTCGCCCCGCGGACTTCCGCCTGCAGCGGAGCTACACCGTGGGGAACCCCGCGACCGGCACCCCGGCGCGCGAGCTGCTGGTCGACATGCGCAGCCCCGACGTCGCCCAGCCCTACGCCGACCTCCAGGGCGAGCAGGTCACCAGCGGCTTCCTGCAGGGCTACGTCATCCGCTTCGAGCCCGGCGCCAAGGAGCAGGGCGACCGCGGCGCCGGACCCGTCTCGATCAGCAACGGGCAGATCCGCCTGGTCGTCCGCGGCGAGGGCGGCGAGACCCGCAACGTCTTCCCCCTGGCCGTCATCAGCCAGGCCTCCGCGGGCGAGAACGTCTACGGGCGCTGGCGCTACGACTCCGAGGGCGTGCACATCGCCTCGGTCGGCGGCGCCTCCACCGCGACCATGGCCTTCGAGTTCATGCTCCGCCCGGGCGACGAGCCACAGGGCCTGTACGTCAAGGGCGTGCGCGTCAACCTCAACACCTTCGAGGCCCCCGAGACCGCCTACGCCGGCGTGGACCAGCGCGACGCGGTCGTCACCGACGGCGAGATCCTGACCGGCGGCGAGGGCGCCACCGCGGCGTACGACACGTCGCAGGCCGTGACCGCCGCCCCCGGCGACTGGGCCACCCTCAGCGAGTCCATGGGCATCGCGGTGAACGTACAGACCATCAAGCGGTTCTTCGCCGTCGCGGACGAGGGCAACCTCGTGACCTCCGGCGAGGGTCGCTACGACCAGTCCGAGGTGGACCGGCGCAACGTGCAGGCGATCTCCCGATCGCTCATCTCGGACTCCTTCGGCGTGGCCCGCGACCAGCGGATCGTGCAGGTGGACGTCAGCCCCAACACCCCGGCCAGCCTGCTCGGGCCCGTCACCGGGCGGATCTCGGGCGACCTGCCCATCCGCCTGATCGACGACAACGGCACCGAGTACGACGCCGTGGGCTACATCTACGACGACCGCCAGATCTGGGAGGCCCGGTACACGCCGTCGGCGCCGCTGACGGGCCTGAACGACATCGACGCCCCGTCGCTGACCAACTCGCGCGACGATCAGAAGCTCAAGCTGCTCTTCCTGGTCTCCAAGTTCATCGAGGTCGAGCACCTGGCCATCGGCGACACGGTCATCGTCTCGTTCGAGCCCCCGATCGACGTGAGCCGCTGACCCGCAGGGCTCGGGGGCCCACCCCGGCGCAAAAAAGAAGACCGGCCCGAGGGCCGGTCTTTTTCGTGCGTGATCCGTCGTGCGGGCTCAGGCCTTCGCCGCGGCCTCGGCCTTGGCGGGCTGCTCGCCCTCCGCGGCCTTGGCGGGCTTCTTGTCGCCGGACTTCTCGATCAGGTTGCCCTCGTTGTCGAACTCCATCTCGTCCTCGCGATCGAGGTCGAGCTCGCGGTCGGGCACCACGTACAGCTTCACGTGCCCCTCGAGATCGGAATCGAACTTCACGGAGATGTCGTAGGTCTCCAGGCGCTTGATGGTGTGGGGCAGTCGCACCTCGCGCGGGCGGACCGGGAAGCCCAGCTCCGACAGGGCCGAGGCGATGTCCTGCTGCGTCACCGAGCCGTACAGATGGCCCGCATCGTTGCAGGCCCGGGTCATGGTGATCTCGAGCCCGTCGATCTTCTGGATCGCGGCCTGACGCTGCTTGCGCAGCTCGGCCAGCTCCTTCTCGGCCTGGGCCCGCTTCTCGGCGAGCCCGGCGATCAGCTCCTGGCTGGGCTGGGTGGCCAGCCCGCGCGGGAGCAGGAAGTTCCGGGCGTAGCCGGTCCGGACGTTCACGACGTCACCGACGATGCCGAGGTTGTCCACGTTCTCGGTGAGCAGCAGCTTCAGGTTTCTGGGCATGATCGCGCCCCTTTCGCTGTCCTGCGGCGGGCGTCCGGACTGACCGGGCCCCGCCGGAGTTGAGGAGCGGGCCGAGCGTGGTCTCCGCTCGTCCAACCCGCCCCAACGGCTGGGTTCCCGCAAGGCCGGACCGGAAGTGGCCGGACCCACGGGTCGCAATACTAGCCACCGATCCCCGCCCGGGCCGCGCCCGCTACTCGCGTCGCTCCCCCGCCCGATAGCGGTCCGTCGGCAGCCCCGCGAACCCCCAATTGCCCTGCGGAACCTCGTCGAGCACGATGTGGATGTGGTCGGGGCGCTTGCCCAGCACCTCGACCAGGGCGTCGGTGACGCGTGCGAACAGCTCGGACTTCTGCTCGGCGGTGACGCCGTCGTCGGTCACCTTGATGTTGACGTAGGGCATGAGAAAACCTCCGCGAGCACCATCGCCCGCGGGGGTTCTACGTTGAGAACTGAACCGGGTTCTAACCCGTGCGTTCGGAAGGCCTCAATGAACTGCCCACCTTGCGGCCAAGGCAACCCCGAAGCCCAACGTGGGGGGGGTCAGAAGGGGATGTCGTCGTCCGGGGGCATGTCGTAGCCGCCCCCCCCGCCGCCGCCTCCGCCGCCGCCGCTCGACGCCCCGCTCTTGGCGTACCCGCCGCCGCCTCCACCGCCGCCCTCGCCGCGTCCGCCGCCGATGAACTCGAAGTTGTCGACGACGACCTTGAGCTTGGAGCGTTTGTTGCCCTCGCGGTCCTCCCACTGGTCGAGGCGGAGCTTGCCCTCGATGAAGACGGGCGAGCCCTTGCCGAGGTACTTGGCGAAAGCGTCGGCGCGGTTGCCGAAGATCTCGCAGTCCACGAAGTTGGCCCGCTCCTGCCAGTTGCCGTCGCGGTCCTTGAAGCGCTCGTTGACGGCGATGCCGAACGACCCCACGCTCATGCCGCTGGGCAGGGCCCGCATCTCGACGTCGCGCGTGAGATTCCCCATCAGAAAGACCTTGTTGACGTTGCCTGCCATGCCTGCCTCCTCGCGTGTACAGCACCGCGGGCACCCGGCACGCGGCGGACTCGATCCGACAGTCTACCGCTCGCGCGCATCGCCGGGTGAGGATTCGGGCCGTTTCCGCGGGGCGTCGCCAGAAACCGCCCCGGGACGCCCGGCGGCACGCCCCGTGGTCTCCCACAGAAGTGTGCGGCCGGGCGTCCCGGGGCGCGTGGTGTCGGGCTGTCGGCCCGGAGGGGCCGGCTCAGTCGTCGTCGTCGTCCGAGTCGTCGGACTCGTCGGACGTGTCCTCGGGCTGGGGCTCCTCGGAGCGCTCGTCCGCGGTCGGGGCGCCCAGGTGGACCTTGGCGTTGTCGCCGGAGTCGGCGGCGGACTCGGCGCCCTTCATGCGGGCCTCGTCGGCGAGGGCCTGGCGGTCGTCGCTGGACGCGATCTCCTCCTCGGTCAGGTGCGAGGCCCGTGTGACGAGCACGCGGATGACCTGCTCGGAGATCTGCACGTCGCGCTCGATGTGGGCGACCTGGTCGACGGGGCAGTCGATGTAGGCGAGGAAGTACACGCCGCGCTTCTGCTTGTCGATCTCGTAGGCGAGGCGTCGGTCGTCCCACTTCTTCATGGCCAGGACGGTGGCCCCGGCGCGGTCGAAGATCTGCTGGAAGTGCTCCATCAGCGAGCCGAGCTGGGCGGCGGCGGACTGGCTGGCCAGCAGCATCACCTCGAAGGTGCCCGTGCGGGCGGTCGTCTCAGTCGTCATGTCTGTCTCCGTTCTCGGGCGAGCCGTTCGCGGCGCCCGTGGTCTGTGTGTCGTCGTCCGAGCCGTCCCGGCCCCGGTCGTTCGGGTGCTCGGGCGGGGTCTCGGGCTTCAGCTTCTTGTTGAAACGGTTCATCGCGGCGTCCGTGCCCTCGGTCAGGCAGGCCTCGACCGCGTCCGCGGCGAGCCCGAAACTGCGGTCGGCGTCGTCCCGCTCCTCGGGCATGAACCTGCTCAGAACCCAGTCGGCCTTGTCCATCAGCCGGGGCACCGCGCCGACGCCGATCCGAACGCGGGCGTAGTCCCGGCCGCCCAGGGCCCGGTCCAGGTCGGCCAGCCCGTTGTGCCCGCCGGTCCCGCCGGAGGCGCGGACGCGGACGTGCCCGACGGGCAGGGCCACCTCGTCCACCAGCACGACCAGGTCCCGGGCGGGGTCGAGCTTGTAGAACGCGACGGCCTCGGCGACCGGCCCGCCGGAGCGGTTCATGAACTTCATCGGCTTGAGCAGCACGACCTTGTCGCCGCCCAGGCGTGCGTCGAGCATCGCCGCGCCGAACTTGCTGGTCGCGACCCCGCCCGGCGCGTGTCGCGCCGCCAGCACGTCGAGCGCCAGCCACCCGGCGTTGTGCCGCGTGTGCTCGTACTCGCGCCCCGGGTTGCCGAGCCCGACGACCAGCTTCATGCCCGTTCTCCGTGCAGCGGGATCACTCCTTGTCCTCGTCCTCGTCCTCGTCCTCGCCCCTGGCGTCGACGAGCTCGGGCTCGGTCGCGCCGGCGACCTCGGTCTGCTCGTCGGTCTCGACCTCGGCGACGATGACGACGCGCGCGATGACGGTGTCGGGGTCGGTCAGCATCTCCATCGAGGCCAGCGGGAGCTTGACCTCGCTGGCGACGACCGAGTCGCCCGCCTCCAGGTGCGACACGTCCACCTCGATCTCCTCGGGCAGGTTGGTCACCAGGCAGTTGAGCTCGATCTCGTGGGTGGGGTTGGTCAGCACGGCCCCGGCGGTCTTCAGGCCCTTGGGCTCGCCGACCAGCCGGATGTGGGCCCGGGTGTCCACGCGCTCGTTGAGGTCCACGCGCGTCAGGTCGGCGTGGATGATGTTGGTGCCCAGGTGGTCGTAGCCCAGGTCCTTGAGGAAGACGTGCTCGGTCTTGCCCTCCAGCTCGAGCGCGAAGAGCTTCTCGCCCCTCGTGATGTGGCTGATGGTCTCCTTGGCGTCCAGCGACACGGAGACGGGCGCCTCCTTGTGCCCGTAGATCACCGCCGGGAGCTTGCCGGACGCCCGCAGACGCTGGCTGTACCGGCTCCCGACCTTGTCCCGTTTCTCGGCGTGCAGCGTGTGGGTCTCACTCATGATTCGGGTCCTTGTCAAAGGCCGCCGTCCGGCGGCTCGTGTTGCTGTGTCCGTGTTCCGGTTATCGCTTGGTCCCGGCGGTGTCCCGGAACAGCTCCGAGATCGACCGGTCCTCGTGGATCCGCCTGATCGCCTCTCCCAGCAGCTCGCCGACGCTCAGCACCGTCACCTTGCCCGCGATCGCGTCGCAGCGACCCTCGGTCGGGATGGTGTCGGTGATGACGATCTCGTCGACCTCGGGCCCGGAGAAGTTGTCCATCGCGCTCCCGGCGAGCACCCCGTGCGTCGCCGCCGCGATCACGCGCGTCGCGCCGTGCGCCCGCACGAGCTCCGCGGCCTTGATGACGGTGCCGCCGGTCGAGATCATGTCGTCGAACATCAGCACCGTCTTGCCGTCGACGCTGCCGATGAGGTTGCCCGTCGCGACCTCGCTGCCCGAGATGCGCCGCTTGTTGATGATCGCCAGCTCCGCGTCGAGCAGGTTGGCCATCGACTCGGCCACCTTCACGTTGCCCACGTCCGGGCTGACCAGGCACAGCTCGCCCAGCTCGGCCCGGCGCTTCATGAAGTGCTCGAAGAAGACCGGCGTCGCGGACAGGTGGTCCACCGGCAGGTCGAAGAAGCCCTGGATCTGGGCCGCGTGCAGGTCCAGCGCGACCACCCGGTCCGCGTTCGCCGCGGTGATCAGGTTCGCCACCAGCTTGGCGGTGATGGGCACCCGCCCCTCGTCCTTGCGGTCCTGGCGCCCGTACCCGAAGTAGGGCACCACCAGCGTGATCTGCCTGGCCGACGCGCGTCGCAGGCAGTCGCAGAAGATCAGCAGCTCCATCAGGTTCTCGTTGACCGGGCTGCACGTCGAGATCACCACGTAGCAGTCGCGCCCGCGGACGTCGTCGTCGAGCTTGACCAGCACCTCCCCGTCCGGAAAGACGGTGGTGCGCGCCCCGCCCAGCGGGATGTCCAGGTGCTCGCACACCTTCTGGGCCAGCGCCTTGGTGTTGCGACCGGAGAAGACCTTCATCTCGTGCCCGACGTCTCTCACGACCTCGCCCCTTCCTGTGCGCTCGTACGTTCCCGGTAGACCCGGTCCACCAGGGCGAGCTGCTCGAGCGTGTTGATGCTCAGCACGTCCTCCGGGGGCACCGCGTCGATGACCTCCACGGCGCGCCCCTCAGCCAGCAGCATCGCCGGCACGTCGGTGATGTAGTACTCGCCCGTCAGCCCGTTCCGGGGCAGACGATCCAGGCAGTCGAACAGCGCGCCGGACCGGAAGCAGTAGTAGCTCGGGTTCACCTCGCGGATCGCGAGCTGCGCCTCGGTCGCGTTCTTCTGCTCCACGATGCCCACGAACGACCCGTCCGCGTTGCGCACGATCCGCCCGTACCCGGTCGGGTCCTCGATCACGCTGGTCGCCAGCGTCGCGCTCGCCCCGGCCTCTCGCTGTCGCGCGAGCATGGTCCGCAGGGTCTCGGAACGGATCAGCGGGCCGTCACCGGCCAGCACGAACACGTCCCGCCCCTCGCCGGGCTCGCCACCGCCGGGCTCGCCCCCGAACGCCCCGCGGGCGCACATCACCGCGTGCCCGGTGCCGTGCTGTTCGTCCTGCACTGCGAACTCGACCCGCCCGTCGTACCCCTCCAGTGCGGACCGCACCAATTCTCGCTTGTACCCCACCACCACCACGACCCTGTCGCACCCCGCCTCCAGGCACGCGTCCACCACGGCGCACACCATCGGACGCCCGCCCACCGGGTGGCAGACCTTGGGCAGGTCGGACCGCATGCGCGTGCCCTTGCCCGCGGCAAGGATGATCGCGCCCGGAGACGCCTGCTGCGATGATTCGGAGGTGTGGGTCACGCTGTGTGCTGTCGGGCGGGACAAGCGTCGGCCCGGCGGGTGAATTACCCCGCCAGGACTCGAACCTGGACTAGCAGGATCAAAACCTGCTGTGCTGCCGATTACACCACGGGGCAAACACGTCTGATACGGGCCTGCTGCCCGCTGCGTTCGCCATGTCCGGGCCGTGTGCGCCGAGCCGCCTCGACCTCCGCTCGCTGGGCCCGGGAGTCAGTCCCGGGCGGGTTTCCGAACCGCCCTGTCGCGGTCCGGGTGCGAGCCCAGCCGCGGCACAATCGCCCTCGGATGAGGGCTTGGAGCGGGATCTCCCGTGGCCGCACGACCGGGCACACGCCCGACCGAGTGGAGAGACCCATGATCGCGCCTCGACGGGGCTCTCGCCCCGCGTCCGTCACGACCGGCTCCGCGGCACAACAGTAGGCCCCCCGCGACCACCCCACCAACCGGGCCCGTCGAACTTCACACACTCAGAATCGGATTTTCCCGCCCCCGAGCACGCCCCACCGGGCCTCTCACTCCCCTGCCCGACCCACACCCTCCCCGGGGCCTCTCACTCCGTCTCGGGCTCATCCCCCTCGGGCATCTCGCGCGCCTTGGCGGCGTCCTCGCTGATCAACTCGTAGCAGGTCGCCAGCAGCCCCATCAGCGGGAACCGCCCCTCGGTGAACGGGCTCGGGCCCAGGCGACGCAGCAGCACGTGGCTGGCGTCCGGGCGGGCGATCGGCGTCTCCAGCGTGTCCAGGCCCGCCCCGACCTCCCAGTACCGGTCGATCGACTCCTCCAGCGGGGCCGGCTTGGTGTCGCTGGCGCCCGGCACGTGGGCCTGGTACACGACGCTCGCCCCGGGGCCCTGCCCCGCCAGGGCACGCTGGTCGCGCAGGCGGTCCAGCAGCTCGTCCCGCCCGATGCCGCGCAGGTCGAAGATCGTGAACGGATCGTCCCCGAGGCGCTCGCCCAGCAGCATGCCCGTGCAGACGGCGTGCTTGCACCAGGGCTTCTCCGACGACCAGTCCGCGCACGTGCACGACACCCGGATCTCGCCCGGCTCGGTCGGGTACAGCTTCAGCCCCAGCGGGGCGAACAGGTCCTCGATGTTGGGCGGCACCTCGCCGGCGAGCAGCTTCGCGGCGTACAGCGCCTGGTCGCTCATCACCCTGATCAGCTCGTCGCGCGCCCCGGACGAGAACGGCTGCAGCGACAGGTCCACCAGGTAGGCCTTGGGCATCCGCCCCTGCACCACCGCCCTGACCTCGCCCGCCTCCACCTCGATCCGCTTGGTCTGGCCCGCGCGCGCGTACTCCAGCCCCTCGCGCGCCGGCTCCCCGGTCGCGGCGTCCTCGATCACGCGGTTGATCCGCTGCGTGATCCAGCTCTCCGGCGTCTCGCCCTCCTTGGTCTTCAGCTTCACCCCGCCCCGCACGCGGCGCGGCTTGGCAGACGCCTTGGGCAGCGAACGGTAGTACGGGCGCGACTCCCCCTTGCGCTTCGGGGGCGGGGGCGGGGGCGTGTTGCGGATCTGCGGCGTCTTGGGGCCGCCGCCGCTCGCCTGCTCGTCCGCTCGTGGATTGTCCGTGCGTTCGCTCATACGCCCTGTGTCCCCCCGCTCACTCGTCGTCGTCCGCGATGGCGTCGGTCCGCAGCGTCAGCATCTCGCGGAGCTGGTTGGAGTCCAGCTCGGTCAGCCAGCGCTCGCCGTGCCCGATGATGTTCTCGGCCAGCTCCGTCTTGCTCTCGATCATCTCGTCGATGCGTTCCTCCAGCGTGCCGCGCACCACGAACTTGTGCACCTGCACCGTCCGGGTCTGCCCGATGCGGTAGGCCCGGTCGGTCGCCTGGTTCTCGACGGCGGGGTTCCACCAGCGGTCGAAGTGGAAGACGTGTGTCGCCGCGGTCAGGTTCAGGCCTACGCCGCCGGCCTTCAGGCTCAGGATCAGCACCGGGGCCTTGCCGTCCGCCTCCTGGAAGCGGTCGATGAGCTTCTGTCGCTGCGCCTGGGGCGTGCCGCCGTGCAGGAACAGGATCTCCCGCCCGAGCTCGTGGCGCAGGAACGAGGTCATGATGTGGCCCATCTGGCGGAACTGCGTGAAGATCAGGGCCTGGTCGCCCTCGGCCAGCACCTCGTCGAGCATCTCGAGCAGTCGCACGCACTTGCCCGAGCGCGTCGGGTCCACCGGCTTGACCGACTTGGGGTCGTGCTCCTTGAGCATCTGGGCCGGGTGGTTGCAGATCTGCTTGAGCTTGATCAGGGCGGCCAGCACCAGCCCGCGCCGGTGGATGCCCTCGGACTGGTCCACGTCGGACAGCATCCGCTTCACGCAGCTCTCGTACAGCTGCGCCTGCTCGCTGGTGAGGTGGCAGTACTCCTTGCTCTCGAGCTTCTCGGGCAGGTCCGCCACCACCTGCGGGTCGGTCTTCACACGCCGGAGGATGAACGGACGCACCAGCCCGCGCAGCTGCTCGGACCGGGCCTGGTCGTGGTACCGCTCGATCGGCACCGCGAACTTCTTGCGGAACGTCCCCGCCGGGCCCAGGTACCCCGGGTTCAGGAAGTCCATGATCGACCACAGCTCGCTCAGCCGGTTCTCCACCGGCGTGCCCGTCAGCGCGATCCGGCGCTCCACCGTGAAGCTCCGCACCGCCTGGCTCTGCTTCGCCGCGGGGTTCTTCACGAACTGCGCCTCGTCGAGCACGATCCGCCCCCACAGCACGCCCTCGATCAGCTCCCGGTCGCGGTTGGCCAGCGCGTACGTCGTGATCACGACGTCGGCCTCCCCCACCACCCCGGCGAACTCCTCACCCTGGGCCCGGTCCACCCCGTGGTGCACCACGACCCGCAGGTGCGGCGTGAACCGCTCCAGCTCCTTCATCCAGTTGCCCACCACCGACATCGGCACCACCAGCAGCGTCGGCAGCACGCGCGTCAGACGCTCGTCGGTCTCGCCCGCCTCCCGGAGGCGGGCGGCCTCCTGGCGCTCGTGCGACAGCAGGGCCAGCAGCTGGATCGTCTTGCCCAGGCCCATGTCGTCGGCGAGACACGCCCCGAAGCCGAACCGCTCCATGAAGCTCAGCCAGCTCAGACCGCGCTGCTGGTACGGACGCAGCGTCCCCTTGAACGTCTCGGGCGTCTCGAGCTGTGGGAGCTTCACCGCGGCGCTGTCGCGACCGCCGAACACCTCCGCCACCCAGCCAGACGCCTCCAGCCCCACCACCGGGATGCCCGTCTGACGCAGGTCCGAGCCGTACGCCAGACGCATCGCCTCGACCAGCGGCATCTCCCCGCCGGGGTTCTCCTGGATGAACCGGATCGCGTGCTGCACGTCCTCCGGGCGGATCTCGACCCACTTGCCCCCGATCCGCACCAGCGGGCTCGCCTGGCTGGCGAACTTCTCGAACTCGTGCAGCGTCAGCGTGGTGTCCCCGATCGCGATCTCCCAGTGGTACCCCACCAGGGCGCTGAGCCCGATCGCGGGCGCCCCGGCCGCGGACTGACCGCCGCCCTGGTCCAGCAGCGACTCGAGCGGGTCGGAGTCGATGCGCAGGCGCGCCCCCAGGCGCCCGCTGGGCGAGTCCCACCAGCCCGGGGCCTCCACCCCGAAGCCCTGCTCGATCAGCACCGGCTTGATCTCGCGCAGGAACTCGTACGCCTGCGACGTCGTCAGCGTGATCTCGAACGGCTCGGACTCGTCCAGGCAGTCCTCCAGGCGCTTGTACAGCCGGCTGGCCCGCCCCAGCTCGGCCAGCAGCAGGTCCTGGGGCGACTCGAGCTTCAGCCCCTCGATCACCGCGCTCTCGCGCGTCAGCAGCCACACGTCCGAGGCCTCGACGATCACGTCCGGCGCGTCCTGGCTCTGCAGGAAGAAGCTGATCGACCACATCACGTCGTCGCCGGCCCGCGCCAGGTCCCGCTCGATGCTCGGGGCCTCGTCCTCGGGCGGCGCCTCGCTCACAGGCTCGTTCAGCCGGAAGCCAAGTCGCCAGTCCGAGCTCACGCCCCGGTCCTCGAGCCCGCCGATCCAGCGGCGCACGCGACGCACGATCTCGTTGCGCTGCGGCATCGGGGCCGGCACCTGCTCCCCGGCCCCCAGCAGCCCGTGCAGCCACGCCACCTGCGGGTCCGCCGCCGGGTCCTGCCCCTCCACCGTGTCGGTCATCTCCTCACGGATCAGCACCGCGCGACAGGCCGCGTCGATCGACCGGGCGATGAAGTCCTCGGTCACCAGCCAACCGTCGTGCTCGAACTCGTCGTCCGAGGCCCGGGCCGCGGCCGGCATCGCGCCGACCAGCTCCGACACCAGCCCCGCCGTCCGCTCGTCGGCCAGCCAGGGGTGCCACGAGCCCGTCAGCTTGCCCGCCCCGTCCTGGCGCAGCATCGGAACGAACCGCTGCTGGGCCAGCAGGTGGCGTGCGAGCCGGGCCGCGGCCGCGAAGTACCGCACGCCGGCGCCCAGCGACCAGTCGCTGTCCTCGTCCGAGCCCGCCTCGTACAGGCGCTCGAATGCCTGCGCCACACGGTCCGGGTCGATCGCCAGCGTCGGCACCTCCCACGTTTCCAGCGAGACCTCTCCGGGCGGGGTCGGGTCCCGCCCCAGCGAGAAGCTCAGCGTCGCGCTCGCCAGCGGCACCCCGCCGCTCGAGGGCAGGCGCACACGCACACGGTCCTCCCGGATCCCCCCCACGCCCTCCAGCAGGTCACCCGGCAGCACCGCGAAGGGATGCACACGCTCGCCGCCGGACCGCTCGGCGCGGTCGGCGTAGCGCGACGCGGACTCGGCCCACAGGTGCAGCCGCCCGCCCGACCAGTTCGCGTGCACCACACGCGTGTCCGTCGCTCGCTCGACCACCTGCACCACGTCGTGACCTCTCCGTCCGTGACCGCTCGAACCGTCCCTCGCGTCCGCGCTCGGGGGGGGTTTTGGGGGTGGGTAAGGGGGTTCCCACTCGCAATGGGGACCCAGTGACTCGAACCCTGAACCAATGGCTTAAAAGGCCACTGCTCGACCATTGAGCTAGGTCCCCCGGGAGCGCGGCCCCGCGCCACCGGAATAACGATCGTAGGCCCCACCCCGCGTTGTTTGGCCCCTTCGCCGGGACTTCACACCCGCCCCCCCCACGAGAACCACCCACGAGAACCCCCCCCCACCCACGAGAACCCCCCCCCACAGAACCACCCCCAACAGACCCACCCTCTACAGACACCCACTCATTCGGATCGCACCAGGCCCAGCAAGAGCTCGGCGTGACGCGCCGCGCCGCCCTGGTGTTCGCGGATGCAGGCCCGCCCGCGTGCCACCAGCTCGCGCCGGCGCTCCCCGTCCGCCAGCAGGTCGCGGAGCACCGGGCCGAGCGTCTCGCGGTCCGCCCGGACCAGACCGCCCGCGTCCTCGAACGCGCGCACGATCTCCTCGAAGTCCCCCACCGCCGGGCCGATCACCGTGGCCCGCCCCAGCGCGATCGGCTCGACCGGGTCCGACCCGTGCAGGTGGTAGAACGACCGCCCCACGACCACCACGTCCGCGAGCTGGTACAGCAGCCCGAGTTCGCCGATGGTGTCCAGCAGGAACCGCCCCCCGAACGGATCGCCCCCACCCCGGCTGCGTCGGACGCACCCCGGCATCGTGCCGGCGGCCTCCTCGAACCGCTCCGGCTTGCGCGGGGCGCAGGCGAGCTGGGTGCCCTCGGGGCACGACCGCAGCACCGCCTCGTGCAGCAGGGCCTCCTCGCCGGTGCCGTTCCCGGGCCCGGTGCTGCCCCCCACCACCAGCGGGCGGTCCGGGTCGATGCCCAGCTCCCGCCCCAGCGCCAGGGCCGCATCGCCGGGCGGGCCGGGCTCGTCGCTGACGTCGTACGAGTCCCAC
Organism: Phycisphaerales bacterium JB040; assembly: GCA_043101615.1. GTDB lineage: Bacteria > Planctomycetota > Phycisphaerae > Phycisphaerales > UBA1924 > JBLHKT01. The sequence goes on along the minus strand of JBICID010000092.1, from coordinate 12,449 downwards.
TTCATCGAGCCCGTCACCCGCACGTCCGGGGCCCCCATCGCCCGGAAGCGCTCGGCGTACGTCTCGTCCTGCACCGCGGCGCAGGCGAGTCGTCGGAACATCAGGGGCGAGAGCAGACGCCTCCAGCGCGCGTACCCCCGGAAACTGCGGGCGCTGAGGCGACCGTTGATCACGCAGGCCGGGATGCCGCGTGCGCGACAGGCCCCCAGAAAGTTCGGCCACAGCTCCAGCTCCACCAGCCCCACCGCGTCCGGTCGGACCGCGTCCAGGAACCGGCGCACCGCCCAGGAGAAGTCCAGCGGGTAGCGGACCACCTCGCAGGTCTCCGAGAAGAGCTGGCGTGCGCGCGCCAGGCCGGTGTCGGTGGTCACGCTCACGATCACGGTCGCGTGCCTCTCGAGCAGTGGCACCAGCGGCCGCAGGGCGTTGACCTCCCCCACGCTCACCGCGTGCAGCAGGATCCGCGGGCGGCTGGGCGCGGGCTCGCCCCGCAGCATCCCGGCGACCTTGCCCATCCGCTCACCCCAGCCCGAGCGTTGCTTGCGGGCCCACACCGGGGCGGCGAGGGCCCCGGCCAGGATGTACAGCGGATCGAGCGCGTTCACGGGAGAAACAGGATCGGCAATGGGCGGGCGGGGACTCGAACCCCGGACCCTTCGCGTGTAAGGCGAATGCTCTAGCCAACTGAGCTACCCGCCCCAAGATGGGCGACTCAGCATAGGGGGGCGTCGGCCCCGATTCGGTGCAAAAGCGAGATCGCCCCCCCGGACCCAAGGGCCCGGGGGGTGCGGATTTGTCGAGCAAGCAATCGGTGGTCCTCCGAGAACACGGGCTGTGTGTGCAGGTGGGGTAAGCCCGGGTCCGCTGGCTCTCTCTTTCTCTCCGCTGCGATCTCAGGAGGAGTGAGAAAACAGACTCGGCGGAGAATAACAAGAACTACGCGTCCGGTGACCCAAAACCGGTGTTCGTCGCGATAAAAAATCAAAAATCGCTGGCAAACATCGATTGTTTGGCCCTGTTCGGTAATCTTCGCCCGAACAACCCTCGATTCGGTTCGAAACTCTCCACTCGACCCGCCCCGCGTCCACCTATTCTCCGCACATCATGCCCCCCAGCCCACCCACCACGCCGCGCCAGTGCTCCGTCCCGTCACCCTCCGGCGAGCCCGTTCGGATCGGGTCCGATCGCCCGCTGGCGGTCATCGCCGGGCCCTGCGTGCTGGAGTCGCTGGAGATGGGCCTCGCGATCGGCGAGCACGTCAAGGGGCTCTGCGAGCGCCTGGGGCTGGCCTACATCTTCAAGGCCAGCTTCGACAAGGCCAACCGCTCCAGCGTCACCTCTCCCCGCGGCCCCGGGCTCGAGCGGGGCCTCGCCTGGATGGGCCGGATCCGCGAGACGCTGGGTGTCCCGGTGACCACCGACGTGCACACCCCCGAGCAGTGCGACCCCGCCGCCCGGGTGGTGGACCTGCTGCAGATCCCCGCGTTTCTGTGCCGCCAGACCGATCTGCTGTTCGCGGCGGGCGAGGCAGGGAAGTCCCACGATGCGGGGGTGAATGTCAAGAAGGGCCAGTTCCTCAGCCCGGACGAGATGGTCGGGCCGGTGAAGAAGCTGGCCGAGGCGGGGTGCGAGAACGTCCTGCTCACCGAACGCGGCACCTTCTTCGGTTACCACCGGCTGGTGAACGACTTCACCGGGCTGGGCGACCTGATGGCGCTCGACTGCTCGGGCTTCTCGCAGTTGGGCTCACCGCCGGTCTGCTTCGACGTGACCCACTCGACCCAGCTCCCCGGCAGCGGCACGCAGACGGGCGGGCGCCCGGAGCGGGCGGGCCTGCTCGCTCGCGCCGCGACCGCGTCGGGTGTGCCGGCGTTGTTCATCGAGTGCCATCCGGAGCCGAGCAAGGCGATGAGCGACGGCTCAACGCAGCAGCCGCTCGGGGCGATGGAGCCGCTGCTCACCGAGATCATCGCGATCCGGAACGCGCTCTCAGGAACCAACGCGAGCGCATAAAAAAAACCACCCATCCGGGCGGCTTCGTTGATTCGGATTGAGGCTGGCGATCAGCTGGCCGCGGCCTGCTTCTCGGCCTGGGCGGCGCGGTACTCGCGGAGCCACTGGGGGCGGGCGACGTCGGCGTCGAAGGGGTCGACGTGGACGCGCTTGCCCTGGGGCAGGTCCTGGAAGACGACCGAGCCCGCGGTCATGGCGAAGAGGGTGTCGTCGCGACCGCGCTTGACGTTAAAGCCGGGCTGGTAGCGGGTGCCGCACTGGCGGATGATGATCGAGCCGTGCTTGGCGTTCTCGCCGCCGAAGAGCTTCACCCCGCGGTACTGCGGGTTGGAGTCGCGCCCGTTGCGGGTCGAGCCCTGTCCCTTTTTGTGTGCCATATCAAGGTCTCCTGGGTCGATCCGCCCCGGTCTGTCGCGACGCGTGGCGGGCGGGAAGGGTAGGCGGGCACCCGTCTTGCGGTCCAGCCCGACGAGGCCCCGGGGTGGATTTACCGCATGATCCAGCGCTCTTCGGCGAGAGGGATCACGTGGTTGTCGCGGTCGCCCAGCTCGCCGGGCGTGTCGTAGCGGAGCATCATGGTCTTGCGGAGGGTGAAGCGCCGGGCGTCGTCGCCCTCGCCGGTCTCGTAGACGCGGGTCTCGCCGGACAGGCCCCCGAAGAAGATGGTGACCTCGTCCACGTCCAGGTCCTCGGCGGGCCAGATGACCACGCCGTCGCGGGCGTGCTCCGGGCCCTGCAGCACCTGGCCGACGATCGAGATCTGGTCCTCGATCAGGGGGTTGTCGAGGCGCTCGATGATGCTGCGGGTGACCTCGCGCGGCACGTCCCGCCCGGAGCGGATGACGGTGGCCTCGCTGGTGCGGAGCTGCACGTCCGGGGCGAAGAGCAGGTCGTTGTCCCAGTAGTTCGTGATCCGGTAGGTGAAGTAGAAGTACCGCTGCAGGCCGACGCCCTCGACGTTGATCAGGGCCAGGCGGAGCGGGCCGGGCTCGAAGCGGAACTCCCAGCGGGTCGGGATCGGGTCGGGCTGGGGCTGGGCCTGGGCGGTCCGGCAGCCCAGGATCGTCACGGCCCCGACGAGCAGGAACACGCACAGGCGGCCCAGACGCCCCGTCGGAGACTGGTCGTGAAGGGAGCTGAAGAAACGCGGCGTCGTCATTGGGGAACCTCGTGTGTTTGCCGGGTCCGGAGGGTCGGTGCTGGGTTTCGGGCCTTCCCACGCACGAATCCGCCCCCTCGGGGAGGGAAACCGCACGCCGGGTCGATAGTCTAGTGAAGGTCCGCACGCCGTCAACCGGTGGTTCCGACACAACCGGCGCGAGCGGGCGGGTTTCCAGAGCCGAGGCGACGCGTGTGACCTCCACCCCGGACCAGCTGAAGTCTCTGCCCGACCCCGGCCCGGTGGCCGGGCCTGTGCCCAGATCGCTGCTGCTGGCCGCCGCGGCCCGCCTGGTGGGCGGCAGCGGTGTGAGGCAGGCGCGCGGGGCGCGGAACCTGATCGAGGCGGCGCCGGCGCACGGGATCGACCTGGACCTGTTCTTCGCCTGTCGCGTGGGCGAGACGGTGGGCCCGGTGTGCCTGGCGGTGCCCGGTCCGGGCAAGACGGCGGTGCTGTTCCTGTCCGAGCCGGCGGCGACGCCCGAAACGGACGATGACGCGGAGCGACGGGCCGCGGCGGTCCGGGCGGCGGTGGTTCACCTGACCGACCACCGCCCCGAGCTGCGCCTGCTGCAGGCGTTGCCGGGGCCGGGGGAGGGCTGGGCGATCGAGGCGTTGGAGGGGGGCGGGCTGACACGGATCGCGGCGCTGTCGTACCTTCGTCGCCCGATCACGCGCGAGGACCGCAGTCTGTGCGTGGAGGCGTGGCCCGAGGGCATCAGCGTGACGCCGGTGGGGCGCCTGGGCGACCCGGACGATCACGCGGTGCTGGCGGCGGCGCTGCTGGCGTCGTACGAGGACACGCTGGACTGCCCGGAGCTGTGCGGGCTGCGCGACCTGTCGGACATCATCGAGAGCCATCGCGCGGCGGGGCAGTTCGATCCCGCGCTGTGGCGGCTGGTGCGCCGGCACGGGGAGCCGGTGGGGTGCTGCCTGCTGAACCGGAACCCGTCGCTGGACACGGTGGAGCTGGTGTACCTGGGCCTGTCGGCGCGGGTGCGCGGGCTGGGTCTGGGCGGGCTGCTGCTGCGTGACTCGGTGGCGCGTGCCGCGGCGCTGTCGCCCGAGCCGACGCTGACGTGCGCGGTGGACGAGCGCAACGGGCCGGCGCTGCGTCTGTACGAGCGGTTCGGGTTCGAGCGTTTCGACACCAAGCTGGCGTACATCAAGGGGCTGTGAACGCGCGCCGGTCCGGGTGCTCGTGGAGCGTCGGGTGCGCGAGTGGGTGTGCTGAGGTGTCGTGCACACGGCTATCCACACCACGTCCAGATTCGGGGCGGGCTGTGGATTGATTTTGTTTTCGGGCCCTAAGTGCTTGAACGCATTGCGCCATCGGGGAGACCCCCGGCGCGATCGTGAATTTCGCGTTTGGATCGATCGCGTTGAGTGTGTACTGTCTGCCCGCCGGTCAGGGAAAGCGACCGGCGGCGGGGCTCTCACGGCCCTCCCTCGTGTTGGCATCACCCAGCGAGTTCGGATCACGACGATCCCTCGCCCGGACGGCGACAGGCCGGGTCGGCGGTTGGTGTGCGCACAGCACGCGAGAGGGTCGGGTTCCAGCCGGAGGCACGGACCGCTCAGTACATGGACGACGGCCTTTCCGGGCCGCGACCGAGGCGCCGGGGCACGATGCCGCGACGTCTCGGCCGCAGGGAAGCACGGCGCTGCGGCGTCTCCCGGACCGGCCGGTGTGAAATCCAGGACGGGTGTGACCGTGGAACGGTGTCACGAAGCAAGAGCCGCCGAGGGAACTCGGCCAACCAGGACGAATCGGGAGCAGGCCGGAACGGAGTTCGGGCGACCCGGGGACGAGCGTCGCCAGACCGGCGGCGCGTCCAATGGATCGGGCGCCGCCCGCTCGCGTGACGCGGGCGAGACGGAGCGTGCGCTGCACGCGAGCCTGGTCGACCGGATCGGGGCGGGCCCCGCGGGCCGGTACTTCGGGGATCAGACACGCCTGCGGTTCGAGCGTGACGGGCTGACGGTCCGCGTCGCGAACCGCTTCTTAGCCGACCAGATCGAGCGCCGCTTCGCGGGCACGCTCGAGGAGCTGGCGACGGCGCACGGCGCGGGGCGGGTGACGATCGAGACCGCGGCCACGCCCGCCGAGTCGGCGCCCGCTCGTGCGGAGCGTGCGCCCGTGTCGCGTGGGCCGCAGGCGTCGCGTCGCCCGTCGCTGCCGGCGCATCACCGCTTCGAGTCGTTCGTGGTGGGCCGGTCCAACGAGGTCGCGTTCGAGGCGTCGCGCCGGTTCGCCCGCGGCGACTGCCCGGACCCGCTGCTGCTGATCCACGGCCCGTGCGGGGTGGGCAAGACGCACCTGCTGCACGCGATCGCGACGGAGTTCCGCGCGGGCCTGCCCGCGGCGCGTGTGCGTGTGACCGACAGCGAGCGGTACATCAGCGAGTACGTCGCCTCGGTGCGGAACGGAACGATGGGCGAGTTCCGGCGCCGCCACAACGAGCTGGACCTGCTGTGCCTGGACGACGTGCACAACATCGCGGGGAAGGCCAAGTCGCAGCACGAGCTGGTGCAGACGCTGCGGGCGCTGACGGCGGCGAGCGCCCGGATCGCGCTGGTGTCCGACGAGCCGCCTTCGAGCGTGGAGTCGCTGCACGCGGGGCTGCGGTCCCGCCTGTCGGGCGGGCTGGTGGTGCGCCTGGACGCGCCGGAGGCGGGCCTGCGTGCCCGGATCGCGCGTGCGGTGAGCGACCGGAGGCGTCTGCCGATGGACGACGAGGCGTGCCGCGTGCTGGCGGAGGGCTCGGTCCGGATCGGGGGGGTGACGGGCGGCGTGCGTGAGCTGGAGGGGCTGGTGGCGCAGACCGAGGCGATCTGGCGTTTCGAGGGCGGGGGCGTCGGATCGATCGGGATCGAGACGGCGGCGCGCGCGGTGGCGGCCCGCGGGGGCGGTGCGACCGAGCCTGCGCGTCTCGGGCCGCTGTCGGTGCGGGACATCATCCACGCGGCGTGCTCGGAGCTGGGCGTCGAGCCGGCGGAGTTCACCGGGCGGACGCGGGTGCGCCGGGTGGTGCTGGCCCGGTCGCTGGCGGTGCTGGTGGCGCGTCTGCACACGAACCTGAGCTACCCGGAGATCGCGCGTGCGATGCGCCGCAGCAACCACTCGACGGTGATCACGCAGCACAACACGATCGAGCGTCAGGCCCGCGAGGGGCGTGCGATCGAGGCGGCCTGCGCGTACGACGGTCTGAGCATCGAGCAGGCGGCGGACCGGCTGGCGTCGGTGGCCCGTCGCCGGCACGCGTCCTGACGCGCCGCCGGTCGCCCGCGGGGACGTACACTGAGTCGTGCCCGCGTGGGCGTGGAGCCGAAGAGGGAGCCATGTCGATCGAGATCCCCCTCAGCCGTCCGGACCTGAGCCTGCTGGAAGAGGAGCTGGTGCTGCAGGTGCTGCGCTCCGGTCGCCTGTCGATCGGGCCGATGCAGGAGGCGTTCGAGGGGCTGGTGGCCGGGCGGTGCGAGACGCGTCACGCGGTGGCGGTGAGCTCGGGCACGGCGGCGCTGCACCTGGTGCTGCGGGCGCTGGGGATCGGGGCGGGGGACGAGGTGATCACGACGCCGTTCTCGTTTGTGGCCTCGGCCAACGCGATCCTGTACGTGGGGGCGACGCCGGTCTTCGTGGACATCTGCCCGCGGAGCCTGAACCTGGACCCGTCGAGGATCGAGGCGGCGATCACGCCCCGGACCAGGGCGATCCTGGCGGTCGAGGCGTTCGGGAACCCGGAGCACTTCGACGAGTACGCCCGGATCGCCGCCAAGCACGAGATCCCGCTGGTGGAGGACAGCTGCGAGGCGCTGGGGACGCGATTGAAGGGCAAGGCGTGCGGGAGCTTCGGCCGGGCCGGGGTGTTCGGCTTCTATCCCAACAAGCAGGTGTGCACCGGCGAGGGCGGGATGATCGTGACCGACGACGACCGGCTGGCCGACGAGTGCCGCAGCCTGCGGAACCAGGGGCGGGCGGTGCCGGCCCATCGCGGGCGGAACGCGGACCAGGGCTCGTGGCTGACGCACGAGCGTCTGGGGTTCAACTACCGGATGTCGGAGGTGACCGCGGCGTTGGGGGTCGCGCAGATGCGCCGGCTGGACGAGCTGATCGAGGGCCGCCAGCGGGTGGCGCGGATGTACGTGAACCGGCTGCTGTCCAACACGGACCTGGTGCTGCCGACGGTGAGCCGGGACGCTGAGATGAGCTGGTTCGTGTTTGTTGTTCGGCTCGCGGCCGGGTTCGGTCGTGACGAGCGGGACCGGATCATCCACGGGCTGCGGAACCACGAGGTGGGGGCGGGGGACTACTTCCCGTGCATCCACCAGCAGCCGTACTTCGCCGAGCTGTTCGCGGGATCGCCTCCCTCGATGCCGATCGCCGAGAGCGTGAGCCAGCGGACGATCGCGCTGCCGTTCTTCGGGGGATTGACGGAGCGCGAGGTGGACATGGTGGCCCAGACGCTGGAGCTGATGCTGAAGCGACAGGACCTGTCTCGGGCGTGAGGGCAAATCGGGCGGGGCGAGGCACTTGCCGGGGCGGGGGAGCGGGCTAGCATTGCGGCCCGGCGATGCGGTCGGGATTCGAGAGGTGACCCATGCCCTACGAGTGCCACTTTACCGGCAAGAAGACGACCTTCGGCAAGAAGCGTGCCTACGGCGGCGCCAAGATCACCAAGGGCGGTTTCGGCCTGAAGACCACCGGCATCAGCCGTCGCACCTTCAAGCCGAACCTGCAGACCGTGAACGCGGTGATCACCGACGAGAAGGGCAACAGCCGGACCAAGCGGATCAAGGCCTCGACGCGTGCGATCCGCACCGGGCTGGTCGTCAAGCCGCTGAAGCGCAAGTATGGCTACACACGCGACCAGAAGCAGGTCGACTGAGCGTGCCCCTTGGCTGAGTCACACGGGCCGTGCGTTGTGCACGGCCTTTTTCGTGCGCCGCGCGGTACGCGGGAATTCCGGGTGAAACCCTGATCCGGGCCGGTTTCCGGTTAGGATTCAGCGAGCGGGCGCGTCGAGGCGTCCGGGCGGGAGCGACCGGTGCTGTGCGAGAACTGCGGGCAACGCGAGGCCACGATCCACGAGGTGCTGATCGACGCTTCCAACACGAAGCGTGAGAAGCACCTGTGCGAGGTGTGCGCCGCTGGGGGCGGTCCGCCGGAGAAGCCCCAGGAGTCCGTGCCGGCCCCGGTGAGCGAGCTGATCGGCAAGTTCATGGTGGGCGGGCCGACCGCGCCGGGGAAGGGGGCGCCCGGCACGCCGTCGTGCGCCTCGTGCGGGACGACCTACGCCAAGTTCAAGCAGACCGGGCTGCTGGGCTGCCCGGACTGCTACAGCGCGTTCGAGGAGCGGCTGGGCCCGCTGATCGAGCGGGCGCACGAGGGCGGGTCGCACCACGTGGGCAAGATCCCGAAGCGTGCGCTGGAGGACAGTCGCGGGGGCGGGCGGCTCGAGACGATCCTGGGCGATCCGGCGGAGCGGACCAGGCGGCTCGCGGAGCTGCACAAGGCGCTGCACTCGGCGGTGCAGGGGGAGAAGTACGAGCGGGCGGCGGAGATCAAGCAGGAGATCGAGCAGCTCCGCACCCTGCTCTCGGAGGGGGACGCGTGATGGGGGCTCGCCATGGTTGAGAGCGGCGACCAGGGCGGCCTGCCCGTGTTCGATCGCGGGGCGGAGTGGCTTCGGGGCGAGGGCGCCGCGGCGGACGTGGTGATGTCCAGCCGCGTGCGACTGGCCCGCAACCTGGCGGGCTACCCGTTCCAGACGACCGCGACGCCCGAGCAGCAGATGGAGGTGCTGCAGCTCGCGCACGCACGCCTGATGGACGTGTCGCTGGCGGACTCGGTGATGTGGGTGGACCTGCGCGACCTGAACGACACGGAGCGTGACCTGCTCGTGGAGCGCCAGCTCGTCAGCCGCCAGCACGCGCGCGGGAAGGTGACCGGCCAGCCTGGCTCGACCGACCGCCCGCGGGCGGTGGCGATCGGGCTGCCCGACGAGCGCCAGAGCGTGATGGTGAACGAGGAGGATCACCTGCGGATGCAGGCGATCCGGTCCGGGCTGGCGTTGACCGAGGCGGCCGCGGCCCTCAACGACATCGACGACCAGATCGAGGCGGGGCTGGACTACGCCTTCCACCCCCGGTTCGGGTACCTGACCTGCTGCCCCACGAACGTGGGGACGGGCATCCGCTTCAGCGTGATGCTGCACCTGGTGGGCCTGAAGCTGACCGGCGAGATCGACAAGGTCAAGCACGCGGCGGTGGACATGTCGCTGGCGGTGCGCGGGTTCCACGGGGAGGGCAGCGACGCCGCGGGCGACCTCTACCAGCTCTCGAACCAGACGACGCTGGGCAAGAGCGAGAAAGTGCTGCTGCACGAGATGGAGCGGGACATCGTGCCGCGCGTGATCGACTACGAACGCCACGCCCGCAAGGAGCTGCTGCGGACGCGCCGGGTGTGGCTGGAGGACCGGGTGCACCGGGCGTGCGCGACGCTGCGGTCGGCGCGCCTGATGGCGACGTCCGAGTCGCTGGACCTGCTGGGGCTGGCCCGGCTGGGCACGTCGCTGGGGCTGGTGGCCGACATCGACCCGGTCGAGATCAACCGGCTGATGCTGGCGGTGCAGCCGGCGCACCTGCAGCGGGCCGTCGGACGCACGCTGGACCAGCAGGAGCGCCGCATCGAGCGGGCCACGCTGATCCGCACGCGCCTGGGCGCTTGACGATGGACAACGCCCGACCCGAAGCCGAGTCCCGGTTCCGGTGGCCCCCGAGGAGCCCCGGGGACGCCCCGCCCGCCTCGGTGCTCGAGCCCAAGCCCGCTCCCACGGTCGTGCCGGCCCGCGCACGCCTGCTCGAGTCGTTCGAGGAGGCCTGGATCGGGGTGCGGTCGCGGAGTTTCCGTCGCCGTGCGGAGCTGGAGGGGTGGTCGCCGGCCGCGGTCGAGACCCGCTGCTGGCGGTGCGGGACGGGGATCGGGGCGCACGAGTCGGACGGGGACGGGTGCGCGTCGTGTCGTGACGCGACATTGCCGTGGGGGCGGTGCGTCTGCCTGGGTGACGACGAGGGGGTGCTGGGTGACGCTGTGCGGGACGTGAAGTTCGCGGGGTGGCGGCTGGTGGGAACACAGCTCGGGCGTGCGCTGGGTGAGCGCCTGCGTGAGGCGTTCGAGCGGTACGAGATCCCCCCGAGCGGGGTGGCGATCGTGCCGGTGCCGACGAGCCGTCGTCACCGGGTGTCGCGCGGGATCGACCACACGCTGGTGATCGCGCGAGGGGTGGCGTCCGCGTCGGGGGCGCGGGTGGTGCGGGGGCTGAGCCGGCGTCACGGCCCGAGCCAGACGTCGGTGCCCAGGAGCCAGCGGGCCCTGAACGTGCGCGGGGTGTTCCGGCGTCGCGGGGACGCGGCGGTGCTGGGCGAGGCCCGGCTGGTGGTGCTGGTGGACGACATCCGGACGACGGGGGCCACCCTGATCGAGGCGGCCCGGACGGTGCGCGGGGTGCGACGTGCGAGCCAGCGCGGGCATGTGCCGGTGGAGCGGGTGTGGGCGGCTCCGGTGGCGGTGGTGCCGGACCCGCGTCGGAGGGGCGTTCCCGGTGTCGCGGAGGGGGTTTCTGGCGAATCCGGGGGTGCGGGGTCGCCCGATGCGGGTCGACAATCTTGACTTTTTTGGCCCGCGGTTTTGACCAAACGGGGGTGACGGCTACGATATCCCTCGCCACTTCGCGTGGCCGGGGCGGCGTCCGGACGGGCGTCCCCCACTCCTTCCTTGGCAAGTGAACAGTTGGGTTCACCGCGAGAGTGTGCGGCGAGCATACCGGGAACACACCCGGGGCCATCAAGCGTGGCCGGTGCTCGTCGATCAAGTGCTGGTGGCTGGGTTTCACAGGCCCTGCCATCGTCTCACACTTTTGTGTTGTGAACAGCCCCCTCCGCCACCCCGGCGGAGGACTGATCTTTGAGTGATGAGACACTCCCGAGGTTTAGTCGCCTCGGGCATTCGGCAGCTTGTGCGTACACCGGCTGTTGGATGGAGACCGGCCCGGTACGCCCTGGCAACAGGCACGACCGGGTTCAGTCGGATCGGCTTTGATTGAAGCGATCGGCGAGCGGGTTTCCCGCTCGTCGTGCAACGATATTCAATTGAAGAGTTTGATCCTGGCTCAGATTGAACGCTGGCGGCATGGCTAAAACATGCAAGTCGAACGATCCCTTCGGGGAGAGTGGCGAAAGGGCGAGGAATACGATCGAACGTGCCCCGAGGTGGGGGATAGCCTGGAGAAATTCAGGGTAATACCCCATGTGCTCTACGGAGGAAAGGTTTACCGCCTCGGGAGCGGCGATCGTCCTATCAGGTAGTTGGTGAGGTAACGGCTCACCAAGCCGAAGACGGGTAGCGGGTGTGAGAGCATGACCCGCCGCATCGGGACTGAGACACTGCCCGGACTCCTACGGGAGGCTGCAGTAACGAATCTTCCGCAATGGGCGAAAGCCTGACGGAGCAATGCCGCGTGTGGGATGAAGCGTCTTCGACGTGTAAACCACTGTCAGGGTCTAGCAACCATGAGCAGACCCAGAGGAAGGGCCGGCTAATTCCGTGCCAGCAGCCGCGGTAATACGGAAGGCCCGAGCGTTAATCGGAATCACTGGGCTTAAAGCGTGCGCAGGCGGATTGGTAGGCATCTCGTGAAAGCCCACGGCTCAACCGTGGAATTGCGGGGTGAACCACCAATCTTGAGGCAGGTAGGGGTCGATGGAACCATGAGTGGACCGGTGAAATGGATAGATATTCATGGGAACGCCAATGGCGAAGGCAATCGACTGGGCCTGTCCTGACGCTCAGGCACGAAAGCGTGGGGAGCGAACGGGATTAGATACCCCGGTAGTCCACGCCGTAAACGATGCACACTAGGTCGGGGAGGCTTTCACGCCCTCCCGGCCGAAGGAAAACCGTTAAGTGTGCCGCCTGGGGAGTACGGTCGCAAGGCTAAAACTCAAAGGAATTGACGGGGGCTCACACAAGCGGTGGAGCATGTTGCTTAATTCGAGGCAACGCGAAGAACCTTACCTGGTCTTGACATGCATGGATTAGCCATTGGAAACAGTGGTGACGCTCTCTGAGTGGAACATGCACAGGTGCTGCATGGCTGTCGTCAGCTCGTGCTGTGAAGTGTCGGGTTAAGTCCCTTAACGAGCGCAACCCCTATCGCTAGTTGCCAGCGCGTCATGGCGGGGACTCTAGCGAGACTGCCGGTGTCAAACCGGAGGAA
>JBICID010000091.1:0-59372 GCA_043101615.1 Phycisphaerales bacterium JB040 | reverse complement strand
AAAGCCCCACGGTCCAGTCCGCTGATCCAGGCCAGGCCAGACCCATCGCCGATCTCTTCGCCAGCCCCGCCTCACCCTCGAACGACTCAACCATCCCGAAGAACATGAAGATCACGTCCGGGTCGTACGCGTCCACGTGGTCCAGCATGGTCGGCACGTTCATCTCGCGCGGGCGCAGGCTGACCGTATCGCCGCTCCACGCGACCGAGCGGATCCTCAGGTTGTGGTCCGGGTGGGCCGCGTGGATGAGCGCGTGGAAGTACCCGCTCTCGTCCAGCCGCTCGGCGAACGTGTTGCCCACGATCAGCACCGTGCTGCCCGGCTCGATCTCGAACCGAGCTTCTGGTGCAGGATTCGCTGGCTGCGCCTGGGCAGGTTGAGACGCGTCCGGCTGCGATGGCAGGCCGCTCGACGCCCGCGCCACCCCGCACGACACGGCGTGACCCATCAACGCCCCAAGCACTAGCAACAGAACTGATCTCATGGGGTAGCGTCCTCGTCTGAAGCCTCGGTCTCGTCCGTGTTGTCTTCCTCGGGTGCCGGGTCGGGCGGGCAGTTTGTTTCGTGGTCGCTCGGCTTCACGCCGCGCACGAACCCGCCGAAGCCGAAGTCCGTCGGCTCGTAGGTGCCGACGATCCGGGCGTCGCTGCCAGCCTCGGGGATGTCCGCCCCGCGCCCCAGCGCCCAGTACACCCCGTTCACCAGCATCATCCGCGTGCCGTCGGCCACCAGATCCGTCGCGGCCCCCATCGTCGTCGTAAACACACGGCGCGTGACCCCCCCACCTAGATCAGACTCGCGTGTCCACGCCACCGGCATCATCGGCCGGTTCTTGTCCGAGTCCGCGACGGGCGAGTCCGGGGCCATCCCGTCCAGCACCGCCCCCAGCACGACCGGCGTCGCGTCGTCCACCAGCGGCAGACGCACCTCGTACACGTCCGTCGGCCCCCAGATGTGCGCCGCGTCCGGCCCCACCAGCCCGCGTGCGATCGGGTGCGTCCGCGACCCGTCCGCCACCACTCCCAGCGTGCTCTGCGAGCCGTGGGCTCCGTGGTGGGCGATCCACGTCTCGCCCAGCACCTGCCGCCCGAAGCCGCCCTCGTTGCCGGGCATGGGCGAGTTCCACGTGTGCGTGCCCTTGTAGATCGAGCCGTCCGAGATGTTGAACGCGTGCGTCGCGGTGCGCAGCCCGATCACCGGCTTGCCCGAGAGCAGGTACAGGTCGATGTAGCGCATCTGGTCGTCGGGCAGGTCGCGGAAGCGCGTCGCGATGATCATCAGGTCGGCCCGCGTCAGCGTCTCCAGCCCGGGCAGGTGCGTGCGATTGTCCGGGTCGATCTCCCCGGTCTCGGGGTCCTGCGAGAACAGCACCGTGCACATGAACCCGTGCCGGCACGACAGGATCCGGGCGAGTTGAGGCAGGGCCTCCTCCGACCGGTACTCCTCGTCGCCAGAGATCAGTACGATGTGGGTCTTCGCGTTCACGCCGTGCCCCGGGTAGAAGGCCCACGGCTTGTCGGCGCTTTGAGCGCACGAAACGCCCGACAGCAGCCCCGTCACAACGGTCGTCATCGCATGAATCCAGTGTCGCACGCCGAGTCCTCCCTCGTGGTTGCCCCGCCCGAACGGAGGATACCGCACCCGGGCCCGATGCAGACCGGTATTCCGGACATGCCACCCGCCCGGAAGCCATCCCTGCGCCGCGTGCTCGACGATTTCGACACCAGGGACCCGTCCGGGCTGCGTGCGTTCGCCGCGTCCACGCCGATGACGGACGACCTCGCGAGCAGCCTGCTGGGCGAACTGAGCGCCGGCGGCTCCGATGCTTCTCGCTCCGGGGCCGCGTGGCTGCTGTGGGAGTACGTCTCGAACCACGGGTGGGACGCTTCGGACCACGTGCCGGCGATCGCGGACGCCATTTCCGGCGACCATCACTGGAACGTCCGGTTGCCGCTGGTGCAGGTGCTCAACGAGACGGTGTGCCCCGGTTCGTGCGCGCAGTCGGCCTACCGCGCGCTCAAACACAACGCCTACGACGAGAACACCTTCGTGAGGGCCTGGGCCATCGGCGGGCTGGTCCGGCTCGCCGCCGACCACCCACGCTACCGTCGTCACGTCACCCCGCTCGTCCTCGACGCGCTCGACGACCCCAAGGCCTCCGTCCGGGCTCGCATCCGACGGGCCTGCGCGGGCGCGGGCTGGTCGCCCACCGGCTGACTCACGGCTGCAAACGGGTCGAGCTCCAGGCACCGCCCGTGAACCCGGGGATGCCGTCCACTTCGGCCTCGCTCAGCTCGCGACTCCAGCGGGCCCGGTCGTGGGTGCGCCCGGACCCCTCGCACCAGAGCTCGAGCCGGTCGAGGTAGATGCGGAAGCCCCCCCAGTGGGGCGGGCGGGGGATGTCCACGTTCGGGCCGCCGTCGTCGATGGCCATGAGGGCGTTCAGGTCCAGGCCCAGCTCCTCGATGACCTCGCCGACGCGTGCGATGAGCTGGTCGCGGTCGTCCAGCGGCTGGGACTGGTTGCTGGCCCAGGCGCCGATCCTTTTGGTCCAGTGGCGGTTGGCGAAGTAGGCGTCGGACTCGTGCTCCGGAGCCTTGACCACCCTGCCCTCCAGGCGGGCCTGGCGTTTGGCGTGGTCCCACAGGAAGGTCGCGCTGGCGACCGGGCTGGCCTCCAGCTCTTGCCCCTTGTCCGAGCGGTAATTCGTGTAAAACTGGATGTACCCCCGCTCGACGTCGATCCCGCGGCACAGCACCACCCGGGCCCGCGGACGCCCCCTGGGCGAGACCGTGCCCAGCGTCATGGCGTTGGGGTTCGGGGTGTCTCCGGCCTCCGCCATCTCGTCGAACCAGGCCCGGAACAGGGGCATGGGGGAGCCCGGGAGCGGGTCGGGCAGCAGTTCCTCGGCGGACCAGGTCGCGGCGACGTTCTCGATGGGCATGAATCACGATAGGTCGGGCGGATTGTGGACAATTCGCTGAGAGTCCACGAGTCTGTGTGTGTACGCTGTCAGTTGCGCACCGAGCGGGCGCGCATCCGTCACACTGGGGCCAAGGAGCGGCACACGTGAGTCAGGGATCGACCGCACAGTTCGAGTTCAAGCCCGGTGAGCGAGGGGGTCGAGGGGGCCGGGGCAAGTTCGGGGACCGGCCCACGATCGAGCTGGGGCAGCTGTTCGACCGCCTGCCCCCGCAGAGCGAGGACGCCGAGCGGAGCCTGCTGGGCGCGATCCTGCTGGACCCGGACGTGCTGACCGACGTCGTCCCGATCGTCGCGTCGCGCGAGCAGTTCTACTCCGAGTCGCACGGGGCGATCTACCAGGCCCTGCTGGAGAACTGGGAGGCCCGCCAGAGCGGCGACCCGGTGCAACTCATCGAGGCGCTGCGGGGCAAGGGGCTGCTCGACCGGGTCGGGGGCTCGGAGTACATCACCGAGCTGGCGGCGGCGGTCCCCAGCGCCGCGGCGGCCCCCCACTACGCCCGGATCATCTCGGACACGGCCCGCCTGCGTCGCCTGATCAACGCCGCGGGCACCATCCTGCACCGGGCGTACGAGGACGGGATGTCCCGTCCGGACGCGGCCCGCGAGGTGATCGACGAGGCCGAGAAGCTGGTCTTCGACATCGCGCAGGAGGAGGAATCGCAGGACCAGGAGACGCTGGCCGAGCTGCTCCAGCAGGTGTACGAGCAGATCGAGCAGGCCAAGGACTCGGGCCAGCCGGTGACCGGCCTGGCGACCGGGTTCGACGACCTGGACGACCTGCTGTCGGGCCTGCAGCCGGGCGAGATGCAGATCCTGGCGGCCCGCCCCTCGATGGGCAAGACGGCGCTGGCGCTGAACCTGGCCGAGCAGATCGCCTTCGGCGGGCGCACGCCCTGGAGCGGCCCGTCGGCGAGCAAGCCGGTGCCGGTGGGCCTGTTCAGCCTTGAGATGAGCCGCGCGAGCCTGGTGCAGCGCCTGATCTCGGCCCGCTCGGGCATCGACGCCCACAAGCTCCGCACCGGGCAGATCAGCAACTCCGACTTCAACACGCTGACGCAGGCGTGCGACGAGCTGCGCGGGGCCCCCATCCACATCGACGACACGCCGGGGCTGACCATCCTGCAGCTGCGGGCCAAGGCGCGGCGGATGGTGCAGCGGCACGGCGTGAAGTGCGTCATCATCGACTACCTCCAGCTGCTGACCAGCCCCGGGGCGGCGCGCGAGAGCAGGCAGGTCGAGGTCTCGGAGATCTCGCGCGGGATCAAGGCGCTGGCGCGCGAGGTCTCCGTGCCCGTCGTCTGCCTCGCCCAGCTCAACCGCGGCGCCGAGCAGCGCGAGGGCAACCGCCCGCGCATGAGCGACCTGCGCGAGTCCGGCTCGATCGAGCAGGACGCCGACGTGGTGATGCTGCTGCACCGCGAGGCCTACTACCACCGCGGCGACCCCACCTGGGACCCCAAGAGCCCCGAGTTCGACGAGGCCAACCGCGACAAGCTCAACCTCACCGAGCTCATCGTCGCCAAGCAGCGAAACGGGCCCACCGGCATCGTCAAGCTCGTCTGGGACATGAAGACCACCCGCTTCAAGAACCACGACGGCTACCACGGCTCCGACAGCTTCAACCAGAGCTACGGGCACGACAGCCCCGACCCCGGCTTCACCGGGCACCCGCCCGCGGGCGGGAAGGTGGGGGGCGACTACCCCGAGCCCGGCTCCACCCGCTACACCTTCGCGCCGGGACGCCAGACCGGGCCCGTCAGCGATCACCGCGACGGCGGCGGCCCGGACCGCGACCTGCCCCCGCCCGACCTCGGCTACGACGGCGACGACGACGACCTGCCCCCGTTCTGACCCCCCCTCACTTGGAGCAAGGCGATAGCTGGGGGCAGGGTCGATTGCTTTGAGATCGATCGTGAGTCAGCGGGTCAGCGCCGGCGGCGTGAGGCGAACAGGGCGATCGAGGCGAGCGCGAGTGTGCCGGAGGGCGCGGGGACGGTGGTGAGCACGCGGATCTGGTCCATCGCGCCGCCGTTGGCAAGCGCCACGAAGACCGAGTTGGGCGACTCCAGGCGTATGGTGTCGAAGCCCGAGAAGCCGCGGTTGGCAAGCCCGCCGGGGTACAGCGTGCCGATCGCTCCGAGCTGGGCGTCGGACGTGTCGAGCTGCGTGTTGATGAAGATGATCGCCACGATGGTGTTGTCGAACGTGATGCGCCCGGTCGCCTCGTCGAGGTCGGCCTGCCCGATGTTGTCGAAGTGGATCATGTGGCTGTCGACCAGGCCCGAATAGCCCACCGTCGCGGCGTTGGTGACGGTGTTGTCGAACCCGATGGGCGGGTTCACGCGGTTCACGATCCCCGAGAAGTTCACGTTCTCCCGCTCCAGGAACACGTGCATGAGCTGAGGCGTGGAGAGCGCGCCCGACTCGACGGAGGCGGGGGCGGCGATGTGGGCGACCTCCCCGGACACCGAGACGATGTCTGCCTGCAGGGGATTGGCGGCGACGGCGAGCAGTGTCGCCACGATGGGTGCGGTCGTTCTCATGGGGCTCTCTCTTCTCTGTGTGCGCGGCGGCATGCCGCACGAGCGCCGTCGCGCACCGGCCAGCCTACCGATCCCCGGCGTCCTGCACAAGCCCGAAGTGCCGGGGCGTGATTACGGTCGGGGGCCGCGGGGGTGGGCTCTCCCGCCGGCGGGGTCACTCGGTCTTGGCGACGGGCTTGCTGTCGTCGGGGGCGTCGGGCTTGCCCAGCGGGGTGTGGGCCGCGGGCTCGTTGGGCTTGGGCCCGGGGGCGGTGGCGAGGATGAGCAGGCCGATGACCGAGGCGCCGAACGAGGCGACGAGGATGCCGATCTTGGCGTGCTCGAGGTTGTACGCGGCGTCGGGGCCCTTGAAGGCGAGGTTGGCGATGAAGATCGCCATGGTGAAGCCGATGCCCGCGAGGAAGCCGGCTCCGATGATGTGGCGCCAGGTCACGCCGCTCGGCAGGCTCGCGATGCCGAGCTTGCAGGCGATGAAGCCGAAGCCGGCGACGCCCAGCGGCTTGCCGATGAACAGGCCGAGGATGACGCCCATCGAGACGGGCCCCTTGACCGACTCCACGAACCCTCCGGACATCTCGACGCCGGCGTTGGCCAGCGCGAACACGGGGATGATCACGAAGGCGACCCAGGGGTGCAGGGCGTGCTCCATGCGGTTGAGCAGCGGGACGACCAGGCTGTTGTTCTTCTCGATCGCCAGCACGGCGGCCCGCTGGCGCACGGTGATGTCCTTCGGCCCGGCCCCCTGCTCGATGTGCTCCTCGAAGGTGTCCAGGGCGTTGCGGGTGTAGCGGGAGTAGCGGGCCCCGTCGACGCGTGAGCGGACCGGGATCGCCGCCGCGAGCAGCACGCCGGCGATGGTGGCGTGGATGCCCGACTCGTAGACGAAGAACCAGAGGACCAGCCCGGGCAGGATGTACCACAGCACGTTGCGGAAGCCCATGGCGTTGAAGGCCAGCAGCGCGACCAGGATCGCGCCCGCGTAGCCCATCGCCATCATGTCGAGCTTGTCGGTGTAGAAGATCGCGATGACCATCAGCGCGCCCAGGTCGTCTGCGATGGCCAGCGAGGTGAGGAAGACCTTGAGCGAGTTGGGCACGCGCGAGCCCAGCAGCGCCAGGATGCCGATCGCGAAGGCGATGTCGGTCGCCATCGGGATGCCCCAGCCCGAGATGGTGCTCGCGTTGCCCCAGTTGAAGCCCGCGTAGATCAGCGCCGGGGCGACCATGCCGCCGATCGCGGCGAAGATGGGCAGGGCCGCCCGCTTGGGGTCCGAGAGCTCGCCGACCAGGATCTCGCGCTTGATCTCGAGCCCGACGAGCAGGAAGAAGATCGCCATCAGGAAGTCGTTGATCCACCAGTGCAGCGAGTAGGACTTGCCGATCACCGAGAACTCGGTCCCGCTCGCGTACGACTTGCCCCCCCCGCCGTCCACGCCCGCGTCGTGCGCGGCGTCCGCCGGCCCGTCGGCGTCGTCGGGCGAGAAGTTCGGGTGCGTCACGCCCGGGTCGGGGCGTGCGACCTCGCCGGTCTCGGGGTCGGTCGCCTCGACGTGGACGTGCTCGGTGCCCTCGGCCGGGACGGTGACGTCCCCGACGCCGATGGTGAGGTAGGTCTCGTGGAAGACCTCGTGATAGGACTGATGGGCCGCGGAGTTCGACCAGACCAGCGCGACGATGGTGCACAACAGCAGCACGATGCCGCCGGAGCTGGCGAGGCTGGAGAACCGCATGAACGGTCGCGTCAGCCGGTCGCTGGGCTCTGGGGTGAGGTCATCGGCGGCGTGAGGGATGTGGTAGTCGGATGCCATGCGCCAATTGTCGGCCCGGGAATGCACCCCCGCCCATAAAACCCCCTCAAATGGACTCAGATCGCACGCGGACAGGTCTCAGGCCGGCCCGGGCCGCCCCGCGATCAGCCGACCCAGCGCACGCGGGTGACCGGCGCGGTCGCACTCCCGCAGCGCCCCGCCAATGCGGACATCGGCCTCCCAGATCGGACGGCGCTCGCCCGAGGACGCCCGCTGGTCGTCCGTTGAACGCCACGCGAGCCGGTTCTCCGTCGCGACGGCGCTCCAGGGGCACGGCTTGGGTTCGGGAATGGTCATCCGGTGACACCATCGACCCCGGGGGGTGACGCCATCTCGGAAACTGCGGAGTCGGGCGCGTGCGGGCCTCACTTGTGTGTGCCGGGTCGGGAGGCGCGATCGTTTGTGTCGCGCCGTTCGGGACTCGCTCGGTCGCGGGGAGTAGGATCGTTCATGAAATCGCACAAGCTCATCAAGGCGGGCGGTATCGGCGCGTTCGCCTTCTTCACGATCAAGGGGCTGGTGTGGCTGGCGATCCTGGCGTGGGGCGCCTGGGCCGCGCTCTGAGGCGGGCGGGGATTCCGCGTTCAACCTGAGCGGCGGTGCGTGCCGTTGACGCATGCCCGGTGCGGCGCGAGCGTTTCGCGCCCCGAAGCCCTCCGCGCCCGAGCGCGCGGGTCACCGGAGCACGAGCCATGCAGACCACCCCCACTCATGCCGACGAGTCCCCCGCCACGCCCGACGCCCGCCCCCCGGCCGCACGCCTGGGCGTGCTGGTCTACGGGCTGGTGTCCTACCTGCTGTTCTTCGGAACGTTCCTGTACATGATCGGCTTCGTAGCCGGGGTGCTGGTGCCAAAGGACATCAACGACGGGACGCCGGGCCCGCTCTGGCTGGCGCTGCTGGTGGACGCGTCCCTGGTGGGCCTGTTCTGCCTGCAGCACGAGGTGATGGCCCGCCCGCGGTTCAAGGCGTGGCTGACGCGGTACATCCCCGGAGCGATCGAGCGCAGCACCTTCGTGGTGCTGGCGAGCCTGATCCTGCTGCTGATGTTCTGGCAGTGGCGCCCGCTGCCGGGGGTGCTGTGGGACCTGACCGGCCCGGGGGCGTGGGCGGTGTACGCCGTGGCGGCGCTGGGCTGGGGGACCGTGCTGCTCTCGACCTTCCTGATCAACCACTTCGATCTGTTCGGGCTGCGTCAGACGGTCTGCTACGCGATGAACCGGGAGCACACACCCCTTCGATTCACGATGCGTTTGCTGTACCGGGTCTGCCGGCACCCGCTGATGCTGGGCTTCCTGATCGCGTTCTGGGCGACGCCGCTGATGACGATGAGCCACCTGTGGTTCGCATCGCTGATGACCGGCATGATCTTCGTCGGGCTGCGGTTCGAGGAGCGCGACCTGATCCGGGAGCACGGCGAGGACTACCTGGCCTACCGGCGGAAGGTCCGCGGGGTCGTGCCGCTGCCCCGGCGGCTCCGCCCGGAGCCGGCCCCGGCCGCCGTCGCCACCCCCGCCCCCACCCGGCACTGAGGGCGCACACCCATGAGAGCACGCAACGCCGCCCGGTACGGGGCCGTCGGAGCCTTCGCCTTTTTCTTTGCCAAGGGACTCGTCTGGCTCGCCGTGCTGGGCTGGGGTCTCTGGGCCGCGGTCTGAGGGATCCACATCGAGCCGCTTTGATTCGGTAGCATCGGTCGTCCCCGCGCCCGCGGGGCCGGCCGTTATTTCATCGACACCCGGAGCCGCCCATGCTCGCCACCACGCTCTGTCTCGCCTCGCTCAGCCTCGCGCAGTTGTTCGATCAGCCCGAGCACCCCACCGTCCCCGGCGTCACGCTGCGCGTGTACTACATACAGGAGGACCTGCAGCGCCTCCCGGTGCTGATCGAGAGCCAGACCCCCAACGCCGAGCGCGTGGTCCCGATGCTCGACCTGGGCAACGCCGGCGACCC
This sequence comes from Phycisphaerales bacterium JB040, assembly GCA_043101615.1. GTDB lineage: Bacteria > Planctomycetota > Phycisphaerae > Phycisphaerales > UBA1924 > JBLHKT01. The sequence continues at coordinate 50,084 of JBICID010000091.1, read as the reverse complement.
GGCCGCGGGCGGGTTCGGCGGCTTCGCGACGGGCAACGGCGAGTCGATCTATGCCACGCTCACCGGCTGGATCACCCCGGAACGCCCCGGGGCGTACACCTTCCGCCTGACCAGCGACGACGGCTCGAGGCTGACCCTGAACGGCGACGTGGCCATCGATCACGACGGCACGCACGGGGCGACGGCGGTCGAGTCCGGCCCGGTCGAGCTGGTGGGCGCGACGCCGTTCGAGATCGAGTACTTCGACCACGCGGGCGGGCAGCGCCTGCTGCTGGAGTGGCAGGCCCCCGGGCAGAGCGGGTTCGCCCCGGTCCCCGCGGGCGCGTTCACCACGCACGACGACGACACGCGCGTGACCAGCCCGGGCTTCAAGGACATCGAGGGCGGGCGGCGCCCGGGCGACGGCAAGCCGCTGCGCGACGCCCACCCCATGTGGGAGGTGAGCACCTTCCGCCCGCTCGACTTCGAGCCCATGGTCGGCGCGATGTGCTTCGACCACCGCGGGCGTCTGATCGTGGGCACGTTCGATCCCTTGCAGCGCGACGACGTGAGCCTGCCCGACATCGAGGCCAAGGAGCCGGACAGCCTGTACGCCGTCTCACCGGACGGGGTCGAGGTGGTCGCCGAGGGGTTCCTGGAGCCGGCGGGGCTGGTGCGTGTGGGCAACGACCTGTACGTGTCGCACCGGCGCGCCGTCACGCGTCTGACCGACTCTGACAACGACGGCTTCTACGAGACGCACACGACCGTGGGCGAGGGCTGGGAGGGGTGGAACTACCACCAGTTCGTGTTCGGGCTGGTGCACAAGGCCGGCCCGACCCGCGACCACCCCGGCTACCTGTACGGGGCGCTGTCCACGGCGATGGCGCCCCCCGGCTGGGAGGGGCAGGGCACCAACGCCACGGTGAACGGGCCGATGCGGGGCGGGATCATCGAGGTGGACCTCTCCATCGGTCACCCGGCGCTGGCGACCCGCGTCATCGCGGGGGGCACGCGCACGCCCAACGGGCTGGGCGTCGGGCCGGAGGGCACGCTGTGGTACGCCGACAACCAGGGCACGTGGATGCCCACCAGCCAGTTCAGCCACGTCATCCCGGGTCGCTTCTACGGGCACCACAACCGGACCAACGTCGTCCCCAGGCTGGCGGAGCGCTTCCCCGAGGGCGGGCACCCGAGCGTGTACATGGACCGCGCACGCACGCCCGCCTCGATCCTGCTCCCGCACGGGGAGGCCAGCAACTCGCCGACCGAGTCGGTGCTGATCCCCGACGGGCCGTTCAAGGGGCAGATGCTGCTCGCCGAACTCACCGCGGGCGGGATCCGTCGCGTCTTCCTCGAGAAGGTCAACGGCCAGTACCAGGGCGCGGTCTTCCGGCACTCGCAGGGATTCGAGGTCGGCATCAACCGCATGGTCTGGGGGCCGGACGGGGCGCTGTACGTCGGAGGCATCGGGGCGGACGGCAACTGGAAGTGGCGCGAGACGCAGTTCGGCCTGCAGAAACTGACGCCGACGGGCCGCGGCGCGTTCGAGATGCGGGAGGTGCGGGCGATGCACGACGGGTTCGTGGTCACCTTCACCGAGCCCGTCGACACCGCGTGGCTCAACGACCCGTCCAACTACGCGATCGCCTCGTGGGCGTACGCCCCGGACGCCGAGTACGGCGGGCCCAAGGTCGACCAGCGCACGCACGCTGTGACCGGGGCCCGGGCGGGCGCCGGCGGTCGGATCGTGCGCCTGTTCGTAGAAGGGCTGGAGCCCGGGCGCTGCGTGGAGCTGCGCCTCGACCCGGTCTCGACCGAGAACGAGCCGATCTGGTCCACCCAGGCGTGGTACACGCTGAACCAGATCCCCGCCCCACCCGGTCCGGGGTCGGCCGGGCGGAAGGCCACGCTGGACGGGCTCGCCATCGACCCGGACACGCGCGGGGGCGTGGGCGTGGGGGTGTTGCCCACTCGGCACGGCGCGCCGCTGATCGGGGCGTCGGAGGCTGGCGCGATGCGTTACGCGAGCAACGACGCCCTCGCGCGCGACCTTGGACACACCGCCGAGGAGGTCATGGCCCTGGAGCGCGAGGTCGACGTGGGCTTCGGCACCGGCGACCTCGTCAGCGCGTGGGAGTTCGGAGACTGCCGCCTGCACGTGGAGTGGCTCAGCCCGCCCGGCGGCGCCGGACAGCTCGCCGGCAACTCCGGCGTCTACCTCCAGGGCCGCTACGAGGTCCAGGTGCTCGGCACCCGCCGCCCCGACCAGGGCGGGCCCGGCGTCCCGGCCCTCAACGAGGCCGGCGCGATCTACAACGTCAAGACCGCCGACACCAACGCCTCCAACGGCCCCGGCGAATGGCAGGCTTACGACATCTTCTTCCGCGCCCCGCGCTTCGAGGACGGCGAGAAGGTCTCCGACGCGCGCATGACCGTCTACTGGAACGGCGTCCTGATCCACAACGACGTGCCCGTGCCCGCCCCCACCGGCTCGGCCCAGGGCGGCGGCGAGATCGCGCCCGCGGGCGGCACCGGCGCGCAGACCGGCCCGATCCGCTTCCAGGACCACGGCTCGGCCGCGGAGGGGCCGGTTCGGTACCGCAACGTCTGGGTCGAGCCGCTCGAGCCCGCGGACTACGTCCCCGCGACCGGGTGGACCGACCTCGCCGAGGCCGACTGGCGGCCCCAGGGCGGCAACGCGACGTACACCATCGAGGACGGCGTGATCACGGGCACCAGCGTGCCCAACACGCCCAACACCTATCTCACCACGACGCGCGACTACGCCGATTTCGAGCTGATCTTCGAGGTCCGCCAGCACGAGCAACTCAACTCCGGCGTGCAGATCCGCTCCGAGCTCGTCGGCGAGGGACGCTCGGCGGGTCTGCGTGGCAAGCAGGTCGAACTGGACCCCGAATCGCGTGCGTATTCCGCGGGCATCTACGACGAGCGCGGGCGGGCCTGGATCGCCCCGCCCGCCGACCAGCCCTACGCCCGACGCGCGTACCGGAAGAACGACTGGAACCGCGTCCGCGTCGTCGCGACCGGCCCGCTCGTCCGGACCTGGCTCAACGGCGTGCCCGTCGCCGACATGATGGACGCGTTGCAGCCGTCAGGCCGCATCGGCCTCCAGGTCCACGACGTCGGCAACAACCAGACCCCCATGACCGTCGAGTGGCGCAACCTCAAGATCCGCGAGCTGAAACCAAGCAACTAGCCCCGAGCGCCAGCGAGGGGTCTCGAATCTCGATTGAGCCCGGAGCGTCAGCGACGGGCCGCGCAGCACACGCCGCGCGGCCGTTCCCGCACGCCCCCTCCCGCACGGTCGGGGCTCATCGAGATCGCCCCTTACCCCTTCACCTCGGCTTCTTCCAGCATGTACAGCCCGAGCAGCCACCCGTCCACGATGTACGGCTCCACCCGGAACGTCCCCTCCATCGCCCCGTACATCGACGCCCCCGACATCGACACCGCCTCGCTCAGCGAGACCTCCAGCGCGTCGTACGGCGTCGGGGGCACGCCCACGCAGCACCCGTCCCACGGGTTCATCGTCAGCAGCAGCTCGTCGGTCGCCTTGGCCACCAGAGGCAGCACGATGTGCCCCGTCAGACGCACACGCTTGCCCTCCAGCGCCGTCAGCCACTCGGGCAGCTCGTCCATCCCCTTCTCGGGCTTGTACTCGCGTCCGACCGCGGTCAGCACCGGCCAGTCCAGCACGTACGGACGCTCCGCGGTGCCCGCACCCGGGATCGTGACACGCCCGTCGATCAGCAGCGAGCCGTCCTCGTTCACCGCGACACGAGCGGGCACAGCGTCCTCGCTCGCCTCGGTCGCGACCGCCTCGCCCGCCGGAGCGTCCGAGACGTCCGCGACGGCGCCGGAACCCGACGCGTCTGCATCCTCATCCCGCGCCCCGTCGTCCGCCTCCGCGAGGGCAGGCTCGGCCCGGTCCGGGTCGTCGAGCCCCAGGTACGCCCGGGCCGCGGCCGCGAACGGGTCACCGCCGGGGGCCGCCCCCTCATCGACCGGCGCGGACACGTCGTCGCTCGCGATCTCGGTCTGGCTTTGGATCTGGGTCTGAGGCTCCTCGGTCGCCTCGGTTGCGACCAGCGCGCCCTCGGCGGACTCGGACGGCTCGATCGAGTCGCTCGATTCGGCGACGGGCGCGGCAACAGGCGCTGCCGTCTCTTCCGCCGCCGTCCCGCCCGCGGTCGCGACGCGATCGGTCGTGCGGCTCAGTGCCGGCGCGTCCGGCACGGACGCCGTTTCCGGGGCCTCGGCGCGTTCGGGCATCGCCAGCACCCCCATCGACGCCGCGAACAGCACGACCATGAACGACCAGAACACCTTCACGCGAGCCTCCTTCGAGGGTTCCCCCCGCATCTCGGACACACAAGCCTATCGCATACCGCCCGGGAGGCCAAACGGTTCGTGGGCGTCCGATCCCGCCACGGCGGACGCGGCTATCCGACCGGGCGCAGGCTCCGCACCACGCTGACGCGGTACGCCACCGCGGCCGGGATCAGCCCGGCGAGCATCGCCAGCCCCACCGTGGCCCAGCCGACGACGATGACGGTCTCGACGGGCACCCCCGGCTCGACCACCAGCCCGGCCCGAGCCTCCAGCAGCCCGCTGGCGACCCCGCCCCCCACCAGCGCGACCACCACCCCCAGCGCCACGCCCAGCAGCCCAAGCAGCGCGCTCTCGGTCAGCACCATCAGGAAGACGCGCCGCCGGCTCGCCCCCAGCACCCGCAGCACCGCGACCTGCGTGCGCCGCTGCTCCATCGAGTTGTACAGCACCAGCATCACGCCGATGCCGCTCGAGATCATCACCGCCCACGCCATCCCCAGCAGGATGCCGTCCACGTCGCCCACGATCGAGAACAGTCGCTCGACCTCGGCCGCGGGCTGCGCCACCGTCCACCCCGCGCGGCTCAGCGTCGCCAGCTCGACGGCCAGCGCCGCCGAGGAGCTCCGCCCCGGGCGGCTCAGGATCGCCCCGTACAGCCCGGTGATCTGCCGGTCCGCGTCGGTCACGTCGGCGGGCGTGGTCACGATGTCGTCGCCCAGCAGCTCCTTGCGACGGTCGTGCGCGTGCAGCACCCAGCCCGAGGCCAGGTCGATGAACACCGCCCGGTCGTGCGGCGAGCCCGTCTCGGCCAGCACCCCCACCACCTCGAACTCGTACTCCGCGTGCGTGTGCGCTCCGGGATCGCGCGGCGCACCGTGGCTGAGCGAGATCCGGTCCCCCAGCCCCACGCCCGTCTCGCGCGCCACCCGCGACCCCAGCACCGCGCTGAACGACGGCTCGGTCGCGGCGCCCCCGAACGCCCCCCCCGCACCGAACCGCCACGCCTGGCCGGCGACCGGCTCGAAGTGCTCCCACAGCCCCGGCTCGGCCGCCATCACCGGGAAGCCCCGGAAGCTGTCCCCCTGCTGGTTCGCCACCAGCCACGCCCACGGGCGACCGGACCGCAGCGCCTCGGCCTCGCTCCACTGGATCGGGGCGCGCGGCGGGTTGGCGTAGAACATCCCGTTGAGCACGCTCGCCAGCGCGCTCGCGTCGCGACTGACCAGCACCGTCGCGTTGCCCGTCCCGCGGCTGAAGCTCTCCTTCGCCGCCCCGCGCATCCCCAGCAGCACCAGCAGCAGCCCGACCGCGACGCCGACCGAGACGGTGGTCGTCACGGTCGTGAACATCCTCCCGCGCAGGCTGCGGGTCACCAGGCCGAAGTCGGTCAGCGCCATCAGCGTCCCCCTCCGGTCTGCGCCGGGCTCGCGCCGGCCAGCTCCTCCAGGCGCTCGACACGCTCGAAGCGGGCCTCGAGCGCGGGGTCGTGGCTGACGCAGACCAGGGCCGCGCCGTGCTGGGCGCACACCCTCTGCAGCAGCTCGACCGCCGCGGCCCCGTTGGCGGGGTCCAGGCTGGCGGTCGGCTCGTCGGCCAGCACCAGCGCGGGCTCGCAGGCCAGCGCACGCGCGACCGCGACGCGCTGCTGCTGCCCGATGCTCAGCTCGCCCGCGTCGGCGTCGTGCTCGGCGATGCCCAGCTCGTCGAGCAGCCTCGCCGCCAGTGCCCGGTGCTCGCCCCTGGGGCGCGTGCCGAACATCATGCCAGCCATCACGTTCTCGATCGCGCTGAACCCCCGGAGCAGGTGGAAGCTCTGGAAGACGATGCCGACGTGTCGCCCGCGGAACAGGTCCCGCCTCGCCCCGTGCAGGGCGTGGATGTCCTCACCACCGATCCGCACCGTCCCCCGCTGCGGGTCGATCAGGCCCGCGATCAGGTGCAGCAGCGTGCTCTTGCCGCTGCCCGAGCCGCCCACCAGCAGCACGCGCTCGCCCGCCCGCACCGCGAGCGACCGGACCCGCGCCCCGCCCCGCCCTCCGGGGTAGACAAACTCCAGGTCCTCGATCTCGAGCGCGTTGGGTCGGTTTTCGGGCACGCCATAGCGTTGGCGGCTCGCCCGCCCCGGTCACCATGCCCCAAGAAGTTTTCCCCCAGCACCCACCCAATCACAACACCCCCCACTCCATAAGCAGGACCGAAAGGCCAAAATCGTGGGGGGGGGGGGCGGGGGGGTCAGGGGCAGCCGGCGAGGAAGGCGACGACGAAGGCCCCGATATCGCCGTTGTCGAGGATGCCGTCGGCGTTGAAATCGGCGCGGGCGTCGCCGGCGAGGAAGAGCTTCACGAAGGCCCCGATGTCGCCGTTGTCGAGCACGCCGTCCCCGTTCACGTCCGCGCCGCACGCTCGCGCCACCCGGATCGCCAGCCCGCCGGAGCCGTTGTCCTCGAGCGAGAAGGCGAGCGTGGGATCGAGCCCGACCGGCTTGACGTCGGCGAACGAGCCCAGCGTGCCGGGGGTGTCGATGATCGTGCGCACGAACGGGTCGGGCAGGCTGAGCCCGGGCTCGAAGTCCACGAACAGCGTGCCGGCGTTGCCCCCGTCGAACTCGACGCCGTCGGCGACGATCAGGCCCACGCCGTCCGCGCCGCTCGAGCGCACCCCGATCCGGACCTCGGCGCCCGTTTCGACCAGCAGCCTGTCCGCGGCCCGCAGGACGGTGCCGCCGGCGTGCGCGCCCCCCGAGCCGGGGGGTGGGGGCGACGGGTTCACGCCCGACGCGGGGTCCACGATCAGCGTGCCCTGCACGACCAGCGGCTCCTGGGTGATGAGCGTCCGACCGTCGCGCACCTCGAGGGTCGCCTGCGGGCCGATGATCTCGAGGTTCTGGAGCACGTTGGCCCCGAACGAGTTGAGCACCTGCGACCCCGGCCCGATGAGGGCCAGGCGTGCCTGCTGGATCTCCACGATGAGGTCGATGCCGCCGCTGAGCACGCCGCCGACCTCGAACTCGCCGAACTGCAGGACGTTCTGGTCGACGTTGTTGAGCGTGCCCGCGACGTTGAGCTGCGAGTTCTGCCCGACGCGGAGCACGCCGCCGGGGGCGACGGCGAGGTTGCCCTGCGTGCCGAAGCCCCGCCCGAGCTCGACCGAGAAGAGCGACTCGGTCCCGACGATGGCGAGGGTGTCGATCGCCGGGAACGCGGCGTCCTGCCCGATCAGCCGGACGCGGGCCTGGTTGAGCTGCACGACCGGCAGGAAGCTGGGCGTGAGGAGGATGCCGGCGACGGTGTACGCCCCGTCGGTCAGGGTGGCGTTGGCGTCGATGTTGTTCAGCCCGGACTGCGCGTCGAAGAGGCTGTCGGCCCCGACGACCAGCTCGCCCAGGTTTGTCAGGCCGTCCTGCACCTGGAAGTCGCGCCCGGCCCCGATGGTGAACACGCCGCTCGCGCCGATGACCTCGACCCCGTCGATCGCGGGGAACTGGGCGTTGGGCCCGAACAGGGAGACGCGGGTGTCGATCACCGCGACCTGGTCGCGTGTCGGGAAGCGGACGATGGCGAGCCCGCCGTCCGCGGGTCCCCGGACCGTCCAGCGTCCCTGCTGCAGCACGCCGTTGCCGGTCTGGTCGTTGACGACCTCGAGCAGGTCCAGGTCTCCCCGCAGCACGGTCACGCCGCCGAGGTTGGAAAACGAGGCGCCGTCGAACCGCAGGGTGTCGTTGACGCGTGCCCCGCCCCGGCGTGCGACGCCGTCTGGCAGGGCCTCGTTGGTGAGCCCGGCGCGGATCGGGGGGACCGACTCGAGCAGGGTCAGCTCGCCCTCGTTGACGAACTCGCCGGTGCCGTCGCCGGCGACCAGCTTGTCCCCGTCGGGCACGACGCCCATCTCGGACTCGGGCCCGACGGTGAACGAGCCGCCCATGTCCATCAGCAGGGCGCCGTCGCCCTCCCACTGGGCGGCCTGCGCGGTGCCGCCGTAGTCCACGTCGGTGTCGCAGATCTCCATCTCCACCGGCGGGGCGATCTTGAGGCTGCCGTTGGCCTGCACCTGTCCGGCGCCCATCATCGCGACGTCGCCGAACACGGCCTGGCCCGCGACGGTGATCAGCCCGCCGCCCAGCGTGCTGACGATCGTGCCGACCGAGGCGTCCCAGCCCTGGTTGATGGTCAGGGTCTCGTCGCGCACGTTCAGCGTCGCCAGCGCCTCGGAGATGGTGAAGCTCTCGATGGTGACCGGCAGGTTCAGGTTCACCTGGTAGGGCACGCCGACCGGGCCCAGCGTCGCGTTGAACAGGTCCGGGCCGTTGTTGTTGGGCACCACCGCGGGCGACCAGTTCGCGCTGTTGCCCCACGCCCCGTTGCCCGGGTTGTCCCAGAACACGTCCGTCTGGGCGCTCGCGGAGCCCACGCCCCCCGCGAGGGCCAGCAGCACCGTCAGCTTCGTTCTCGACCGCCGCATCACACAACTCCCCTCGGGGCCGACGCGCCGCGCGGCGCTCCCCGATGCAAACTACCCGACTCCGGGGGGACACTCAAGACCCGGGCCCGTTCTCGGACGGGCCTCACGCACGTTTCACGCCTCTCGGGTTGGCACGCACGCCCGATCATCCGTTCATCGCCTCCTCGACGCGTTCCAGATCGCCCGAGACCTCGTCGGACAGGTCCGATCCGACCCCGGCCCGACCCTCGTACTCGCGGAAGGTCGCCAGGGCCCGCCGGTACCCGTTCGCGCTGAGCTCGAGCAGGGCGCGACGCTCGCCGCCGGTCGCGGCCCGCCCGGCCCGCAGCTCGTCCACCTCGGCCAGCTTGTACTCGCCCACGCCCAGGTCGCGCAGGTGGCGCAGCACGGGGTCGGACCGGTACGTCTCGCGCCGGACCTCCTCCCCGCGCGCGAACAGGGCGCGCGCCCCCTCCAGCTCGCCCGAGTCGCGCAGCACGTTGCCCAGCTTGTTGAGCGCCACCGCCAGGTCGCGCTGCGCCTCGAGGTTCGACTCGTCGGAGGCCAGCGCCTCGGCCAAGCCCACGCACGACTCGAACGCCTCGCGCGCCTCGCCCAGCAGCTCCGCGCTCAGGGCGTCCTCGCCCTTCGCCGCGGCCCGGCGCCCCGCCCCCCAGATCGCGGTACCGGTGTCGTGGATGGAGACCCACAGGTCGCGGGCGCGCTCGTAGTGCTCCGGGCGTGCCTCGTGGCGTGCCCGGAAGAGGCGCCTGGCCTCCGTCCCGCGCTCCATCGCCTCGCGGAAGGCCTCCCCGGCGGTCCGATTCTCCGGCGCCTCGTCGGCGTGCTCCAGCCGCGCCTCGCCGCGCGCCAGCGACACCATCGCCAGCTTGCCTCCGACGACGGCGACCGCGCGGTCGGCCGCGTCCCCGTCCATCTCCAGCCAGGCGTTGCGCAGCTCGAGGTAGGCCGTCTCGACCTCGTCGAGCCTGCCCTCGATCCCCGCGAGCCCGGCGTTCAGCCCGAGGCGCGGGGCCTGCTCGCGCCGCACGTCCGCGCGCGCCAGCAGGGCTGTCAGGCGCTCGTGCTCGTCGCCGGCCGCCTCGGCGAGCCTGGCCGACTCGTCGTAGGACGCGATCGCGCCGTCGTAGTCCTTGCGCTTCCGCAGCACGTCGCCGATGCGCAGGTGGCTGCGAGCGACCAGGCTCCTGAGCTCGCCGGTCTCCAGCCCGTTGGCCACCGCCGAGTCGAGCAGCGCGGCGCGGAGGCGCAGCGACTCGTTGTAGTGCACCGCCGCGTCCTCGGTCGTGCCCGTGCTCGCCTCGTTCAGCCCGCCCTGCAGGTCCCCCACCCGCTCGTGCGCCTCGGCGAGCTGCAGCCGGAAGGACGGGTCGCCGGCGGCCTGAGCCTCGACGCGCTGCAGGTGCTCGATCGCGCTGGACAGCACCAGCTCGCGCGCGCCGGTCGCGCCGCGCAGGTGCGCGATCGAGTCGTGGAAGTCGTGCACCAGGGTGCCCGCCATGTCCAGCACCGCGCGCAGGTTGTCCTCGGCCCGCTCGCGCTCGACCGTCTCCGCCGCCAGGGCCGCCTCGGTCTTCTGGTACGCCCCGGTCATCACGCCGCCGAAGACGACGAGCATCACCGCGGCGCTCGCGGCGAACGCCGCGGGCATCTTGTGACGCTTCACCGTCTTCTGGATCAGGTACCACCCGCTGTCGCGCTTGGCCTCGATCGCGTCGCCCGCGAGGTACCGCTCGATGTCGCGCGCCAGCTCGCCGGCGGACTGGTACCGGCGCTCCCGGTCCTTGGCCAGGGCCTTGAGCACGATCGTCTCGACCTCGTCGTTGATGCGCCGGCGCACCGTGCTGGGCCTGGCGGGCTCGGCGCGCTGGATGTTGTCCAGCACGTCGCGCATGTTGCCGACCACCTCGTACGGGAACCTGCCGCCGGTCAGCATCTGGTACAGCACCACGCCCAGCGAGTACACGTCCGAGCGCAGGTCCACGTCGTGCACCGAGCCGGAGGCCTGCTCCGGGCTGGCCCAGGGCAGCGAGCCGACGAACTGGCCCGTCATCGTCATCGCGCCGTCCTCGTCGCCCGCGACCGACTTGGCCAGCCCGAAGTCCACGATGATCGGCTCGCCGTTGGAGTCCACCCGGATGTTCGCCGGCTTGAGGTCGCGGTGGATCACGCCGCGCAGGTGCGCCGCGTTCATCGCCTCGCAGATCTTGGCGAACAGTCGCAGCGTCTCGTCCACGCCGGGTCCGACCAGCTCCCCGCTGCGGGAGCGCTTGCCGCTCTTGGCCAGCTCGCGCTCCGCCTCGCGCTGCGCCCTGCGCTGGTCGCGCAGCACCTCGTCGAGCGCCCTGCCCGAGATGTAGTCCATCACGTAGAAGAAGCTGCCGTCCCCGGTCACGCCCGAGTCGTGCAGCTTCACGATGTTGGGGTGGTTCAGTTGCCCCAGCACCTGCACCTCGCGCTCGAACCGGGCCCGGGCCGCGGGGCCCAGCGTCGCCCCGCCGTGCATCACCTTGATCGCGACCTTCTGCCTCGTGCTGGCCTGCACCGCCTGGTACACCACGCCCTGCCCGCCCCGGTGGATCTCGCGCGTCACCTCGTAGCCCGGGAACACGTCACGCACCCGGTCGGCGTCGAACGGGTCGCTCGCGATCCCCGACCCGCTCCCCACGCTCGTGGGCGCCTCGGGGTCCGGCGTGCCGCCACCCCCCGAGCCCTCTGCGACCCCCCCCGGGGCGCCCCCCCTCGCGCTCGCCCCGTCCCCGGTCGAGGAGCCCGCGTCCGCGAACGCGCCCAGGATCAGGTTGCGCTCGCGGCTGGCGCCGGGCGACGCCCCCGAGGACCCGGTGTGCTCCCGATCGGTCTGTCCGCGCGCACGTTTCATGCCATCACTCCGAGCGTCATCCGGCCCCACAACTCACACCCGCCCGCCCGAATCTCCCCCACACACGAATCGGCCGGGTGTCCGCCTGCGCCGTGGGCAAGACGCGGGGAGCCGGGCCCGGGGGCGGGAGTCCCGGGGGGTCAGCCGTGGACGGTAAAGAACTGGCTCTCCGATCCGATCACGTCCCGCAGGCGCTCGTGGGCCCGGGCCCGGAGCATGTAGACCGCTCCCTCGCTCTTGCCCAGCTCCTGCCCCACCGCCGCGGCGTTCATCCCCTTGAGGTCGTACAGCCGGATGACCCGGGCGTAGACCTCGGGCAGCCTGGCCAGCGACCGCTCGAGCGCCCCCCCGATCTCGTTGGCCGCGGCGACCCGCGACGGCGTCGTGACCGTCGCCCCGATCGCCTCCACCAGCGCCACCATCGACTCGGCGTGGCTGCCCCCCGTCACACGGTTCCGCGGGTTGGGTCGCTTGGCGGCCTCCGCCATGCGTCCCGCGTCGATCACGTTGTTCTCCGCGATCCGCGTCAGCCACGCCACGAACCCGGACAGATCCCCCTCGAAGCTCGCGATCCGCGTCACCGCCTCCAGGTACGTCACCTGCATCACGTCGTCCACGTCCACCGTGATCCGGAGGTGGCGCCCGATCTTGGGATCGATCCGCGCGCGCACGCGCGGGCCGACCGACTCGAGCAGCTCGATCAGCGACTCCTGATCGCCGTCCAGGGCCTTCGTGAGCAGCATCCGCTCGCGGTCGTCCTGATCCATCCGCGGCTCCCTTCGGCCTCAGTCTACCCTATCCGGGGGCCCCTCCAGCCACAGAACTGTGCGTATTCTCAACCTCCTCATGCCCCGGGAAGCCATCAGCTCCACCACCTCGATCCGGCTGCAACTGGTCGCCGGGCCGGGCCTGTCCCACACCGACGACGTCACCCTCCTCCCACCCGGCCCGCACGTGGTCGGGCGGGGCGTGCACACCGACCTCCGCCTCCCGGACCCCGCCGTCTCACGCCAGCACGCACGCTTCCAGGCCGACGACGCCCGCTGGACCGTGACCGACCTCGGCTCGACCCACGGCACGCGCCGCAACGGCGCGGGCCTGACGCCGGGCACGCCTGTCGGGCTCGAGGCGGGCGACCAGCTCGAGCTCGGCCCGTTCCTGTTCCGCGTGATGGGCGAGGGGACCGCGGGCCCCACGACGCACTCCATCGCCGCCACCGAGAACCCCGCGGACCGCGTCGAGACCGTCCCGGCGCGCGAGCTCGGCCCCCCCGCCCAGCAGCGGCTCGACCTGCTCATCGAGGCCGCAGCCCAGCTCAACTCCGCCTCCGACCTGCACGCGCTGGCCCCGATCGCGGCCCGGATCGCGATGCAGGGCGCCGGCTACGCCCGGGCCGCGCTCGTCCGACCCCCCGGCGAGGACGGCACCGTCGAGATCCTGGCGTCGTGCGCCCAGGGGCGGGCCGACACGCCGGCCCTGTCCCGCTCGCTGCTCAGCCGCGCCGCCGAGGGGCACTTCGTCCGGCTCACCGGCGATCAGCCCGTGTCGGGCGCGTTCGGGCAGTCCATCGCGGACCTGGGCATCCACTCCGCGCTGGCGGCGCCCGTCATCGTGGGCGACCGGACCGAACTGCTGCTCTACCTGGACGCGCGCGGGTCGGAGTCCTCGGTCCCGCCCGACGCCGCGGCCTTCGTGCAGGCCGTCGCCCGCATCACGGGCCTGGCCGCGGCGAGCCTGGCCCGCAAGAAGCTGGAGCTGGACCGGGTGCAGATGCGTGCCGAGCTGGCCGCGGCGCGCGAGGCCCAGCGCCTGATCATGCCGCCCCCGACCGGGCGGGTCGGGCCGGTGGAGTACTGCCTGGAGACCATCCCCGGGCGACACGTCGCGGGCGACCTCTTCGACCTGTTCTCCCTGGCCGACGACCCCAAGCGCCACGCCCCGGGCGACCCCGTCGCCTGCCTGCTGGGCGACGTGTCGGGCAAGGGGCTGCCCGCCGCTCTCACCATGGCCTCGGTGCAGACGCACCTCAGGGCCGCGCTTCGGTACCACGACGGCGACCCCGCCGCCGCGGCCCGCGAGGTCAACGCCGCCATCTTCCCCCAGCTCACCCACGGACGCTTCGTCACCCTGTGGCTCGCGGTCATCCACCCGGCGCGCCACCTGGTCACCTACGTCGACGCCGGGCACGGGTACGCCGTGATCAAGCCCCCGGGCGCCCCCCCGGAGCCCGTGCGCTCCCGGGGCCTGTACCCCATGGGCGTCAACCCGGACGCCCCCTACCAGAACGAGACCCTGGGCCTGCCCGACGGCTACCGTCTGCTGCTGTTCTCAGACGGCGTCGTCGAGCAGCCCGGGCCCGACCGCGAGCAGTTCGGCCTCGAGCGGGCCCTGTTGGCGCTGCACGACGCGGACTCGCCCGAGGACGACGTCGGCGCGGTCCGACAGGCGGTCTCGAGGCACGCCGGCGCCGAGTCCCTGGCCGACGATTTCACGCTCGCGAGCCTCCGGATCGCCCCGCAAACGACCGAAACGTCCGATTCAGACGCCGGATGATCTCGTCGCCGCTGCCAAAAAAACTCGCTTTTGCGCCCGGCGGCCAGTATCCTGAACCCAGTCGTGGACTCATTCTCGGCGGGGACCATGCCGCGATCTGTCTGTTCATACATAACGCTCTCCGAACAGAGAGCGGGAGTTGATGTACCATGAAGATTCTGACCCGTGTCTCCCGTCCCGGTGCGCTGCTCGCGCTCGCCGCCTCCGCCCAGGCCCTCGCCGCCCCGATCCCGGGCGAGGAGCCCGTCCGCATGCCGCTCGATGAGCTGCTCGCCCACGACCGATTCGCCGACGCGGAGTTCGGCGTGGTGACGCGGATCGAGGGTCTGGAATTGCCCACCGGCGAGTCCGTCACGCTGAACGTGGAGCGGTTCAACGTCCGCGCCCCGGGCGCGCAGTTCATCGCAGTGGACGGCGCGGGCAACGAGAACCCGATCGCCGACAACGGCGTCCGCCTGTTCCAGGGCAGCGTGCAGGGCGACCCGGACTCGATGGTCTTCCTGGCCTCCTCCCCGTACTTCACGCACGGGTACATCCAGGACGCCAAGAACCTGTACGCCATCTCGTCGGGCGCCGCGGTGGTGGGGCCCGGCGCCCCGGCCAACCCGGTCGAGATCGTGGACGTGAACACGCTCGACTTCCGTCACGAGGCGCCCTTCCCGTGCGGCTCGGACCCCGCCTTCGAGAACTTCCCCGAGCTGGCCGCAAACATCGTGCTCGAGGGCGACTACCCGCCCGCAGACGTGCGGGAGGACGTCTGCCGCGTGGTCAACATCGCCATCGACACCGACTACGAGTACACCAGCCGGCTGTTCGGCGGGAACACCAACGCCTCCTCGGCCTACGCCGAGACCCTGCTGGGCGCCATCAGCACCATCTACGAGCGCGACGTCGACACCAACCTCGTCACCGGCTACGTCCGCGTCTTCGCCGCCAACAACGACCCCTACACCGACTCGGGAGACGCGCTCAGCCAGGTCTCCACCCACTGGCAGATCACCAAGGGCGGCATC
The DNA here is from genome assembly GCA_043101615.1 of Phycisphaerales bacterium JB040. Lineage (GTDB taxonomy): Bacteria > Planctomycetota > Phycisphaerae > Phycisphaerales > UBA1924 > JBLHKT01. The sequence goes on along the minus strand of JBICID010000091.1, from coordinate 34,844 downwards.
GAACGGCAGCTCGTCCACTACCTCTCCGGGCGACGCAACCTCCCCTACGGCGGCGTGGCCTACCTCTCCGCCCTGTGCGACCCCAACCAGGGCTACGGCGTCTCGGCCTTCCTGAACGGCTCCTTCCCCCAGCCCCTCACCGACAACGTCGGCGGCAACTGGGACGTCGTCGTCATGGCCCACGAGCTCGGCCACAACCACGGCACCGGACACACCCACGACTCCTACGTCCCCGTCATCGACGGCTGCGGCAACGGGGACTGCTCGCTCGCCGCCGACGGCACCATCATGTCCTACTGCCACACCTGCTCCGGCGGCATCTCCAACATCCGCCTGGGCTTCCACCCGCGCGTCCGAGCCGTCATCAACTCCTACCTCGGCAACCTCCCCAACTGCGACATCATCAACCCCGACTGGACGCCCGACGCCCTCGCCGTCGACGACTCCGCGCAGACCTTCGACGGCATCAAGATCGCCATCGACGTCCTCGCCAACGACACACGCGGCTCCTGCAGCGGCTACCGCCCCTCCATCGGCTCGCACAACTCCTTCTCGGCCAACGGCGGCCTGATCACCAAGAACAAGCTCCCCATGTCGCAGGCCCAGGGCCTCTTCTACACCCCGCCCGCCGACTTCACGGGCACCGACACCTTCACCTACACCAACTCCTGGGGAGAGCCCGCCACCGTCACCGTTCAGGTCACCGGCTTCCGCCCGCCGGAGCAGCCCGCCTTCCTCGTCGGCGGTGTCACCGTTGAGTACTTCGCCTTCGACGAGAGCCTCTCCCAGATCCCAGACCTCGCCGGCCTCACCCCCGACTACACCGAGCAGGTCTCCGTCATCGACTACCCGCTCACCTCCGGCGATTTCTCCGGCTCCGGACTCACCGACCGATTCGCCGTCCGCGTGAGCGGCTACTTCGACGCCCCGCTCAAGACCAACTACACCTTCTTCCTCGACTCCGACGACGGCTCACGCTTCGTCATCGGGGACGACCTGGTCGTCATCGACCACGACGGCCTGCACGGGTACACCGAGCTCGCCGGCGACGCGCCACTCGACGAGGGACCCCACGCCTTCACCCTCGAGTATTTCGACAACGACGGCGACGCAGGACTCACCCTCTCCTACTCCGCGCTCGGCTCGCCCAAGACCCTCGCCGGGCCGGAGCTCAAGTCCGTGCCGAACCCGGAGGACTGCCCCGCAGACATCACCGGCGACGGCATCCTCGACAACGGCGACATCGGCGCCTTCGTCTCCGCCTTCCTCGCAGGCGACCCCGCCACCGACTTCACCGGCGACGGCATCCTCGACAACGGCGATATCGGGGCCTTCGTCGTCGCCTTCCTCGCCGGCTGCTGACACCCCCCACCCGCAACACCCCACGAGCGGCCCATCCGGGCCGCTATTTTATTGGATCGAATCGGACTAAATCGCTGGGATCGGACGCCCTTCCGCGGTACGCTATGGGACGCATGACGCCCCGCACGCTCAGCACACGCGCCGCGACCACTGCGCTGCTGCTCGCGCTGGCGACCCCGACCCAGGCCCGCGCCGACGAGCCCATCGACCGGCCCACCCCCCCCGCCCTGCGCTTCGGCGAGGGCGCCTTCCCGCTCACCGAGCCCCACACCCCCGTCCCCTCCATCGTCGCCGCCGACTTCAACAACGACTCCCACATCGACCTCGCCTGGTTCAGCGGGCACTCCCCGAGCGACGAGCCGGACTGGGGGCAGCGCATCACCATCGCGCACGGCCTGGGCGACGGGCGCTTCGTCGAGCGGTACGTGCTCGACCAGCCCGGCTCGGAGCTCGTCGCGGCCGATTTCGACCTCGACGGCTTCGTCGACCTCGCCGTCGCCTCCGGCGAGCTCGTCATCCGCTACAACCTGGGCGGCCAGGGCTGGAGCCAGCCAACGCCGACCGGCGTCCCCTGCGCCGACCGCGCCGAGTACGGCCTCGCCCTGACCCCGCTCGACGCCGACGGGGACGGCGACACCGACCTGCTCATCACCGACGCGGAGGGTCGCCTCGACACCGTCCTCAACAACCACCCCGTCTTCACCGCCGTCGAGGGCACGCGCGAGCTGTTCGCCTCCGGACGCCCGCGCGTGGCGGACCTCAACAACGACACGATCCCCGACCTGCTCTACCGGCGCCCCCCCGACACCCTCGTCCTCCGGCACGGGCTGGGCGACGGCGCGTTCGCGCCGGGCGTGGACCTGGCCGGCGGCGTCACCTTCTTCGAGCTCGCCCCGGACCCCGCGGACCCGACCCGTCGGCTCGTCGCCATCGCGCAGCACGAGGGCCCCGCGACCTACGTCCGGCGTACCGACCCCGTCGCCGGGCTCGAGCCCGACCCGATCGCCGTCTACCTCGGCCTCGACGAGGCCGGCACCCCGCGCCTGCTCGACCTCGACGCCGACGGACACCTCGACCTGCTCCGCGGGACCGACGGCGTGCTGCGCGCGATCGACATACCCGGCGGCGGGCGCCGCCTCGCCTCGCGGGCGCCCCTCACACCGCTGGACCCCCAGGCCGACTTCGAGTCCGGCTTCGGGCCGACCGAGCTGCTGATCGACGTCGACCACGACGGCGCGCCCGACCTCGTCCGCCCGGGCTACGTCCGGCTCAGCCGGCGCGACGACCGCCTGCTCCCCACGCATGACAACCCCGTGCTCACGCCCTCGCTCGACGTCTTCAGCAACACCGCCGCAGCCGACCTCGACGACGACGGCTTCACCGACACGGTCTCGGTCGGCTTCAACGAGATCGAGATCCGCTACGGGCGATCGACCGGCCCCGCCGGCGTGGACGCCCCGCTCGGGGCGCCCGTCTCGCTCCCGCAATCCCTGATGCGGTTCTCCGGCTTCATCGCCCTGACGGCCGACCTCAACGCGGACCAGCGCCCCGACATCGTCGTCCTCGACCGCGCCCCGCGCGTGCTGGTCTACCGCAACCTCGGGGGGCGCGCCTTCGCACAGCCCCAGATCATCGAGCTCGCCTTCCCCAGCCCGGACCTGGACACGCGCGTCGCCGGCATCGCCGCGTCCGACCTCGACCACGACGGAGACACCGATCTCGTCGTTCTGGCCGACGAGGGCGACCGCCTCGTCACCCTCCGGAACGACGCGGGCGTGCTGGTCACCAGCGCCTCGCTCCCGCTCCCGGCCAGCGACTACACCACGCTCGCGCTGCTCGACCTCGACGCCGACGGGCACGTCGACGCCGTCATCGGCGACGCCGCCAACGAGCGCCTCCTCATCGCGCGCGGGCACGCCGGCGCCACCTTCTCCCTGCTCGGGCCCGTCTACCTGCCAGCCCCCCCCTACTGGCTCGCCGCGACCGACGCCAACTCCGACGGCCTCGACGACCTGCTCGTCACCACCCGCCCCACCGACGAGCAGAGCACCGCGCCCTCGCCCATCCTCGTCTGGCACGCCCTGCCCGCCGGGGGCATCTCCCTGGTCCCGATCGAGATCCCCACCGACTTCCCAGCGCTCGAGGCCTTCGCCGCCGACATCGACCGCGACGGGCACAACGACCTGGTCACCGCCCAGGCCACCCTGGAGAAGGGCGCCATCGTCGTCTACAACGGCGACCCCACAACCGAGGGCTTCCCCGACCTCCCACGCTTCGCCACCACGCTGGCGCGCATCGACCAGCCCTTCCCCGCCGGCGTTGTCGCGACCGACCTCAACCGCGACGGCGAGCCCGACCTCGTCTGGTGCTCCAACAGCACGCGCCTCGACTTCGCCCTCCAGTTCCCCGCGACCCTCGGCCCCTGCCGCACCGACATCCAGGGCGACACCATCTCCGACACCGCGGACATCACCGCCTTCGTCACCCTCTTTCTCCAGCAGCACCCCGGCGCCGACATGAACCGCGACACCGTCCTCGACGCCGCGGACATCTCCGAGTTCGTCCAGCGCTTCCTCGCCGGCTGCTGACCCCCCCGCACACACCACCGCTCTGACGAGCCCGGAACGCACGCGACGGGGCCGATTCTTCCGGGCCTACGCCGTGCCGTACAGCCGGTCGCCCGCGTCCCCGAGCCCCGGCACGATGTACCCCTTCTCGTTGAGGCGCTCGTCCAGCGCCGCGGTGTAGATCGGCACCTCCGGGTGGTCCTGCTGCAGGCGGGCCACCCCCTCGGGCGCCGCCACCAGGCACAGGGCCCGCACGTCCTCGGCCCCCGCCTTCCGCAGCATCGTGATCGCGACCGACGCGCTCCCCCCCGTCGCCAGCATCGGGTCCACCAGGATCACCGGGCCCGCGTTCAGGTCGCTCGGCAGCTTGTTCAGGTACGCCACCGGCTCCAGCGTCTCCTCGTCCCGCGCCAGCCCCAGGTGCCCCACCCGCGCCTCGGGCATCACCTCCAGCACGCCCGACACCATCCCCAGCCCCGCGCGCAGCACCGGCACCACCGTGATCGTCCCCCGCAGCTTGTGCCCGCGCGTCCGAACCAGCGGCGTCTCCACGTCCAGCTCGTCGGTCTGGAACGAGCGCGTCACCTCGCACACCATCAGACCCGCGATCTGCGCCATCACCGCACGGAACGGGCGGTGGCTCGTCTCCTCGTCCCGCAGGATCGTCATCTTGTGCCGGATCAGCGGGTGGTCGAACACGGTCAGACTCGCCGGGTGTGCGTCGCTCATGCCGCCAGTCTACGCCCACCCCCGCGGCTCGATACCCCCGCCGCCCCATCCGGACCCCGCGCCTGTACGCTGCACGCATGCCCGAACTCTCCGACCACGATCGACGCGCACTCGACGCCGCACTCCAAGAGGCCAGGGCCGGCCTCGAACAGGGCGGCATCCCCATCGGCTCCGTGCTCATGGCCCCCGACGGCACGATCGTCGCACGCGGCCACAACCTCCGCGTCCAGACCGGCGACCCCACCGCCCACGCCGAGACCGTCTGCATCCGAAACGCCGGCCGACGGCGCGACTGGCACACCCTCACCCTCGCCAGCACCCTCTCGCCGTGCGCCATGTGCACCGGCACCGCCATCCTGCACCGCATCCCGCGCATCGTCATCGGCGAGCACGACACTTTCCTCGGACGCGAGGACTGGATGCACGCCGAGACCGACCCCGGAGTCGAGGTCATCGTCGCCGACGACGAACGCTGCAAACAACTCATGCGCGGCTTCATCGCCGCCAACCCCGACCTCTGGAACGAGGACATCGGCGTCCCGCCCGAGCATGGCTGACCGCACGCCTTGACCGAGGCGCGTGCGTCAGCACGCGCCCCCGCTCAACCGATTGTCGATGCGTCACCCGTTGGGCAGGCCGCGCCCTCTCCGCGCCACCCCCGCCACCACCAGCCCGCACCCCACCGCCCCGCTCAGCACCAGCCACCACGCCGAGGCGAACGACCCCAGCAGCGCCCCCAGCACCACCAGCACGCCCGCCCCGACCGTCCCCCACCGCACCGATCGACGCTCCTGGCATCGGGCGGGCTCGACCTCGGGCGCCGTCAACGCCATCCCCGCCACCCGCCACGCCCGCACCCCGCCCCCCACGCTGTACGCACGCTCGCCGTCCGAGCAGCCGCTCTGCGCGTACTGCTCCGCCGCCTCGATCGATCGGGCGCCGTCCGCGCAGATGAACACCGGGCGCCGGCCCGCGCACGCCTCGTGCACGCCGGCGCAGCTCAGCCGCTCCAGCGGCATCAGGCGCGCACCCGGGATCGTCCCCGACGCCCGCGTGTCCGCCCCGCGCACGTCGAACAGCACCGCCTCACCGCTGCGCACCCATTCGTCCGCCGTCATCGGAGGGATCTGCACCACGCGTGACCGCGCTGCGCCGCCCCAGACATCGGGCTGTGTGTCGGTCGCAATCATCGCAACCTCCCGGCTCCCTGGGAGCCGATCCGCCCCCCCGGGTCCCCGCCAACTCTATTTTAGGATGCGCCGACGGGATCGCCAACAACAATCCGTCGCACGCCGTTCGATCACGCTGCGCTCGCACCCTGTACGCACACCTCACCCCGCCGGGCTCAGCCCGACGCGCAGCACCGCGTACCCCGTGTTCTCGAAGTACTCCACCCGGATCGTGGTGGGCGTCTCGCCGTCGCTCTGGAAGACCGCCGCGTCAGGCGTCGGCCCGTGCACGTTCCAGCGGTCGATCACCACCTCCCCGTTCACCTCCACCCGCACGCCGTCGTCGCTGAGCGTCTGCAAAGACCACGCCCCGACCGGGAGCACCGCCGACGTCTCCGCGATCAGGCCGAACCGCTCCCCGGCCTCCACCCCGCCCAGGCGCTCGCTCGCCCCCGCCGGCCCGGCGTACCCGAACGCCAGGTCCAGCGAGCCCAGCGTGACCGGCGTTGCCGCCGCGCCCTCCGCCCGCCACGCCTCCCGGTCCTCCACCGGGTCGATCCCCCACGCCCACGCTCGCACCCGCCAGTCCAGGCGCACCAGCGGCACCACCATCGTCCGCTCCAGCCGGTCCTTCACCGTCAGCCGGAACAGGGCCACCTGCGCCGGGCTGTCCCCCTGCGCGCGGACCTCGATCTCGATCGGGTCCAGCACGCCGCGCCCGTCTCGCGTGATCGTCGGCGCCGGGCCGCCCAGGTACTCGATCGACACGTCCCTCGCCACGCCGCGCGGGACGTACAGCTCGAACCGGCGCACCCCGTCCTCGCCCCCGCCCGGCCCCGGCGCCGCCTCGCGCAGCAGCACGCTCTCGAAGTCCCACGCACGCCACCGGCCCATCACGATCGACCCGCGACCCGGCTCCACCAGCGGGTGCACCGGCGTCTCGGTCGGACGCGTCGTCCCGAACAGCTCCGGCTCCGGGATCGCGGAGAACCACACCACGTCCTCGGCCTTCCCGCTCGGACGCTCGAACCCCGCCGACTGCGTCCAGATCCCCAGACCCACCCCCTCGTCCACCTCCCACTCGTTCTCCATCAGCCAGTTCGTCCCGAACGGCATCGTCCCACGCTCCGTCGACAGCTCGCGACGGGCACGCACCACGCTCAGCCCCTCCGCCCCCTCGCCGAACGGGTGCTCGTCGTTGAGCACGAACCGGTTCCGCACGATCGCGTTCCCGTCCACCCCCCGGTACCCCGGCGAAACACCAGGCAGACGCATCAGCTCCACGTCGTGGTCCGTCCAGAAGTGCACCGCCGTCCGGTTGTTCACGAACGAGTTCCCGTCGATCAGCCAGCCAGACGCGTGTTCCGCGTTGATCCCGCCCCCCTCCGCCCCGTACGGCATCCCCCCGTTGCGCACGAACTCGTTGCCGTGCACGCGGATACCGCTCGAGTACCCGCCCCAGATCCCGCAGATCGCGTTCTCCACGAACCGGTTCCCCGCCACCACGTTGTTCTCCGAGAACGTCAGCTCCAGCCCGTGCGCCGACGCGTAGCTCAGGTCGTTGCCCAGGAACACGTTGCCGTTGATCCCGGCGTCCAGGTAGTCCAGCCCCTCGGGCTTCGGGCCCACCTGGCCGATCGCCTCCTGGCCCGCGAACGCGAACACCCCGTCGCCGCCGTGCGTCGCCGAGTTCTCCGCGATCACGTTGTCGCGGCACTGCTCGAACATCAGGATCCCCGCCGAGTCCTGCCCGCGGTTGTACACCCCCTCCGAGTGCCCCCGGATGTTGTAGTCGAACCGGTTCCGGCTCACCGTGTTCCCGCTCGAACGCCACATCGCCAGCCCCCACCCGCTCAGGAACGACGCGTCGCAGTCGAACACGCGCGACCCGTCCACCCGGTCCAGCACGATCCCGTTCTGGCTCCGGCGCACACGCACCCGATCCAGCGTCACTCCCGTGGCGTCCCGGACCGACACCGCGGCGCCGTACCGGTCCACCCACTCGCCGTTGTCGTTGGCGTGCGGGCTCAGCCAGTCGCCCGCGTCCTCGGCCCAGGGCGTCGAGCCCAGCGGGGGGTGGTACGTCTGCTCCACACGCACCCCCTCCAGCGTCAGCCCGTCGGCCCCCTCCGCCGCGATCCCCACCCGGTACCCGCGCACCTCCGCGCCGCGCACCGTCACGCCGGCGCCCTCGATCACGATCCCCGTCCCCGTCAGCATCTGGTACGCCCCATCCTGCGTCCGCTCCCACGTGTCCAGCCCCGGCACGCCCACCAGGGCCGAGCCCGCCTCGAACGTCACCTCCACCCCGTCGCCCACGATCCGGATCACCCCGTCCCCGTTCTCGTCGGCGATCACCGTCCCCGCCGGGATCCGCACCACGCACGAGGACGTGATCTCCACGTCGTCGGACTCCACCACCACCACGGGCTCCCCCCGCCCGCACGCCGCCCCCGCCAACGCCATCGCTCCGCCAATCGCACACACACGCCTCATCGTGGTCCCTCCGAAGGTTGTCCCGGATCCCCCCGCACCCCATTCGCCAATGCGGGCGACAGGATTCGAACCTGCACGGGTTGCCCCACGGGAACCTAAATCCCGCGCGTCTGCCAGTTCCGCCACGCCCGCAGGCCACCCATCCTAGCGACCTCCGCCCCGCGTCCCCCGCTCCACCCCCTTTCCCGTCAACACCCGGACCGGAATCTGCCGATGCAACCTCCGAACAAACCCCCGGCCCCGCTCGGTTCTCGCCCCGGAGCTCCCCATGCGATTCGCAGACCGCTTCGCCCTCGCCGCCGCGCCCCTCATCCTCAGGCTCCTGCTCGCCGTCACCTTCCTCTGGGCCGGCCTCGGCAAGATCCTCACCGACACCACCCTCTCCCCCACCCAGGCCGCCACCCTCGCCGAGATGGGCATCGCCGTCAGCGCCAACCCGCCCGAGCCGCCCGCCACCAACCCCGACGACCAGCAGCCCCGCTTCGTCGTCCCCGACCCCGAAACCGGCGCGGACACGCAAGACGGCGAGCACGACGCGACGCCCGACGAGCCCGACGAGAACGACACCAGGGCCGTCCCGGAAGAGATCGAGGACGCACGCTCGTCCGTCGAGGAGATCGCCCTCAGGACCGTGTCCTTCGGCCCCCCGACCACGCCCACCACGCAGGGCGCCGCGCCCCACACCGCCAGGCCCATGAACTTCCCCGAGGGCGGCACCGTCAAGTCCGTCCACCGCCTCTCCCTCCTGCTCCACCACGCCGGCAACCCGGGGCTCGACGACGAGTCCAACCCCATCCGACCCATCTGGCCCGAGACCCTCTCCAAGGGCGCCTGGCCCCCCACCCTCGCCTGGGCCGCCGCCGTCTCCGAGGTCCTCTTCGCACTCACCCTCCTCGTCGGCCTGCTCACCCGCCTCTCCGCGTTCGCCATCGCCTGCGTCATGGGCAACGCCATGTGGCTCACCGTCATCGGGCCCGCGATCCAGTCCGGCGACACGCTCCTGGGCTTCCTCCCGAATCACGACGTCTTCGACGCCGCCGCCTGGAAGACCTTCGCCTGGCAGCTCTCCCTCTTCGCCTCCGCCCTCGCCCTCGTCTGCACCGGCTCCGGCGCCGTCGGATTCGACCGGCTCATGTTCCGCCCCGGTACCGCCAGCCAGCGCGACGACGACGACCCCGTGCAGTACGCACAGGACGTCACGCCCCCGCGCGGCCCGTTCGACCGCTCCGTGGACGACTCCTAACCCCCCGGCATCTGGCGCCCCCGCACGCCAACCCCGCCAATACCATGAGGCGTGCGCCTCCCCGCCCGACTCAGACCACGCCGCCCCTCGCGTGACACGACGCGACGCGCCCTCCCTCCCGCCGTCTCCGTCGCGGTCCACGCACTCCTGCTGGTCCTGATCGTGCTGATCGGCGTCGCCGACCCGCTCCCGCCCGCCCAGCGACCGCGCCTCGCCGAGATCGCCGCGGCGCCCGCCGCCCGGAGCCCCGTCGCCGAGCCCGACCCCGGGCCCGACGTCACACCACCCGACCCCACCCGGGCGCGCGCACACACACCCGCACCCCGCGCCGCCCCCACCCCCGCCTCGCTCCTGCCCCCGCCGGCCCCCGTCGAGCCGGGCGAGCCGGTCGACGCCGTCCTCCCCCCGTCCTCGTCGCTGGTGTCCGCGACCGACCTCACCGCGCCGGGCAGCGCCGACTCCCCCACGCTCTCGTTCGCCGGGCTCACCGCCCACGCCGCGGAGCGCATCGTCTACGTCGTGGACGCGTCGGGCGCCGTCGTGCCCACCCTCACCTACATCAAGCAGAACCTCGCCCGCTCGATCGACCGGCTCGCCCCCACGCAGCGCTTCGAGATCATCTTTTTCCGGGAGCCCGTCCCCGGGGCCGCGCTCGACCCGCGCCCCCGGTTCGCCGGCGAGCTCGTCAGCGCCACCGCGAGCACCCGCGCCCGCGCCGGCGAGTGGATCGAGGAGCAGACCGCCGCCGGACGCTCCGACCCAGCCGCCGCCCTCGAGGACGCCATCGCCCTCGACCCCGACCTGATCTTCCTCCTCTCCACCTCCATCCAACGCACCCAGACCGACGGCCCGGACGACAAGCCACGCCTGCTGCAACGGCTCGACGAGCTCAACCCCGTCAACCCGCGCACCGGCCTCCGTCCCGTCGTCATCAAGACCCTCCAGTTCCTCAGGCCCGACCCCGCCAACCTGCTGCGCGACATCGCCCTCATCCACGGCGACGGCGAGACCTCCTACCGCCTCCTCACCGCCGACCGGCTCGACCAGCCGCTCGACACCGGGCCCGAAACCGCCCCCGACGCCCCCGCCCTCGACCACGCCGCCCGGGCCCTCCAGGCCGTCGACGCCGACGCCTGGACCACCCTGCTCGCCTTCCCCACACGCGAGCAGCGCGACCGCGTGCGAGACGCCGCCTCCGACGCCCTCGACCGCCTCGAAGCCCTCCCCGAGCCCGGCCGCTCCCCGCGCTGGGCCCTGCTGCACCAGCGGGCGTCGCTCTTCTACAGCGCCTCCTCGGGCGCCTCTCCCACGCGCCCCCCCCTGCGCGACACCCTCCGCCTCGCACGCACCGCCCCCCTCACCGATCCGGACGCCGACCTGGAGCGCCGCCTCGTCCGCGCCCTGGCCCGCGCCGTCCTCGATCAGCCGAGCGAACTCAGCGAGCTGAGCGCACAGACACGCTCGCCCTCCGTCGCCCTCCGCGCCGCACTGGGCGCACGCCTCTTCGGGGACCACGACGCCGCGCTCCCGGACGAGCCCGACCCGCGGGCCCTCCTCCTCGCGGCCCAGAGCCACGCCCGGGCACGCCTGACCACGGCCCCCGACGACCCCGACGCCTTCGCCCCGCTGCTCGCCCTCGCCGGAGATCCGCGCCTGCACCCCGAGCCCACGCTCCGCGATCGGCTCGTGCACGAGGCAGTCGCCGCCGCCGAGGACTCCTTCGACCTCGACTGGAACGCCGTCGCCCCCGAGGCCGCCCTCGCCCGGGCGACGCACCGGTCGCTGTTTTCCCAGACGCGCGCGCCGGCCCTCGCCGCCCTGGAGCAGCTCGCCCGGCGCGACGACGCCCCCGACACAGTCCGCGCCGGGGCCCTCTGGCGGGCCGCCATCGCCGAACGCGACCGCGCCGAGACCGACGCCAACGCACGCGACCGCGTCCGCAAGCGTCTCATGGCGCTCGTCACACGCTTCCCCGCGGATATCAACGCTCCGCTCGCCGCCGCCGCGGCCGTCGCGCTGGGCTCCACCGAGAACGCCGCCCTCGACCCCGAGCTCCCCAGCGACTTCGTCCGCCTCGCGCTGGACACCTTCCCCGACCACCCCGCCGCGGACCGCTGGCATCTCGGGCTCGCCCGGCGCGCGAGCGGCCCCGCACGCCTCGACCTGCTCGACCGCATCCCGCCCGACTCACCCGAGACCGATCTCGCCCTCGCGCTCTACACGGACACCGCCTTCTCGCTCCCCTCCCCCGAAACGCTGGAGCGGGCCCTCGCCTACACCCGCGAACGCGCCGACGCTCGCTGGTACCCGCTCGCGCTCCAGCTCGCCGACACCCTCGTCACGCAGGCGGACCCCGCCCCCGAGGACGCGTCCCGCGCCGCCGACCTCTACATCGCCCTGAGCGAGCACGCAGACCGCATCGTCAACCCGGACGCGCACGAGCTCCGCTTCCGCGCCGGCGCCGCGCTCGCCGGCGGCGCCGCCTCAGATCCGGCGCTGGCACCGCGCGCCATCGCCACACTCACCGCGCTCGCCGGCGATCTCGAATCCGAGCGAACGCCCCTGTTCTGGCACGCCTGGACGCTCGCCCTCGAGACCGTCGCCGCACACGCGCCCGCGAGCGACCCCGCCAGATCCGACGCACGCGCCCACCTCGCACGCCTCCGCCTGCTCGATCCGGACCTGGGCGCCGAACCCTGGCGTTCCCGCCTCCGCGACGCCGGCGAGTCACTAGACTCGCCCTGATGAGCACGATGCCCACCCCCCCGGCCCGCACCGGCCCCGCACGCACGGACGCGAAGCCAGCACCCATGCCCGACCACACCCACACCCTCCCCAACGACCTCGCCCGGGCCCTCGCCGGGCGGTTCATCGTCTTCGAGGGCCCGGACGGCTCGGGTAAGTCCACCCAGCTCGCTCGCTTCCTCGACGCCACACGCGCCGCCGGCCTCAACCCGCTCGAGGTCCGCGAGCCGGGAGGCACCGAGGTCGGCGAACGCATCCGCAACGCCCTGCTCGAGCACCTCGAACGCGAGGAGATGAGCCTCCGCTGCGAGATGCTGCTCTACATGGCCTCGCGCGCCCAGCTCTGCGAGCAGAAGATCAGGCCCGCCCTCGACGCGGGGCGCCTCGTGGTCGCCGACCGCTTCGTGCAGTCCACCCTCGCCTACCAGGGCAGCGCCGGCGGCCTGCCCGAGGACGAGATCCTCGCCGCCGCCAGGATCGCCACCCGCGGCGTCACCCCGGACGCCGTGCTCATCTTCGACGTCGACGAGCACACCGCCGCCCAGCGCATGAACCCCCTCCTCCGCGGCGACGACCTCGACCGCATGGAGGCCAAGGGCGCCGCCTTCCACCGCAAGGTCCGCCAGGGCTACCTGAACCAGATCGAGCGCGACCCGCGCACCAACCTCCGCATCGACGCCGCGGGCTGCGAGGACACCGTCTGGGGCGAGACCCTCCGTGTCCTCGAGCAACGCTTCCTCTCCGGATCATGAACTGGCCCCTCGCCATCCTCGCCGCCGCCGTCGCAGGCTCCATCCCCTTCAGCTGGATCCTGGGCCTGCTCAACGGGACCGACATCCGCAAGCACGGCTCGGGCAACGTCGGCGCCACCAACCTCGGGCGTGTGCTCGGGCGCCCCTGGTTCTTCGCCGGCTTCCTGCTCGACGCCGCCAAGGGCTTCGCCCCCGTCTACTTCGCCGGGCGGGCCATGGGCGTCACCGGGTCCTTCGAGATCCCGCCCGCCGACGCCTGGCTCTGGCTCGCGACCATGGTCGCCGCGGTGCTGGGGCACATGTACTCGCCGATCGTGGGCTTCAAGGGGGGCAAGGGCGTCGCGACCGGGCTCGGGTGCGTGCTGGGCTTCTGGCCCGCGCTCACCGTCCCCGGCGTCGCCTCATTCGCCGTCTTCGTCGCGACGCTGGCCCTCTGGCGCTACGTCTCGGTCGCCTCCACCGTCGGCGCCGCCTCGCTGCCCGTCTTCGCCTACGTCGCCTTCGGCTACGCCAAACGATTCGCCCAGGAGCGCGCCCTGGGCGATCTCCGACCCGAGGAGGTCCTCCCCGAGACCGCCGACCAGATCCGCATGCAGGCCGCGACGAACATCGACCCCTTCCCCTTCGTCCTCGTCACCGCCCTCATCGCCGTCCTGGTCGCCTGGAAGCACCGAGCCAACTTCTCCCGCCTCTCACGCGGGCTCGAGCCCAAGATCGGCTCCCCCAAGGCCCACCACGAGAACATGCCAGACCGGTAACGAGCCCTCCGCGTGCGCCGAGGGACCCGGGCACCCCCCCATTTCCCACGACCGCCCGGTTATCGCTCCGGCCGAGCCCCGCGATCGACCGATAGCAACCCCACCGGAACGCCCGACGGGCGGGCGACGCCGATTCCGCACCTTTTCTCAAGACGCGTCCCGATCGTGCTCAACACCACCCCTCGCCCGGTCGATGACACCGACTCCGCCCACGATCGAGGGGGTACCCATGCCTGACCGCACCGACGACACCTTCCCGCGCCTCGCCGTCGACCTCGACGAGCCCCCCGCGCCGCTCCGCTTCCCCGGTCGCGACGCCGGCGCCGACACGGGCTCCGACCGCCCCGACGCCATCGCGATGGCCCAGGACGCCCTGGACCGCGCCCAGGCCGCGATCGACCAGCTCGACGAGCTCGCAGACGACCTGGTCATCCCCTTCCCGGGTCGCGACGCCGAGGGCGACCCCGACGACGACGGCCCGCGCGCCGCGTAAACGCCCGCCCCTCAGCACCCCCCCCAGCACCCCCCGTTCGATCCGCCCGGGCGAACGCCCCCGGCCGACCCGCCCCGGCTCACCCGCGCGCGTGCGGCACGCGCACCACCACCATCGTCTCGTCGTCGGTCTGCCCGGCCAGGCCCACGTACTGACGCAGGCTCCAGAAGATCCGGCGCCGGATCCACTCCGCCGTGTCCTCCGGCGACGCCTCCGTGACCGCCTCCACGATCGTCGCCAGCAGCCGGTCGCGCCCCCATCGCACCCCGTCGAAGTTCCGCGCGTCCATCAGCCCGTCGGTGTACGCCACCAGCGTGTCCCCGGGGCGCAGCCCCGTCCTGGTCTGCTCGTACCGCTGGTCTGGCAGCACGCCCGCCACCAGCCCGCCCGTGGGCAGCTCGATCGCCTCGCCGGCGCGCACGATCACCGGAGGCTCGTGCCCCGCCGACACCGAGCACAGCTCCAGCGTCTCCGGGTCGATGCGCCCCGCCCACAGCGTCGCGAACTCGCTCACCGTCGTGTCGCGACACAGCCCGTCGTTCACGCGACGCATCACCTCGCCCAGCTCGCCCACCGCGTCCGCGTGCGCCCGGAACGACGCGCGCACCGCGCTCATCAGCAGCGCCGCCGGCACCCCCTTGCCCACCACGTCCCCGATCACCACACCCAGCCCCCCGCGCAGCTCGAACAGGTCGTAGAAGTCGCCCCCCAGCTCCGTGCTGGGCACGCACGCCCCGTGCACGTCCAGCCCGCCCACCGACGGCACCGCACGCGGCATCATCCGACGCTGCACCGTCCCCGCGAGCTGCAACGCACGCTGCGTCCGACGCTCGCGCGCACGCAGCGCCAGCAGCCGCCCCTGCTGCACCGCCGCCGCCGCCTGCTGCCCGATCGCGCGGATCAGACGCCGGTCGCGACGCGTGAAACGCCTGGGCCGACGCCCGTACAGACGGATCACCCCGATCGGACGACCGCGCGACACCATCCCCGCGTTGATGAAGCTCCCGAGCCCCTCACGCAGGCAACGCTCGGGCGCCAGCACGTCCGGGTCCTGCTGCAGGTCCTCCACCGTCACGATCTCGCCCTTGAGCGCCATCGCGTCGAACACCCGGTCGCGACTCAAGGGCTGCGGGTCGCGCAGCCACCGCTCCGAAAGACCGCTCGACACGCTCTGCTCCAGGTCACGCTCGCTCTCGCCCACAGACAGCGCGTCCGCGTCCTCGGGCAGCAGCACCACGCTCCCGCAGTCCAGCCCCAGGATCTCAAGCGCCGAGTCCAGCGCCACCTGCAGCGTCTCCTCCACACGCCCACCCTCGGCCAGCAGCGCACTCAGACGGTAGTGCACCCGGATCTCCTGCACGCGGCTCGACAGCTCCACAACGTCCGCGCACAGCTCCGTCGCCGTCGACACCAGCAGGCGCAGGATCCGACGCAGACGCTCGCGATCGTCCCCCTCCGGCCCGGGGCCCATCGTCAGCGCACCGATCTGCTGGCCCTCGATCAGGATCGGGAACCACTCCGTGCCCGGCACGATCGGCTCTTCACGCCCAACCTCGTCACGCCCGCCCGCGACGCTGAGCACCAGCCCGCGCTCGTCGTGCAGACGCACCGACAACCCGTACACACCGCTCAGCTCGGCGCACAGCCCCGCGAGCTGCCCGTCGGTCACGAACGAGCGGACGCTCAGCCCCTGCGTGCTCGGACGCGTCAGGAACACGCCCTCGTCGGGTACGTCCTCAGCCGCCGTCAACCCCGCCGCCCTCATCCCCGCCTCCAGTGTCGGCGCCCTCCTCGCCCTCCAGCCACAGCTGACGCAGGAACGCGATCAGACGCACGTCGCCACCGTTCGACGCGACCTCCTCCTCGCTCAGCGTGGTCTCCGCGGCGTCCAGCGCCACACCGATCCCGCGCTCGTTGCGCTGGTACCGCAGGTACGCCAGCAGCAGCGCCGTCTCACGCTGCAGCATGATGTCCTCGATGATCCGCTCGTCCGCAAGCCCGGCACGCTCACGCAGCAACCGCGTCACCTCCTCGGCACGCTGCTCGCCCGGCAGCAGCCCGGGCGCAAACCGCGTCGCCGCGATCTCAGGAGAATCCATCACCAGGGCACGCAGGTTCAGCCCCGCGCTCACGAACAGCCCGGCACCCAGCTGCGCGTGCAGACGACCCACCTGCGCCGCCACGTCCCCCGGGCGGATGTCGATCGCCTTCGTGAACCGCTCCTCGGCATCGAAATACCGCCCCTGACCCAGCAGCTCCTGCCCCGCCTCCATGTGCCCGATGTACACCGAATCGACGACCGACCCCTCCTCCACCAGCCGGTCCACCGGCGCTCCGTCCGGACGCAGCAGCTCCAGCGTCACCGGATCGAACCGCATCCCGCGCGGCGCACCGCCCTCCGGCGGCGCCGGCGGCAGCTCGCGCTCCGCCTCGCCCTCCTCGCCCTCGCCCTCCTCCCCCATCGCGCCGGGACGCTGCTGCGCCTGCTCGGTCCGCCCCAGCAGCAGCTGCTCACGCAGGATCCGCAGCCGGTCCTCCCAGTCCTCGACACCCGCCGACGCGTCCGCCTCCTGCGCAGCCGAGCGGTCCACGCGGCTCTTCTCACGCACCGACTCCAGCACCCGGTCGTACGCCGTGGTCAGACGCTGCGATTCCGCCAGCGCGCTCCCGCCGGCACGATCCTCATCCCCGGCCCCCGACCCATCCTCGGAACGCCCACCGTCCAGCCCCGTGATCCGGATCCCACGCAGCGACGAGCCCGACACCGCCATCGACTCCACCTCGCCCGCCATGTTCGCGATGTTGCCCAGGAACACCGGACGCATCGGACGCGTCGTCACGTACGTGCTCGTCGAACGCAGCAGGCCCGTCAGACGCTCGCTCTCCAGACGCTCGTCGAGCGTCGGGGCACGCACCGTCGCCTCGGGCGAGATCCCACCGCTGTACTGACGCTCCGCACGCGACGCGTCGCGACTCACGAACCCCGTCCCCACCACGTTCTCGGGCAGGCGCGAGCCCGTCGTCAGCGCGAACTGGTACTGCACCGCGTCCGTCCCCCGGATCCCCATCCCAGCAAGCCCCGAGTACAGCGAGTCACGCCGGAAGCTGAACAGGTCGTCCGATCCCAGCTCACCCCGGAACTCGTACGGCGACCGGTACCCCACGTCCGCCCGCAGGCTTAGCCCGCCGGGCGCGTTCCCCGTCGCGATCGCGTTGCGGAACCGGTACTCCGCAGACGGGTCCACACGCTGCGCGTTGTAGCGCGTCTGCGTGGACAGGCTGCCGTCCAGCGCACGCCCGTCGCCCAGGGCGTCCTGCGCCAGCGACGCCGTCGCCAGCCCGCAGACCGCGCTCAGCGCCGCCGCCCACCCCGCCCCGCCGATCGTCCGAATCGCTCGCTCGCCGCGTGCCATGGCCCGTCCTTCCGTGATCCCTCCCCGAGAAGTCTATTCGACACAACGCCCCGCACGAGGACGAAGTTCATCACACGTGCGCAACCGCCGATTTATCCGGACCCCCCGCCCCCCATCGCACGCCCTCGGCGCGAGCGAGTTCCAGTGCAGGACCAGCCCTCCGCGCAAGCGGAGGGACCCGGGAACCCTCCCAAGGCCCCTCTGCAACGCACGACCACACCCGCTCAAGTCTCCGAGTTCCCGCCCAAGCGATCGCCGAAACCGCCCCGGTCCAGCGCCCCATCCCGGGTCCCTCGGCTCGCCAGAACCATCCCCCGCCGCAAGCCCTCGGCGCGAGCCGAGGGAGACCCCCTTCGCACGCACGCCACTCAGGCGGCCCGATGGGCCACACACACTCAAAGGACCAATATGGGGGGGTTAGATCGAGCCGGGGGGGTCAGATCGAACCGGTGGGCTCGGGCTGCCCGATCGCTTCCAGCGTCTTCAGGCACCCCTTCGTCGCGGCGTCCGCCACCAGGTAGTAGTTCGCCGTCCCGTCCGTCCACGCCAGCATCGTGTACCCGTCGATCCCGCAGTCGTTCATGTCCACGGCGTACGTCGTCCCAACCTCCATCCGCAGGCGATCGCTCGCCGGCGCGACGAACACGCTCACCACCACCGGGCTCCCGTCCTCGCCGGACACCTCGAACCGCATGTGCGCCGACTCGCCGTAGCCCGCGCCCGGCACCCCGCACCGCCCGGCTCCCTTGAACGCGATCGACTCGACCGGCTGCTCCAGTCCCATGATCCGCACCTGGTCGCCCAGCAGCTCGCGGAACCACGCCCGGGCCTCCTCAGGGTCGGTGTGCACGAACTTGCTCGTCGCCGCACGCTCGCTCTCGCTCGTGCGACGGTGCTCCCTGGTCACGAATTCGGCCAGCTCCTGCCGGAACGTGGCGGTCGTCACACGCCCGGCCGGCACGGGCCCCGACGCGCCGCTCAGCGACGCGCTCTGCCAGATCAGCACCCCCGCCAGCCCGAACAACGCCACCGCCGCGACCGCCATCAGCCGGCGTGAGCCCGTCCAGAACGCCCGGTCACGCGTCGCCGGCGACAACGCCTCGATGACCGAGGGCCCCCTGTCACCATGCCCCCCCGGGTCCTGTTCGCCGGCGCCCAGGTCACCCCGGGCAGACGCCATCGCCTCCACCCTCGACCGCAGCGCGTCCGGGCAGCACGCCCCGCTCATCGCGCGGCAGCACGCCCCCCGCAGCTCACGCTCGAACGCCATCCGCCCCGACACCGTCGGATCGGACGCCTGCAACGCCTCCAGACGCGCCACGTCCGGGGCGGACAGCTCGCCGTCCGCACCCGCGCGAATCAGTTCCGCGTTGTTCAACCCGCGATCAGGAGTGTGCATCTCGTCAGCCATCACGTCGTCTCGTTCCGATCCCCGAACCCCCGGTCAATCCGTCCCAACCCACGAAGCCCGCGCCCAGAACGGACCGGACCACCCGGCGAACCCCGACCGTCGGGCATTCATTCCGGGTCTCGGGCCAAAAACAGCCTTTTTCATCGCTCATCCGCCCCCCCCATCTTCACTCGCCCCCCCAGCCAGACCCCCCGCCAGCCCCAGACGCTCAACAGCGTCCTCGTTGCCCAGCAGCGCATCCGAAAGCAGCTTCCGGGCCCGGTGCAGGCGGCTCATGACCGTCCCGATCGGGACCTCCAGGATCTCCCCGATCTCCCGGTACTTCAGCCCGTCCACGCCCCAGAGCATCAGGACCTCCCGGTACTCCGGCTTCAGGTCCTCGATGGCCGCCTTGAGCGTCTCGTCCACGTGCTCCCAGTCGAGCTGAGAACGATCGAAGACGGGCGGCGCCTCGTCCGGGCCGGGGCCGTCGGATGACTCGGCGTAGAACTCCTCGACCGCCGCGGGCTGGCGTTTCTCCCGCTTCACACGCGTGTAGAAGACGTTGTGGCAGATCGCGAACAGCCACGACCGCATCGCCCCCTCGGGGTCCGTCCCGCCGCTCTTGTCCTCGAACCGCTCGATGGTGCTCGGGCGGAAGGCCCGGGCGAAGACCTCCTGCACCACCTCGTCGGCCTCCTCCGGACGACGCGTCAGGTGCATCGACATGCGATACACCGCGTCCAGCTGGCTCAGCGCGAGGGGTTCGAACAGGTCGCGTTCCACGCGTCAAAGATAGCAGCCCCCCCCACGCCGGGGCGTACGCCGGCCCCCGGCCCACCCGCCACGGCGGCACTAGCATGCCCGCACGGAGCCCCCCATGACCACCCCCTACTACGTCACCACCCCCATCTACTACGTCAACGACCGACCCCACATCGGCCACTGCTACACCACCCTCGTCGCCGACGTCGCCGCACGCTTCGCCCGCCTGCGCGGCCTGGACACCTTCTTCCTCACCGGCACCGACGAGCACGCCGAGAAAGTCTCCAGGACCGCCGCCGAACGCGGGCACACCCCCCTCGAGTGGGCCACCATCAACGCCGAACGCTTCCTGACCGCCTTCCGGGCGATGAACTTCTCCAACGACGACTTCGTCCGAACCACCGAGGACCGGCACAAGGACAGGGCCACGGCCTACATCCAGAAACTCCTCGACTCCGGCGACATCGAGCTGGGCGACTACTCCGGCTGGTACGACCCCTCGCAGGAGGAGTACCTCACCGAGACCGTCGCCAAGGAGAACAACTTCCTCTCTCCCGTCACCGGCAGGCCGCTCGAGCAGCGGACCGAGCAGAACTACTTCTTCCGCCTCGACAAGTACGAGGACTGGCTGAAGGCCCGCATCGAATCGGGCGAGCTGCGTGTCCTGCCCGAGGCCCGCAAGAACGAGGTCATGGGGCGCATCAAGCAGGGCCTCCAGAAGGTCCCCGTCTCACGGCGCATCAAGGAGGGCGACGCCGACTGGGGCGTCGTGATGCCCGGCGACCCGGAGCACCGCGTCTACGTCTGGATCGAGGCCCTCTGCAACTACCTCACCACCGTCGACACCCCCGACCGTCGCCGGTTCTGGCCCGGCGACGCACCGCTCGCGGTCCACATGATGGCCAAGGACATCCTGTGGTTCCACGCCGTGATCTGGCCCTGCATGCTGCACGCCCTGGGCGAGCAGCCCCCGGCGACGGTGTACGCGCACGCGTACTTCATCGCCGAGGGCAAGAAGATGTCCAAGAGCCTGGGCAACTTCATCGAGATCGACACCCTGCTGGCGTACGCCGACCGCTACTCGCTCGACGCCGTGCGCTGGTACCTCGCGACGCAGGGGCCGCTGGGCGCCAACGACGCCGACTGGGCCTACGACCGCTTCGTCGAGGTCTTCAACGCGGACCTGGGCAACGGCATCGGCAACGCGTCGAGCCGTGTCGCCGGCATGATCGGCAAGTACTTCGGCGGCACCGTGCCCGACCCCAGGGGGTCCGACTCGGTCGTCCCCGGCGATTTCGACTGGCCCCGCGAGATCCAGGCCACCGTCGCCCAGGCCATCGAGTACCACAACGACCTCAAGCTCGATCAGGCACTCCGCCTCGGCCTCGACCTGGCCTCACGCGTGGACGCCTACATCAACGTCACCGAGCCCTTCCGACTCGCCAAGAAGCTCGACGAAGATCCGGGCAACACCGACCGACTCGCGGCCATCATGTACCACTGCGCCGAGGCCGTGCGCGTCGCTTCCCTCCTGCTCGCCCCCGCCCTGCCCGAGAAGATGGCCGAGCTCTGGCGCAACTGGAACTGCCGCCACCTGAACAACCCGGCGGACCCCAACTCAGGCTTCGTCGCCCCGCTGGAAGACCTCGCCCGCTGGGGCGGTGACTACAGCCTGCGGCCCGGGCAGTCGCTGGCCAAGGGCGAGATCCTCTTCCTCACCCAGCGCGACGAGCTCCCCGCGCCGGAGCCTTCGGCCCTGTGAGCATGCTGGGTCTGATCAACGATCGCGGCCGAGTATGCCGTCTCGGGTACCGTCGCCAAGGAAGCCGGGCTCCCAGAGCACGGGCATGGGATCGCGCTCCCACCACCAGGCGTTGACGACCGAGGGGATCACATCGTCCGCTGCGATCGGTTGATACGAAAGGTCACCCCAAAGCACGGGGTTTTCAAAGCCTTCCTCATGCCAGAGGTAGCGTGGCAGAGCGTCGCCCGGGAGGAAGTGCGAGTGCTGGAAGAGGAGCACCTTGTGGGCGGGATAGCGCATGCCATCGAGGCGTTGGGTACGGAACTGCGTCTCGCCGGATTGGGTTTGGGGGTTCCAGTACGCGGGCTCGGCGTAGAAGGCGTTGGAGACGAAGTATTCGGTGCGCAGCGGCCACGCCTCGCCTTGCCATTGATTGACCATCGGCCCCGGGTGCCCTGGGGCCCTCAGCATCTCGTGGTCCGGCGGTTGTTCGAACGCAAAGAAGTAGGTGTACTGGCTGCTCCACCACTGTCCGACCATCTCCACCCCGCCGTAGGGCCGGCGTTCCCCCTGGGCGAGGGTTGGGCGGTAGACGGGCTCCCACAGCTCGGGCATGCGCCCGCCGTGCGACTGCACGTGCCCAACCAGGAGCGCTCCGACCTGGCGCATGCGTGAGGCGGTCTGCATCCCCTGTGCCTCCCCCCGAAACCGAGCGAGCGCCGGGAGTGCGAGTCCGACGAGGAGCATGATGATCCCGATCGAGACGATGACCTCGAGGAGTGTGAATCCCGGAAGTCGCCGCAAACACACATTTTTGTGTCTTGACGACGCAGGGCCGGAACGATTTATATTTTTTCTATGCTTCATTACAAGAGTGTGTTGCACCCCCCCCCCGCTTGTCAATAGTCTTGGCATCGCCTTGAAAGGAAATACCGTGCCACACGCCACACGTCCCCGCTCATTGACACTCGCCCTGATCGGCTTTGCCCTGACCGCGTTCGCCGCCGCCACGGGCTTTGGGCCCGTGGGTGGCTCCACACAGAGCATGACCGTTGGACCGGACTGTTACGATATCGTCACGGTGAACGAGACGTTCTGTAAAACAACAGACTGCTACGAACTGGGGTGTGTGTATCACTACGACTGCGGGGTTGGCGCCATGACGGTTGCCATCGCGGGCTCGACCTGGGCCGACACGACCGAGGGCGTGCTGTACTCGCTTACCTGCACGAAGTGCGATGCGATCGATCTTGCGAACGGGACGTGCAAGAAGGGTGGCGGATGTGTCACTACGACCTACACCTTTAAGACTCCGGTGGGGAACGGGCCATGCATGGGGCAGTGCTGTTTCTGAGCCATAGGCTGGCCGACATGCGCACTCGTTTCTGCTGGTTCACCGTTGGGATCGCCGCTTGGTCGATGTCGGTGTGCGCCGAACCGCTGTCGGAGCGCGATCACGAGACGCTGTCGTCGGTGATCGATCGGTACACCGGCCGGTCGTACCGGGTGCAGTGGACGGAGTACCACGCGATCCCGCCCGAAATCACAGACGAATTCGAACGGGCCGGGCTCGGCGACGTGCTGGTCGATCCCGACACCGAGCGCCCGCTGTACCCGCAGTATCAGCGGACATTTCTCTCCGACGGGCGCGGCAACCGCAGGCTGCGAACCCGGAACCTGACACTGATCGGGCCGGAGGAGCAGCTCGACGAATGGGTGATCCTGCGAGGCCGTTTCGAGGCCACGGTGCCGCCCGGTCCGGATCCTCGAGCGGAACTCTTTGAGTACGAGGCGCCCACGACGATCGAGGAGCGTCGCGAGTATTGGTCTGCGGGGAAGGCCACGTACGAGTTCATGGCCCCGCTCGGGGTGTATCACGAGATGGTGGGGCTGGCTGCGCATCGGCTGCTCGAAGCCGAGGACGCGGAGGTCCAGCCGAATGGCAGCGGAGGAACGCTATACACCTCCGAATTCTGGGGAGCGTCTCTTCAAATCGATCGCGTCGGGCGTGTAACCGCCGTTGTACAAAGCAACCCGGGTGACCCCGCAAAGCGTCCTTTGCGTCGAGCCCGTTTCCGAGTGCTTGAGTTCTCTGACACCACTTCAAATGCACAGCCCGTGATGGTTCGGAAGGAGTTGCTGTGGCCCGAAGAGTCGGACGATTGGATGGTCAACCTGATCGCTGTGTTTCAGCCGATCGAACGCGGCGGCGCAACCTCTGCCAGCGACTTTGATTGGCGAACTTTCGCTGACCTCGCCATTGACACTATGACCGGCGTTGTAACGGACACGGCCGGAAACTCGATCGGCACGGACGCACCAACCGTGTTCACCACCGAGGAACTCGAGAACATGCCATCCAATCGCGAGAAGATTCGCGAACTCGAGCGCCAGAACATGAGTGCCTCACCAGGATCCTCCACTCGCATTGTCCAAACAATCCTTCTCGCAGCAGGTGGGGTACTGGCTCTTTGTGGCGGAGCGATGCTCATCTACCGTCGAATTGCGGGCTGACTCCCACAGCCGCTCGAAGGTATGCGGGTGCCGTGTTCCCGCGGCCTATTGCCGGTAATTCAGCGTTAAAGTGTGGACAGGCCGTCCGCGTCGCTTCCCTCCTGCTCGCCCCCGCCCTGCCCGAGAAGATGGCCGAGCCCTGGCGCAACTGGAACTGCCGCCACCTGAACAACCCGGCGGACCCCAACTCCGGCTTCGTCGCCCCGCTGGAAGACCTCGCCCGCTGGGGCGGCGACTACAGCCTGAGACCCGGGCAGTCGCTCGCCAAGGGCGACATCCTGTTCCTGACCCAGCGCGACGAACTCCCCGCGCCTGAGGCCGTATGGATCGAAACGTGACGACACAGCGCGAGCACAACCCCACCACCACAGTCCCGCCCCCGCCCCGCCCGGCGTCGCTCCGCCACGAGCGAAACCAGCCCGTGGTCGTCCTCCCGCGCGGGCACGGCGCCGGGGCGACGCTCAACGC
The DNA here is from genome assembly GCA_043101615.1 of Phycisphaerales bacterium JB040. GTDB lineage: Bacteria > Planctomycetota > Phycisphaerae > Phycisphaerales > UBA1924 > JBLHKT01. Next base: position 10,236 of record JBICID010000091.1, on the reverse strand, counting down.
CCTGCTCGCCTTCGTCATCGTGCTCGCGATCTCGGGCCTGCCCGCCGTGTGGTTCCTCTACTGGGGAGCCCGCTCGGGCAAGCCGCTCTCGATCACCATCGGCCTGCTGCTGCTGGTCCCCGCCGCCCTGCTGGGCCGACGCTGGCTGCGCTACCTCTTCGGACGCAACGAGCTCCGACGCGACGGCGACACCCTCCGCCTGACCTCCGCCCTCGGCCCGCTCCGCCGCACCCGCGAGTACGCCGCCCAGGACGCCGTCATCCAGACCCGCGACGGCGCCAAATCCAGAGGCCCGAACACCCAGACCATCCGCGTCTACGACACCGAGCTCGTCCTCGAGACCCGCGGCCGCACCCGTCGCGTCCTCTGCTGCTTCTCCGGCCTCTCCTTCGACCCCGCGCACGTCGACGCCCAGCACGAACACCGAGACCGCCTCGCCGCATGGGTCGCCGACACGCTCGGGCTCCGCCGGCTGCCCCACCGCCCCGACGGACGGGTGACCGGCACCACCGGCCACTGACCCCCCGGCTCCGCCCCGGACCCCCAACTGAGACCCCTTCTCGCTGGTCTCCCCTAGGATTTTCTGCTATCACACTCCAGCGGCCCAACGCCGCGGACGACACCACCACCCGGGCCGGGCCTTCACCCCCCCCCCAAAGAACCGCCCCGCCCGCGAGCCCCAGCGAGACACGCCATGACCCACGTCATCACCGAATCCTGCATCGGCACCCAGGACACCTCCTGCGTCGACGCCTGCCCCGTCGACTGCATCCACCCCACCAAGGACGAGCCCGACTTCGAGACCGCGGAGATGCTCTACATCGACCCCGACACCTGCATCGACTGCGGCCTCTGCGTCGACGAGTGCCCCGTCCAGGCCATCTACCAGGACGAGGACCTCCCCCAGGAGTTCGAGAAGTTCATCCAGATCAATCTGGACTACTACAGCAAGTAAACCGCAAGTCGTTTCTCTGCCGCGCCTCCACACCCCACGCACGCTCCCACGCCCGACCCGAACCCTCCGGCCACCCCCTCTTCCAACGCATGCGGGCACGCCGCCGGGCGCGTCCGGCGCTCGCCCACGTCCGAGAATCCTCAAACGAGACCTTCATGGACAAAATCCTTGCACGCCCTCTCTGTGCGTGTACATTCAGCGAACACCGTTCGCACTCTGACAATGGGGATACACACATGAAGTTCGCCGCCGCCGCCGCGTTGCTCGTCGCCGGAGCCGCCGCCGCTCCCGCCCTCGCCCAGGAAACCGTCTACGCCGTCGACATCGATCACCTCCTGATCGTCGACCCCGACACCGCCGCCTCCACCGTCGTCGGTGCGCACGGCCTGCCCGCCCGGGCCCTGGGCAACGGGCGCTACATCGGCGCCTTCTCCATGACCTACAACCGCGAGACCGACCAGCTCCTGGGCCTCTACTACTCCTACAACGCCGTCTCCGACGCCTACGACCAGTACCTCGTCGAGTACGACAAGCAGACCGGCGCCGCCACCCTGCTCGAGCTCCTCGCCATGTCCGACCTCGACGGCTTCGTCGAGTCCATCGAGTACGTGGACGGACTCGGCTCCGTCATCGTCTCCCAGGACCTCGACGGCAACAACACCACCTCGCTCGCCGTGCTCAACCCCGACGGCTCTCGCTCCGAGCTGACCGACAACGGCCAGGACAACGACTACGCCGTCTACGACCAGACCCGCTCGCGCTTCTACACCACCGACCCGAACGGCACCGGCGTGCTCACCCTCGTGGACCTCAACACCGGCGCCAACACCCCGCTGGGCGCCATCCAGTCCTCGCTGGGCGACCTCGCCTACTCCGCCGAGCGCGACGAGATCCTCGCCCTCAACGCCGGCTCCGGCGAGCTCGTCTCCCTGGGCAACGGCCTGAGCGCCCAGTCCCCCGTCTCCATCGGCTACGCCGGCCCCGCCTGGGTCCTCCAGGGCCTTGCCGTCGCCACCGACGACACCCCCGTCCCCTGCCCCGCCGACCTCGACAACGACGGCGACGTGGACTACCACGACTTCTGCCGGTTCATCATCGCCTACTGGTTCCGGCGCCCCGCCGCCGACATCAACGGCAACGGTCGCGTCAACTACCACGACCTCTACGCCTTCCTCCGCATCTTCGCCGCAGGCGGCTGCAGCAACAGCGACCGCATCAGCCACGCCGGCACCGGCTACTCCATGGGCCTCATGGACTGATCCGGCCGAACACCGTCCCCCACAATCGCACACGCCCCGGTCACGCGACCGGGGCGTTTGTGTATCCGCGTCTCAGCCGGAGACCGGTGAACGCCGGGGGCGAGTCCCCGCGTGCACTCTCAGGCCGCGTCTTCCAGGCCCTCGAAGTCGTCCAGGTCCATCGCCTCGAGCTCGAGCGCCTCGGCCTCCAGCTCCTCGGGCGTGGGCTCCCCGGAGAAATCGACCGCCTCGAACGGGCCCGGCGCCTGCGCCTCGCGCAGACGCGACTTCTTGCCCATGGGCGACACCGGGCGGCTCGCCCAGTCCTCCGGACGCACGTTGCTCGGCGCGTCCGCCGCCTCGTGCCAGTCCTCGGCACGCGTCAGGTTCAGCTCGCTCGCGCACGTCTTGCGGTACCCCAGCAGACGCACCACCTCCAGCACGTCCGTCCACGTCGGGAACGGCTTGTCGTTCGACTTCTTGAACTCGTCGATCGCCATCAGGAACAGGAACTGCTCCCGCGTCATCTCCCCCTCCTCCGCCGCCTTGGAGAACTCCGAGAGGCGACGCCCCGGCCCCCGACGACGCTCCAGCCCGCTCGTGGGCTTGGGGCCGGTCGGCTTCTGCCGCCCGGTGAACTTCTCCTCCAGCTCCCCCACCTCCCGACGGTCGATCCCAAGGCGCCGGTCCACCACCATCCCCGGAGGGGGGGTGCCGTCCTTCTTCCGGCGATCGCCGCCCGTCCCGCCCCCGGCCCCCCCGCCGGCCTTCCCGCTGCCCGTGCGCGTCGCCATGCTCGCCTCCCGGTCGGACCACGTCCGCCGGGCGCATCACACGTGCGTGCGTCTCATCGCGGAACGGTCACAGGTCGTCATCGTCCTCATCGGTGTCGAAGTCGTCCTCGTCCAGATCCTCGTCCTCGTCGTCGAGGAATCCGGCGTCGTAACCGTCCTCATCGTCATCATCCTCATCCTCTTCCAGGAAGTAGGACTCGTCGTCGTCCAGGTCCTCGTCCCCCCCAGCCTCGGCAACCCCCACACTCTCGGACCAGTCACGCTCGCCCGACCCCCACGCCCGCTCCCCCTCCGCGGGCTCGCCCTCGGGACCCACCACCCCGAACCCGGGCCCCGCGCCCCGCTCCGCACAGCTCTCCAGCGTCATCACGCTCATCTGCAAGCCCTCACCCCGCGTGACGCTCGCACGCGGCTGTACGCTCCCACTCGAACCGCGATGGGCAACACGCCCGCCGCCCTGTTTCGCCTACGGTACCCGACCGCCGCCCGGTGTCAAACGACAACCCCAACCTCCACAAAATCACCCGCCCCACCACCGGACGAACCCCCACTCCCCGCGCGACGTACACTGACTCCCCGTGCCCGATTCACCACCCCCATCCGCCACCCTCAACCTCGCCGCGGGCGTCGGCGCCGCCCTCCTGCCCGGGCTCGGGCACGTCCTCCGAGGCGAGACCAGAAGAGGCATCCTCGCCGGCGCCTCCATCCTCTTCCTCTTCTTCGCCGGCATCCTCATCGGCGGAGTCGACGTCGTCGACTCGCGCGAGGACCGCGTCTGGTTCATCGGGCAGGCCCTCGTCGGCCCCGTCGCCTTCGGCGTCGACTACCTCCACCAGGAGCACCTCAAGGCCTACGGCCCGGAGACCAGCCTCGAGGACGGACGCAGCCCCGCCATCGTCTCACGCTCCGGACGCCCCGACGAGACCCGTGTCTGGTCCGAGGCCAACCAGCGCCACGAGTGGCGCCGACTCACCGCCCAGGAGCTCGGCGCCGGCATGGGCCCGCCCAACACCAAGTCCGTCGCCAAGGTCAACGAGATCGGCACGCTCTACGCCACCCTCGCCGGCATGGTCAACCTCATCCTCATCCTCGACGCCCTCATCGTCACCCCGCGCAGGAAGCGCGAGACCGCACGCACGCACTCCGAACGGAAGGGCGACGCGTGACCGACCTCCTCCCGCTCGCCTACCGCCCCTTCCTCGACCCCATCCTCGTGCTCAACGAGTACTGGTTCTGGCTCATCATCCCGCTGGCGCTGGGCATCGCCGCCGCCTACAAGGCCGTGCGCGTGCTCGACTTCTCGACCTACCCGCGCGAGGTCGCGATCTTCACCGTCCAGATCATCGTTGGCATCCTCGCGCTCGGCATCGCGGCGCTCGTCATCATCGAGTACCTGCTCCCCATCATCGCCCCCATGCCCGGCGCCTGAGCGATCCGACCGGGTCGCAACGAGCCCCCCACGCAACCGGCGGAACCCGGGAACGCACTCAACCCCCCGACATCGACGGCACACGCGCACGCCCCCGCTTCTCCGAACATTCGTTCGCCGCATCTCTCCCGGCACCGCAACACGTCCCGGGTCCCTCGGCTGGCGCCGAGGGCTCGCAGGATCCGCACTCACGCGTACTCCCTCCTCGTCACCCGGTACGGGCGGTCCAGGTTCTGCACCAGGTACCGCAGCGCGTCCACACTGTGGTCGCTCCCGTCCTTCACCGGCACGTCGCTCTCCGGACGCTCGCTCGGGTAGTGGTACGTCTCGAGCGCCCCGATCAGCCCGGCGCACCGACGGTGCACGAACAGCCGGGGCGAGCCGACCGCCGGACGCAGCCGGGCCCGCACCAGGCGCAGCCCCTCGCCCAGACCCATGCGCCGGTCGCGCACCGTCAGCCCACGCTGCTGCATCACCGCGGCGTTGCTGATCCCCGTCTGGTCGCTCCGCTGACGTCCCGCCGGGTCGATCCCCACCCACTCCGGGAACGGGTGCTCGCGCTCGCTCGCCTCTCCGCGCGGCCTGCCCGACACGATCGCGTCCAGGTGCCGGTCCAGCACCTCGCCCGCGACCGACCGCTCGTCGCAGACCCACACCACGCCCGCCGGGTCCACCCCGGCCCACAGCACCACGGTGGGCGCCCGGATGCCGAAGTCCACGGCGCACACCCACACCCATCCCTCGCCGTCCCCCGCCGGCAGGCTATCCACCACGTGCGTCTTCACGTCGAACTCGGGCAGCACGGCGTTGGCCCGTGAGGGGCGCAGGCAGAGCATCTCGCTCTCCCACGTCTCGCGCCCGACGCGTCCCATCAGACGCAGCGCCTCCCCCACCGAGACGTGCCCGGGCGTGCCCCCGCGCGCGTCGCGCTCCTTCACCCGCCCGCGGCAGTGCTGGTGCAACACGCACGAATCGCACGCGTGCTCGTCGGAGCACTCGCCCAAGACGTCCAGCACGCCCCAGCGGAACAGGCGTCGAGTCGCCCGGAGCCGCTCGCCCGAGGCGTTCTCGTGGGCAAAGCCCGCCAGCGCGTCGCCCTCGTCGCCCTCTCCCGGACCGACGCAGGACCTCACCAGACGCTGCATGATCCCGTGCGGGACGTGCATGGTGCTCAGGCACTCGATGGAGCCGGGCACGTAGACGCCGGCGCACACCTTCTCGCGCGTGACGAGCTGGGCCGCCTCCCACACCTCCGGGTCCACCAGCTCGACCTCGTCGCACCGCAGCTTCTGCACGCGCGTGCCGCGCACGCTGGTCTGGCTGGAGGCCAGCAGCTCCACGCGGCTGCCATTGATCAGCTTGATGCGCCGCTCGGTGACCCTGCCCGAGACCAGGTCCTCGAAGCCTTCGAGCTCGAAGATCGCCCGCAGGTGCTCGTTCATGCGCGAGGCCTGCTCGAGCGAGCCGGCGAGCACGCGCACCTCGATCCCGGGCTTGAAGACCAGGTCGAGCGCCGTGGCGACCGCGCCGAGATACGTCTTGCCGCCCCCGCGGTTGGCCCACACCACGCAGTCGCGCGGGACCGAGTCCTCGAAGAACGCGTGGCACAGATACTCCAGCCCCGTCGCGTGCCCCGGCACGACCGCCTCGCTCGCCAGTTCGAGCCCGAACCGCTCGCGCACGAAGCGCGCCAGCCCGCGCGCGTCACGCGGGCCCTTCCCCTCCAGGTCCATCTCCCCCATCGCTCTCCCCTCCCCCGTGTGTGTACGCCACCGGCTCGCTCGCCAGGCGGCAGGCCGCGATGCGCCACCGCTCCGATTCGTCCTGCCCCCGCATCGCGCGGCGCACGCCGGCGCCCGTCTGGTTCGCCCACGCGACGAGCGACCGCTCCATCCCCTCTGGCGTCTCGCCCGCGAGCACATCGCGCAGGCACAGCCCGGTCGAGGCCAGTCGCGCGAGCAAACGCTCGTCGGCGCGCGACCGACCGACCCGGTGCGGGCGCATCCCGGCCCGCTCGAAGAACGGGCAGACGCCGCCCATCTCCGTCACCGCCTCCGTCCGGACGGTCAGCGGCTCACTTAAGTACGACTCGACCAGCCGTCGCGCGATCCCCAGCCCGCGGCTGCCCGGCTCGACCACCACGCGACTCAGGCACCGGACCTCCTCGTTGAGCAGCCTCGCCGCTCGCCGTTTCCCGCCCCGGTCGCGCCCGGAATACCGCTTGCCCCACGCGCCGCGACGCCAGCGCCCGTTGAGCGTCGGGTAGCTCGCGACCAGCACCCCCGCCAGACGCTCGCGCCCGCACGGGAGCGTGCGCACCGCCCGCCACACGCCCGCGACGGTCGCCGGTCGCCCGGCCCGGTAGTGGAAGCGTGCCAGCGCGTCGTAGTCCCACACCTCGCCGCGCTCGATGCGAACCCGGGACCCGGTGCCCGCCTTCGATCCGAAGAGCGAAGGCGGCTCCCCCACCACCGCCCCCCGCAACGCCTCGCACCGGATCACGCAGGCCCGAGTCCCCAGGAACCCCGCCACGTCCTCGTGCCCGCTCGCGAGCACGACGCGCACGGCGCATCGCGCGTGCACCGCGCCAGCCCAGCGTGCGAGCGCGCGCGAGACCCCCTCCGCCGTGGCCCGGTCGAGCACGCCGGCGAACTCGTCCAGCAGCAGCACGCCGCCTTCGCTCTGCGTGGCCTCGAGCATCCCGAGCGCGAGTCGTGCCCGGAACCGCTCGCCCTCGCTCAGCTCTCGAACCCGACGCCCCAGCAGGCGGGCCTCGCCCAGCCCGGCCCGCGCGAGCGTGCGCAGCCAGAGGCCGAGGTCCGTGTCACTGAGCGCGGCAAGCGGTGTCTCCGGGCACAACCGGATCAGGTCGGCGTCCACCACACCCACGCCCCGCGCGAGCCAGTGCGCCCGCAGCCGACCCAGCAGCGCGCTCTTGCCCGACCCCGTCGGGCCGGCGATGAGCGTCACCGGCCCGTCGATGGACGACGCGATCCGATCGACGTCCTCATCGCTGCCCAGCCAGGCAGCGACCGCGCCGGGATCGTGTCTGAGCCCGAACCGCCCGAGCGCGGCACTCACTCTGTGCGTTGGCCCCACCCTCATTCCCCCCCACTCCCTTTCATCCGGCCTGCGCGTTCGTCGCGGTCTCTCTGGACTCGTGGTACAGCTCGTCGATCGCGGCCCGATGGCGACGGACGGTGTAGTGGCTCAGGCCGAGATGCCTCGCGGCCTCACGGATGGAGTCGCCGCAGATGACCAGACGCTCGGCGACACGCCGGCGCGTGGGCGACCACGAGTCCTTGCGGAGCACCACGAACGCGAGCTTGTCGGAGCAGGCACGCGTGAGCACCCGCTTCACGCGCGAGCGCACCGTCGAGACAGGCACCCCCGCCAGGCGGGCCAGTTCCGCCGGGCGACGCCCGTCGCGATAGACCGCCTCGATCAGCTCGCGGTCCACGACGGGCAGCCACTGGGCCCGGCGCAGCACCCAGTCCACGTTCCGGGTCTCCTGGCGACGGCGCAGGTCGGACAGCTCGGTGAGGTCCGGCCGCCACGTCACCGGGTTCTTGCTGCCCCGCTGCCCGAGTGTCCTTCGTCTCACGCCCATGCCTTGCCTCCCACGCCGTGTCTTGGCCCGCCCTTGTTGCTTGTTCGGGATATGTCTTGACAGAGTATCCCGATCGGGATACATTTGAAAGGTCTCTGTTTGGTATCTCGCCGAATTGGCGCACAAAGGCACCCACTCCGACCGGATCATGACCTCGCACTTCGCCAGAACGCTCAAGGAACGACGCCTGCAGCGGGGCCTGACGCTCGACGAGCTGGCCGAGCGGGCGGGGTGCACCAAGGGGTACCTCTCGAACGTGGAGCGCGCCACACGCCCCCCGCCGACCGACGAGCTGGTGCAGCGACTGGAAGCGGCCCTCGGACTGGAGCACGACACGCTGGGCGCGATCGCGCGCTGGCAGCGCACGCCCGAGCCGATCAAACGCGACCTGGAACGCCTGACCCGGACCGAGGCACGCGTGCACAGCCTGCTGCGTGCCCTGGAGACCAAGAGCCTCGACGAGGTCTACCGCAGCGGCGAACTCGCCACCCACGTCAACCACATCTCCCCCCCCCCCACTTGGCCCCTGGGTGATGCGGATGACACGGCTGGCGCCACAAGCGTGCATCGGTTCGGGCCGGTGCCTCGGGGGGGGGTGGAAATCCCGCTGATCAACGCGGTATCCGCGGGGTACCCGGCGGACTTCACCGACCTGGGCTACCCGGCGCGCGTCGCCGACGAGTACGTGCGGGCGCCCGACCTGGACGACCCGGACGCGTTCGCGGCCCGGGTGGTGGGCGACTCGATGGAGCCGGACTACCGGGCGGGCGACATCGTGATCTTCTCGCCGGCGCTGGCGATCGAGGACGGGCACGACTGCTTCGTCCGCCTGGAGCCGGACCACGAGAGCACGTTCAAGCGGATCTATTTCGAGACGGGGGCGGGGGGGGAGGAGCTGATCCGGATCCAGCCGGTGAACAACCGGTACCCGCCGCGAACGGTGGAGCGGGAGCAGGTGGCGGGGCTGTACCGGGCGGCGAGGCTGCTGCGGTCGCTGGGGTAGCGGGCTTTGCCCAGATTCGCGCACCCGAGAGGCGGGCTTGACGCGGGCTTGTCCACGGGTTGCCACGAACAGGCCCCTGGCGCGGGGGCTCGGATTGCCCCAACCGCCCGGTTCTCCTACTCTTGCGGACTCGGAACCGGGTGCTCTACGCAACCGTTTCCCGCGGGCCACGGATAGGCCACTGCGCACCCGCCAATAGAGCCCCATCCCCGGAGAGACCACCGCCATGGCCAACAAGATGTTCTACACCGTCGAGGAAGCCGCCGCCAAGCTCGGCATGACCGCCGAGGAGGTCGAGGGCCTCGGCGAGTCGGGCCAGCTGCAGGAGTTCCGCGACCGCGACCGCCTGATGTTCAAACGCGAACAGGTGGACCTGCTGGCCGGCGACGCGGGCGGCGGCGAGGACGACGACCTGGACGAGATCACGCTGGCCGAGTCGGGCGAGCTGGAGCCGATCAGCCTGTCGTCGTCGGCGTCGGGCTCGGCGTTCGCCTCCACGGCGTCGGACTCCGGGACCGACACGGGCGTCTCGATCTTCGACCCCGACGAGTCCGACGCGGGCGCGGACGCCAACGCCGACACGCTGGTGACGGCCTTCGGCGACGCCGGGGCCTCGGGCTCGGGCCTGGCCAACATCGCGCTGGACTCCGACGACACCTCGCTGGGCGGGGACCTGCTGGCCGACCTGGGCGACTCGGGCTCGGACGGCGCGCTGGACGACCTGGCGGGCTCGGGCATGTCGGACACGGGCGCCGGCTCGCTGTTCGAGGGCGGGGACGCCGAGCCGGAGTTCGCGGCGCCCGCGGCCCCGATGATGATGCAGGGCGACGCGTACGACGGGGCGGCCTCGGGCTGGACCGCGGGCGCGGCGCTGGCGATGACGCTGGTACTGCTCGCGGCCCTGGCCGTGATCGTGACCAGCCTCACCGGCTCGGGCGCGACCGACCTGCTCAACCAGATCGACGACACCGTGGTGTACGGCGTGCTGGGCGGGGGCGTGGTGCTGGTGGGCCTGTTCGCGGGCGTCGGCTTCATCGCCCTCCGCAAGAGCTGACCCCCACCCCCCCCACTCTTGGCCTAACGGTCCTGCACGCACGCCCGGCGGTTGCCGGGCGTTTTTGTATGCGCGCGCGTGCGATCGCCGGGGGAGGGTCTGAGGCGTGAGTGGGGAGCGCTGCGGGGGGGGGGGGGGGGGGGGGGGGGGGGG
>JBICID010000090.1:0-4812 GCA_043101615.1 Phycisphaerales bacterium JB040 | reverse complement strand
GCTCTTCCGATCTCTGAGCTCCCCGATCTCTCCTACCAGTTCGCCCAGCTTCTGCTCGATCCGGCTGAGCCGCCCGCCCGTGTCGGACCCGCCCGCCGCGGACGCCAGCGTCTTGGCGAGCTGGTCTTTCTGCGCCTCCTGCATCCCGCTGAGCACCACGCCGATGAACAGGTTCAGCACGATCATCGTCCCGATCATCACGAACGACACGAAGTACACCGTGCCCAGCAGCCCGAACGCCCGCGGCTGGTACGTCGCCCGCTGCGCCTCGGTCATCATCCGCGCCTGCGTGGTGTAGTCGTACGCGTTCGCCACCGGCTCGTACGCCTCGTTCGTGATCGTCGCCAGCACCGCCGGGTCCGTGATCGACGTCCCGTAGATCTGCCAGTACATCACGTCCGTCCAGTCCTCCAGCGTCACCACCCGGAACAGGCTCAAGAGCGAGATGTCCAGCGACCCGAAGTGGATCGGGTCGTTCCGACCGAACAGCACCGTCCCGATCACCGCGTAGATGTAGAACTGCAGGAACAGCAGCAGCCCCACGTAGAAGATCGCCGGGATCGAACGGATCAGCGCCACGATCATCACCTGCAGACGCGGGATCGCGCTGAACAGCCGCATCGCACGCAGCAAGCGAGCCAGACGCAGCACCGTCGCGAACTGGTTCCCCTCACCCTGCGTCGGCCACAGGCACGCCAACACGATCAAGAAGTCGAACAGGTTCCAGCCGTTCAGGAAGAAACGCCACGGCCGGTCCCCGTACGCCAGCATCCGGATCACCAGCTCCACCACGAAGATCACGATGATCACCCGGTCCAGCACGTTCATCGCATGCCCGTACTCACGCGTCAGCGACCCGTACGTCTGCAGACCCGCAAGCACGCTCGCGAGCACGATCACCCCCGTGATCCCGTTCACGAACCACGACGACCGCGCCACGCGGCTGAACGGGCGCGCCCACCCGGGCAGCGTCTCGGGCCTCGGCTCGTCACGGGAAACGGGCGGCGTCTCGCTCATGGCACGCAATATACCTCCCGCGATTCCCGGGCGGAAGCCGCCCCAGACCCGCCCATCCGGTACCCTGAACCACAACCAACCGGTGCCGGATCACCCCCCGGAGCGTGAGCCCCGCCCGCCGCTCACGCTCCTGCCCGGGGACCGCCCGCCGATCCGGCGGCCCCCCTCCCCCCCCCCGGGAGGCCCGAGCCCGCCCACGGAGACACCGACATGGGAAACGACCGCGACAAGGCCACCGAGCAGATCAAGAAGCCCGTCGAGGCCGAGATCAAGAAGTCCGTCGGCAAGCTCAAAAAGCCCCTTCAAAAGTACGAGAAACTCGAGAAGGAGGCCAAGCCCATCCTCAAGAAAAAGCAGCGGGAACGCACACCGGACGAGGTCAAGAAGCTCGACCTCATGGAGGAGGCAAAGAAGGCCGCCCAACGCGTCATGCTTCAGGAGGCCACCTCACTCGAGGCCAGGCTCAACCGAGTCCTCAAGACCATGCCACCCCCCGACAAGAAAGAGCAGATCAAGCTCCCCCTCCCCCGCTGGCTCGACGGCAGCAAGATCAAGATCTCCAAGGACCTCTCGATCGGCGGTGACGTCGACTTCAAAAAGAAGAAGTTCATGCTCAAGCTCGACGGCAAGTTCATGAACCCCTGACCCCCCCTGCCCCCCAAAAAGCCCTCCCCGTTTTTATCCGAGCCGCGGGCGTAAGCACGCGGCCCCACCCCTGCATTCCACAGGCACCCTATCACCAGAGTGTCAGAACATCTACGAGCCCCGAGCGCAAGCGAGGGGTTTCCCCGACACCCCCAAGGCCCTCACTCCCCCTCCACCTTCACCATCCGGATCTTGAGCGGGCTCAGCGTGTCCAGGTGCACGTCACGCTGCGGGAACGCGATCGTGATCCCCGCCTCGCGGCACTTGGCGTCGATCGAGAACCGCAGATCGCTCTCGATCCCCATCCGGTCCAGCTTGCTCCGAGGCTCGCTCCAGTAGTGCGCCTCGAACAGCAGCGCGTTGTCCCCGAACTCCTGGAACAGCACCGCCCGGTCGTCCGTCTTCATGATCCGGTCGTGCTCCTCCATCGCCTCCTCGATCACGGACCGCACCCGCGCCGTGTCGCTCCCGTACGCCACGCCCACCGCCACGATGCTCCGGTACCGCTTGTCCGGGATGCTCCAGTTCCGCACCGTGTTCTCGAGCAGCATCGAGTTCGGCAGGATGAACGCCTCCCCCTGGTACCCCAGCAGGTGCGTCGAACGAGCCCCGATCTTGATCACCTTCCCCACGTCCCCGTTCACTTCCACCATCTGCCCGATCGCCACCGGACGCTCGATCAGCAGGATCAGCCCGCTGATGAAGTTGTTCATCACGTTCTGCGATCCGAAGCCGATGCCCAGCGCCAGCGCGCCCCCGAAGATCGTGAACACCGTCAGCGGCACGCCCGCCGTCTGCAGGCTCAGCATCACCACGCCGAACAGCAGCACGTAGAACATGATCGTCTGGATCGCGTGCTTCGGCCCCTCCTCCAGGCGGAACCGCGCAAGCAGCCGCGCACCGACCGCACGCGACGCCAGCCGGGCCACGAACGACCCCAGCACCAGCATCAGCAGCGCGATCACGATCTGGCTCACCTGCACCGTCGTCTCGTCGATCTTGAACAGGTCAGCGTGCCAGATGTCCACCACCACCGCCCACGTGTGCTCCGCGGCCCTGCCCAGGTCCCCCTCCTGCACCGCGTCCAGCGCACGCGACGCCTCGGCCCCCACCTCCGTGTTCGAACCCGCCACCAGCTCGGCATCCGCCCCGCCACCACCCGCCTCTCCCACCGAGCCAGCTTCGCTCACCCCGCCCAGCTCCCGCGAGACCGAACCGCCAGCGGGCGACGCCTCCTCACCCGCCGAACCCCCCGCACCGCTCTGTCCGTCCTGCCACACCATCGGGCCTCCTCGCAGACCAGCCTACCTCACCCGACGGCCCGTCTCACTCCGCCTCCACCAGCCGCCACACCTCGTCCGGACCGTTCAGCACCACGTACACCGCACCCTCCGGCCCGATCGCCACGTCCCGCACACGACCGACGCCACGCAGCAATTCCTCACGCTCCGTCACCCGGCCGCCCTCGAACCGCAGCCGCTCCACAACCTGCCCCGCCAGCCCGCCCGCCAGCAGGTCACCGGACCACCCGTCGAACATCGCCGGGCTCTCGCTCACCACGTCCAGACCGCACGCCGCGATCGACGGCAGCCAGCGGAACGCCGGCATCGCGATCTCGACCTCCGTCCCCACCACGTCCCCCCACGGCGCCTCCAGCGGCTGCCCGCTGTAGTTCATCCCGTAGCTCACGATCGGCCACCCGTAGTTCCTGCCCTTCTCGACGATGTTCACCTCGTCCCCGCCACGCGGCCCGTGCTCCGTGTCCCACAGCACACCCTCCGAGTCCATCGCCAGCCCCTGAGGATTCCGGTGACCGTAGCTCCAGATCGAGCCGTACACCCCGCCCCCCCGACCCACAAACGGGTTGTCGCTCGGCACGCTCCCGTCCACCCCCACCCGGTGCACCTTCCCGTTCGGGCGCGTCAGGTCCTGCGCGTGCTCCGCACGACCACGCTCACCGATCGGGAAATACAGGTGCCCGCTCCCGTCGAACACCAGGCGGCACCCGTAGTGCAGCCCGCCGCCCAGGTAGTCGTCCGCGTCCGCCTCCCAGATCACCTCCTCCCCCGCCCAGCGCGCCGCCCCGCGACCCGCCTGCTCCAGCCGCCCCCGCACCACCCGCGTCATGTACCCCCCGCCCGCCTCGTGCGTGTACGACAGGTACACCCACTCCGTCCCGTCCCCGTCGACGTACGTCTCGACGTCCATCAGCCCGCCCTGCCCCACCTCGTGGATCTCGGGCAGCCCGTTGACCGGCACTCGCTGACGCCCGTCCACCACCCGCAGATCCCCCGGTCGGTCCGCCACCAGCATCCGCCCGTCGCTCAGCCACGCCACGCTCCAGGGCGTCTCCAGACCGCTCGTCACCACCCGCTCCACCCGGTACCCGTGGTGCTCGCTCTGGTACACCCCCCGGGCCAGGGGGCGCGGCGCCGGCTCCCGACGCTTCCGAGCCTGCTCCTGGAACTCTCTCAGGTGGTTCACCAGCGCCCACGCCTCCGCCGGCGTCAGGTCAGAGCCCGTCGTCCCGTCGTCGAATCCGGGCAATCCCCCCCCGTCCGCCCCCTCTCCGTGGGCCAGCACAGCGTCGTACAGCGCCCGGTCCCGAGTCCCCAGCCAGTCCGAGTTCGCCGCCAGGTTCCCACCCTCAGTCCCGTCCCCCCGGTCCCCGTGGCACTCCACGCACTTCTGCCCCCACAGCCGATCCACCCGCGTCTGACCCAGGGCCGCGGACGCCACCCCGCCCGCCACCACCGCCGCGACCATCCCGTACCGATTCGTGCGTGTCTTCATGGCCTCAATGTACGCTCCAGACCGACGCGACGATGCACACCGCCCCGATCCCCCCCGGCCCACTCCCCGATTCCGGGCCCGCCCTGTCCGAAAATGGGTGCAGATTTTCTTCAACCCGCTGGGAACGCGCCGCATACAGGCTATCCTTTTGGCGTTCGAGGCGCGACCGGTGCAGACCGGCGACGCCGCTGATCCCGACGCTCTCCGCTGGCCCGAGCAGAAGCACCGGTCTCGTATCACAGTCAGGGCACAGAAGGAAGCGTCATGAAACTGTACGTCGGTAACCTCCCGTTCAGCTGCACCGAGGACGAGCTCCGCGACCTGTTCGCGCAGCACGGCGAGGTCGTCTCCAGATCG
>JBICID010000089.1:0-100437 GCA_043101615.1 Phycisphaerales bacterium JB040 | reverse complement strand
GGCGCAGAGGACCCGAGAGGCGCGGAGACAAGACAAGACCACTCAACTAGCCCCGAGCGCAAGCGAGGGGTCTCTCACTCCCTCTGGTGATGGTGGCTTCTCCATTTCAATCAGAGTGAATGAGACGCATGAAATAGCATCGAATGCCTTGAATGTAATGAGCATGAGACCCCTCGCTCGCCTCGGGGCTAGTTTTCTCTTGAGTCTCTCCGCGCCTCTCGGGTCCTCTGCGCCTCCGCGTACCTGTCTTCTCACACGGATCGGCCCAAGACCTCGCGCGCCGTGGCCCGCACGAGGTCGGGCTCCGACTCGTCCGCCGCGACCGCCCGGACCCGCGCGAGCGCTTCTCCCTCGAGCCCGCCCTGCCCCAAAAGGATCAGCGCGTTCCGCTTCATCATCGCCAGCGTCGCCCGCTTCATCGCCGAGGTCGTGAAGGCTTCCCGCCGGTCGGCCTCGCTCCAGCCGAGCACCTCCAGCAGGTCGAACCGGTCGCGCCGCGCGTCGTAGGCGGACGGCACGGTCGCACCGGTCGCCCGCTCGGAATTGTGCGGGCAGACCTCCTGGCAGACGTCGCACCCGTACACCCACCCCGCGAAATCGAACGCGTCCGGCTCGATCGGGCCCCGATGCTCGATGGTCAGGTAGCTCAGGCAGCGGGTCGCGTCCACCGAGTACGGCGTGATGGCGTCGGTCGGGCACGCCTCGATGCAGCGTGTGCACGTCCCGCAGTGGTCCGGCTCGGGCTTCGGGTTGGGCTCCAGCTCGAGCGAGGTGAGCAGCACACCCAGCAGCAGGTAGCTGCCCTCGCGCGGGTGGATGACGAGCGTGTGCTTCGCGGTCCAGCCGAGCCCGGCCCGGGCCGCCAGCTCGCGCTCCAGCACCGGCGCGGTGTCGACGCAGGCCCGGAACGAGTCACCCGGGAAGTCCGACGCGAGCCCGTCGGCCAGCGCGTGCAGACGCTTCTTGATGACGGTGTGGTAGTCCCGCCCGCGTGCGTACCGGGCGATCCTGCCCTCGCCCGCCCCCAGGGGCGCGTCCCGGTTGTCCGACCGGGTCGCGTACAGGTCCCCCACCACAATCGCGGAGCGGGCCCCGGCCAGCAGGCTCGCGGGGTCGAGGCGCAGGTCGAGGTTCTTCGCCAGGTACCCCATCTCGCCCTGCCTGCCGCGGGCCAGCCAGTCGTGGAACTCGTCGGCGTAGGCGGAGGGCTCCAGCGAGGCGACGCCGGCGAGGGCGAACCCGTGACGCTGTCTGGCGGTGTCGAGGATCCGTTGGGTGGTGTCGCGCGCGCTCACACCGCCGCGGCGGCCCGCGGGGTGGCGGGCTGCCCCTCGCCCCACCAGGTCAGGATCCGCTCCAGCGCGGTCTCCACCAGCGGGGCCGGCTCCACGTCGCGATGCGTCCACAGGCGGGGCAGCTCGTACACCAGCGCCCCGTTGAACCCGCGTGCCGCGAGCGCCCGCACGGTCTCGGCGACCGGCACGTCGCCCTCGCCCAGGGCCCGGGGCTCCTCGTTGCGGACGTCGGAGAGCTTGACGACCTCGAGGTGGTCCCACAGCTCGCTGACGCCCTCCACCGGGTTCTCGCCCGACAGCCAGGCGCCGGCGACGTTGTACGCCGCGACCACGTTCGGCGTGGACGCCTCGGACACGAGCCGCCTGAGCGGGGCCGCGGTCGAGAACGAGCCCCCGGACTCCATGAGCAGGCGGACGCCGGTGTGGCGGGTGGTCCGTGCGGCCAGGTCCAGACGCTCCAGGATGCGGCGCAGGGCCCTGTTCATCGGCTCGCCGGGCTGCACCTCGTGCCCGAACACCCGCACGAAACGCACGCGGGCCTTCGCGCCGTGCTCGACCAGGGCCTTGGTCCGGGCGACCGACTCCTCCAGGTCCGGGCGGAGACGCCCGATCACCGGCGGGAAGATCGGCTCGTCGAACGCGATCGAGGACGCCAGCGAGAGCACCTCGAGGCCCGCGTCCAGCGCCAGTCGCCTCAGCTTCGAAGCGGAGGTCAGCAGCGGGTCGCCCGAGAGCGCCCCCACGCCCCCGGCCCGGGCCGCGTCGGATGCGAGACCGTTCGAGTCGGTCCCGAACGTGCGGAGCTCCACGGCGTGGTAGCCGATGCGGGCGGCCTCGTCGATGAACCGGCCCAGGGTCAGCTCGGGGTACGCCACACTGCTCAACGCGACCTGCATCAGTCGGAGACCTCCCGCGGGCCCCTCGCGGCCCGGCAAAGGGCATGGTAGGGCCACGCCCCGGAGAATGCCCGCCCCGTACACTCGGGTGATGCCCGATTCCCCACCTCCAGGCTCCCCCTCGCCCCCGAACCAGCCCTCGTCGCCACGCGAGTTCGAGCCCACCCTCAAGACCGACCTGGGCGGGGAGATGACCTACTCGCGCTACCTCGGGCTCGACGACCTGCTCAGCGCCCAGCGGCCGCTCTCCAGGCCCGTCCACCACGACGAGATGCTCTTCATCGTCATCCACCAGGCGACCGAGCTGTGGCTCAAGCTGATGATCCACGAGCTGCGAGCGGCGAACCAGGCCGTGGGCGAGGGAGACCTCGGGACCAGCTTCAAGATCCTCGCGCGCGTCAAGCACGTCATGGCCCTGCTGATCCACCAGTGGGACGTGCTGGCGACGCTCACGCCCAGCGAGTACACCCAGTTCCGGGACGTGCTGGGCTCGGGCTCGGGCTTCCAGAGCGTGCAGTACCGCGTGGTCGAGTTCCTGCTGGGCAACAAGGACGAGCGGATGCTGCGGGTCCACGCCCACGACGAGCGGGCCGGCGCAGAGCTGAACCGGGCCCTGGACGAGCCGAGCGTGTACGACGTGTTCCTGAGGCACCTGGCGGGCAAGGGGTTCGCGGTCCCGCGCGAGGTGCTCGAGCGCCCCGTGCGGACCGCCCACGCCCCGCACGAGGGCGTGGTGGAGGTCTTCCGGGAGATCTACACCCACCCGGACGAGCACTGGGACGCCTACGAGATGGCCGAGAAACTGGTCGACGTGGGCGAGCAGTTCTCGCTGTGGCGCTTCCGGCACATGAAGGTGGTGGAGCGGATCATCGGGTACAAGACCGGGACGGGGGGCTCGTCCGGCGTGAGCTTCCTCCGCAAGATGATCGATCACCGGTTCTTCCCAGAGCTGTGGACGGTCCGGACCCACCTCTGATCCCGTGTCCGCCCGCGGCCCCCGCACGGCACGATCCGCAGGGGCCGGTCGGCGCGAAACGGGTGCAAACGGCGCGAAAAAACTCGCAGATCGCCGGGCGAGCGTGAAACGGGCATCCCTGTCCTCCGGAACAATCTCAACGCCCCCGTTGGCTCCCGCCGCCGGATCCCAGCACGCCGACACGACCACCAGACCCGATCGGAGCGCCGCTATGACCCGCCAGATGACCCGTGCCGCAGGCCTGTTCCTCGTCGCCCCCGTCGCCCTGCTCGGGGCGTGCGGGCACTCCTCGTGGAACCAGTCGTACCACCACGCCCACATGATCCCGCTGGACCCGCCACCCGGCGCCCACCACGTGACGCTGTCGACGAACTTCGGCGACCTGGACGTCGCCGAAGTCGGACAGCCCGCCCCGTCGTGGGCAACCAAGCACCACGGGAGCCAGGCGCCCGAGCGGGCCTACCTGCTGGCGGTGGCCTCGTCCCAGGACGAGGAGCGACCGGCCCTGGTGGAGTTCGAGACGCGCTGGACCGACGCCGGCTTCACGGTCGAGGAGCGCTGGCCCGGCGGGCGACGCGAGAAGCGGGGAGAGGGCGTGGGGTACGTGGTCCGCCTGCCCGAGATCGCGGGGGCCACCGTGCTGACCGACTTCGGCGACATCGAGGTCTCGGGCGCCACCGGAGTCGTCCGCTGCGAGTCCAGCTTCGGCGACGTCAAGGTCTACGCGATCGACGCGCCCGAGGCCGTGATCGTGACCGACCACGGCGACATCGACGTGTACCGCATCGCAGGGCCGGCGACCCTCGAGTCCGATTTCGGGGACATCCGGGGCGAGCACCTCGCCGGCGTGGTCGAGGCCCGCACCGCCCACGGCGACATCGACCTGATCCTGACACCCGACAACCCCGGCCCGTTCGTCGCGGTCACCGACTTCGGAGACGTGCACGTGCAGGCCGGGAAGGCCCTGACCGGCTCGCTGGACATGGACACCGACTTCGGGAACACCCGCTTCATCGGCTACTCCGGGTCCGGACAGACGCTGCGCGTCGGGGGCAAGGACAACGCCAGCGTCCGGCTCGGCGAGGGCGGCAAGTCCCAGGCCCTCACCAGCCACGGCGACGTCCGCGTCACCGTCTCCACCGACGACGACTCCCTCTGACCCTCCCCCACCCCCCCCACGTTGGCACAGGGGTCCTGTGTACTGCAGGGCGGGCGCGGGCGGGCGATTGGTACGGGTGTCGGATAGCTGGCTAGGCTGGTGGCATGACCATCGGCGATTCGGGACTGATTCCGGAGAGCGTGCGCACGATCCGGGAGTCGTGCGCACGGCTGGGCCACGATGCGCTGACCGAGGACGGGCTGCGTGAGCACGTGTGGGCGCTGTTCTCGCGTGTGCTGACGAGGGATTCGGAGATCTACCTGGCGAACCACTCGCTGGGGCGTCCGCTGGACGTGCTGGCGGACGACCTGGCGGAGTTCGCCTCGCTGTGGTATCGCGACCTGGACGGGGCGTGGGAGCACGAGTCGGGCTGGATGGCCGAGCGCGAGGCGTACCGGGCCCGCATGGCGCGCCTGATCGGGTGCGGGAGGGCCGACGCAATCGTTCCCAAGACCGCGGCGGGGCAGGGGTTACGCGCGGTGCTGAACGGGCTGCCCGCGAGCAGGCCGCGTGTGCTG
This sequence comes from Phycisphaerales bacterium JB040, assembly GCA_043101615.1. Classification (GTDB taxonomy): domain Bacteria; phylum Planctomycetota; class Phycisphaerae; order Phycisphaerales; family UBA1924; genus JBLHKT01. Next base: position 95,593 of record JBICID010000089.1, on the reverse strand, counting down.
GCAACGCGCGGGGAGTTCGACTCGGTCGACTTCATCCTGAAGACCTACCACGACCGCGGGCGGGCGGAGGTGGCGTGGATTGAGCCCGGGCCGGACGGGCTGTACCGGGCGGACGGGCCGATCGGGGCGGTCCGGTCGAGCGAGCGACCGTTCGACCTGGTGGTCGTCAGCGCGGTCTACTTCTCGACCGGGCAGGTGCTCGAGGGCCTCGACGAGCTGATCCGGGCGGCGCACGAGCGAGGCACGCTGGTGCTGGTGGACCACTACCACTCCGCGGGCGTGATCCCGGTCGGGTTCGACGCGAGCGGGGCCGACTTCGGGATCGGGGGCAACTACAAGTACACCCGGGGCGGGCCCGGCTGCTGCTGGCTGGCGGTGCACGAGCGACACCTGCGGGGCGAGCACGACCCGATGCCCGGGGCCGGCGCGGTCCGCCCGATCGACACCGGCTGGTTCGCCAAGGAGCGGATGTTCGAGTACTCGCGTGAAGGCGTGCGGACCGCACCCGGCGGGGACGGCTGGCTTGAGAGCACCCCCCCCATCGTGACGTATTACCAGGCGCGGAGCGGGCTTGAGCTGACGCTGGCGCTCGGTGTGGAACGCCTGCGGGCGTACTCGCTGGAGCAGCAGCGGACGCTGACGGGGTTGCTGGCGTCGGAGGGCGTCGAGACGTGGGACCACCACCCGCGCGGGGCGTACGTGCTGGTGCCGGTGGCCGACGGGTTCGGGGCGGCCCGGTTGCTGAAGGAAGCGGGCGTGAACGTGGATGCTCGCCCGGTCGGCGGGACGGAGCGGGAGTGCGTGCGGTTGTGCCCGGACATCCTCACGTCGGCGGAGGAGCTGGAGCGGGCGGCGGGAATCGTGGGGCGGGTGCTGGGGGGGATGTGACCCCGCTCGCGGGGCACGCGTGCTCACGCCCGCGGCTCGGGACCTCAGAACCCGCTCACTCGCGTTCGCGGCTAGTCGGAGGACTGGGTCGCGGGGATGGTGATGGTGAACTCGGTGCCGTGGGCGGGGTCGGTGTGGAACTCGAGGCGTCCGTGGTGGGCCTCGGCGATGCGTTTGGAGGTGGGCAGGCCGAGGCCGGTGCCGCCGGACTTGGTGGTGAAGTAGGGCTGGAAGATGGTGGCCCGTGCGTTCTCGGGGATGCCGGGGCCTGTGTCTATGACGTGCAGGCGGACGACTGGCTGTGCGTCGGGGTCGGTCGCCCGCGAGGTGCGGAGGATGAGCTCGCGGGCCCGGGCGTTGTCCCTGGTGTCCATGGCCTGAACCGCGTTGAGCATGAGGTTGAGGGCGGCCTGCTTGAGGTGGGGCACGTCGAGGCTGGCGGTGAGGGGGCCGGGGGCCAGCTCGGTGCGGAGGCGGACGCCGGCGGAGGTGGCCTGGGGCTGGAAGAAGTCGGCGAGCTCCTCGACCGCGGTGTTGAGGTCGGCGCCGGCCCGGTCGAGGTGGAGCTCGCCGGCGTACTCGAGGAAGTCCTCGAGGATGCCGCGCAGGCGGTCGGTCTCGCGGCGCAGGGCGTCGACGCGCCGGATGAGGCGTTGGCGGTCCTGCTCGTCGGGGGCGCGGTCGCGTGGGAGGTCGTCGAGCCCCTCGGACAGGAGCTGGGCGTTCATGCCGATGGTGGAGAGCGGGTTCTTGATCTCGTGCGCCAGCCCGCCGGTCATGGCGCCGACCTCGGCGAGGCGCTCGGCGGCCTGGGCGCGGCGCTGGGCCAGGTGCTGCCTGCGGACGGAGCGCGTCACGACGACGCGCGCGATCAGCGCTGTGGCGACGGAGCCCACCAGGGCCCCCACGACGACGGCGATCCAGTGCGAGGGAGTCACGCGTCAGGATAGGTGTCGGCCGGTTGACGGAGTGGCACGCGCCCGGGGGTCAGCGTCGCGGGGTGCGGGTGTAGGTGCGGCGCGGGACCACGACCTCGGCGTCGTCGTCTGAGGTCTCGTGGCGCACCACGCGCGTCGCCTTCCAGCCCTTGTCGGACTTCTCGGCGTCGTAGGTCACCGTCCCGCCGTCGCGGAGCACGCGAAAGCCGTCTCCCTCGATGACCGAGAAGTGCACGAAGATGTCCTGATTCTCCGGCCCGATGATGAAGCCGAAGCCCTTGCGCGGATCGAACCACTTGACCTCGCCCTGGGTGTCCGTGATGTTCTTATCGCTGTGCTCGGGCATCAGTGCTCCCCACGAGCGCCCGGGGCGAGGATCGCGTTGGTGGTGCCGGCGGTGTACGGATGCCGTTCCACGAGCGTTCTCCTCAACCCTCTGGCGGGGTCCCGGACCGGGTGCCGCCGTGTGTATCTGTTCCGGTCGCGTCCCGTCTGCGTCCGGATTCGGAAGCGGTTCCGAAGCTTCCAAGATAACAAGTTCTTGCACCACGTCAACAACCCCCGATCGGGCGGGGGCTGTTGCGTGAGTCTGGGGTGTCTGGGGGGTGTTGTAAGCCGCTTTCGTGGGCGGGTTTACTCGGCGCTGGCGGTCTCGGCGGCCTCCTCGGAATCCGCCTTTTCGTCCTTGATGGCCTGCTTGCGCGACACCTTGATGCGTCCCTGGTCGTCCACCAGGATGACCTTGACCTTGACGATGTCACCCAGCTTGACCACGTCGGAGACCTTCTCGACGTAGCCGTCGTCCAACTCAGAAATGTGGCACATGGCGTCGGTGCCGGGCCCGAGCTCGACGAAGGCGCCGAAGTCCTTGACGCTGACGACCTTGGCCTCGTAGATGGTGCCGACCTTGACGTCCTCGCAGATGGCGGAGATCTCGGCCTCGGCCCGCTCGAGGGACGGCCCGTCGGGGCTGGAGACGAGGACGGTGCCGTCGTCGTCGACGTCGATGCCGACGCCGTACTTCTCCTGCAGGGCGCGGATGGTCTTGCCGCCGGGCCCGATGAGCTTGCCGATCTTCTCGGGGTTGATGCGGAGGGTGATGATGCGGGGGGCGTAGGGCGAGATCTTGGCGCGGGGCTCGGGGATGACGGCCTCCATCTGCTCGATGATCTCGAGGCGTCCGGTCTTGGCCATCTCGAAGATGGTCTCGATCTGGGAGAGGACCAGGCCGCGTGCCTTGAGGTCGAGCTGGATGCCGGTGATGCCGTCGCGAGTGCCGGAGACCTTGAAGTCCATGTCGCCGAAGAAGTCCTCCTCGCCGATGATGTCGGTGACGAAGGTCTCGTTCTCGTCGTTGTCGTCGGTGAATCGTCCGACGGTGATGCCGGCGCAGGTGTTGGTGATGGGGACGCCGGCGTCCATGAGTGCGAGGCAGCCGCCGGTGACCGACGCCATGGAGGACGAGCCGTTGGACTCGGTAATGTCCGAGACGACGCGGATGGTGTAGGGGAAGTCCTCGGGGCTGGGGAGGACGCCCATCAGTGAGCGTTCCGCGAGCGCGCCGTGGCCGATCTCGCGCCGACCGGGGCCCATGATGCGTCCGGCCTCGCCGACGCAGAAGGGGGGGAAGTTGTAGTGGAGGTAGAACTTCTTGGAGTACTCGGGGGTGAGGCCGTCGACGATCTGCTCGTCGCGCCCGGTGCCGAGCGTGGCCGAGACGAGCGACTGGGTCTCGCCGCGCTGGAAGAGGGCGGAGCCGTGGGTGCGTGCGAAGACGCCGACCTCCATGTGCAGGGGTCGGATCTCGTTCAGGGCCCGCCCGTCGGCGCGTGTGTGCTCGCGGGCGATGAGCCTGCGGGTGATCTTCTTCTCGAGCTTGCGGAAGGCCTCGGAGGCGTGCCTGCGTGCGGCCTTGGTGGCCTCCCACTCGCCGGGGGTGCCGGACTCGTTGACGGTGAAGTGGGTGTCGAGCAGGGCCTTCTTGATCTCGGCGACGCGGTCGCCGCGCTCGTGCTTGCCCTTGATCTTGCGGGCCTCGGAGAGGTCCTTCTCGCAGACCTCGGTGACCTTGGCCATGATGTCGTCGGGGATGACGACCATGTTGTCGCCGAGGCGGGGCTCGGGGGCGCCGGCCTTCTTCCTGAGCTCGCCGATGAGCTCGAGGACCTCGGCGATGGCCTTCTCGCCGACGCGGATGGCCTCGAGGACGTCCTCGTCGGGGACCTCGGCGGCGCCGACCTCGATCATGTTCAGGCCGTCCTTGTGGCCGGAGAGGACCAGGTCGATATCGGAGAACTCGAGCTGCGAGACGGTGGGGTTGACGATGTAGGTGGCGTTGTCGTCCTCGTCGAAGACGCGCCCGACGCGCACGGTGGCGATGGGGCCCTCGAAGGGGCAGTCGGTGAGGGAGAGGGCGGCGGAGGCGGCGCACCCGGCGAGGATGTCCGTGTCGTTCTCCTGGTCGTGGCTCATGACCCAGCACTGGATCTGGACCTCGTCGATGAAGCCCTCGGGGAAGAGGGGGCGGATGGGCCGGTCGATCATCCGCATGGTGAGGATCTCTTTCTCGTTGGGCGCGCCCTCACGCTTGCGGAAGCCGCCGGGGAACTTGCCCGCGGCGGAGGTCTTCTCGCGGTAGTCGACCTGCATGGGGAAGAAGTCCAGGCCCGGGCGGGGATCGGCCCGGACGACCGTGGCCATGACGGTGGACTCGCCGTAGGTGAGCAGGACGGCGGCGTTGGCGAGCTTGGCGACCTGGCCGGTCTCGATGCGCATGGTGCGTCCGGCGATCTCGCGCTCGACGACGATCTTCTTGGAGTCGGACATGGTGTGAAGGCCTTTCTGCCTTGGGGCGAGGGCGCGGGTGCCGTCCGGACGGGGTGTCGCGGGATCGGTGGCGTGCTCGCGGGTGCGGAGCCGGGTGCTCGTCAGGCAGAAGGCGTCGGGCAGGGCACGGACTGCGCGTCGCCCACTGCCGGAGATGCTGTCCCGGCGTGAGAAACGAAAAAGCCCGCACGCGTGTGTGCGTGCGGGCTCGTGTGTTACTTGCGGAGGCCGAGCCTCTGGATGGTGTCGAGGTAGCGCTCGCGGTCGGTGCTCTGGAGGTAGCGGAGCAGGTGGTTGCGCCGGCCGACCATCTGGACCAGGCCGCGACGGTTGTGCTTGTCGCCCCGGTTCTCGCGCAGGTGGGCGGCGACCTGGGCGATGCGGGCGGTCAGCACGGCGATCTGGACCTCCGGGGAGCCGGTGTCGTTCTCGTCGCGCTGGTAGTCCTTGATGATCTGAGACTTGAGTTCGGGGGCGAGCGGCATGCGCTGTCTCCTGGTGTCACGTGCACGGGTGAGGGGGCGTTCCCCCACCGCTGTGCCGTCGGTGGGCTGTGGTCCGGATGGTAGGCCGGGCGCCCGATCCGGGTCGAATCGGGGGGGCTGGCGGGCGCGGGGAAATTTCGACCGCCGGGACGGGAAATCGGGCCTCCGGGGGCCTGAGGCGGGGTGGGGGTTTGTAGGATTCGCGCATGAGCACCCCCACCTCCCCCGCCGTCGTCGGTCTCGAGCTGTCCCGCCGCGTCTCCGGGCTCAAGCCCTCGGTCACGGTGGGGTTCACCAACCGGGCCAAGGAGATGAAGGCGTCCGGGATCGACGTGCTGGGGTTCGCGGCCGGGGAGCCGGACTTCGACACCCCGGACTTTATCAAGCAGGCCGCGATCGACGCGATGCGGGCCGGCGAGACCAAGTACAAGCCGACGCTGGGCGACATGCCCACGCGCGAGGCCATCGCCCGCAAGCTGACCGAGGAGAACGGCATCCGCGGGCTGACCGGGCACCACGTCGCCATCGGGTGCGGCGGCAAGCACGTGCTGTTCGAGGCGATGCACGCCCTGATCGACCCGCCGGTGCCCGGCGAGGTGCAGGCCGAGGTGCTGCTGCCGGTGCCGGCGTGGGTGAGCTACCGCCCGATCGCGGAGCTGGCCGGGGGGCGGGTCGTCGAGATCCCGGCCGGGCCCGAGACGGACTTCAAGATCAGCGCCGAGCAGCTGGCCGACGCGATCACGGAGCACTCACGCGTGCTGGTGCTCAACTCGCCCAGCAACCCGTGCGGGACGATGTACTCCGAGGACGAGCTGCGCGCGATCGCCTCGGTCGTCGCCGAGAAGGCCGAGACCGTCTGCCCGCGGCTCGTGGTGCTGACCGACGAGATCTACGAGAAGATCGCGTACGCCGGGATCGAGCACTTCTCGATCGGGAGCGTGCCGGAGATCGCCGAGCGGACGATCACGCTCAACGGCATGAGCAAGGCGTACGCCATGACGGGCTGGCGCATCGGCTACTGCGCGATGCCGGGCGCGTTCGGCGCCGAGTTCATCAAGGCGCTGGGCAAGCTGCAGGGGCAGATGACGACAAACATCACGAGCTTCAACTACGCCGCGATGCGGGCGGCATTAAAAGACGGCGCCGCGGACGTCGAGAAGATGGTCGGCAAGTTCGCCGAGCGGGCCAGGCTGGTCAAGCAGCGGCTGGACGCCATCCCCGGCGTGATGACACCGACCCCGACCGGCGCGTTCTACGTCTTCCCCGACGTCTCCGGCCTGTTCGGCAAGACCAGCCCCGGCGGCAAGCCGATCACCTGCGCGATGGACTTGTCCGAGGCCCTGCTGGAAGAGGCCCACGTCGCCTTCGTCCCGGGCGAGGACTTCGGCGGCTGCGGCGGCAACCACGTGCGGATCAGCTTCGCGTGCGGAGAAGAGCAGATCAACAAGGGGATGGATCGGTTCGAGGAGTTCGTGTCGAAGCTGACCTGATCGGTCCGCGAGAGTCACCTGTCACTCTGGGTAACCTGGCCGCACAACCGACCGGCAGCACGTGTTGCGATCGCGTTATGTTGCACCTTTTCGCCCGATCACTCTTGCAATGATAGGGAAACCTTCGGTAGGTTGGGGTTCACCATTCTCCCGATGGGCCGCACACGTCCAGTCAGGATCCCTCCCCGGCCGGGACTGAATTGAGCCGCCCGCCTTCCCCGTGCCCACACACCGGAGAATTCAAGATGAACCGTTCTCGTCACGCGTTGCTCGCTTCCGTCGCCTTGGTGGTCGCGGCCCCCGCCGCCCTCTCGCAGGTCACGATCCCGATCAACTCCTCTGACAACACCGCCACCGTTACCTACACGCTCTTGAGCGTGGTGCGTGCCGATGACGGCACCCCGGTAGACAGCTTCGAGTTCGACCTCGACGGCCCCCCCGATCACTACTTCGGCTTCGTCACCTCATTCATCTACACCGAGGGCGACGGGTACGGAGAGATCGACGGCACGGCCACACTCGGAGGCGATACACACAACTACGGCGATTCGAATTTCGATTTCAGCGCACACGCCCTGGGTGACCCCATGACGGTCACGCTGAACACGCTGGGCATGTCTTCTGCCCCCGGCTCCAACGGCTCGTCGGGAATCGATTCGTACATCGGCCTCTCGTACGTCAACTTTGCCGAGGACGAAGTCGGCGACCCGGCGGCGCTCATCGTGACATTCGACATCCAGTACAACTTCAGCATGGAGTTGATCGAGGACGCGGGCTCGGGGCAGGCCAACGGGTTCTTCGAGGGCGGCGCGATCGCGTTCTACAACGAGAACCCAGAGGACGATCTTGGCCTGACCTTCACTGAGTACTACGGCGGACCCGCGAACCTGATGAACGAGTCGGGCAGCGGCCAGATCGTCTTCTATGTGCCCCCGATGGAGTCCTACCCCTACTTCGAACTCCGCACGTATCTGAATTCCACAACTCTTGTGGACGAGGCCCCCGACTGTCCCGCGGACGTCAACAGCGACGGCGTGCTCGACAACGGCGACATCGGTGCGTTCGTGCAGCTGTTCCTCGCCAGCGACCTGAGCGCGGACTTCAACAACGACGGCATCCTCGACAACGGCGACATCGGCGCGTTCGTGGGCGCGTTCCTCGCGGGGTGCTCGTAAGGGAACGACCCGGCCTCACTCCCCTGAAGGCGACGAGGGCTCGTCCCGCCCGGCCGATGTGTTGTCACTCGTCGTGCTGTCGTCCCGCAGGTCGATCGCCACCTGCCCGTCCACCGTCGCCACCTTCACCCGCTGATCCCGCACCAGCGTCAGCAGCGCCAGGAACAGCCCCACCATGTGCGGGCGGGTCCGGCCTTCGAGCAGTTCAGCCAAGGGGAGCGGTCGAGCCCCGGCGCTCCCGCCGGCCTCTCTCGCCCGCGACGTCAGCCGCTCCACGATGTCCTCGGCGTGCAGCTCGATCGGCGTGTCGTCCGACAGGATCTCGTGGTCGCCCAGACGCTCGAAGTTCACGCTCGAGACGATCGACTTGTACGCCTCCATGAGCTGGAGCAGGTCCAGCTCGTCGAGCTCCATCGCCGCGGCCTGCTCGGCCAGCTCGTCGGCGGCCTGGTCCACCGCGTCGCGGTCGCCCCCGGCGGGCGCCGCCGGGTAGCGACGGGCCCAGTCCAGGCGGCGCTCCTCGAGCGCGTCCGCGGCGTCGCGGTGCTTCTTGTACTCCAGCAGCTGACGCACCAGCTCGGCCCGCGGGTCCTCGCCGGGGGCGTCGTCCTCCCGTTCGCGGGCGTCGGGCTCGCCCTCGCCCTCCTCGGGCGGGCGGATCATGCGGCTCTTGATCTCCATCAGCGTGGCCGCCATCACCAGGAATTCCCCGGCCAGCTCGATGTCGATCCGGTCGATGTGCTCGACGTACTCCAGGTACTGCTCCGTGACGGCGGCGATGGGGATGTCCTCGATGTCCACCTCCGCCTTGCGGATGAGGTAGAGCAGCAGGTCCATCGGGCCTTCGAACGAATCGAGCTGCACGCGGTAGGTCTGAGTCACGCGGGGAGTCTACCGTGCCCCCTCCCGCGAGGTGCGTGCGGACCCCCGCTCTGGGGAGGGAACCCGCTCGTCTGGCCGATACAGGGGCCAACGGGGAAGGAGCACGCCTCGCGCCATGCCACACGCCGACCCGGGACAAGTCGAGCTGATCCTGCTGGACGTGGACGGCGTGCTCAGCGACGGCTCGATCATCTACGGGAACCGGGGCCAGGAGCTCAAGGCCTTCAGCACCAAGGACGGCTTCGGGCTGAGCCTGTGGCGCCAGGCCGGCGGGCAGGCAGCGATCGTGACCGGGCGGGGCGGCGAGGCGGTGCAGCGCCGGGCGAGGGAACTCGGCATCGAGATCGTCATGGAGGGGGTCAGGGACAAGGCCGAGGCGGTCACCCGGATCTTCCGTCGCACGCGCGTCGAGCGCGACCGCATGGCCTTCGTCGGGGACGACTGGCCAGACCTGAACGCCATGCGGGCGGTGGGCTACCCCATCGCCACCGCGGACGCCGAGCCCGAGGTCCGGTCCCTCGCGGCCTACGTCACCCAGCGTCCGGGCGGGGCCGGGGCGGTCCGAGACGCCGTGATGCACCTTCTGGGGGCCCGGGACGGGGGCGAGACGGTGCGTGGCCTGCTGGCGCGGTACGATCCGACGTGATGGAACACCAGAACCGGGCACGGAGGCGTGGCGCCAGCGGGCGCCGGGACGGACACTGCGCACCAGCGCCGGGGTGGCCCTCGCGCCGCGGTCTGGCCGGACGCTGGAGCGGGCTGATCGCCTCCGCGGTGGTCGGCCTGATCTTCCTGGGGGTGATCTGGTGGTCGGTCTGGAACCGCCCGTCGCCGAGCACCGCCAACGGGCAGACCGGCACCCCCGGCGGGGCGGAGGTGCTCCCCCCGGCCCAGGTCACGGGTCCCATCACCGACATCGACGGGCGCACCGACAGCATGTACGTCGAGGTGACCGCGAAGGACGACCCGAACACGCTGGTCGCGGTGATCGAGGCCGACGAGGTCGAGCCGATCGACGAGAACGAGCGCTCGGTGCAGTCGCCGCGTGCGTGGATCTACTTCGAGGACGGCACCTTCGGGCGCGTGGACGCGGACCGGGGTCGGTTCTACATGCCCGAGCGGAACTCCGCCCCGGAGAGCGGGCTGCTGGAGGGCAACGTGGTGCTGCGGGTGTACGGCGCGACCGAGAGCGGCGAGCCGCCCGAGTTGGAGGGCGAGGACGCCCCCGCCCCCCAGGGCACCGCGACCTTCGAGGAGGCCCTGCGGTTCGATTTCCGTCGCTCGCGAGTCTCGTCCACGGGCGGCTTCACACTCCAGACGCCCAGCGTCGAGATGGCGGGCACCAACCTGACCGCGGTCTTCAACGAGGTGCAGCAGCGCCTCGAGCTCGTCGAGGTGCGCGAGGGGCGGTACGTCCGCTTCATGCCCGCGCCGGCGACCGAAGACGGGCGACCGGACACCCCCCCCACCACGCCCGACGCCCGTGTCGCGCAGGCGGCGCAGGACGAGGCACAGAGCCCAGAACCCACGGCGGATGACGCTCAAGACGCGGGCGAGCCGAGCGAGGCCCCGATCGAGACCTTCTACCACCTGACCTTCCTGGACGGCATCGACGTGCAGCGCGAGACCCAGACGCTGCGAGGCGATCGGCTGGACGTGTGGGTGCGCCTGATCGGCAACTCGCTGGCGGAGGGGGCGATCATGCCGATGCGAGCCGTCGAGCCCGGCGCGGGCGAGGAGCGGGGCTCCCCCACTGCGCCCGGCATGTCCGATCCAGGCCGGGCGTCGGTCGCTGGCGATGACACGACGCCGCCCGCGGGCGAGACGGACGCGGACGGCGCGGTCGTGATGCGCTGGACAGGCCCCATGCGTCTGCAGCCCCTGGGCGAGGAGCGCCCGGAGGTGCTGGCCGGTCAGGAGCTGGCGCTCAGCCTGACCGCGGAGCAGACCGGGTTCGTCTCGTTCGAGGACGCGTCCGAGGCGGGCGGCGCCTCGGCCCGCGCCGTCGGGCTGGAGTACGGCTTCACCACCGGCGAGCTGGTGATGAGCGGCCCCGGGGGGAACGTGCGAGTGACGTACGAGGACGCGGGCGAGCTCGAGGGCAGCCGCGTGGTGGCATCGCTGGGCACCGGGCTGGTGCACGTCCGCGGGCCCGGGGTGCTGCGTGCGCTTGGCGAGGAGGCCCCGGAGGGGCGTCGGACGACGCTGCGCTGGAGCGAGCAGGCGGACTTCACGCTGGCGCGCGAGGCAGACGCGGTCGCGAACCGGCTGGAGAGCGCCACGCTCCTGGGCGGGGTGGAGGGCACCAACGGGAGCGCCCGCCTGCAGGGCGACCGGCTGGACGCCCGGTTCGTCGCGGGCGAGGACGGTCGGAGCCGCCTGGCGAGCGTCGAGGTCGAGGCCGGGCGTGCGTCCGACCCCGACGGGGGCTAGCTCGAGGGCGACTTGCTGACCGTGCTGTTCGGCGCGGGCACCACCGGTCACGACCTGGACCCGCAGCGGGTCGAGGTGTTCGGTTCGGCCCTGGCCCGCACCGAGTCGGGCACGCTGACCGCGGGCGAGCTGTACGCGGCGCTGGGTCGCACGCTGGAGGGCGAGCTGCGCCTCGAGGGCGTCGAGGCGGAGGAGGACGTGGTGTTCGCCGGGTCCGACGGGCTGGCGGTGCGGACCGACTCGCTCGTCGCGGACGCGCTGTCGGAGACGGTTGAGCTGCGTGGGGCCGGGAGCGTGATCGAGTCTCGCGGCGCGACCATCGTCGGCTCGGACCTGCGCGTGGACGGGCGCAACCGGCGGGCGCGCGTCGTCGGCGCGGGCTCGTTCGAGCAGACGCTGCCCGAGGCCGACGGCGGCGGACGCGTCACGGCCTCGTGGGTCAGCGGCATGACCTTCGACGACTACACCGGCGTGGTCGAGAGCGTGGGCGGGGTGGTCGTGGACTCTCGCCCCGGTTCCCTGGAACGCGACCAGGTCAGGTCCGAGCGCGTCGTGCTCACGCTCAGCCCGTACCGCGAGGCCAGCGAGGGCGACGACACACCCGCGGGCGAGCGCGAGCTCTGGAACGCCGTGGCCTACGGCAGCGAGGACGGCGAGGGGAACCCCCTCCCGGCGAGCGTGGAGTCGCGCGTGTTCTCGTCGGCGAACGCCGAGCTCGTCGAGCGTCTGCTCTTCCTCGAGGGCATGCGCATCGAGCTGGACACCCGCGCGGGCGAGGGCGAGGGCGTGCTGACCGTCCCGGGCGCCGGCAAGCTGCTCCTGCTCGACCGGCGCGAGCGCGCCGGCGCCCGCCCGCCAGAGTCCGAGGAGGCACGCGACCGCGCGCTCATGAGCGAGCTCGCCAGCGGCGGGCCGGGCCTGACCCGCTTCGAGTGGCGCGGCTCCATGGCCCTGTCCCGCGCCAGCGGCGTCGCGGACATGACCAGGGCGGTCCGCGTCACCCACAAGAACCTCGTCAGCGGCGAGACCTACCAGCTCCACGCCGAGCGACTCACCGCGGTGGTGCGGGAGGACGACGGCGAGCGGGGCGACCTCGAACTCATGCGGGGCGAGGCGAGCGGGGCGGTCTACTTCGGCTCCGCCGAGCGCGAGCTGATCGCGGACCGCCTGCTGTACGACGCCGCGAACGGGGTCGTGATCGGCACCGCGGCGGAGGGGAACCTGGTGACGCTGTTCGACGCGACGCGCGGGACGCCGCTCACCAGCCGCGCGATCCGGTGGGACCTCGAGAACGACGTGATCAGCGTGGAGCGTCCGGGCGCGATCGTGGCGCCGGTCGGTCCCTGAGCGAGCGGATCGCGTGAACGCAGAGAACCCGCTCGCTGGCGCTCGGGGCTAGTTCGAGGTTTGCTCAGACCGCTCGATCACGAGGACGTGCGGTCCACGATGCGGTAGGACTCGCGCTCGCCCCGCCCGCGCAGGGGGTAGTCCTTGCGGAGCGGGTGGGCGGGGAACTCCTCCCACATCAGGATGCGGCGCAGGTCCGGGTGCCCGGTGAAGCGGATGCCGAACATGTCGAACACCTCGCGCTCGGTCCACTCGGCGCCGGGCCACAGGTCGGTCACCGAGTCGAGCACCAGGGCGGGGTCCTCCGCGATGCCGTCGGTGGGCAGCGTGGGGTCGAGGAAGGTCTTCACGAAGAAGCGGTCGTCGGTCTTGTAGTTGCACAGGTTGTAGACCACCGCGAACCGCCCGACGGTCTCGGCGGGGTAGTTGTGGTAGTCGATGCCGATCACGTCGGAGAGGAAGGCGAAGCCGTGGTCGTCGCGCAGGGCCTTCATGATCCGGTGCAGGTCGGCGGGCTCGACGACGAGGGTGGACTGGCCCCGGAACTCGGTGCCGCGGAGCCTGGCGTTGGGGAAGGCGCTCTTGACGGCCTTGAAGACGGGGTGGTCGAGGGTCGGGGGGGTCGGGGGGGGCATGGCGGTCCTTTCGCGGGCGATGCTAGGTGACCTCGTGCCCGATCGCACGCTCGACGATCTCCCGCTGCGCCCCCGCGTCTTCGTCGAGCACCACCAGCGGGACGCGATCGACCGGGAAGCCCGCCAGCGCCCCCAGCAGCGTGCCCGCGGGCAGCGCCGGCGAGCCCGGCGCGTGCAGCGGGGCCGGGGCCAGCTCCCCGGACGGCGCCTCGACCAGCGTCGTCAGCAGCACCCCCCAGACGGCCGGGTGCCCGGCGAACGCGCCGAAGGTGCGGGCGAGGTGGTCCTGGGCGTCCGCCAGCATGCCCGCCGTCAGCCAGGCCGCGGGGTCCAGCAGGATCCGCGTGTGCGACGGCGCGCTCCGCTTGAGCCAGGCCAGCGTGGACTGCGGGTCGGCCAGCACGTGTCGCGCGTGCGGCCTGAGGATCAGCGTGGTCCCGTTGCGCGCGCCCTGTTCGTTCAGCTCGCCGGCGACGCCCTCGAAGGCGTTCCAGCCCGGGGACGACCACGTCGCGGGGCTGGGCGGGACGGTGCCGTCGGGGTTGGGCGTCGCGAGATGGCCCGACCCGCACACCGTGTCGCGGGCCATGCCCGGGAGCGGCCCGTCCCCGAGGATGTTGTGGGGGTGCACGTGCGCACAGACCCCGTCACCGGCGGCCCCGGGATCGCGTACAGAGGTGCTGGAGAGCGCAAGAAGCGGCATGGTCGAGGGTAGGTCCCGCGCGTTGTGAGGTCCGGATCGATTACACCCTTGCGCGTCGCGCGGGCTCGGGCCGATGGGGTTGGCTCGGCAAGGACGCCGAGGAGGTCTCGCATGACTGAGGAAGGCAAGACGCTGTGGTCGTCGGTTCGGACCGAGCGCATCGGGCGCGGGCGGGGGGCGACGGAGACCGGGGTGACACCGGCGACGGGGGCGGCTCCGGCGGACGACGGCTCGGACCCCGGCTTCGAGGCCCTGAGCCGCGAGCAGGTGGTGGACCAGATCCTGAGTCTGAACCCGTCGGCGTCGAGCACGTTCCTGGAGCAGTTCGAGGCCCGCCAGCTGGGGATGTACCTGCGTCACCTGCTGAGCGCCCAGGAGCCGCGCGGCCCGATGGCCCGCTGGCGACGCCCGAACGATGCCCCCGCGATCATGTGGGGCCGTCGCCGGGGCTGACGGATCAAGCCGGGCCTGTCCGGGCGGGCGTGTGGTGGCCCCGCTCGGACCGGCTCGGCGATCGGTTCCGGGGGGACCCGCGGGTGAGGGGGCCTGGGAGGGATCGGGGGGGTCTGGAGGGGACGGGGGGGGTGTTTTTGGGGGCGGGATCCATATCCGGACTTATGCCAGCGAGCGCGATCGCCGACACCCCCGGGGTCGTTTCCCGTCTCAAGGGTGAGGCGGGAGTCGTCCGATAAGGGCCTGCGCGGGTGGTCACCCGCGGGACGGACCGCGCTCGGAGAGAGCGGCCCAGGCGCTTGTCGAGAACTCGTGGGTTGTGCCGGTGGAGCCGGTCGGCCTCCGCACCGGGCGGTCGTCGCCGGTGCGTGGTGCGAATCCGGATCCGGGAGATTCTCATGCTCGAGCGCCGTGTTGTGAATCGTGTCGGGACGCTGGTGGCCGGGGCCGGCCTGGCCCTGGGCGTGACGCCCGTGCTCGGGCAGGACAGCGCCTCGGTGCAGGACGCCATCGAGCGGGCGGGCAACAGCCACAACGCCTTCGACCGGCGCACCAACCCCTACCTCACCGCCAACTGCGAGTCATGGGAGGGCGAGAGCACGCTGTCCAGCAACGGGCAGGCGAGCATCGACCCCTCCGCCCCCGCCTTCGCCCGGACGCCCCCGACGAGCATCGAGGTCAACCAGAACACGCGCCCCACACGCACCAACGCGACGTTCACCCGCCCCGAGCGGACCGTCCGCAACCCGGGCAACCTCGGCCTGACCATGTTCGGCGAGGTCGAGGGCACCACCGAACGCTACGCCGACGAGGGCGTCAACACCTCGAACGTGCGCCGCGTGAGCTTCGCCGACATCGGGGCCGACTTCGACCCGGACGTGACGCGCGACGGCTCGAAGGTCGTGTTCGCCTCGACGCAGCATCGCGTGAAGGCCGACCTGTACATCAAGGACGCCTACAGCCGCACCGTGACGCGCCTGACCGACCACCCCGCCCAGGACGTGATGCCAGCGGTGAGCCCGGACGGCGAGTACGTCGCCTTCTGCAGCGACCGCGAGGGCTCCTGGGACCTGTTCGTCATGCCCACCTCGGGCGGCAACCCGGTCCGGCTGACCAGCGAGACCACGCACGATCTGCACCCGACCTGGAGCCCGGACGGGACGCGCCTGGCGTTCAGCCGCTTCGGCGAGGTGAGCGGTCGCTGGGAGATCTGGGTGATGGACGTCGCCAGCCCGGCGGGCCTGCAGTTCATCGGGTACGGGCTGTTCCCGGAGTGGTGCCCCGTGAGCGGCACCGGGCAGGACGGGACCGACCGCATCGCCTTCCAGCGTTCGCGCGAGCGGGGCGACCGCTCGTTCTCGCTGTGGACCGTGGACTACTCGTTCCGAACCGGCTCGGCCGGGCGCGAGACCGAGGTGGTGTCCAGCCCCGACCGGGCCCTGATCAACCCGAGCTGGTCGCCGGACGGCGAGTTCCTGCTGTACGCGGCCGTGGAGCGCGAGGGCCAGGGCGGGTCGTCGCTGTGGATGATCGGCGCCGACGGTCGCGGCGCGGTGCAGTTCGTGGGCGGGACGACGACGGACCTGATGCCCACCTGGGGGGCGAACAACCACGTCTTCTTCGTGTCGGACCGCTCGGGCGCCGAGAACATCTGGGCGATCGAGGTGGGCCAGAGCGTCCGGACCGCGAACGTGCAGCGGATGGGGGCCCTGGAGAGCCCGTACGCGAACGTGGAGACCGGCACCCCCGAGGTCGGTGATGACCGCTGAGTGAGGATTGCGCCGTCCGAAATGGGGCGGAAATAGATCGGGCGGGCCGGCGGGCTCGGCCGATGTTTGAGAGCCGGGGTGTGCCCGGCAGTCAGGGCGGGCAGGGAGGCCCCCCGAGTAAGGCAGGACGCCATGACAAGTGTACAGACCATGCTGAGGGGCCTGGGCGCGCTGGCCCTCGTCGCGCTGGCGACGGGGTGCTCGGGCACCGAGCCCCGCCTGACCGCGCCCGGGATGCACACGGCGCCCTACGACACCCGTCACGGCGAGGTGATCTGGGCGGTGGTGCCCTTGGCCAACGAGAGCGGGACCACCGCGGTCGATCCGCTGGCGGTCAGCGACGCGCTCGTGAACGCCGCGGAGGAGATCCGGGGCGTGCGTTGCCTGCCGGTGAACCGGACGATCGAGGCGATGCGGGCCCTGGGGATGGAGCGTGTGTCCAACGCGGGCGAGGCCAGGGAGCTGGCCCGGGCGCTGGGGGCCGAGGGTGTGCTGATCGGGACGATCACCGCGTGGGACCCGTACGACCCGCCGTCGCTGGGCGTGAGCCTGGCGCTGTTCCCGGCGGACGAGCCGTCCTCGAACGGGGTGGACCCGCGGGCGCTGAGCCGGTCCACGACGGACGGAACGATCGAGACCGGGGGGGACCGCTCGCCGGTGGTGATCAGCGAGCACCTGGACGCACGCTCGCACGGGACGCAGGTCCTGGTGCGGGGCTACGCGACGGGGCGGAGCGAGACGAATTCGGCGCTGGGGTGGCGGGTGTATCTGGCGAGCATGGATCTGTACACGGAGTTTGCGGCTCACGAGCTGATGGGGCGTCTCCTGGAAGAGGAGTGGCTCCGGCTGGCGAGGGAGTCGAGTCGACAAGCGAACGGCTCGCACGACTGAGGTCGGCGGCCGCGAGAAAGGCCGCCTGTGACCGAGCTGGACCGACAACACGGAGTGCCCCGGGAGGGGAGTCTGTGCGCCGGCGAGAGCGGTCGCGGGTGGTGGCGTGCTGGGGTGGGGTCTGAGTTTGCACCCGTCGGGGCCGGACGATCCGGCGCCGTCGAGGATTCCGTTCACCGAACCGGGCTGAACCCCGGGGCCTAGGAGGCTTTGTCATGGCGAGTCTGCCGATCACCGAGCGCTTTGGGGGGTACCTGACCGACGAGCGCCACTTCAGCCCGTACACGGCCCGGTGCTACGGCGCGGACCTGCGCCAGTTCATCGAATACCTGTGCGACGAGTTCGGGCTCGAGGTCAGCGAGTCGGTCGAGACCGATGCGCTCCGCCGGCGTGAGCACCCGGGCGAGGTGGCCGGCAAGATCGCCCAGCCCTCCGTGACCGAGAAGGTCTGCGGGGCGGACGCGGACCTGATCCGCGGCTTCCTGAGCCACCTGAGCGAGCACCAGTACTCGCCCGCGACCATGGCCCGCAAGATCGCGACGCTGCGCAGCTTCTACAAGTGGGCGCACCGCGTGGGGCTGGTGGATTCGAACCCGATGACGCTGATCCGAACGCCGCGCCAGACCAAGCGCCTGCCCAAGGCGATCACGATCGAGCAGGTGGAGCAGCTGCTCAGCGCCCCGAGCGAGCACGACCTCGTGGGCCGTCGCGACCGGGCCATGCTCGAGACGCTGTACTCGACGGGCATCCGCGTGTCCGAGCTCGTGGGCCTGAACCTGAGCGATCTGGACCTCGAGGGCGAGGCGATGCACGTCCGCGGCAAGGGCAAGAAGGAGCGCCTGGTGCCGCTGGGCAGCCACGCGCTCAGCGCGATCCGCAGCTACATCGAGATGGTCCGCCAGGACCCGCGTTTCTCGTCGAGCTTCGAGAACCGGGCCGAGGGGCAGAAGCTGCCGCTCTTCCTGAACAAACACGGCAAGCGGCTCTCCAGCCGCTCGGTCCGTCGCAAGCTGGACAAGTACCTGCGCGAGGTCGGGCTCGATCCCTCGATCAGCCCCCACACCCTGCGTCACTCGTTCGCGACGCACCTGCTCGACAACGGGGCCGATCTCCGGTCCGTCCAGGAGCTGCTGGGCCACCAGAGCCTGAGCACCACGCAGGTGTACACCCACCTGAGCGCCAAGCGGGTGCAGGACAGCTACGACCAGGCCCACCCGCGGGCCGAGGCGGGCTAACCCCCCCACTCCCCACCCTCACTCCAGATTGAACTCTGACCAGGCCCCCGACGTGCGTCGGGGGTTTTTTCTCGGCTTGGTCTTCAGTGCCAGCCCTCCGCGCGAGCGGAGGGACCCGGGCGTGGTTGTGCAACGGTCAAAGTGCGGGCTCTCTGGACACGGTCGCGTCTATGCCACGCTTCGCGGGATGAGGCGATACGGCAAGGCAGTGCCCTGACCGTTGTTGTTTCGCATCGGTACCCGGGTCCCTCGGCTTGCGCCGAGGGCTTGTCTCGACGCGTGGACTTCTTCGGAAACCAGCCCTCCGCGCGAGCGGAGGGACCCGGGATTGGTTCGATACCCCTGGATGCACGGCCACGCCCTGCGATAGGCGCCGCCACCCGTCTCTTGGCGAGCGACGAGCGAGGACAAAGAAAGGGACCGGCGATGTGCCGGTCCCTTTGCTGGTTGCGAATCGTGTTGTCTCTGCGGATCAGCGACGGCGGCGGGTCGCCATCAGTCCGCCCAGGCCCAGCAGGGCGGCGCTGGCGGGGGTCGGGACCTGCGAGAGCGAGACGTTGTCGACGTAGAGGCCGTTGGCGACGTCGGCGACCGCACCGGCGGCGATCTGGAAGCGGAGGAGGAAGGAATCGGCGCCGTCGGCGGCGTCCATGTCGTTGAAGCTGAAGGTCTGGTAGGAGTCGTTGATGCCCAGAGAGATGAGCGAGGTGAGCATCTCGCCGCGCACGCCGCCGCCGTCGCTGCCGTCCTGGTCGAGCCAGAGGATCTGCACGAAGGCGTTCATGCCGGTGAAGTCTGTGGAGGCGACCTTGGCGCGGAAGGACAGGTCGTAGTTCACGGCGTTGTCGATGCTGCCCACGCCCTGGACCTGCTCGATGAAGTAGGCGGCGCCGGCGGCGGGGTTGTTGATGTGATCGAACTGCATGAGGGCCGCGAAGTTGCCCGCGTCGGGCATGGACCCGTCTCGGGTGGTGGAGCCGGACGGGCCCCCGAGCTCGGCCCAGTTGTCGGCGTCGCCGCCGGTCCCGGCCTCGAATCCCGAGTTGAGGATGATGTTCTGGCCGGAGGCGGAGAGCCCGAAGGCGCCCATCGCGGCGAGTCCTGCGAATGCGTACTGCTTCATCTCTTTTCCCTCGATCTCCGGCGGTCCGTTCGCGCTGGCCGTTGGGTCACGATCGGCGGCGCGTCGGCTCTCCGGGATGCGTTGTGAACGGTCGGGTCGCTGTGACACACAGACGTCCGGGCCGTCGGTTCCCTCTGTCACCCACACAATACTGAGGCGTAGGTTCCGAAACAAGAGTGAACACTGAAACTGTTTCAAAATCGAAACCCGAACCGTCCCACCCGTGCC
Organism: Phycisphaerales bacterium JB040; assembly: GCA_043101615.1. Classification (GTDB taxonomy): domain Bacteria; phylum Planctomycetota; class Phycisphaerae; order Phycisphaerales; family UBA1924; genus JBLHKT01. The sequence continues at coordinate 76,092 of JBICID010000089.1, read as the reverse complement.
CAGAGTCACTCGTAATAGGCCCTAAATGGGCTCTTTGGCGTCATTCAGGGCGTTTGGAAGGGCACCCGTTCGGTGCGGCTTCAGTCGGGTGTCTCTTCGGAACAATTACAATCTTTCCCGTGGGAGGGGGCGTGATCCCAATGGGCGCGGCTGAACGGCCCTGTTCGCAGGCGGAGGGGAGCGCGGGACTCACCCATGCCGTCCGGAAGTGCATACCAGGAGACGAGCGGCAGGCGGAGCCGGGGTGGGCTCACCGAACGGCCCGGGCGTGTTACGCCACGCGAACGTTCCCGGGCCCCTCGGCTTGCGCCGTGGGCTTGTGGGCTCGTGTGCCCGGGTGTGGGCGGCGAGAATGCCCGTGAACCGGTGCGTCCGGGGCCCGTAGGATCGCGATGCCAGCGGGGAACGCACTCGGGAGATGGGCATGCAGGAATCGAGCGGAGAGGGCCCTGCCCGACGGAACGTCCCCACCCGCCGACCGCTGAGACGGCGCGTGCTGCGCTGGGGCCTGCGGGCTGGTGTGGCCGGGGTGGTGCTGGGCGTGTGCGGGGTGGGGCTGCTGAGCTGCGTGACGCGTCCGCCGGCGCTCAACTCGATCGACGGAATCCAACGCCTTGACACCCTGGAGGGCGGGGGCGCGTGGGCCGGGCTGGGCGGGGACGCCACGATCTCCTGGGACGAGCACCTGATCCCATCGATCGAGGCGTCGTCGGAGATGGATGCGGCGTACGCCATGGGGGTCGTCCACGCCCACCTGCGTCTGGCCCAGATGGAGCTGATCCGGCGGGTGTCGCAGGGTCGGCTGGCCGAGATGGGCGGGCCGCTGGCGGTGCAGATCGACGCCGCGATCCGGGCGATCGACCTGGACCGGGCGGTCGAGGAGATGGAGGCGGGGCTGCCCCCCGAGACCGCGGCCTGGATCGGTTCGTACTGCGACGGGATCAACGCGTACCGGGAGCGGGTCTTCGTCGCGGGCGGGATCGCCCGCCCGAGCGACGCCCGGACGCTGGGGATCTCCTACGACGAGCCCTGGACGACGCGCGACGTGCTGACGCTCGGGCGGCTGGTCAGCGTGGACGTGAACTGGGGGCGGTGGCTGTCGCTTGCCGGGAACCGGGATCAGCGAGGGTTCGAGGATTTCCGGGACCGGCTGTGGGCGTTCGGGGACGCCGGGCGCCCCAGCTTCGGCGCCGGCACGGCGCAGGAGCTGCGGGTGCTGACGGACATCTCCAGGAGCGGGAGCAACGCGATGGTGGTCTCGGGGGCTCGTTCGGCGAGCGGGGGGGCGCTGGTCGCGAGCGACCCGCACCTCGGGCTGCCCCAGCCGAACATCTGGTGCGTGGTGGGCTACCGCACGCCGTCGCACGCGGCGGTGGGCCTGACCATCCCCGGGCTGCCGTTCGTGCTGGTGGGCCGGAACGAACAGATCGCGTGGACGGGCACCAACATGCAGAGCTCGAGCACGGTGCTGTACCGGCTGCCCGAGGGGTGGGCCCAGACGGGGGAACGCACCGAGCGGATCGCGGTGCGGTGGTGGCTGGACCGGACGGAGACGTTCCGTGAGCACGCCCTCGGCCCGGTGATCACGGACGCGGGGCTGCTGACGCGGTTCGGCTCGGGCGACATCGCGATGCGCTGGCGGGGGCATTTCCCGAGCGACGAGGCGAGCGCGTTCCTGCGGGCCGCACGATCCAGGGACTGGTCGGGGTACCGGGAGTCTTTCGGCACGTACGCGCCCGGCGGGCAGAACATGCTGTACGGGGACGCGGACGGGAACATCGGTCAGGTGATGGCGATCGAGGCGGTGCCCGCGGCGGCGTCGGCGAGCCGTGTGGGCGTTGTGGACGCGGGCGACCCCGCGTTCGCGTGGGGCCCGGGCGTGCCCAGCACCGGGCTGCCCGCCTCGTACAACCCGGAGGCGGGGTTCCTGGTGAGCGCCAACAACGTGCCGACGCTGATGAAACCCGCGCTTGTCTCGCAGGGGAACGCCAACGACCGTGTGGACCGCATGAGCGACCTGCTGCGCGAGGACCGGGCCTACACGCTGGACGACCTGGCGACGATCCAGCGCGACACCTACTCCGCGGCCTCGCACGCGACGGCGCAACGGATCGCGGAGCTCGCGGGCACGCTGTCGACGGACGGCGACGGCGCGAGGGTGGCGGGCTCGATCGCGGCGTGGGACGGGCGGTACGACATCGATTCGGCGGGGGCGCTGGCGTACCAGGCGGTGCTGCGCGAGCTGGTGGAGCTGCTGTATCGGGAGCGGTACGGCCCGGGCATCCGGGGGACCATCCGGTCGGGCTCGTACGTGCACGACTTCGTGCGCGAGGACCTGGACGCGGACGGGGCACCCGACGCGGTGCGCGAGGCGCTCGCCGCGGCGGGCGCGAAGGTGGAGTCGGGGTTGACGTGGGGGGACGCTCACCGGCTCCGGCTGGCGCATCCGATCGGGATGGTGCCGTGGCTGGGGCGCCCGTACGTGTTCGAGGACGTGGCGCACGCGGGCTCGACCACGACGATCTACAAGTCGGCCCACCCGGTGACCGCGGAGCGCCACCGGACCTCGTTCGGCGCCAACGCCCGCCTGCTGTGCGACATGGGCACGCTGGACGACAACCGCGTGGTGCTGCTGGGCGGGCAGGACGGGTGGATGGGCAGCGACCGGCTGCTGGACCAGGCCGCGGTGTGGCGGGCGGACGGGACCGTCCCGCTGCCGATGTCGCCCGAGGGGCAGGCGGCGCGGAGCGTTCGGACGACGGTGCTGCGGGGCGGTGCGAGCGAGTGACCGCACGGGGTGCGAAGCGAGCCCTCCGCGCGAGCGGAGAGCATCGGGTGTCGTCGCGACCGGATCGATGTGCGGGCGTCGTGGACGCGGCGGGATCGTTCCGCCGACACGGAACGAGGCGAGGATGCTCCACCCTGCCCTGGCTTCTTTCGGCGGTCAACGGTTCCCGGGTCCCTCGGCTTGCGCCGAGGGCTCGTTCGATGCCGCCATTGTGCGCTCATCGCGTGAGGTGCGCGGGCGCGGAACGACGGGCGTCCAGGAGTTCGGCCACCGTGGCGTCCTTGAGCGGCACCGTCCATCCCGGCGCGATCTCCGCCAGCGGCTCCAGCACGAACAGGCGCTCGCCCAGCCTCGGGTGCGGGACCTGCAGGCCGGGCTCGTCGATGACGCGGTCGGCGTACAGGATGAGGTCCAGGTCGAGCGTGCGGGGCCCCCACCGTTCTTCCCGGTCCCGGTCGCGCCCGCGGTCGCGCTCGATCTCGAGCAGGCGGTCGAGGAGTTGTCTCGGTGAGAGGGAGGTCTCGAGGGTCACGGCCGCGTTGAGGTACGGGCCGCCGGTGTCCTGACCGGGGGCGAGGCCGACCGGTGCGGTCTCATAGTCGCGTGAGGCGGCGAGGAGGGTGGTGCCGGGGAGGCGTGCGATGCGGTCGCGGGCGAAGGCGAGGTGGGCTGCCCGGTCACCCCGCTCGGAATCCACATTGGAACCCAGGGCGACGGCGGCCTTCTGGCGGTTGCAGGGGTTGTTGATCGCCCGGTTCACACAAAAAGATAGCCCCCGCCGTCGGGGGACAGCGGGGGCCGGTGGGCGGAGTGGGCCCTGGCTGACATTCGTGGGAAGGGATCGGCTTACTTGACGGGCTCGAGCTCTCGCATGCGGTGCTGCATCTGGGCCTTGAGGCGTGCCAGGATGGAGCTGTGCATCTGTGAGACGCGCGACTCGGACAGGTCGAGCGTGGCGCCGATCTCCTTCATCGTCATGCCCTCGTAGTAGTAGAGGATGACGATGAGTCGCTCGGCCCTGCTCAGGCCCTTGGTCATCAGGTCCTTGAGGTCGCGGCGCTGGGCGTCGATGACGGGGTTGGTCTGGTTCTCGTCCTTGATGACGTCGATCTCGCGCAGCTCGCGCGAGCCGTCGGAGGGGAAGCACTTGCGGGTGATGCTGGTGACCTGCACGGCCGAGGAGTCGCGCTTGTACTTGATGAACTCTTCCGAGTCGATGTTGAGGGCCCTGGCGACCTCCTCGTCGGTGGCCTTGGTGCCGGAGGCCATCTCGAGCTTCTGGCGGGCGGACTCGACCTTGCTGGTGCGGTGTCGGACCAGGCGGGGGACCCAGTCCATCGAGCGGAGCTCGTCGAGGATGGCGCCGCGGATGCGCGGTGCGCAGTAGGTCTCGAACTTGACCTTCTTCTCGAGGTCGAACCCGTCGATGGCGTCCATGAGTCCGAACAGGCCGGCGGACATCAGGTCCTCGAGGTCGACCTCGTCTGGGAGGCGTGCGTAGATGCGCTCGGCGTTGTACCGGACGAGGTGGAGGTACTTCTCCATGAAGAAGTTGCGGAGCTCTTTGGAGGGGTTCTCCTGGTACTCGATCCAGTTGTCTTCCATGTCGCGGTCGTCGAAGCGTGTGGGGAGTCCCGAGGCTTCGGCGTGCCGGGCGCCGTGGCGTCCGGATCCGCGCGACCCGATTCGTTTGGTGCGTATGGCTGCCATGTCGGTCCACTCCTTGACCAGTGCGCGACCGGAGCGATCCGTTCCGGTCTGAACTCACGACGGGCTGGCGGGCCGTCGCGGGGTTGTGCGAACGCCTTCCCTAGCGCTCGGGGCGAGTATAGCGAACGCGCGCGCACTCGGGGGGGCGCGAGCGCGAAAACGGCGCGAGCGATGTGGAAAAGTTACAATTGTGCGGGGTGTGTGGATTACGACGACCGCGCGGGCTTCTTCACCGCGAGTTCCGGGGGTTCCTCCGGGCGCGGGTTGCGCTGCTGGTGCTCGCCCAGGTGTTCCTCGATCAGCACGCGGAACGCGATCCCCAGGAGCGAGCCCACGGCGTAGCAGACCACCAGCGCGATCACGGCGCGGGTCAGCGTCTGAGACGCCGGCACGCCGGACGCCAGCCCGGCGACGCACGCGGCGCCGAAGCCGGCCAGCGCCAGCGCGCCCGCGATCGTGCGCGACGCCGTCACCGCCAGCAGGCTGACCACCCGCTCGGGGCGCCGGTCAGGCGCGTCCGTCGCAGGGGGGGCCTGGGGCGCTTGCGCTGCCGGCCGGCGTGAAGGCTGCCGGTCCGCACGACGCCCCGCGGGCGCCGGTCCGGGCTCGGTCGCACGGGCGGCTGTTTCGGGTTGCACGGCGGTCTCGGGCATGGCTCCACCCACCATCGGCGTTGGCGGGCGTGGGCTGCACAAATCGGTCGGGCGTGCCCCGCGTCAGGTCGCCGACCACTCCACCAGCTGGGTCGCCACCGTCCGCATGTCCTTCGAGGCGTGGCACTTTGGGTGCCTGACCGAGTACGGCGTCCGTGCGTGCACCGCGGCCCGGACCCGCTTGTCGGTCCGGATGTACCCGAGCATCGGCAGGTGGTAGTTCAGGAATCGCTCGCAGACCGAGGAGATCCTGGCGTGCACCTCCTGCGCCTCGCGGGCGGAGGCGACCTGGTTGATCACCATCGCCAGTCGCGGCGGGGCGCCGCCGTGCGACTGCGGCTCCAGGGCCACCAGGACCTTGATCAGTGCGTAGGCGTCGGCGATGGAGGTGGGCTCGGGCGTGGCGACGATCAGGCCGAGGTCGGCGGCCCGCATGAACCTGCGGACCGAGTCGTGCAGGCCTGCGGAGGTGTCGATCAGGACGATGTCGGAGGCCCGCTCGAGCTCGATCAGGCCGTCCACGATCTGCTCCTGCTCCTGGGTGTTCAGCTCGTCGAGCCGTCCGAGCCCCACGGAGCCGGGCACGAGCATGAACCCGCCCGGGGCTGGGACCGCCAGCTCATGCAGGCTGGCCTGCTGCCCGGCGTGATCCCCCACCGCCCGCTCGAGGCGTTCGTGGGGCATGACGCCGCAGAGGACGTCGGCGTTGGCCATGCCCAGATCGGCGTCGAGCAGGCAGGTCTTCTTGCCCAGGCCGGCGAGGGCCACGGCGAGGTTGACCGAGGTGGTGGTCTTGCCCACGCCGCCCTTGCCCGAGGCGATCGCGACGATGGGCGCGGCCCGGAGGCGTGGCCTTGGGGATTCCCGGGCTGGCTCGCGCGCGGTGTCGCGCCTGCGGTCGAGCCCGTCCACGAGGGCGCGGAGCTTGCTGGCCTGGTCGGTGGTCTGCGTGCTCATGACAGCGCCCCGTTGGTTTCGTGCACGAGGGAAGGCGTCTCGACGCCGTGGGAGGGTTCGCGGGCTTCTTGTGCCGGCTCGCGCAGGCACTCCGGCCCGTGCAGCACGAGCCTGGCGAGGCGGACCGGGTCGGCGGGCTCGATGTCGTCGGGCACCTCCTGGCCGGAGGTGACGTAGGACAGCGGGAGGCCGAGGGCCTGCGGCATGGCCGCGAGCACGCCGGTCTCGATCGCCTCGTCGAGCTTGGTGAGGATGAGGTGGTCCGGCCGGAGGACGCAGAAACGCTCGGCGATGCGCGTCGAGGCCTGCGCGGAGTTGGTGGTCGAGAGGACGAGGTGCTTCTCGTCGGGCTCGGCGGCGGTGAGCAGGTCGAGCAGCTCGCCGACGCGTCTGGCGTCGTTCTGCGAGCGTCCGGCGGTGTCGACCAGGACGAGCTCGCAGTGCCGGAGCGAGGCCCGGGCGCTGGCGAGCTCGTCGGGCGTCGTGACGACCTGGAGCGGGACGCCGATGATCGCGGCGTACGTGCGGAGCTGCTCGACCGCGGCGATGCGGTAGGTGTCGGAGGTGATGAGCCCGACCCGGAGCCCGTGTCGGAGCTTGGCCGAGGCCGCGAGCTTCGCGATGGTGGTCGTCTTCCCCACGCCGGTGGGCCCGAGCAGGGCGATGGTGTGCCCGCCGGACCGCCCGCGGAGCGAGTCGGGCGGCGTGGTGCTGGTGGGGATGCGCTTCGCGAGTCGGTCGATGAGCGTCTCGGTCGCCAGGTCGCGGTCCTCGCGCTGGGCGGGCTCGAGGGCGTCGCGTGTTTCCCCGATGAGCTCGTCGGCCAGGGCCTGGGGCAGGTCGTTGCGGAGCAGCCTGTCGGAGAGCTCGAGCAGGGGCTCGGGCAGCACGCCCAGCGCGCTGGGGCCCGCGGGTCGGACCGTCTGGGCGGACCGGCCCGCGCCCTGCATGACCCGACGCAGCTCGGCCCGCAGGTCGGCGATCTCGGCCTCGATCGCGGGCGAGGCGGGCGTGTGCGGCTTGGGCTCGAGCGTCTGGGCGGGCTTGACCGGCTCGGTCGCCCGCTCGTGCGTGCGATGCCCGGGCTCCGGGGCGGAGGCGGTGATCTCGACGATGGTGCGCGTGCCCAGGCCCAGCAGCCCCCCGGCCTTGTAGGTGCGCGTGTGGAGGATGACGGCTTCCGGGCCGAGCGCGTTGCGGACCTCGGTCAGGGCGAGGGCCATGTTTCTGGCGCGAAAGGTTTTGAGGTGCATGGCGGCCATCCTTGGCTTCGGTCTTCCCCAGCGTATCCGTTCCGGGTCTCGGCTGCACCCCCGTCGGGGTGGCGTGCGTGTGAATCTTGCGCGGTCAGGTTGCGCCGGCGGGCTGCGGGGTCGCCCCCGAGCCGGCGCGGGCGGGCTGGGGCGAGGGCTGGCCGGGCTTGATCGGGGCCGCGAGCCCGACGGACTCGACCTCGACCCCGCTGACGATCTCGTTGTACCCGAGCACCGCGACCTGTGGGACGTGGGGCTCCAGGATCTGGAACACGACCGCCCGGACCTGCGGGGAGGCGATCACCACGGGGTGGTGGCCCGCCTCGGTCACCTTCTCCAGGTGTCGCGCGATCTCCCCGGCGATGAGCTGGGCGGTGCGGGCGGGCATGTTGACCACCGTCCCCGCCGCCCCGCGGTCCACGTGGGCGTTGATCTGGTCCTCCAGCGAGGGGTCCAGCGTGACGCAGACGAGTCGGAGCGAGCCGTCGTCCGCGGTCGCGGCGTGCTGCTGGCAGATGGTCCGCTTCAGCCCGTTGCGGGCGTACTCGGTCAGGATCTCGGGGTCGTCGGTCTTGCCGCCCCAGTCGGCGAGGGTTTCCACGATGGTCTCGATGTCGCGGATCGGGACCCGCTCGCGCAGCAGGTTCTGCAGGATCTTCTGGAGCGTGCCGACCTTCACGACGCCGGGGATGGTGTCCTCGACCAGCTTCGCGGCCTTCTCCTTCAGGCCCTCGATCAGGTTGTTGACCTCCTCGCGTGTCAGCAGCTCGTCGGCGTGCTTGCGGACGAGCTCGGTCAGGTGGGTCGCGAGGACCGAGGTGGGATCCACCACGGTGTAGTTCATGGTCTCGGCCCGGGTCTGCGTCGCGGGCTCGATCCACCAGGCGTCCAGCCCGAACGCGGGCTCGACGGTCTTGATGCCTGGCAGGTCGCCCGTGGCGAGGCCGGAGTCCATCGCGAGCAGCTTGCCCGGCTCGACGCGCCCGGTCGCGATGACGTTGCCCCGGATCTTGACGCGGTACTCGGAGGGCTGGAGCTGCATGTTGTCGCGGATGCGCACGGGGGGCGTGACCAGCCCGATCTCGACGGCGAGCTGGCGTCGCACCGCAGCGATGCGTTCGAGCAGGTCGCCGCCCTGGGACGTGTCGATGAGCGGGACGAGGGCGTAGCCGACCTCGAGCTCCAGCACGTCCACCTTGAGCAGGGACTCGACCGCGGGCGGCTCTGGCACGTCCGCCGCGGCCTCTGCCTCGGCCCGCTGTCGCTCCTCGACGGCCTCGCGCCGCGTGGCGCGGGTCATGGCGAACGCGAGGGCGCCGATGCCCAGCCCGGTCGCCAGCAGCGGCAGCGTCGGGAGCGGGCTGAAGGCGAGCAGGGCGAGGAAGCAGCCGGTGATGGCCAGGGCCTTGGGCTGCGAGGTGACCTGCGTGGTGAGCTCGGAGCCCAGGTCGTTCCGGGCGCCCGAGCGGGTCACGATCAGGGCGGCGGCGATCGAGATGACCAGCGAGGGGATGGCCGAGGTCAGGCCGTCGCCGATGGTGAGCTTGGTGAAGATCTCGGCGGTCTGCCCGGCGGGCCAGCCGTGCGAGATGGTGCCGACCGCGAAGCCGCCTGCGATGTTGATGGCGGTGATGATGATGCCGGCGGTGGCGTCGCCCTTGACGAACTTGGAGGCGCCGTCCATAGCGCCGTAGAAATCGGCCTCGCGTGCGATCTCCTCGCGCTTGGTGCGGGCCTGCTCCTCGGTGAGCATCCCGTTGGAGAGCTCGGCGTCGATGGCCATCTGCTTGCCGGGCATGGCGTCGAGCGTGAAGCGGGCCGCGACCTCGGCGATGCGCCCGGCGCCCTTGGTGACGACCATGAACTGCACGAGCATGAGGATGGCGAAGATGATCAGGCCGACGAACAGGTTGTCGCCGGCGACGAACGTGCCGAACGCGCTGATGACCTGGCCCGCGGTGCCGATGGCCTGCTCGGGGGTCGCGGCGTCGGCGGTGAGGATCAGCCGGGTCGAGGCGACGTTGAGCACCAGCCGCAGCAGCGTCGTCGCCAGCAGCAGCGAGGGGAAGACCGAGAAGTCCAGCGCACGCTGCATGTACAGCGTCGTCATCAGCACGATCACCGCCAGCGAGATGTTGGACGCGATCAGCAGGTCGAGCACCAGCGGCGGCAGCGGGACCAGGATCACCACCAGCAGCAGCACGAACCCGATGGGCACCAGCATCCCCCGGTGCTCGGCGACCTTGAGCAGCCACGCCGGCAGCAGCGACTTCTGGTCGAGGCGGTCGGGCATCAGTCACGCCCCCCCACCGTCGCGGGCTCCCGACGGGCCGGCGCGTCCGGCTCGCGGACGCGGTCGGCGCGTCGACGGTCGATGCGGTAGACGTAGGCGAGCAGCTCGGCGATGGCCTGGTAGTGCTCGGGGTGGACCTGCTCGCCGACGTCCACGTTGTAGTACAGGGCCCGGGCCAGCGGGGGGCGCTGCACGATCGGCACGTCGTTCATCGCGGCCATGTAGCGGATCCGCAGGGCGATCTCGTCGGCACCCTTGGCGGTGACCTCCGGGGCGGACATGGTGGCCTGGTCGTACCGGATGGCGACGGAGAAGTGCGTGGGATTGGTGACGATGACGTCGGCCTGCGGGACCGCGCTGGCGAGCTGCTGCTGCACGACCTGCTGGTACATGCGGAGCCGTCGCCCCTTGACCTCCGGGTCGCCCTCGGTGCTCTTGCGCTCGTCCTTGACCTGCTGCTTGGTCATCTTGAGGTCCTTGGTGTGCTGCCAGCGCTGGTAGGCGAAGTCGATGAGCGCGATGAGGATCAGCAGCAGCGCCAGCCAGAGCGCGAGTGTCAGGATGAGACGCCCGAGCAGGACGAAGGCGGCGCCGGCCTCGAGCTGGGGCAGGGCCGCGATCTTGTCCAGCTCGCCCGCGATGACGATCCACGAGACGATGATCATCGCGGTGAGCTTGGCGGAGTTCATCACCGTCTTCATGATGCCCCGGAGCCCGAAGATCCGCTTGATGCCCTTGATCGGGCTGAGCTTGTCGAGCTTGGGCTTGAGCGGCTCGGCGGTCAGGAGCGGGCCGATCTGCACGAAGTGGGAGACCGCGGCGACCAGGAAGATGATGAGCATGATCGGCCCGACCATCCAGGCGATCTCGTGGAAGGCCTGGCGGACCGCCTGCGGGGCCAGGTCCGGCCCGAGCGGGGTGGACAGCGCCTCGCCCGTGAGCGAGCGGCGCAGCACCCGGGCCAGCCCCTCGCCCAGCACCGAGACGAACACGACCAGCAGGATCACGGCGCCGAGCAGCAGGATCGCCCCCGCGAGGTCCTGGCTCTTGGCGACCTGGCCCTTGTTGCGTGCCTCGCGCAGCCGTCGCGCGGTCGGCATCTCGGTCCGCTCGCCCAGCTCCTCAGCCACGGCTCACCCCCGTCGGCGCGTGCCCCGCGGGGTCCTCGGCCCACACGCCCATGAGGTCCATCGCGCGAGAGAGCTCGATGAGCGTGACGTCGTGCAGCACCACCACGGTCGCGGTCAGGGCCGCGAGGCCGGTGATGATCTTGATCGCGAAGCCGATGCTCATCACGTTGATCTGGGGCATGGTCTTCATCATGAAGCCGATGGCCACCAGCACCAGCCCGACCACGGCCGAGACGGGCATCGAGACCCGCAGCGCGAACTCGAAGCTGGCGCTGAGCAGCGTGACCAGCGCGTCGAGCGGGGCCGCGGTGCTGGTGAGCCCGCCCGCCGGGAGGGTCTGGAAGGTGGTCGCCAGCGCGATGTAGACCAGGTCCAGCCCGCCCATGACCAGGAAGATCAGCACGCCCATGTAGAACAGGAGCTGCCCGACCGCGGACGACTCGGCCCCGATCTCGGGGTTGTACGACTGGGCGATGGCGAGCCCCATCTGGTGGCCCATGATGTAGCCGCCCATCTGCAGGGCCGCGAGCGGGAGCAGCGCCAGCAGCCCGAGCACGACACCGACGAGGGCCTCGCAGATCAGCAGCGGCGCGAGCGAGAAGAGGTCGAGCGTGGCCGGCAGGTGCTGCCCGGGCACCGAGGGGTACACCGCCACCGCGAACGACAGCGCGACCACCACCCGCACCTGGCGCGGGAGCGTCACCGACGAGAGCAGCGGCGTGAACATGAACAGCCCGAGCACCCTCGACAGCACGAGCGAGAAGGGCAGCAGGTGCGGGATGTAGGGCTCGAGCGAGGGCATGCGTTCGGGGGCTCGTTCAGGAGGCGTCGGGGCAGCGTGGGCCGGGGCGAGGGCGGCTGGGGGTCAGAACAGCCGGAACATCTCGGTCGAGAACTCGATGAGCACGAAGACGATCCAGGGCATCAGCAGCACCGCCGCGACGACGATCGCGGCGAGCTTGGGCACGAACGTCAGCGTCTGGTCCTGGATGCTGGTGACGGACTGGATGAGACTGATCACCAGCCCGATCACGACGGCGGTCAGGAGCAGCGGCAGGGCGATCTTGAGCGTGACGATCAGCGTCGCGCGGACGAGCTCAACCGCGATTTCGTCGCTCACGTCTGGGCCTCCTTGCCCCGCGGGTGGTCGGGTCGGGCGGATGTGCTGCCCCGGGGTCCGCCGGGTCCTTCCGGCGGACGAAGCACAGCAGCGGGAGCAGCATGAACAGGGCCGCGGACTGCGGGTCGGCCGACAGCCGGTCGCTGGCGCCCTCGGTGACGAAGCTCTCGAGCAGGCTGCCGACGACGAGGGTCCATCCGTCCACGAGCACGAACAGCAGGATTTTGAACGGGACCGACACCAGGATGGGCGGGAGCATCATCATGCTCATGGAGATGAGCAGGCTCGCGATGACCAGGTCGATCACCAGGAACGGCAGGTAGACGCGGAAGCCCATGAGGAACGCGGTCTTGAGCTCGGCGAGCATGTACGCGGGCACCAGGGCCGCGGTGGGCACGTCGGCGCGGGTCAGGGAGCCGGGATCGGTGGTGTCGATGCCGCGGTAGTTGAGCATCAGGTAGAGGCTGGACCAGTTGTCGGTGGCCTCGATCTGGTCGAACATGAAGTCGCGCAGCGGCTGCACGCCGCTGGCCCAGAGCGTGTCGTAGTCGCGGATCTCGCCGTTCTGGTAGGGAACGACCGCCTCGTTCCAGATCCGGTCCAGCGTGGGCTGCATCACCAGGGCCGTCATGAACAGCGCCAGCCCCGTGATCACCTGCGCCGGCGGGAGCGACTGCGTGCCGAGAGCCTGTCGCAGCAGGCCCAGCACGATCAGGATCCGCACGAAGCACGTGGTCATCAGCATGACCGACGGCACCAGCGCGATCACCGTCAGCAGCAGCATGATGTTCAGGCCGACCGACAGACCGTCCCCCTCGCCGCCCGCCCCACCGCTCCCGCCCGACGCGCCGTCCCCGGACAGCGCCGTGCCGGCGTCCGCGATCGCCCGCAGCGCGTTGGCCGAGAACCCCTCGCCCGCCAGCGACGACACCGTCGGCGCGGGCGACCGGTCCGGGCGCACCGGGCCGGCCTGCCCGAGCGCGTCGGGCGTGAGCAGGCCCAGCAGGGCCGCGAGCATCGTGATGAGGGCGGCTCGTCCCCCCGTGCGTGTCATGTGATCCACTCTTGCGTCGAGGTGCTCTTGGCGGGTGAGCGGCGCGCGACGGGCTGGGCGCCCGACTGCTGGTTCCGCAACGCGTCCAGGCGTTTGCGCAGCGCCGCGACCGGGTCGTTGGGCGATTCCTCGCCCCACAGCTCGGCCCGGTCGGCCTCCGGCGCGCCGTTCGCCGGAGCCCCACGCACGGGCTTGCCACCCATCCCGGCGAACGGGTCGTGGTGGCCCGGCAGCACGTCGGACCTGTCCGCGGGCCGCGGCTTGGGCTCCACCGCACGCGACGCGGGCTCGGGCGGACGCACCGCGACCTGCCCCTGCAGCTCGGCCTTGTGCATCGCGGCCCGGAACGACTTGTTGATCGACGTCCCCTCGGCGTCGCGCACCTTGACCAGCACCGAGGCCACGTCCTCCGGCCGGTCCAGCTCGCACAGCGTCGTCATCTCGCTCCCGCCCTTCGCGGTCGCGGACTGAGACAGCAGCAGGATCCGCTGATCGAACTTCAGCAGCACCAGCGACTGCTTCCCGCCCAGCGGGTAGCGCCCCAGCACCTCCAGGATCCCCGCCGGGGCCTTCCCGGAGTTGATCCCGGTGACACCCCCCCGGTTGACGCTCAGCTTCCGGTACACCCACGCGAGCGAGTAGATCAGCAGGATGACCAGCCCGAGCGCGAGCATCGTCTGCACCGCGGCCCCCTGACCGTCGAACCAGGACGTGATCGGGTTGCCCCGCCCCGGCTCGCCCGCGGGCGCCTCCCCGCCGTCGGGCTGCCCGAGGGATCGCCCGGTCTCGCCGGTGAACAGCGCCGGGGGTGTGCCCCCCCCGCCCGCCGCCACCGGGCCGGACACGCCCGAGTATCCGAGGCCCGAACCGCCCACGCCCGCGCGGTCGACGGAAGCCCCGCCAGACGTCTCCGGGGCCACGGGGAGGCCCAGGCCGGGCTCCGTGCCTGCTGACGCCGTTTCCCCCACGCCAGAGGCAACCGGCGCCGGCTCCTCCGAATCGGGCCCCGAGGCCGTCACGGTGCGGAGCGACTCGGCGAGCGCCCGCGCCTGGCGTCTCGAGGCCTCGTCGGCCTCGGCCTGGCGGGCCGCGAGATCTTCCAGCGACACGAACCCGCCCGGGGGCGGGATGTTGGGGATCGGATCGGTCCGGGAGGCCTCGTCCAGCCTCGGCCCGACCTGCACGGGGCGCCACATCGTGTCCGCCGGGGGCTCGCCCTGCGTGATCTCGACCACGGACTGCCCGGGCTCGAGCTGCCCGAAGGCCCGCGACTGGTCCTGGGCGAGTCCCGGCGCGGCGATGAGGGCCGCGACGGTGACGGAAGCAAGCCTGGCGTGCGTGATCATGATGCCCTCCTGGCGGCCCCGGGCGTTCCACGCCCGCGTCGGCCCTGGTTGTCCCGCACGTTACGAGTCGTCGGTGTTGGGGTCGAGTATCTCGGAGACACGAACACAGAAGTTGTCGTTCAGGACAAGGATCTCGCCCCGGGCCACGTGCCTGTTGTTGACGTAGATGTCCACCGGGTCGCCGGCGAGCTTGTCGAGCTCGACCACCGCCCCCTCCCCGAGCTTCAGGACGTCCTCCACGTACATCCGCGTCCGCCCCAGCTCGATCTTGACGTCCAGGTTCACGTCGTCGAGCAGGCTGAAGGGGCTGCCCCCGCCCTTGGAGCCCTCGCTTTCGAAGCTGTCCAGCGAGAAGGGACGCGCGCCGTCCCCCTCCAGGTCGGCCCAGACGGCCCCGGCGGTCCTGGACGCCGACTCGAGCGCCCCGGACTCCGCCTCGGTCGGAACGCCCGCGTTCGCCTCGTCGTTGACCTCGCGTGCGACCGCCTCCGCCGACTCGCTGGCGCGGTCCGCGGCGGTCTCGGCAGGGTGCGCTCGCTGCCCCGTCGCTTTGCCCGTGTCGGGGGCCTCCCCCTGTGCCGGGGGGCCCGACTTCGGGGTCGGGTCGTCTGTCCGGTCGTGCTCGCTCATCCCAGGCTCCGCCCGCGGGTGCGCATGCACGGACCCCCGTCGGGCCCGTCGCTGCTCAGACATCGGGCGACGGTGGCACGCGGGTCCAGAATCGGCGCAGTTCCGGCCGAGCGGGGCGCAGGTGTTGCGCCGGGCCGGCGCAGCCACGCGGCGAGCGTGTCGGGACGGGCCCCCTGGGGCTCAGAGGTCCTCGGGGGTGCCCTTGAGCTTGGCGATGATCACATCGTCCACGATCGGCAGCTCGTCGGCGTCGGTGCCGAAGACGTCCTGCACGTAGGCGTTGATCTGGTGCTTGAGGGTGTCCATGCCCGGTTCGCGCAGGTGACGGTCGCGGGCCCGCCGGAAGATCAGGGCGATGCCCTCGCGCAGGGCGGCCTTGTGCGACTCGAGGATCTCGGTGACCTGCGGCTCGTTGCGTTTGCGGATCTTGAGGTAGATCTCGGTCTGCCAGCCCCAGACCCGCCCGGAGTCCAGGTTCTGGAAGCGGTCCTCGACGAGCAGGATCTCCACCGGGGCCTCTCGGTCGACCTGCTCGGTCCCCTCCAGCTCCGAGGCGGAGGCCGGGCCCGGGCCGCTGCCCAGCACGCCCACGATGGCGTACACCAGCGCCGCCTCGAGCACCATCAGCCCGGCGACGATGATGAGGGTCTTCTTGCTCCTGGGCTGCTGCTCGGTTTGGTTCTGCTGTTCGTCGGCCATGGTTGGCTCCTGCGCCGGTCGGTCAGGGGACGCCCGCGGATGTGTAGTTCGGATCGGGGTGGGTCTGGTCCACGGTGCGCCCGGTCTGCCAGACCTGAACTCGGCGATTCGGGGAGGCCGACTCGACGCCGGGCGTGGACAGCGAGGCCGGCTCCTGGGCCCCGGCCGACATGACCCGCAGGATCAGGGGGTCCACCCCGCATTCCCGGACCATGTATTCCGCCACCGCGTCCGCCCGGCGGAAGGCGAGTTCGCCGGCGTCGAACCCGGAGAGCTCCTCCTGCTCGCCCCAGGCGTGCCCGATGACATACACGACGTAGTTCTGGCCCGCGATCTTGGGCGCGATCTCGTCCCGGACGGCGTCACGGGCCGAGGGCGTCAGGGCGTACTCGCCCGGCTCGAAGGGGATGGACCCCCCGATCGCGAGCATGGACCCCTCGTGCACCACCGAGGTGCGGTTGTTGCGCCCGACGACGTTGCTGTTGATGTTGTCGTCGGCGTCGAGCATCTGGTCGGAGTAGTTGGCCCGGTCGTTCTGGCGGTTGGTCATGTTGTTCATGACCGGGTAGTCCAGGTCCGCGATGCCAAGCCCGCCCCGGAAGCCCAGGGCCTCCTGGATGGACTCGAGCACCTTGCGGTACTCGCGTTCCTCCTTGAGCTCCGAGAACGCCGCGAGCAGGATGAAGAAGCACAGCAGCAGCGACATCAGGTCGCCGTAGGTGACGACCCACTCGGGGATCTCGCTGCCTTCGTCGCGCTTCTTCTTCGGCACGCTCGCCCTCCGTGTGGGTCAGGCCGCCTCGGCCTGCTCGGCGTCGAGCCTGGCGCGGGTGCTCGGGGGGAGGTAGGTCAGCAGCTTGGCCTCGACGACGCGCGGGTTGTCGCCGGACTGGATCGCCATGACGCCGGCGATGATGATCGACTTGACGAGCACCTCCTCGCCGTTCCGGGCCGCGAGCTTGTCGCCCACCGGGTTGGCGAAGATGTTGGCGATGAGGGCGCCGTAGAGCGTGGTGATGAGTGCGACGGCCATGCCGGGGCCGATCGCGGAGGGGTCGGACATGTTGTTGAGCATGAAGATCAGGCCCATGAGGGTGCCGATCATGCCGAACGCGGGGGCGTAGCGGGCGATGGTGTCGAGGATCTTCTTGCCGTCCGCGTGACGGTCCATGAGGGCCTCGAGCTCGGTCTCCATGATGGTGCGGATGAGCTCGGGGTCGGTGCCGTCCACCGCCATCTTGACGCCGCGGATGATGAACTCGTCGTTCATCTCCTCGATGAGCCCCTCGAGCGAGAGGATGCCCTCGCGCCGTGCGACCTCGGCGTACTTGACCAGGTCCTTGATGGTCTGGGTGGGGTCGGGGGCGGAGCCGAAGATCGACTTGAGGACCACGGCGTGCAGCTTGAGCACCCGGGCCAGCGGGAACGAGACGACGATGGCGCCGGTGGTGCCCCCGAACACGACCAGGATGGAGGGCACGTTGATCAGCGAGGCGGGGTTGCCGCCCCCGAGGATGATGGAGGCGAGCACGGCCCCGACCGCGACGATCAGCCCGACGATGGTTCCGATGTCCACGTGGTCGCCTCCAGCGGTAGCACGCCCCCGTCGCGCAACGGGAGTCTGAGAGAGGGATCGGTTGGGGGGGCGTGAGACTTGACCCCGGGGCGGGGGGGGACGCGGAGTTCGGGGGCGGGGCTACCCCGCCATCGGGGGGGTCGCCCTCCTGAGCAGACGCCCGTACTCGATCACGCGTGCCACGACCTCTTTCATCGGCTCCTTGACCACCATCCGGTCGCCGCTGAGCAGCGTGATGGTGGTGTCGGGGCGCTCCTCGATGGTGCGGATGATCTCGCAGTTGAGCACGAACGGGCTGCCGTCGAGGTGGGTGAGTGCGATCACGGTGTGGTCCCGCCTGGGTTATCGCCCGAGGACGAGCAGCTGCTGCATCAGCTCGTCGGCGGTGCGGATCACGCGTGCGGAGGCCGAGTAGCCGGTCTGCACGAGGATCAGGTCGGTGAATTCCTTGGAGAGGTCCACGTTGGAGGCCTCGAGCGCCCCCGAGACGATCGCCCCGGTGCCGAAGCTGCCGGGGTTCACGATGGTGGCCGGGCCGGAGTTGGGCGAGGTGGTCCAGTTGTTCCCGCCGGTGTCGACCAGGCCCTCGGGGTTGGAGAAGTCCGCGACGACGACCTTGCCCAGCGTGCGGATGGCGCCGTTGGAGAAGCCGCCGAAGATGGTGCCGTCGGCCTGGATGCCGTAGGTCTCCAGCGTGCCCGGCGGGAGCCCGTCGCGGAAGACGTTGGCGACCTGAGTGTCGGCGTCGAGCGCGGTGAGGCTGCCCGAGTCGCCGGTGAAGGCGAGCTCGAATCCCAGGGGCGTGACGGCCCCGGTGCCGTCCCGGTCGATCGAGAGCGTGATGGGTGTGTCGGTGAGGAGCTGCCCCTCGCCGTCGAACTGGATGGTGCCGTTGGCGATGCGCAGGTCCAGGTCGGAGTCGTCCCCCGAGTCCACGTAGTAGCGCCAGGTCGTGCCGGAGCCGACGGTCTTGTTCTCGAGCACGAGCGTGACGTCCACGGTGATGGGCGTGCCCAGCGAGTCGTAGACAAGGATGGTGGACTTCACCGACTCGCCGTCCGCGGTCTGCGTCTTCTCGGGCACGAAGGGTGACGAGAGGGGCGTGCCCGACGCGTCGGTGACGCGGAGGTTCGAGGAGTTGATGGCGATGTCGTTGGCCTCGCCCGAGTTGGAGACGATGTTGATGATGCCCGAGGCGTCGAGCGTCACGCCGGGCGTGTTGCCGTCCGGGTTCGCGGCCCCGACGTCGTGGATGCCCAGGGCGTCGTTCAGGAAGTCCATGTAGTCCTGCACCGTGGTCGTCGCGGTGATGACGAGCTCGGCGGTGTCGAGCTGGGTGCCGCCCTTGGTCGCGCCGTCGAGCGAGACGGTCTGCCCGACGCTGAACAGCGGCGTGCCCGAGCCGGGGGCGGCGGGGTCTTCGATGGCGGTGAGCAGCGTGCCGGCGACGACGGTCGCGCCGCCGGTGTCCACGAAGCCGACGCCCACGTCCGAGCCGATGGCGATGGCCGAGCCCTGCCCGGGCAGGTCTCCGCCCGAGTCGAGGTTGCCGGCGACCACGGCCCGCGTCGAGGCCTCGGCGATGACCTGCTTGCCGATCGGGATGGAGATGGCCGAGAGCTCGCCCTCGATGATGTTGTAGTCCTCGTCGACGGTGTAGCCCTGCAGGATCTCGCCCGAGGCGGACACGAGGTTGTCATTGAGGTCCTGGCGGAAGGCGCCGGCGCGGGTGTAGAAGGTCGAGCCGTCCCGCTGGACGACGAAGAAGCCCGAGCCGTCGATCGCCAGGTCGCGCGCGTCGCCGGTCGGGTTGAACGAGCCCGGGGTGAAGTCGCGCCGGGTCGCGGCGACCCCGACGCCCAGCCCGACCTGGAACGGGTTGGTGCCCCCGCTGGTGCCCGTCGGGGCCGAGCCGGCGGTGAACGTGCGCGAGAACAGGTTCTCGAACAGCATGGTGCTGCTCTTGTACGCGGTGGTGTTGACGTTGGCGATGTTGTTGGAGATCACGTCGAGGCGACGCGCGTGCACGTCGAGCCCGCTGAGGCCCGTGAAGAGTGAGGTGGTGGATGCCATGGGTGATCCTCGGGTGGGTGGACTGCTACGGGACTCTGACCTCGATCGCCGACGGGCGCCGCAGCGCCGACTGGAACGACTCCGGGTCGGGCTCGCTCGCCCGCGCCGGCGCCGCGCCCGGCGTCCGCGCGTCGGCGAACGCGTCGATGCCAACAACCGGCGTGCCGGACGGCGTGTCGGGCGCCCCGGTGACACGACGCCCGACGGGGTCGGCCAGGAACGCGTGACCGTCGAGCAACACCAGCGCGTGTCGCGCATCGGCTGCCGCGAGCCGGTCCAGCGCGTCGGAGAGGCGTGCGGCCTGCGCGGGTGTCAGCCCCGGGGCGTCGGGCAGGTCGAAGGCGACCGGGAGCCCGGTGCGCAGCTCCCCGCGCCGCGCGAGCGTCAGCTGGCGTGAGAAGTCGGGGCGTTCGTGCCCGGCCCGCGCGGGCGGCACGCCGTGGCGCAGCCCGGACCCGAGCCGGTTCAGGAGTTCGGCCGGCGAGACGCTCATGGGTTTAGGCCGAGCCGGTAGGCCTCGATCGCGTCGGCGATGCGTTCGGCGGTGTTGCGGTCGACACCCTTGGGTGTCACCGCGGGCCGGTCAACCGGCGGGTCGCGGTCGCCCGCGTCGCCGTTGCCGTCACCCCCCCCGTCGCCGTCCCCGTCGCCGTCGCCGTCGCCGTCGCCGGGTTCATCCGGGTCGTCCAGGTCGTCGATCGGTCCGATGATCTCATCGATCTTGTCGAGCCTCATGCGGGAGCCGTCGAGCAGGTTGAGCACCGGCCCGTCCTCGGTGTTGGTCACGCTGACGACCAGGTCGAACACGAAGCGGTTGGAGGTCGAGACGCCCGACACCAGGCTGCCGATCAGCATCGAGGCCGACGCGAGCGCGTTCTGGTTGACCAGCGCCTCCAGGTTGCTCTGCAGGGCGATGTTCGACTCGATCTCGCGCAGCGAGCCGAGCTGCTGCAGGATGGCCTGCGTGTCCTGCGGCTCGAGCGGGTCCTGCGCCTGCATCTCGGTCAGGATGATCTTCAGGAACTCGCCGGAGGTGATCTCGGAGAACGCGTCCCCGGAGGCCTGCGAGCTCGGATTGAGACCGGTCAGCGAGTCGATCGCGCTCATCTGCAGCTCCCGTGCATCCCGTCGCCCGGGCGCGTGCCGCCACGCCACGCACCGCGAGCGGTGCGTGCGCACGCCGACAACGCCGGTCGTTCAAACGGCCTCACGAACCCGTCAGGCCACGGTGTCGAGCCTGAGCCAGCCGGCATCGATCGTGCCCTCGGGCACGTCGTCCGACCGCTGCGGGCCCCGGGCGTCCTCGCTCCGCGAGTCGTCCCCTGTGCGAGCGTGTCCGGCGCGTCCGTGCCCCGGGTGCTGCTGCGGTGATCCCCGGGATCCTCCCGGGCTGTCCTCGGCGTCCTGCCGCTGGTCGAGGGGCGCTCCGTCGCCCGCCCTGGTCTCCCGCGACTCCGCGCGGGGTTCGGTGGCCGGCTCCGCCGACGCTCTGTGCGGGACAGGATCGACGGTGAGCCGCTCCACCCGCAGGCCGCGCGTCTCCAGCGTGGCCTTGAGTTCCTTGAGCCCGGACTGGAGCAACGAGCGTGCCACGTCATTCGTGGGTGTCAGGCGTGCCTCGGCCTTCCCGTGATGCACACGCAGATGGACCGTCACCTCGCCCAGCGACTGCGGGTTCAGACGGAGCGTGGTGCTCCCGCCCTCGCCCTTGAGCAGCCTGGCCAGCCCCTGCTGCACCTGGCGCAGCACCCCGGTCTGATCACGTGCGGATGTCTGGCGCAGGGCCCCCGCCCCCGACGGCGCGTCCGCCCTCGCGCCGGACTTGCCCAGCGCATTGATCGCGGTGACCCGCCCGGCGTTGAGCTTCGAGGCGTGCGCCTGGGCGGAGCCCGTGCTCGCCAGGCGTGCGATCAGCGCCTCGCGATCCCCCACGCTCCGCGGCCCCTGGCGCTGCGATTCGGGGCGCACCGGAGAGCCGTGCGCCCCCGCGACGCTCGAGGCCGCCTCGGGGCCTGGCGCCCTGGTCGCGACCGGATCGGTGGGCGCCTGCTGGGTCTGGACGGGGTCCACAGACCCCGTGCGCACGCCACCCGCCCCCGTGGGGCTCGCGCCCTGCTGGCGCGCGGGCGCCTCGTGCGTGCGGGACGTGGCCTGTGGGATTTCCCGGGCGTCTGCGGGCTGGGTGAGCGCCGATGCGGGCCCGTCGAGACGCGTCGGCCGGGCCCGGGTCGCGAGCTCCCTGGCGTTCTTCTCCGCCAGGCTCACCTCCGCGGCGTGCGAGAGCTGCACGCCAGCGGAGTCCCAGCGCAGCTTCGCGGCCTTGCGTCCGTGCAGCGCGATAAAGGCCCGTGCGTCGGACCGCTCGGGCCCGGGCACGCCCCTGGCCGGGTCGGGACGGGCCGACTCCGGGCTCTGCCCATCGGGCGATCGAACCGGCGCAGGCTGGTCTGACGACGCCTCCGGGGCCCGCCCGCCCCCGGCCCGGGCGCCGGACTCCGGCGTCTGCGGGCCCGCCTTGTCGCTCGAGTCGGTTCGCCCCGTATCCGTGCCGGGGCGCTCCGAGTCGGTCCGCTCGGCGTCCTGTTCGGTCGCCCGGTCGCGCCCCGGCTCGGGCGTGTCGCGATTGCCTTCCGGCGCACGGTCCCGCTCGACGGGTGGTTCCGCCGGCGCCGGGGGCTCGCGCCGCTCGCTCAGGATGCTGTCGAAGGTTGCGCCCGCGACGAGCGATCGCTGCGCGACGGGGCGCAGGGTCGGCCCTCCTCTTTGGGTCGCCGCTTCGAGCTGTGAGAGTGGGTCGGTCCGCGTCATTCGCTCTGAGCCTCGGGGGGGACGTCACCGACGCCCCTGATCCGAAGCTGTTCGAGCAAATCCGCTGCCAACTCGGTCTCGGTCGCCTTGACCAATTCCCCGATGATCTTGGAGCGTGACCGGTCCTGCATCGCGTTGAGGTACCCGACCGCCCCGTCCCGGTCGCCGCCCTGGATCATCGCCAGCAGCATGTCCTTGGCGGCCTTGGGCGACACCGATTCCAGCGTGACAAGCGACTTGCGGAACTGCTCGTCGCCCTCGGTCTGCACGATCTCCCGGCGCATGCGGTAGAACTCGGCTTTCTCCGCCTCGAAGTCGGCACGCTGGGCGTCGACCAGCGCCCGCTCCCGCTGCAGCGCGGCGCGCAGGTCCGCCACCTCACGCTCCAGACGCTGGATCCGCTGGCGGTCGCCGGCGCTCTGCAGGGCCCGCAGCGCGAGCTGCTCCTCAGCGGTCAGCGGCGGCTTGCTGGGCAGCGCCACCTCCACGCCGTCGCTCTCGCGCAGGGCCTCTTGCCTGATGCGCTCCTCGCGGGCCCGCTGCTCGGCCACCGTCTCCTCGAAGATCGCGCGCACGCCGCGCACACGCTCCGGGTTCAGCCGCCCCGAGTTGGCCAGCCAGCCTGTGAAGCCCAGCAGCGCCACGACGTTGATGAAGCAGACAAGGCACACGGCGTTCCAGACGTGTTTCACGGCGACACCTCCTCGGCGTGCTCGGGTCGTGCGTACCGCATCACCGTCAGATCGTCCAGATCACGCGCCTCGCTTTGGGCGATCCGTCGCTGCCACTCGGACCGGTGCCGGTCGCGCAGGCTCTCGACCGCCCGCCGGCGTGTCGTCGCCTCCAGCAGACGCTCCCGGGCACGCTCCAGTCGCGTGTGCACCCCCGCCAGCCGGAGCACCAGGCGCTGCGCCTCGGCGACCAGGCTCACCGAGGCGCTCGCCTGGAAGCGGGCCCCGCGCAGGTCGACCGGCCCGTGCCCCGAGCCCCCCGAGACACGGTCCCGCCAGTCGGCCCGCTCGGACTCGATCGTCCGGTTCGTCTCGCGCAGCGTGTCCTCCAGCGCCCGGCGCTCCCGCTCGATCTCTGCGACGACGAGCTGCCGGCTGCGCTCCTCGCGCAGGCGCTGGTCGAGCACGGGCTGCAGCCGGAAGCGGAAGGCCTTCATCGCGACTCTCCGGCCGGCTCGTGCCTCGTGCGGGCCCGGATCGACTCGCCCGCGTTGGTGGCGATCGTGATCAGACGCGACCGCGCCTCGGCGAAGTCGGACCGCTCGCCCGCGGACTGCTGCAGCAGCTCGTTGATCGCGCCGCGCTGCTCGATCGCGGTGTCGGCCACCGGGTCGGACCCGCGCGCGTACGCGCCGATCTGCACCAGCTCCTCCACCTCCCGGTACGCCGCGAGCAGACGGACCGCCTGCGTGCGGGCCGCCAGATGCCCCGGCTCGGCGATGTCGGACGCGACGCGGCTGATGGAATCGAGCACGTCGATCGCCGGGTAGTGCCCGTGCTGGGCGAGTTTCCGCGACAGCACCACGTGCCCGTCGAGGATGCCCCGGGCCGCGTCGGAGACCGGCTCGTTCAGCTCGTCGCCCTCGACCAGGATCGTGTACAGCCCGGTGACGGAACCGGCGCGTCCACGGGCCGACTCGCCCAGGTTGCCCGCTCGCTCGAGCAGGCGTGCCAGCTCGGCGAAGACCGACGGCGTGTACCCCTTCGAGGCCGGCGGCTCGCCCACCGACAGGCCGATCTGTCGCTGCGCGTGGGCGAAACGCGTCACCGAGTCCATCATCAGCAGCACGTCACGCCCGAGCTCACGGAAGTACTCCCCCACGGTGCACGCGAGCTTGGCGGCGCGGACACGCAGCGAGGGCGAGTCGTCCCCGGTCGCCACCACGACCACCGAGCGACGCAGCCCCTCGGGCCCGAGCGACTCCTCCACGAACTCGCGGACCTCACGCCCGCGCTCGCCGATCAGGGCGATCACGTTGACGTCGGCGTCGGTCGAGCGTGCGATCTGCCCCAGCAGGGTGGACTTGCCCACGCCCGGCCCCGAGAAGATGCCGAGACGCTGACCCTTGCCCACGGGGGTCATCAGGTCCATCGCCCGTATGCCCGTGTGCAGCTGGGACGTGATCCGGGCACGATCCAGCGGGCTCACCGGGTCCGGGTCCAGCGCCCTGGGCTCCACCTCCGTCACCACGCCCCCGGCGTCGATCGGACGCCCCAGCCCGTCGATCACCCGCCCGAGCAGACGCCGGCTCACCGGCGCGGTCTGGTGTGTCTGCAGCCCCTCCACCGGCTGCCCGGGGCGCACGCCCGCCGTCTGCCCCAGCGGCATCAGCGAGCACCGGTCCCCGACGAACCCCACCACCTCCGCCAGCAGCGGCTGCGCCGCCGACGCCGCGCCGATGCGGACCAGCGACCCGACCGGCAGCGGCAGGTCCTCGGCCAGCACCGTCATCCCGCGGAGCGACGACACCCGCCCCACCACCCGCACGGGCTCCGCGTGCGCCACCAGGCTCAGCTCTGGGGCGAGCAGGCTCATGCATCGCCCCCGCCCGGGAGCAGCTCGCGCGCGATCCTGTCGAACTGTGCGCGGACCGAGGCGTCGATCACACCCCCGCTCTCGGTCCGCAGCACGACCGAGCCCGGGCTCAGCGACGCGTCCTCGATCAGCTCGGCGTGCATCGCGTGCTCGAAGCGAGCCACGATCCCGGGCAGCGCCTCGCGCAGCGACGCCAGGTCGCCCGGGTGCACCGCGACCCGGAGCTGCGTCGGACGCGTCAGCAGTTCCAGGCAGTGCTCGAGCTGACGCGACGCAGCGCCGGGATCGACCTCGATCGCCCGGTGCGTGACCCGCTCGGCGATGGCCACCGCCAGGCGGAGCACGTCGGTTCGCGCGTCGGTCAGCATGGCCTCGCGGCGCTCGTCGAAGTCGGCCAGCGTCCGCCCCCACGCCTCGCTCAGGCGTTCGATCGTCTCCCGGAGCGAGCCCAGCGCCTCGTCCCGCCCCTGCTCTCGCCCCCGCTCGAGCCCCTCGCGCAGCCCCCGATCCAGCCCCTCCTCCCGCCCCCGCTCGCGGGCCTCGTCCAGCAGCGCCCGCGCCTCCTCGCGGGCGCGGGCCAGCACCGACTCGGCCTCGCGCTGCGCCTCGAGGCGCAGCCGGTCGGCGCGGCGCTGCTGGTCGGCCAGGTCGAGCGGGACCGCCTGCTTGACGAGTCGGTCGGCTTGTGCGTGCGGGATCAGGGCCATGGCGGCTTACTCGACCATGTCCGACTCGCCGCCGCGACCGGCGATGATGACCTCGCCGGCCTCCTCGAGGCGCCGCACGATGTCCACGATCCGCTGCTGCGCCGCCTCGACGTCCGAGACCCGGACCGGGCCCATGAACTCCATGTCCTCCCTGACCATCGTCGCGGCCCGGGCGGACATGTTCCCGAAGATCTTCTCCTGCAGCGCCCCCGACGCCGACTTGAGCGCCAGCGCCAGCTCGTCGTTGTCGACCTCCTTGAGCACCGACTGGATGCCCTTGTCGTTGACCAGCAGGATGTCCTCGAACACGAACATCAGGCGACGGATCGACTCGACCAGGTCCGGATCGTCCGCCTCGAGCCCCTCCATGATCACCTTCTCGGTCGCGCGGTCCGCCAGGTTCAGCACCTCCGCCACCGTCGGAACGCCGCCCGCCTTCTCCATGTGCTGCATCAGCATGTTCGACAGGCGGCTCTCCAGCCCGGACTCGACCTCCCGGATCACCTCCGGCGAGGTCTGCTCCATGTTCGCCATCCGCTTGATCACCTCGATCTGCTTCTGCATCGGCAGGCCCGCCAGCACCTCCGCCGCCTTGTGGTGCGACAGGTGGCACAGGATCAGCGCGATCGTCTGCGGGTGCTCGTCCTGGATGAACGTCAGCAGGTTCTCGCTCTCGGCACGCTGCAGGAAGCTGAACGGCGTCTTCTGCACCTGCGTCTGGATCTGCGCCATCACCCGGTCGGCGTCCTTGGGGTCCAGCGACTTGCCCAGGATCTGCTTGGCGTAGTCGAGGTTGCCCTCGTTGGCGTACGTCGTCGCGATGCACAGGCTGTAGAACTCCTCCACCACCTGCGTCTGCAGGCTGTCCGGCACACGCCCCAGGGCCGCGAGCTGGCGGCTGACCTCCTCGACCTGCGCCGCCGACATCCGCTTCAGGATCGCAGACGCCGTGTCGGGCCCCACCATCAGCAGCAGGATCGCCGCCTTGGTCACCCCGTCGAGGTCCTCGATGCTTCCCGAGAGCTTGCTGGAGGCTTTGGTCGGCATGGTGTCTCAGTCGGTCTCGACCCAACGCCCGAGCAGCTTGCTCGCGGCGAGCGGGTTCTCGTTCACCAGCTCGTTCACCTGATCGAGCATCTTCTGGATCCGCATGTGCGACTCGTCCACCTCGATGCCCTCCATCACCGAGTCGGACTCCGCGGCCTCGCCCACGAGGTTCTCGGGCGTCGTCAGCGCCGGGGGGATGCCCACGATCTCGGCCGGGTCGGGCATCTCCACCCGCTTGCCCGCCTTCCGCACCATCCCCAGCATCAGCACGAACGCCACCACACCCAGCAGCCCCACCAGCAGCGTCTCGACCGAGACCGGCCCGAGCGGCCCCAGCGAGACCCCGCCGCCCGACGCGGTCGAGGACGACATCCCGAAGAACGAGGCCGACCCCGCCGCAGCCGGCAGCGCCGCCCCCAGCACCGGCAGCATCTTCACCGTGATGTCCCCCGGCGTGCGCGTGCCGTCCGGCCCGACCGCGACCAGCTGCTGCCCGAGCAGCTCCTCGAACTGCACCTTGAGCTCGTCGAACTTCTGCTGCACCTCCTGGTCGGTCAGCGGGGCCGGCGCCTCGCCCCCCTCCTCGCCGGCGCCGCCCGCCCGGGCACGCGCCTGCAGCAGCAGCTGCTCCACGTACGGCTGCGGGATCGCGACGCTGGCCGCGAGATAGGTCGGCATGCCGCGCGGGTCATAGGTCTGCGACTCGGTCACGCCCACGCCGACCTCGAAGTCGGTCGTGGTGTTGGTCCGGGTCGAGTTCTGACCCGTCGAGCCCCCGTAGTTGATGTCGGCCTGCTGGTTCGATCGCACGCCCGGCTCCGCCGAGGCCCGGGCCGTCTCGTTGATCGACTCCTCGCTGGTCTCTGAGGCGGGGATCGCGACCGAGCCCTCGTTGTTCTTCTTGAAGTCGCGCGAGGACTGCGTCACGCGCGTGATGTCGACCTGGGCCGTGACCGACACCACCACGCCCGGGATGTCGCCCAGCAGCGACCGCAGCTTCTGCTCGGTCGCCCGCTCGACCTTCTGGGCGTGCTCCAGCCACGACGTCGAGAGCAGGTCGTCCTCGTTGGTCACTCGACGCGGTCCGGTCGGGTCCAGCACCTCGACCCGGTCCGGCGTCAGCCCGGAGACCGGGCCGGAGACCAGGCGGGCGATCGCGTCCACCGACGACTGCTTCAGCCCGCCCTGGTCGGTGGTGATCACGTTGACCGAGGCCGTGGGCGCCTGCGCCGCCCGCCCGAGCCCGGAGGGCTCCGGGGCGTCGATGAAGACCTGGGCCGAGGAGACGTTGGGGTACAGCGCGACCACCCGGGCCAGCTCGTTCTGCAGGGCGAGGAGGTACTGCTGCCGGTTCTGCTGGCGGGGGTTCTTCCAGTCCTGGAACTCCATGAGGTTGGAGAACAGGATGGTGGTGTCGCCCGGGAGCTGGCCCGCCTGGGCCAGCGTCGCGACCGCGCGACGCTGCTGGTTCGGCGGGACCACGATGGTGTCGTTCTCGACGCGTGCGTCGATGCCCGCCCCGCGCAGGGTCTGCACCAGGTTGATGTTGGGATCGTCGTTGACCAGCGAGACCATCTGCTGCCCGCCCGCGTACTGCGAGACCAGGAACAGCGTCATCAGGGCGATCACGACCAGCGAGCCCGCGAGCAGTTTCTGCGACCCGGTCAGGGACCCGAGCTGGGCCTGGATGTTCTCGAGGATGTGTCGGAACCGGTCCATCCGGGTTCGGCCTCCGTGCCGCTCGCGGCGCATTCCATGCGCCATCCCGGCGCAACCGCCGGGCTCGACACGTCCTTCGGCCCCGCGCGCGCGATTCCTTCACTTCCCGCGGCGCAATTCTGAGCCCGGTGCGCAAGTTTTGACACCGGCGCGATTTGCCTAGTGGCCCCGCCGCCGGGGCCACTAGATGTTGTGGCCCACGCCCGGTCCCGGCGAACCCCTCACGCCCGGGTCAGACCCGGATCTGCTTCACCTCTTCGTAGGCGTCCATGACCTTGTTGCGCATGGACTGCAGCATCCGGAAGGCGGTGTCCGCCTTCTCGGTCGCGAGGATGACGCCCTCCACGTCGTCGCGCTGCCCGGTCATCAGGTCCTCGACCGCCCGGGTCGCGTCCTGCTGCACCTTGTTGACCTCGCTGAGCTGGGTGCGCAGGACCTGCGCAAAGTCCGGCCCGTCCTTGGGCGCGACGTTCGCTTTGGTGGGCTTGGGCTGGAGCGGTGATCCTCCGCTCGCTCCGATCAGTCCCAGGGGATCCGACATCGTGGGGTCTCCGTGCCGGCGCTCGCACGCCGCGCGTCAGGAATCAGGCAAGCAGCCGCAACGCCTGTGCCAGCATGGTCTTGGTGGTCTCCGCCGCCGCGACGTTTGCCTCGTACGCACGCGACGCCTCCAACGCGTTGATCTGCTCGACCGTGGTGTTGATGTTGGGCACCTTCACGTACCCGTCCACGGCGTACGGGCTGTCGGGGTCGTGCCGCAGCTCGAAGTTGGTGTTCTTGGTGATGTCCGCGACCACCACCCCGCCCGAGGGGTCCTCGGCGAAGTGCACGTCCCGGCGCGCATACGGGGCGTACCCCGCGTCCGGCCCGAGCCTGGTGTTCGCGTTGGCGATGTTGGCGCTGATCGCGGCCATGCGGGTCCGCTGGGCGATCATGCCGGAGGTCGAGATGTCGAGCGAGCCGTACAAGGGTCAGTCTCCCTGCGATCAGACGCGTTCGGTGATGGCGACGATGAGCTGCGATTTCTGCTGACGCATGAAGTCCGAGGCGACACGGAAGTAGCCGGCGTTCTCGACCATCGCCTGCATGGTCCGCTCCAGGTCCCGGTCGTTGCGGTCGTGGGCCAGCACGTTGCCCGAGGGCGTGCCGGGGGTCAGGTGCAGTCGCCCGGTGGCCGGGTCGTGCCGGATCTCGCTGGTGTTGCCCAGGTCGAGCTCGCCGAACGAGCCCGCGTTGGCGTCGCGCCGTGCCTCCACGGCCTCGCGGAGCTGGGCCTGAAAACCCTGAGGCGACACGTCCCGCATCCGGGCGTTGGGGGTCGAGAAGTTGGCGATGTTGTGCGCGAGGAGCCTCTGACGCCCCGCGCTGAAGCGCATGGCGGCCTCGAGCACGGGCATGGCGCCGGATGTCGAGAGATCAGAGATCATCGCGTGACGCTCCGCAAGATGCTTGCCAGACGCGCAGCCCCCACTACAGGGTGGCCGGGACGAGCTGGCACTCCTTCCACTTCTTGAGCTTGAGGCCCAGGGTCCGGACCCCGATGCCCAGGGCCTTGGCGGTCTTGGCCCGGTGCCCGCCGAAGCGCTGCAGGGTCGAGACGATCGCCTCGCGCTCGATGTCCGCCAGCGTCTTCTCGCCCGCCAGGGCGATCTTGGGCTCGATGTACGAGCCCGTGCCGTTGGCGTGTCCCGCGCCGTTCGTCGCCGCGTCGAGCCGGCGGGCCTTGCGGGGCTCGGCGAGCAGCCAGGGCTCGATCAGGTCGCGCCGCACGCGAGACTCCCCGCGGCTGGCGGAGATCACCACCGCCCGCTCGCAGATGTTCTGCAGCTCGCGGACGTTGCCGGGCCAGCGGTAGCCGCCCAGCAGGTCCAGGGCCGCGTCCTCGAACAGGGGCACGCTGCGCCCCTCGCGTGACGCGATCTGGGCGGTGAAGTGGGCGACCAGCACGGGCACGTCCTCCAGCCGGTCGCGCAGCGGGGGGAGGTGGATCGGCAGCACGTTGAGCCGGAAGAACAGGTCCTGGCGGAACTCGCCCGCCTCCGCCGCGGTGGGCAGGTCGCGGTTGCTGGTCGCGATGACGCGCACGTCCACGCCGATGGTCGCGGACGAGCCGACGCGCTCGAAGGCCCGCTCCTGGAGCACGCGGAGCAGCTTGGCCTGCGTGCCGGCCCCGACCTCGGAGACCTCGTCGAGCAGCAGCGTGCCGTTGTGGGCCAGCTCGAAGCGCCCTTTTCGGAGCTTGTCGGCCCCGGTGAAGGCGCCGCGCTCGTGCCCGAACAGCTCGCTCTCGAGCAGGCTCTCGGACAGGGCGGCGCAGTTCACCGCCAGGAACGCCTCGGCGCAGCGCGGGCTGAGCTCGTGGATGGAGCGGGCCACGACCTCCTTGCCGGTGCCCGACTCGCCCGTGATCAGCACCGTGCCCTGGCTCGCGGCGACCGCCTGGACCTGGTCCCGCACGCGCCGGATGGCCGGCGACTCGCCGATCAGGCGACCGATGCCCACCGGGCGGTCGCCGTCCTCGGACTCGCACGGGGCGCTGCCGCCCAGGCGGAGCACCGCGTTCTCGCGGAGCAGCCCCGCGTGGCGCAGGGCCCGCTTGACGGTGATGACCAGCTCGTCGCCCTCGAAGGGCTTGGTGATGTAGTCGAAGGCCCCGAACCGCATCGCCTCGACCGCGGTCTCGATGGTGCCGAACGCGGTCATGAGCACAACCGGGAGCTCGTCGTCGAGCCCGGAGATCCGCTCGAGCAGCTCGAGCCCGGTCATGCCGGGCATCTTGAGGTCGGAGACGACCGCGTCGGGCCGGTCGCGTGCGATGAGCTCCAGGGCGTCGGCCCCGCTCGAGGCCACGACGATGTCGTAGCCGGCGCGCCGGAGGGTGGTTCCGACGCTGTCTCGCATCATCTCTTTGTCGTCCACGACGAGGATCTTGGCGTTCATCAGGCGTGCTCCATCTCTGCGGGGGTCGGGGCGGCGTCCGTGCCGGCCCGGGCGGTGTGGGTGGGTGCTGTGTGCTCCGGAAGCCAGAGCTGGACGGTCGCCCCGGGCGTGCCCGGGACGAGATCGGCGTTGTTGAAGACCGCGACGCGCCCGCGGTGGGCGTCCACGATCCGGTGAACGATGGCCAGCCCGAGCCCGGTGCCGGTCTCGCGCGTGGTGAAGAACGGGTTGAACATCCGCTCGATGACCTCCGGTCGGATGCCCGTCCCCGCGTCGCGGACCTCCAGCAGCGTGCAGGGCCTGCCGGAGCCGGGGTCGTGCACGGCGCGTGCGGTGAGGGTCATCTCGCGCGTGGAGCGCCCGGCGTGGCGCGTCGCCTCGGCGCCGTTGCGCACGACATTGACCAGGGCCTGCTCCAGCAGGCCCGCGTCGGCGTGCAGGCGGACGCCGGGACCGGCCGCGACGCCCGGGGCGTCGTCGAAGAGCCCCGCGCAGGCGTCGACCACGCGTGTCAGCACCGCCTCGGCGTCCAGCGGGTGCGGGTTGATCCGGTTCTCGCGCGAGAAGGCCAGCACGTCCCCCACCACCTCGTTGAGTCGCCCGACGGCGCCCGCGATCTTGACGGCGATGTCCCGCTGCTCGGGCTGGCCGGCCAGGTCGTCCTGCAGCATCCGTGCGTACAGGCGTATTGAGCCGAGCGGGTTGCGGATCTCGTGGGAGATGCCCGCCGCCATCTCGCCCAGCGCCGCGAGGCGCTTGGAACGCTGCAGCTCCTCGTTGGCCTCGCGCAGCTCGGCGTTGAGCCGGTTGACCTCGGCGCGGAGCGTCTCGTGGGTCTCCTGCAGCCTGGCCGAGACCTCGTTGAAGCTGGTCATCAGCTCGGCCAGGTCCGACGCCGAGAGCCCGGGGGCGGGCGGCTGGGTGTGCGTGTCCGGGTCGCTCATGGTCAGCCCTTGCGGTCCTGGAATCTGGGGGCGGCGTGCCTGGCGGACGAGCCGCTGTAGGCCGAGACCGCCGCACGCCCGCGGTCGATAGACGAGAGCTCGCGCGCGAGGCTGTCGCGCTGCGTGACGAGCTCGGCGGTGTGCGCCTCGTCGCGCGCCAGGATCCCGGCGTTGAGCGCCTTGATCTCGCGGATCGACTCGTCGAGCTCGGTCCGCTGCGGCTCCGGGACGTCGGCGCCCAGCCGGTCCCACCCGTCGAGCACGGGCAAGAGCTCGTTGGCGAGCTGCTGGATCCGGTCGATCAGCCCTCGCCGCGCGGTGAGCAGGCTCAGCAGCTCCTCGGTCCGGGACGCGTCCAGGAGGTCCCGCTGGCCCTCGGTCAGCTCGTCGAGCCGCCGGTACAGCGACCGCAGCTCGCCCGCCTTGCCGGACGCGCGGACGTGCCACCCGGGCGCCATCGTGTCGTGTGTGTGCTCGTCGGTCATCCTTGACCCTCCTGTCGGCGTGTCCACGCCCGCTCATTCGCCCTCGGCCACCTCGTACAGCATGGCGCTGGACTGCAGCCAGCGCTCCCAGTCGCCCCGGTCCATGGGCAGGTTCGGGTCGTCCCAGGCGGACTCGGGCAGGCTGAGATAGAAACGGCGCGCCCGCTCGTTGGCCGTGCGGGCGCTGCCCAGGTCGCCCTGCTCCACGTGCGCGTTGACGATCTGCACCATCGCGACCAGCGACGCCGGGTCGCTGGGGTACCGCTCCTTCGCGGCGTCGTAGTGGGCGATGGCCAGGTCGTAGTCGCCCAGGTCGAACGCGCAGTCCCCGAGGTAGAAGCACGCGTTGCGCAGCTGCAGCCGGTCCAGCGTGGTCCGGCGCGTCGGGGGCATGGCCTCGATCGCGTCCCGGGTCCGCTCGAAGCCCGCCATCGCGCTGCGCCGGTGACGGGCCACCGCCGAGGCGCGCGCCTCGCGCTCTCGCTCGGGCATCGGCTCCTCGAGCGACCGCTCGATCTCGTCGGCGAGCAGCCGGTGCGCGTCCGCCAGCCGGAAGAGCATCGCGGGCGCCTGCTGCTGCTCGCGCGAAAGCGCCTCGGTGAGCCGCTCGATGGCCCGCTCGTGACGCCCGGTGCGGTAGTAGTGCGACCCGAGCTCGAACAGCGCGTCGCCGAGCTGGCCCGCGATCGCCCGCCCCCCGGTCCCGCTCACCGCCTCGAGCAGCAGCCGCTCCGCGTTCTCGTCGTTCTCCGGGTCGTCGTCGAACAGCTCGCACTGGGCCAGGGGGACGTAGCTCCGCACCGCGAAGCCCGCGACCTGGTTGCGCTCGTCCTCAGCGTCGCGGATCAGGCCCCGGTACCACTCCGCGGCGTCCTCGTACTCCCCCAGCGCCTGGTGCGCACGCCCCAGCCGGTACCGCGCCTCGGCGTGGTGCGGGGCCCCGGGGATCGTGTCCACGTACTCGCGGAACGCGTCGATCGCGCTGCGCTGGTCCCCGGCCCGGTCGTACAGGTCCGCGGCCCGCCACAGCGACTCCCCGTACGCGTCGATGTCGGACAGCACCGTCCGGTCGGCGTGGTCGCGGAAGTGCGCCGCGGACCGGATCAGGTGACGCTGCGCCTCGGCCCGGGTGGACGGCTCGAGCTGCGCCAGCGTGCGGACCGGCTCGGCCCCGAGGTCGCCGATGAGGTCCTGCGCGTTCGCCGCGTGCGCCCGAGCCAGGGCCAGCACCACGGGCTCGGGGCGGTCGCGGAAGTCCGGGTACACGCGCGAGGCCAGCCCCACGAACCGGAGGGCGGTGGGGTAATCCCGCAGGTCCATCTGCTCGCCGTAGCGGTCCAGCAGGCTCTCGACGACCTCCCCGACGGTGGGCGAGGCGTGCCCGGGGTGCTCGCGCAGAAAGTCCACAAGCCTCGCGTAAACCTCGACGGCTTCGGCAGGCCTCGCCAGCCTGGCGTGGGCCTCGGCGAGCACGAGCAGCGCCGGGGCCAGCGCCGGGCCGCCGGCGACGTTCTCGATCATCGACGAGAGCAGGTCGCGTGCCTCGACGTACCCCCCCCGGAGCATGTGCACCCGCGCGATCTCGACCGTGGCCAGCTCGCCCTGGTCCGACGACCCCAGCTCCACCACCCGCGCGAACTCGTCCGACGCGTTGTCCACCGCCCCGATCGCCAGGTACGCACGCCCGAGCTGCAGCGACAGCTCCGCGAGCCCCTCGTCGCCGGCGCCCTCCAGCCTCGGCAGCGCACGCACCAGGCGCGTGATCGCCTCCTCCGGGTAGCCCTGCCCGAGCTGCACCTGGGCACGCCTGGCCAGCGCCCACACACGCGTCTCGGTCGGGAGCGTCGGGTCGGTCAGCATCTCGGTCAGGAGCCCGAGCGCCTCCTCGTACCGCGGTCGCGCGGACCCCAGCCACCCCTCCACCACCCGCCTGTGGATCCGGTCCTTCAGCTCGCGCTGCCCGGGATCGATCCCCGCGACCCGCGCCAGCGCGTTCTGGGGCTGCCCGAGCGCGACGTACGCGTCGGCCAGGGCGTACAGGTCCTGCGGGCCCAGCGTGGCCCCGTGCTGCTCGGCGTTGTGGTACTCGCGCAGCACCGTCTGGTAGTTCGCCTCGTGCTCCAGCCCGAGCTCACGCTGCCCGAACGCGACCGCGCGAGCGATCAGGGCGTGGTACCGCTGCACCTCGACCTCGCTGAGGTACCCCGGCTTGTGCACCCACGGGAAGACCTGCTCGTTGAGCAGGTCGATGGCCGGCCGGTGCTCGCCGCGCGTGATCAGCGTCTCGGCCCGGTTCAGGTGGGGCGTGAAGCTCGGCTCGGGGGCCGTCGCCACCGCCGTCACCACGCCCGTGGTCAGCAGCGCCGTCGCGATCAGCAGGGCCGGGGCCTGCCAGAGCGTCCGCCAGCCGGCGCGCAGCACCGAGACCGGGTCGGTCGCCGGCGTCTGGTTGGTCTCGACCTGCTCGCCCACGCGTGCTCCGTGCGATGGTTCAGAGTGGCGTCATCGGCGTCCGACAGACGCAGAATCCGCGCCGGAACGACCCTCCGAGGGCCGCCGTGGGGCTGTTATCGGGGGTTCGCCCGCTTCCGCTTCAACCAAACAACGCAGGACTTGCGCCAGGGCGTGCCCGAACGCCTCAGCCCTGGGCGCCCCCGCCCGCGTCGTCGGACCCGGGGCGCATCCGGACCACCACCGCGGCCCGGGCCAGGTCGTCCCCCCGGTGACGCGACTGCGGATCCAGCAGCGCCAGCGCCGCGATCGGCGGCACCAGCCACTTCACCCCGTTCCGCAGCAACGCCCGCCCCGGCGACAGCCGTCGCGGGACCTCGCCCAGGCAGGCCACGCGACAGCCGGTCAGCAGCTTGCCCGGCGTTCCCGCCAGCGTGCACTCGAACAGGGCGCTCACCAGCCACCCCGCGATCAGCGTCATCGGGAGCGCCATCCAGGCCCCCCCCGCCTGGAACACGACCGTCCCGGTCACGATCGACGAGACCGGCGTGTCGTAGATCGCCCCGACCAGGCCCGCCACCAGCAGCAGGTCCAGCACGCTCGCCAGCAGCCGTCGCCCCGGATCGGCCAGCGCCAGCCCGCTCGGGACGATGACCTCCGACGGGTCCAGCCCCGGGCGGAAGGTCAGCAGCAGCACCACCAGCGTGAACCCAAGCAGCAGCACCGCGAAGACCCGGAACTCGGTCGCCGAGATCGGCGAGACCTGCTCGGGCGCCCCCCGGTACAGCACCTCGCCCGTCGCCAGCGAGACCTCGATCAGCTCGAACGCCTCGGACCCGGATACCCCCTCGGCCCGGGCGAGCACCACCAGCCGCCCCCCGCCCGAGCGCACCGGGGCGACGTCCACACGCCCCACAACTCCGTCGATCTCGGCGATCACCCAGGCGTCGTCGGCGCCGCCCTCCAGCACGCGCAGCGTCTCGCCGTCTCGCTCGGTGCGGACCCGGCGCCCGCCGAATCGGTGGGTCGTCCGGGACTCGCCCTCCCCGATCGAGACCAGCACCGGGCCCGCACCGTCGGACACCAGCCGAAGGTCGGCCCCCACACGCTCGCCCGCACCGGGGTCGCCCGGGGTGGGCACGCCGGCCCAGTCCGCCTCGCTCCAGCCGTCCGAGTCGAGGCGCATCAGCCTGGGCGTCCCGGCGTCGTCCGCCAGGCCGACCAGCAGCCTTCCCTCCCCGTCCGGGGCGGCCCCGATCACCCGCCCCCCCGTCTCGATCGAGGGGTGCGAGCGGAACTCGCCCGGGGGCTCGTACGACCAGTACCCGCCCCACACCGGCACGGCCCGCATCGAGAAGACCCGGACCACCCCGCTCCCGGCGCCCGAACCGACCAGGGAACGGGCGCCCCCGTCGGTCTCGCCGTCGCCTGGCTCCGGCGCGCGGGATGGCTGCGAGGGATCCCCCGTGTACACCAGGTAGACCCGGTCGCCGATCGCGCACATCGCGTCGGGCGGGGTCTCGAGCGGGAGCACCGGGCGGATCTGGCCCGCCCTGGCCGCGTGCTCGCCGAACCCGCGCGGCGGGAAATGCACCAGCCGCCAGGTCTCGTCCGATTCCTGCACCGTCACCCACGCGTGCGCCCCCTGGCCCGCACGCTCGCTGGACCCGACGCCGGTGTGCTCCTGCGCACGCGCCCCGGCGCTCGACACGAGCAGCGCCAGCACGCACCGGATGAGGGCTCCCACGCTCACGGGGCGCCTCCCGCCGGCGCCGGGGTCGCGTCCAGGTCGATGACCTCGTTGATCTTGTACACGTCGTCGGCGAGGCGCTGCAGATCGAACGCGATCTCGCGGATCCTCTGGTTCCTCGGCTCGAACAGCGAGACCCGGACCTCGCCGTCGAAGCCCGCGGCCGTGATCTCGAGCCGGCCCGCGACCCACGGGCTCCGGAGCGCGTCGCCCTCGACCGAGGCCCGGGCGTGGTCCGAGAGGACGGCCGTCGCGAGCGGCTGGCCGTTCCGGTCGAGCAGTTCGACCCTCCAGGGCCTCCAGTCGGTCGGGTCGAGCCACACGCGGCGCGAGCCCCACCGGTTCGGGTGCTCGACGATGACCCGCCCGATCGCGTCCCACCCGCGCACCGTCGCGTCGTCGGGCAGGGGGGTGATCGCCAGGAGCTCGATCAGGTCGAGCGGGTGCACCGGCACGCCCAGCTCCGCGGCCTTGTCAGGGGTGACCAGCGCGTGGCGCCCGAGCACAGCCAGGCGCCGGTTCGAGTCGAGCAGGTCGAACCACCAGTACCACTCCTCGTTGCTGCCCAGGTACAGCAGGGTGTCCCCCAGCTTGCCCAGCGACAGCGCCAGCCGGTCGGGCGGGACGACCTGCAGCACGCCCTCGCCCTGCTCGTTGACCTTCTTTCCCGCGGGATCCGCCCCGTCCACCTGCACCACGGCCCGGGCCCAGACGCGCTCCAGCCCGCGCACCGCCTCGCGCTGGCCCGCGAGCACGTCCTCGGTGCTCGGCAGCGGGGTGTTTGGATCGAAGATCGGGTCCGGAGTCGTGCACCCGCTCACCGCGAGCATCGCGACGACGCTCGCGCACAGCGCGAGCGGGCGCCGTCCGGTTGAACGCGCCGCCCTCATCCCTGCTTCTGGTCGCTGTCGAGGTCCATGATCTGCCCGAGCTGCTCGGTGACGGCCCCGATCGTCTCATCGTCCAGGCCGGGGTCGATCACCTCGATCAGCGCCGGCCCCTCCGGCGGCATGGGCGTGCCCCTGGGGCGAACGCGCATCACGCCCGGCGTGCCGGTCTTCTTGCCGGCGGGCGTGCCGCCCTCGTAGGACAGCAGCCGCTTGCGGATCAGGATGAGGGCCAGCAGGTAGCGGAAGGCGAGCCGTCGCGCGTCGGCGGACTCGGGGTCCTCGCCGAGCTGCTCGAACAGGTCCATGAGGTCGTCGCCCGCGATCAGCGGCTGCGCCTGCTTCTTGGCGCCCGGCTCGGGCACGACCGTCCGCCAGAAGCCGAAGAGGCGCAGGGGGGGCTGCGGGCGGGCGCCCTCGTCCCACGCCCCGGCCCTGAACTCGATCCGTTGCAGCGGCTCGTCGTCCGGGGTCTCGACCAGGGCCGCGACGATGCGGTCGCCGGGCGACAGGGTCACGCCGGTCGCGTGGCAGACGGGCTCGGACTTGAGAATCTCGTACGGGGATCCGGTGATCATGGCGCGAGTGTATGGGGGCGAAGGGTGCGACGGACCGCCTCAGCGACAGTCGACCTCGTAGAAACGGTGGTTCAGGCCGCCCTCGCCGACCCGGAACCGCACGCAGCGTCCGCAGGACGGGCAGCGGGCCAGGTACGCGTCGGCCGCAGCCGACCGGTAGATCCGCCGGTACTGGTTGGCGCAGACGAACCGCACCCCGAGCCAGGGGCGTGCCCCGGCTGCGGGCGTCGGCGTCGATGCGGCGTGCTGAGGGTGCTCCGAGACGTCCACCGTGGAGGATCGGCTCGC
This sequence comes from Phycisphaerales bacterium JB040, assembly GCA_043101615.1. Classification (GTDB taxonomy): domain Bacteria; phylum Planctomycetota; class Phycisphaerae; order Phycisphaerales; family UBA1924; genus JBLHKT01. The sequence goes on along the minus strand of JBICID010000089.1, from coordinate 37,659 downwards.
GGGCACGGGGCGGATGAATCGGTTGACCCGGCGATCGAGGGGCCCGGGCGTGATTCTCGGTCGTTGGAGCCATCGAGCCGGTCGAGCCGACAGTGCCCCTATACTGCGGGCTGCCCGCGGGTTGGTCCCGCCGGCGTCTCGTGAAGGAATCCCTGTCTCGATGACCGGTGAGCTCGCCATCCTGCCAGATCCCCCGCCGCCACCGACCCCGATCGGGGTGATCGCGGGAGGGGGAAGGCTCCCCATCTTCGTCGCCAAGGGCCTCCGGGAAGCCGGGCACGTGGTGCACGGGGTCGGTCTCATGGGGCAGTACGACCCCGAGCTGCCGAGGCTGTGCCATACCTTCCGGGAGGTCGGCCTGCTGCGGGTCGGGAGCTGGGGCAAGTGCCTTCGCAAGGCGGGCGCCCGTCACGCGATCATGGTCGGCAAGGTCGACAAGGCCAGGCTGATGCACGACCGCTGGAAGATGTTCCGCAACATCCCGGACCTGCGCACCGTCGTCGCCTGGTACAAGCACCTGCGCCACGACAAGCGCTCGCACGCCATCCTGCGCGCGATCGCCGAGGAGCTCGACCGGCGGGGCGTCTCGCTGATCGATTCGACGACCCCCATCCCCGACAACCTGGCCGAGCCCGGCGTGATGACCGGCACCCGCCCGAGCACGGACCAGCTCGCGGACATCGAGTTCGCGTGGCCGCTGCTGACCGAGCTGCTGCGCCTGGACATCGGCCAGTCGCTGACGGTGCGCGAGCGCGACGTGATCTCGGTCGAGGGGGTCGAGGGGACGGACCGCATGATCGCCCGGACGGGCGAGCTGTGCCGTCGCCCCGGGTGGACGCTGATCAAGGGCTCGCGCGCCGGGCACGACCGTCGCTCCGACGTGCCGACGGTCGGGCTGGACACGATCGAGAACCTGCACGAGGCCGGCGGGCGTTGCCTGGCCCTGGCCGCGGGCGACGTGATCATGCTCGACCGTGCCCGGATGATCCAGCGTGCCGACGAGCTGGGCGTGGCGATCGTGGGCATCGCGGTGGAGCACCCGCTCTCCGAGCAGGCCGAGCACGCCCCGCCGATGCAGGTCGGTCGCCTGATCGAGCCCAAGCCCCGCCCCCCCACCAACGCCTGGCGCGGCTGACCCCCCCCACCCCCCCCCACATTTCGATTTTCGTTCTCCGTGGGTGCCACCGTACTCAGTGGGGTGCCACGAGTTGACCGAAGGACAACCCGTGCTCGAACGTCTCCACACGCGCGTTCCACCCGCACCCGTCACCCCACCACCACTCCACTACCCTGTACCCGTGGACACCTCCCTCCCCGACAAGCTCCCCTTCGTCTCACGAGGCGGGCTGAAGCTCGACCACGCCCTCACCGAGTTCGGCCTCGACGTCACCGGCTTCGTGTGCGCCGACCTGGGCTGCTCGACCGGCGGCTTCACCGACTGCCTGCTGCAACGCGGGGCGGCTCGGGTGCACGCGGTGGACACCGCCTACGGCGAGCTGGCGTGGAAACTCCGCCAGAACGATCGCGTCACGGTCCACGAACGCTCCAACGCGCTGCACCTCGAGCCCGCGGAAGCCTGCGACCTGGTCGTGCTCGACCTGGGCTGGACGAAACAGGACAAGGCGGTCCCCGCGGCCCTGCGCTGGCTGAAGCCCTCCGGGCGGATCGTCTCGCTGGTCAAGCCGCACTACGAGGCGGGGCCCGAGGAGTTGGGCCAGGGCGGGCTGCTGGACCCGGACCACGCCGAGGCGGTCGCCGAGCGTGTCCGCGACGGGGTGCTGCCCGGCCTGGGCGTGAGGGTGCTGGGCTGGACGAAATCCCCGGTGCTGGGCGGGGCGGTCGGCAAGAAGAAGAAGCGACGCGGGGCGGGCAATCCGGAGTGGCTGGCCCTGCTCGGGGTGTAGCGGACGATTCCGGTGCGGGCGCTCGAACTCGGGGCGCCCGGCGCCGTACGGTTCCGGCGAGACTCAAGGAGGGACCCCATGCACATCGAGATCAACGCCAACGACTTCGAGCTGACCGACCCGATCGCCGAGCACGTCATCGCGCGTGTCGAGAAGGAGCTGTCCCACCTCGCGGACCGGGTCACGCGTGTCGAGGCCCACCTGGGCGACCACAACGCCTCCAAGCAGTCGGACGGGGACAAGCGGTGCATGCTCGAGGCCCGCCCGCGCGGGCTCGACCCGATCGCGGTCACCGCGGAGCACCACGACCTGTACCAGGCGATCTCCGAGGCCGCGGGCAAGCTGCGCCGCGCGCTCAAGACCACGCTGGACAAGCGCGACTAGGCCGAGCGCTCGCCCGCCTGAGCACGGTTCCGACAACGCATCCCGATCGACGCACACGGGTAGGCTGGGCCATGCCCGCGATCTATCCGCACCAGCAGTCCGCGCTCGACCGGTTCGTCGAGGCCGAGTCCGGAACCGGCCGCCCGCTGGCGATCCTGCTCGCCGGCTCGATCGCCAAGGGCTGGCACAACCAGAACTCGGACGTGGACGTGCTGTACCTCGAATCCGACGAGGCCAACCGGGCGCGCCGGGCCTCCGGGCCGGTCTGCGTCTGGGACGAGCGGTTCCTCGAGGGCGGCTGCGGCGTGGACGTGAAGTACACGCCGATCTCGTACCTGGACGAGGCCGAGGCACGCGGGAACGAGCCGACCCGGGCCGCGTTCCTGGGCGTGAGCGTCGCCTACGCCGACACGCCCGTGCGCAAGGCCGACCTGGAGGCCCGAATCGCACGCATCACCGCGTACCCGGAAGACGGCGTGCACGCCCGCATCGTCTCCTACCTCGGGCAGGTCGAGGCGATGACGTGGTACATCGGCGAGGCGGCCAAGCGCGACGACCCGTACCTCGCGTCCTGGGTCGCGTCACGGGCGGTCCTGTTCGGCGCACGCGCGATCCTGGCCCACAACCGCGTGCTCTTCCCGTTCCACAAGTGGCTGCTGAAAGCGCTGGAGACCTGCCCGGTCAGGCCCGGGGCCATCGTTACGCTCGCCCACACCGCCACGCGCGAGCCGACCAAGCCGAACGTCACGGCGTTCTGCGAGGCAATCCTCGAAATGGACGTCTGGCCGAGCGGTCGACCGGGGTGGGGCGACCTGTTCCATCACGACACGGAACTGGCGTGGCAGCGCGGGATCTTCAGGCTCGAGGACGGGTAGCCCTCAGTCCGCCTTCGACTCCACGCCCTCCCACCCCTCGATCACCTCGTCCGGGCCGTGCAGCAGGGCCCACAGGTGCTCGAGCAGGCCGGTCAGGCCCTGCCCGCTGGCGGAGCTGATCAGCAGCACGTCCTCGCGGGCGTCCAGGCGCAGCTCGGACCGGAGCTTGTCCACCGCCCCCTGACGCGCGGCATCGTCCGGCAGCAGGTCCGCCTTCGAGATCACGATCAGCTCGGGCTTCTCCGCCAGCTCGCTGGAGTAGCCGCGCAGCTCGTCTCGGATGGTTCGGTAGTTGTCGGCCGGGTCGCTGCCGTCGGGCGGGTTCACGTCGAGCAGGTGGACCAGCACGCGCGTCCGCTCCACGTGGCGCAGGAAGTGGTGCCCGAGGCCCGCCCCGCTGCTCGCGCCGCGGATCAGGCCGGGGATGTCGGCCAGCACCAGTCGGCGTGCCGGGTCGATCTGGGCGATGCCGAGCTGGGGGCTGAGCGTGGTGAACGGGTAGTCGGCGATCTTGGGGTCGGCCCGGGTGAGCGCCTTGAGCAGCGTGCTCTTGCCGGCGTTGGGCAGTCCGACGAGCCCGACCTCGGCGATGAGCTTGAGCTCGAGCCGGATCATGAAGTGCTCGCCCGGCTCGCCGGGGGTGGCGGTCCGGGGGGCCTGGTTGGTGGAGCTCTTGAAGTGCTCGTTGCCGAACCCGCCGCGCCCGCCGCGTGCGACCACGGCCTCGTCGCCGGGGCCGAGGTCGCAGATGGTCTCGCCGGTCTGATCGTTGATCACGATGGTGCCGGGGGGAACGCGGACGACCATGTCCTCGGCGTTGGCCCCGTGCTGCTGCTTTTTGCGTCCGGCCTCGCCGTGCTCGGCCCGCCAGTGCTTGACACCGCGGAAGTCGATCAGGGTGTTGAGGCCCTCGTCGGCCCGGAAGATGACGTCGCCGCCGTCGCCCCCGTCACCCCCGTCGGGCCCGCCCTTGGGCAGGCCCTTGGCGGTGCGGAACGAGACGTGCCCCTTGCCGCCGTCCCCGGCGTGGACCTCGATGAGTGCGCGATCGACGAACATCGCGAGACGATAGGCGTGAGGGAGAGTGCATCGGACCAGCCCCCGACGTGAGTCGGGTGACCCGGGCGACTGTGCGATGCCCGGTTCCCCTCACTCACGTGAGGGGCTCGTCCGGTGCGCAGACGCCGGGCCTGAGCGCCGCGAAGGCTCGGATCAGGCACCCGTGATGGCGTCGGATCCGAATCTTCGCTTCGCTCAGATTCGGCGTCTAGGAATGAAATGAATCGGTCGAGGTGGGGTCAGGCGGCGCGACGGACCCGGCTCGTCGAGAGCACCCGCAGCAGGCGAACCCGGTCGGACTCGAGGACGAACCGCGAGACCGCCAGGGCCATGCGGGCCGCCCCGGGCTCCTCGGTGTCGCACCAGACCACGTTGCCCTCGACCACGATGGGGACGCCGATGTGGGCGTCGCCGGAGGCCGCGAGCAGGGCCGGGGGGAGCTCGATCTTCAGGACGACGGGGGTGCCGGCCTCGATGGGGTGGTCCAGCTCGAACTGGATGCCGCCCTCGGAGATGTCGTAGGCGTGCCCGCGGAGGGTGCGTCCGTCGATCCGGGCCGCGACCGCGCAGTACCCGCGCTGCAATTCGAACCGCTCGAACGCACGCCGGTCGATCGGGTTGTCGTTGGTGATCCTGGGCTGCAAGTCATTCTCCGGGTGCTCGGCGCCCCCTTGAGATGGAATGGGGGGGCGGGGGGGGTGCACGGATATCGGCCCTTGCGGGGGGCGACTTCACACCGGAATCTCGGATTTGCGGGCGAATCTGGGTATGTGGAGGGGGTTTACCGCGCGCCCTTGGAGTCGCCCAGCACCTCGACGTGCAGCCCGTTGACCTTGAGGCCGGTCACCCGCTCGATCTCGTCGAGCAGCGACTCGGGCATGGCGGTCATGATGCGGTCGGACAGGTCGTGGGGCAGGTCGATGACCCGCCCGTCGAGCGTGGAGACGTGGACGTGCCCGGTGATGTCGGCGTCGTAGCGGGCCGGGGCGTTGCCGCGCCGGCTGGGCAGGCGACGGATCAGCCCCGCGTTGACCAGGGCATCCAGCGTGTTGTAGACGGTCGCGAGGCTGAGACCCGCGCCGTCCCCCCCGAGCGAATCCAGCAGTTCGTCGGCCGTGGGATGGGCCTTGCTGGCCCGCAGGGCGTCGTAGAGCACCTCCCGCTGGCGGGTGCACCGGAGCCCACGCCGGTGGAACAGCTCACGCGTGTCGCAGTCGCATGGGGTCTCGTCGGGATGACGCTCAGCCGGGTCCATCCCACAAGTATTGCGAGGTTTACGCCGTTTCGCCACCCCCCCCCCACTATGAGCGGCCCATAGCGCTCCAGGACCAACTTGGGCCCCGCAAACTCCTCACGAGACCTCCCAAAGAAAGCCGCTGGCCCGAGCTTTCACTGTGGGGGGGGGAGGGTGGAGGTTTCGCCCTGGAGTTCCATGCGCCGGTGCTCGATGCCGACCTCGGTGAAGGGCTCGCCGACGATGGACCAGCCGAGGCGTTCGTAGAAGGGGATCGCGGGCCCGCGTGCGTGGCAGAAGAGCCCGTCGAGGCCGAGCTCGCCGAAGGCCCGGGCCTCGATGGAGACCATGAGGCGTCGGGCGAGCCCGTGGCGTTGCATCTGCTCGTCGGTGGCGACCTGCATGACCTTGCCGTAGCGGTCGCCCTCGTCGTCGGGCTCGTCGGGCTGGAGGAGCAGGGCGCAGGCGACAACCTTGGGGCCGGTCGGGTGGTCCTCCTTGACGGCGACGAAGTGCTCGAAGCGGTCCTCGACGCCGGGGAACTCGCGTGCGAGATCGTCGAGCGTGAGGCCGAGCGGCCCCAGCAGGACCCGCTGGCGGAGGGCCTTCTCCTGCTCGTAGAGCGGGTCATCGGTCGAGATGCGCTGGATCCTGATCACGCACGGAATGTACCCGCCCCCGGGGCCGCCCGCCACCGAGTGCCTCCGAGAGCCGGTGCCCGCCTTCGACGCGCAGCGCGAAGGCGGAGGGCCGGCTTGCAACCCATCCGACGCCTGCTTCGCGCTGCGCGGCGAAGCAGGGCACCGAAACCATCCTTTCGAGCCGACGTAGGCTTGTGCGTGCCACGCGAGACGCCATGGGAGGACGAGTACACGCTGCTGTGCGAGCGGTGCGGGTACGTGATCGAGGGGCTGGCGACGGTCGGGAACTGCCCGGAGTGCGGGAGGCCGATCGCGGAGAGTTTGCCGGAGCGGAGACCGGGGACGGCGTGGCAACAGCATCGAACGTTTCAGGCACTCATCCGAACGTCCTGGGAGACCCTGCGTCATCCCTCGCGGACACTACGAGTGATGCGATTCGATCAGCGGAACAGTCTCGATCTCGGGACGCAGTACGCCATTCTGACGGGCCTCTGGCTGACAGTGTCACTCAGTCTCCCGCTGTTCCTGCTCCGGATCACGGATCTTTCCGGAGGAGCAGATGGCGGCAGGACACTGTTCGCGGCGTCCGTGCTCGCTCTCGGGGGGCTCGGGGTCATGATGCTGCTCGGGTTTGTCGTCGCGATCGTGATCGCGGCACTCACCGCCGTCGAGCGACTCGGTCTGAGGGTTCTCGCGAACAGACACGGCTATCGGATCACTCGCCCGATCGCGATCGCGATCACCGCTCACGGCTCAGTCGGTTGGCTTGCCGGGAGCCTGGTCGCGACCCCGTTTCTCGTATCCGGGTGGGTCCTTTCAGCGGCCAGCAAAACGGGAGCCGATTCGATCGTCTGGACCGGCCTCGGCCTGCTCGGCTTCCTCACCGGCTTCCTGTTCTTTGAGACCTTCGCCTGGCTTGGGCTGAGACGGTTGAAGTACGCGAACACGCCTCGACCGGCGGAGGAGTCGGACGGCCCCGTCGCTGGCGCTCCGGGCTCGTAAAGACAGGTTCACGGGCTCGAAACGCTCCGTCCGATCGCATCGGACCCCCGGATCCGGGCGAACCGGGCGGGGCTCGGAGCACTACCATCCCCACCATGCAGCCACGCCGTCAAACCCGTCCCATCCGTGTCGGAGACGACCGCACCGGCATCGTCACCATCGGCGGTGACGCCCCGGTCTCGGTCCAGACCATGACCGCGGGCTACACCCACGACATCGACAAGTGCGTCGCGGAGATCCACAAACTCACGGCCGCGGGTGCCGACGTCGTCCGCGTCGCGGTCCCCGAAAAGAAGGACACCGCGGCCCTCCCCGAGATCCTCAACCAGACCACGGTCCCGATCGTGGCCGACGTGCACTTCCACTTCAAGCGGGCGCTGGAGGCCGTGGAGGCGGGCGTGCACAAGATCCGGTTGAACCCCGGGAACATCACCGACCGGGCCCAGGTCATCGAGGTCATCAAGGCCTGCCAGCAGGCCAACGGCGGGGCGGGCATCCCGATCCGGGTTGGGGTGAACGAGGGCTCCATCATCGAGCGCAAGGACAAGCAGGCGCGGGCCAAGGAGCTCGGGGCCTACTTCTCCGAACACAAGCACGGCTACCTGCTCTCGATCATGATCGCCAAGCTCGAGGAATACCTCGACATCTTCTACGAGCAAGGCTTCCACGACATCGCCATCAGCGCCAAGTCCATGGACGCGACGCTGGTCATCGACGCCTACACCGAGATCTCCAAACGCTTCGACCACCCGCTGCACCTGGGCGTCACGCACGCCGGGCCGAAGGAAACGGGGTGCATCCGCTCCATCGCCGCGCTCGGCACGCTGCTGGCCAACGGCATCGGCGACACCATCCGCATCTCCTACGCCAGCGACCCCGTCTACGAGGTCGAGGACGGGCTGGAGTTGCTCTATTCGCTCGGCCTGCGTGAGCGCAAGGGCGCCGAGCTCATCGCCTGCCCCACGTGCGGGCGCATCCAGGTGGATCTCTTCACCCTCACGCAGGAGGTCCACAAGAAGCTCGAGGACGAGATCACCGTCCCGATGAAGGTCGCGGTGATGGGGTGCGTCGTCAACGGCCCCGGCGAGGCCGAGGGCGCCGACGTCGCCGTGTTCGCCGGCGACCGCAAGGGCATCATCTACGTGCAGGGCCAACGCGTCGCCACCGTGAACGAGACCGAGATCCTCGACGCCCTGCTCAAGGAGTGCAAGGCCTTCCAGTCCAAGGTCCAGTCAGGCGAGGCCAGGCTCGGCGAGAAGAAGGTGGACATCGTCCCCCCCGACCCCGAGGGCGAACTCGGCTCCGGCTGGGAGAAGATGGCGGCGAAACGGATCGCGGGCCAGGCCGACCTGACCATCGGGCAGTCCTGATTCAGACCCGGGCCTACGCTCCGGCACCGCGAAACCGCGTTACCAATCCCCCAAACCAGTCTCGCACCCGCCGGACCCTTCCTCGGGCGCGATCACTCCCACTCGCCCGAGCCCCGCATGTCCGAGATCACCGTCAAGCTCCCCCCCTTTCTGAGACTCGGGCACAAGGTCTTCGACCTGCGGTCGGACGGCTCGGGCAACCCGCGCGCCGAGATCCTGTCCGGGCTCACCGTCGCCCTCGCCCTCGTCCCCGAAGCGGTCGCCTTCGCCTTCCTCGCTGGCGTCCCGCCCCTCGTCGGGCTGTACGCCGCGTTCATCATCTGCCTGATCACCTCCGTGCTCGGCGGTCGCCCCGGGATGATCTCGGGCGCGACCGGGGCCATGGGCGTGGTCGTGGTCGCCCTCGTCGCGAACTACGGCATCGGCTACCTGTTCCCGGCGGTGGTGCTGTGCGGGCTGATCCAGATCGGCGTCGGGCTGCTCCGGCTCGGCAAGTTCATCCGCATCGTGCCGCACCCGGTCATGCTGGGGTTCGTCAACGGGTTGGCGGTGGTCATCCTGCTGGCCCAGTTCGGCAGCTTCAAGGAGCTCGCGCCGGACGGCACCATGCAGTACCTCTCTGGCGGTCGCCTCTACCTCATGCTCGGGCTTGTCGTCGCGACGATGCTCATCATCGCGTTGCTGCCACGCCTGACCAAGGCTGTCCCGTCGTCGCTGGTCGGCATCCTCGTGATCTCCGCGCTCGCGTTCTTCATCAACAAGGCCACCGCACCCGACCCGGCCGACAGCGCAACAGAGACCTCGATTGTGTCTCAGGCCCCGACCGTGCGCACGGTGCGCGACATGCTCGCGGACTCCACCTACGCCGCGAGCGTGCGCGAGGCCCAGGCCGCCAAGGACCGGGCCATCCTCGCCGCCGCGACCGCGAACCTGCCCGAGTCGCTGCCCGAGGACCTGGTCGTCCGCCAGCCCAGGGCCGCGGGCGTGATCGAGCCGCTGACGCCCGAGGAGACCGCAGCGGCCCTCGCCTCGGTCGATCAGGACAAAATCGGCATCGCCGGCGGCCTGCCGCGACCCGCCTGGTGGGATTTCACCCTCCCGCCCGCAACCTGGGAGACTCTCCGCATCATCCTGCCGTTCTCGCTCATCCTCGCCGGCGTCGGGCTCATCGAGTCGCTCATGACCATGACCCTCATCGACGAGCTCACCGACACCCGCGGACGGGGCAACAAGGAGTGCGTCGGACAGGGCGTCGCCAACGTCACCTGCGGCCTGTTCGGCGGCATGGGCGGGTGCGCCATGATCGGGCAGTCGCTCATCAACGTGAAATCGGGCGGACGCGGGCGGCTGTCGGGCATCACCGCCGCGACCGCCCTGCTCCTCTTTATCCTCTTCCTGGCCCCGCTGATCGAGCAGGTGCCCATGGCCGCCCTCGTCGGGGTGATGTTCATGGTCGTGATCGGCACCTTCGAGTGGACCACGCTGCAGACCTGGCGGCGCATCCCGTGGACCGAGGTGCTCGTGATGCTCACCGTCGCGGGCTACACCGTCTTCATGCACGACCTCGCCACCGCGGTGCTCATCGGCGTCGCGCTCTCGGCGGTCATCTTCGTCTGGAAGAAGTCCACCCACCTCGTCGCCGACGTGCAGTACAACGAGTTCGGCTCCAAGATCTACCAGCTGCACGGCGTGCTCTTCTTCGGCTCCGCCCCCCGCTTCCGAGAGCTGTTCACCCCCAACGACGACCCCGAAGACGTCGTGATCGACTTCTACTTCAGCCGCGTGTACGACCAGTCGGGCCTGGAGGCGATCAACGCGCTGGCCGAGCGGTACCAGAAGGTGGGCAAGCGCCTGCACCTGCGCCACCTGTCCGAGGACTGCCGTCGCCTGCTCGACAAGGCGGGCGACCTGGTCGAGGTCAACATCTCCGAAGACCCCCACTACCACGTCGCGACGAACCGCTCGGTGTCGTAACCGACTGAGAGCGCATACTTCCCGCCCCCTATCTCTTCGTGTGAAATCCAGGCTCCGGGCTTCCCGTCAACCCAAAGAGATCGCACGCCAGCCTGTGGGGCACGCCTTGACCGAGCCCGACTCCGACCTGACCAACACCAAGCCCGAATCCCGCGTGGAGAATCGCCCGCGTCGGGCCGCGGTCCGCGTGACCGTGGTCACGCCCCTCATCACCGTCTGCGGTGCCATCGCGAGCTGCATCCGCATGGAGCGCCCCAACCCGTACCACAAGGCCTCCTGCGCCGACGTGCGCGAGGAGATGAAGCGGATGAAGGACGAGCCAGTCGAGCCGGACCGACCGGCGCTGGTGCTGAGCGGCAACCGCTCGCCCGCGGGCTCGGCGTTCATGCTCAATCGCTCGATCGTGTCGCTCGCCGGCGACCGCAAGGGCGTCATCTGCGTGCGGGGCCAACGCGTCGCCACCGTGAACGAGGCCGAGATCCTCGACGCCCTGCTCAAGGAGTGCAAGGCCTTCCAGTCCAAGGTCCAGTCAGGCGAGGCCAGGCTCGGCGAGAAGAAGGTGGACATCGTCCCCCCCGACCCCGAGGGCGAGCTCGGCTCCGGCTGGGAGAAGATGGCGGCGAAACGGATCGCGGGCCAGGCCGACCTGACCATCGGGCAGAGCTGACCCCCACTCACAGAGCCCCCCCCACTCACAGAGCCCCCCACTCACAGAGCTGCCCCCCCCGCCCGCTCCGCGGCCAGCGCTCATCCGCCGGACGAGTCCTCTTCCTTCAGCCACGAGTTCAGCTTCGCCGCGGCGCCCTCCTTCATGTCCTCGTAGCCGGTCGCGACGGTCTGCTTCACCTCGTCCAGTTTCGCGCTCATCGCGTCGGCCTTCTCGCGCGACTCCGCCGACCCATCCGCCTTCAGCTCATGAATCCTCGCCTCCACCCGCTTCTTCTTCGCCTCGACGCGTTCCTTCAGTTCGTCCTGCTGCGTGCCCATGCCCGCTCCTTTCTTGCACTAAAATTATTTCTGTTGCATGCTACGGTCCGGACCGCCCCGGATCGACCCCCGCCCGGGCATCGCCCGTAGAGTCCCCGTGTCGAACACGCGCCCACACAGCCTCTCCGAGCTGCTCGACGGCATCCTCGAGACCGCTCGGGAGCAGGACACCGTCTCGGTGCGGGACCTGCTGGACCGCTTCGGCACACGCTCGTTCGGCCCGCTGCTGGCGGCCCCCGCGCTGATCATCATCTCGCCGGTCGGGGCCGTCCCGTTCCTCCCCGCGGTGCTGTGCACCGTGGTGATCGTGGTGTGCCTGAACCGGATCATCGGCTCGGACAACCCGTGGCTGCCCCGGGCGGTCACGCGCCGCGCCGTCCCCAGCGACCGGCTCCGCGCCGCCATCGAGCGCGTCCGACCCTGGTTCCGACGCGTGGACCGCGTGCTCTCGCCCCGCCTGCGACCGCTCACCAGGCCGCCCGCCGACCGGGTGCTCGCGGCCCTGGCCGTCGTGCTGGCCGCGTCCATCTACGCCCTGGGCGTGGTGCCCTTCGCCGCGATCCCGCCCGCGACCGGCATCGTCCTGATCGGGCTGGCGATCATGTCACGCGACGGCGTCGCGGCACTGCTCGCGGTCGCCAGCGCGGGCGCCTCCGCGTGGCTGGTGCTGGACGTCCTGGCCTGACGCCCGCTGTCGCGACCGAGCATCCCCGTTTCCGAGATCGCCCCGCAATCCCTGCCTTGTGTCTCCCAAGGAGTTATGTTAGTATCTACTACTCGGCCCCCGGGCGAACACCACGGAGCCCCCATGACAAACCCGCACGAGCCCTCGCACGACGACGCCCAGCAGGATCGCCCCTCGGTGCGTGCCCGCCTGCTCCGCCTGATCGCACGCGCCGGCATCGCGCTGGGCACCTTCGCCGCGTTCACTTTCGGCGCGAGCTGCGTGCATCTCGCGCGCGACAACCCCGACTACGCGGCCAGCGACCGCGAGGTCCGCGAGCAGGCCAGACGCCTGCGCGACGAGCCCGTCACGCTGGAGCGACCCGTGCTGGTGCTGTCGGGGTACCGCTCCCCCGCGGGCTCGGCCTGGATCCTGCGCGACGACCTGGAAGAGCTCACCGGCGACGACCGCATCCACTCGCTGTCGTACCCGCTGGCCGACACCATCGAGGACCCCGCCCGCCAAGCGGTCGCCCTCGTCGAACGCCTGTACCCCTCCGACGACCCGGAGTGGACGACCGAGGTGGACGTGGTCGCGATCTCGATGGGCGGGCTGGTCGCACGCCTCGCCGCGGCGGACCCGGCCCTGCGGGGCGCTGACGCCGACGGGGACCGCGGCAAGCGTCTCAAGATCGGCACGCTGTACACGCTGGCCTCTCCCCATCGCGGTGCGGTGATGGCCGAGCGCGTTCGCCCGGACCAGGCCTCGCGCGACATGGCCCCGGGCTCGTCGTTCCTGTCGGCGCTGGACGCCGAGCTGGCGTCCGCCGGGTTCGAGATCGTGCCGTACGCGGTCCTGCGCGACGGCATGGTAGGCGCGACCAACACCGCCCCGCCCGGGCAGGAGCCGATCTGGGTGCCCGGACGCCTGATCTTCTCGCACTTCCTGATCGCCCTGGAGGACCGGATCAAGACCGACGTGGCGCTCCGGCTGCGGGGCGAGACGCCGCTTGGCTCTCCGGGCGAGCCGCCCCGGGACTGACCGGGTTTTGCTTACTCGCGCGTGCCGGTGAACGCGGACATCCGGGCCAGCAGCTCGCGCAGGCGCTTCGCGTCGCGCTCGCCCGGGGAGCCGCGCTCGATCGCCGACGCGAGCGCGCTCGGGCTGATCAGCAGTCCCGCGCCCGACTTGAGCTCGAGCTCGGAGGCGAGGCGCTCGACCGCTCGCCTCGTGCGCACGTCGAGGCGGAGCGTGGTCGCGAGCTTGTCCGTCGCGCGCGTGCCCGCGGGTCGCCGGTCGCGTCTCAGCTCGCGCACGAGCAGCCCCCCCACCGCCAGCGCGCCGACGCACGCGGGCCAGAACCACCAGGGCAGCGCCGGCCCGGCGGGCTCGCCGGTGAACAGCGTCGGGGGGGTGGCCAGGAGCGGGCTCACGCGACGGCCCCCTCGCCCAGCCCGGCGTGCAGTCGGGCGCAGCAGGCGCGGGCCCGCGCGCGAACGCCCGGGTCCTCGTCCGAGGTCAGCTCGGCGATGCGGCCGGCCAGTCCGCCCCACGCCGGGCCCAGGCGGGCCCCGGCCCCCTCGGTGAGCACCCGACCCGCGACCCAGACGCCCGAGAGCCGGTGCCCCGGGCGGTCGTCGGTCAGCATGCGCTCCAGCGAGGCAACGCCCTCGGGCTCGTACAGGCGCTCGGGCTCGCCCGCGCCGACGCGCGGGGCCAACAGCGTGCGGACCGCGCCGGCACGCTCGCGATGGGCCGCGCCGTCCTTGAGTTCGACCAGGCGTGCGTGCCAGGCCGGGTCGGCCCGCATGAGGTCGCCCCCGGCGGGGAGCCGGCGAGCGCGTGCGTCGATCGCGTTGGCCCGCACACGCTCGTCGTGGTGCAGGAGGGCGGTGTCGATCCAGGCGAGGGACTCGTCGCTGGTGAGGTCCGCGCAGGCGCTGACGCCGGTGGCGCACACGCGCACGTCCGAGTCCCGGACGAGCAGCCCGATCACGTCCTCGATCTCGGGCGTGAGGGCAAGGGCCCGGGCCAGCAGCACCCCCTGCACCGCGGTGGCCTTGCGTGTCAGCCGGGCGCGCAGCGCCTGCAGGAAGCCGACCCGGTCCATCGCGAGCCAGCGCCGCGCACTCAGACGCGAGGCGGGCGTGCCGGCGCTCCACGGCTCGATCCGCGCGCGGTCCTGGTGCGCGATCCGCCGGACCGGCGCGTGCTCGGACTCGCCCAGCGCGACCAGCGCCTCCAGGCGGGCGACGGACGACGGACGGGTCGGCGGGGCGATCGAGCCGGGCACGCCCGCCAGCGAGCGGGCCGTCGCGGCGCTCAGGGCGACCCGTGCGCACGGGTCGTGCGACCACGCGCGGCTGACACCGGCCCCCTCGGCGCGGACGCCCGCGAGCCGGACGACCGGATCGGGCTCGCGCTCGAGGCCCTCGAGCAGGGCCCGGGTGTAGACGGCGCCGAGACCCAGTCGCTCGACGAGCCGGACACGCCCGAGGCGCGCAGCGCGCGACAGGCGCCCGGTCGTGCGAGCGTCCGGGATCAGACCGGCGAGCGTGACCGTGGGGCGACGCCGGTCGATCGAGGTTCGCAGCGCCCGCAGGCGGCGGGCCGACAGCCCGAGGTGCGCCAGCACGAGCACCGACTCGTGCTCCTCGTCGGTCTCGGCCCTGGCGACACGGTCGAGGGCGGCGCCCGCCACACCGGGCAGGCTCAGCCAGCGCCAGGCCGAGGCACGCAGCTCGGGCAGCGGGTTGTGACGGATCGCGGCGAGCAGCGCCGAGCGTCCGGCCCAGTGCTCGCGCGTGAGCAGCCCGCGGAGCTGCTCCTGCGCCGAGCCGGGCTCGGGCTCGCGGTGGTCGATCAGCACCAGGGACGCGAGCATCGCGTTGCGGTCGCGGTGCGACTCGAACTCCGACGCGCCGCGGGCGCAGGCCCGCTCGAGGGGCTCGATGCGGTGCCGCACGAGTCCGGACCGACGGGCGCGCAGGGCGAGCGTCAGCAGCGTGTGCCCGGCGCGCCGTGCGACGGCGGGGTCGCCCGAAACGAGCGCCGTGTGCAGCGAGCCGGCGCACGCCCAGAGCGAGTCACGCTCGATCAGGCGGATCGCGGAGCGCCGGGCGAGGGTGGTGCGCCCCCCGGCCGCACGCTCGATCGAGCCGGGCAGCTCGCGCGGGGCCAGGGCGACGATCAGCTCGAGCAGCCTGGGGGGGAGACGCTCGGCGGAGGCGACGAGCCCGTCCAGGGCGGCACGCGATTCGGCGAGTCGCGTGGGGTACCGCCAGCGACGGAGGAATGATGGCGGGCTCCAGTCCGCGGGGTGGACGGGCGTGGGCGGGACGGCGAGCTCGGCGAGGCGCACCGCGAGGTGGTCGAGTTCCGGGCGTTGCGCGAGGGTGATCGCGTCGGAGAGGGCGGCGATCTGTTCGGCTGTGGTCAGGAGCGGTCGCCGGGTCGATTTCATGACGGTGCGTGTCTTCATCGATCCCAAATCCAGAAAACCTGACGATTTCGTCCAATGCTTGTGGATTGCGAGCACCAACTTCGTATATGTTGTGCCCCAATCCGCTCGCCAAGGGCTTTCGTGTTGCAACCCAACGGCGGGCTCGCCTGTTGGCTATAGGACGCTAACGGCTATAGTCGGCCCTGCGGGCCGCCGGGGAACAGATTCTCCGGGACCCGGCATGGCAAATCCGAGGCCCTCCGGGGCCGCTCTCAAGGGGATGGACTCCGCCATGGCAACACAGACCAATACAACCGGTTTCCGCACGTTCCAGACCGTGCTGTACGCCGGCGCCCTGCATCCCGAGCTGTTCGAACTCCGGTCCCGGCGTGTCTTCCGGCTCGCGGAGTACGAGCTGGAGGCCTGGGTGATGGACGGGTCGCACGCGATCCGCATGGTGCAGGGCCCGTTCATCTGCACCGAGCTGGTCGCCGACGAGCACTTCAGCGGGCTGCCCGCCTCCGGGCTGATCGAGGCGGTGCCCTGTCCGGGGGAGAGCGAGTACGAGCACCTGTTCTCGGCGCCCTCGGTGAACTACATCTCGACCGCCCAGTCCGAGACGCTCAGCGAGAACCTGTACCGCTCGACGCTGGACGAGATGGAAGACTTCGTCGGCGAGGTCGGCGCGGTGCACCACCGCTGGAACGACGAGGCAGGCCCGTGCCTCAGCCTGCTCGACATCGAGTGCCTCAACCACGAGGTGCAGGTGCAGGCGTTCCACCTCATCGCACGCGGCGGGGTGGTCCTGCGGACGCAGACCATCATCGAGCGCAAGCCGTCCAAGGGCTGAGCGGTCGGTTCAGTCGGTCTTCTCCAGCACCACCCAGCCCCAGGCGGGCAACGACTCGGGAAGATTCGCGGGCTGTCCGTCCAGGTCGGTCCACGTGCCCCGGAGCGTGGTCGGGTTGATGGCGACGGTCTCGGGCGACAGGTTCACGACCACGACGACCTCGTCTGCGCCCTTCCGTCGCTTGAAGGCCAGCACGCTTGAGTCGTCCGCAAGCCTGAGCCGCTGGTACGACGCCCCGCGATCGCCGTGACGGAGGGCCGGGTTGCGGGACTTGATCGCGCCCAGTTTCCGCAGCAGGTCTCCGGACGGGTGCTCGCGCCACTCGATCCGGTCCTTCTCGAAGAACTGGAGCTGGCGCTCGATCCCGGCCTCCTGGCCGGAGTACACCATCGGCATGCCCGGCAGCGTGTAGATCAGCACGCTCCCCGCCTCCCAGGCGGGGCCGAAGCGGTCGAGGGCGGTCCCGTCCCAGGAGTTCCAGTCGTGGTTGGAGGTGAAGTGCACGCGGAAGGTCTCTCGGACCAGGTGCTCGCGCTTCAAGACGTGCCGGTCGAGATAGCCCCGGAGGTTCTCGGTGTCGCCGTCGTTGCGCCGGGCGTGCAGCACGCCGTCGCCGGCCCCCCAGCCGAACAGGGCGTCGAAGCCGCAGTCCAGCAGCCACTCGGCGTGGGCCTCGGCGAGGAAGAAGAGGGGCTTGATTCGGCGGAGCTCGTCGATGGCCCGGGTCCAGAACTCGGCGGGCACGCCCTCGGCGTAGTCGCACCGGAAGCCGTCGATGTCGTGGGTCTCGATCCAGTACCGCATGGCCTCGATCATGGCGGTGGCGGTCGAGGGCTCGTCGAAGTTCAGGTCGGCCACGTCGGACCAGTTCATGGGGGAGACGATCTCGCCGTCCTCGTCCCGGGTGTACCGCTCGGGGTGCTCGGTGATCCAGGGGTGGTCCCAGGCGGTGTGGTTGGGGACCCAGTCGAGGATGACCAGCATGCCGAGCTCGTGGGCGGCGGCGATCAGCTCGTCCAGGTCCTCCTTGGTGCCGAACTCCGGGTTGACCGCGGTGTAGTCCCGCACGGCGTAATAGGAGCCGAGGGTGCCGAGCCGTTTTTCCTCCCCGATCGGATGGATGGGCATGAGCCAGAGCACCCCGACGCCCAGCGCCTTGATCGCGGGCAGTCGCTCGCGGAGGGCGTCGAAGGTGCCGGCCTCGGTCATCTGGCGGGTGTTGGCCTCGTAGAGCACCGTCGAGCCGATGCCCGGCCTGGGATGGCTGGTCTGTGCGCACGCCGGAAGCGCGGCGAGCAGCAGGGTGAGCAGCAAGACTGGGAGACGGCGGGCGGGTCGCGGCATGCCGGATGGTACCGGCCGCCTCAAGTCGGCCCCGGCCCCGCTCGATGGAGGGTCTATGATCCGTGCGATGTCGATCCGAGCGATCCATCCGGAGGTGGCCCAGGGCCGCCGAATTACCAGGCTCCGCTGAGGGGTCGGCGCGCTGCGTGCCGGCTCCCGACGGAGCCCCGGCCGCACGCACCCGACACAGTTCCAGACCGCCGATAGCCGTAGGATGAGCCCCCGAACGCGGGTTCACCCGCCGACCGACCCCCTGCCGCCGCGACGGCGCGAGAGGCCGAGCCATGTCCGAGACCGCCGAGAAGCCGAACTACAAGCAGACGCTGAACCTCCCGAAGACCGCCTTCCCGATGAAGGCGAGCCTGATCCAGAACGAGCCGCAGACGCTGAAGCGCTGGGGCAAGGTCGGCGCCGGGGCCGGGCTGTACCGGTCGATGACCCGGACCAGCGCCGGGCGCGAGCGGTTCGTGTTCCACGACGGGCCGCCGTACGCCAACGGATCGATCCACCTGGGTCACCTGATGAACAAGTGCCTGAAGGACTTCGTGGTGCGGACGAAGTTCATGGCGGGCATGGACTGCCCGTACGTGCCGGGCTGGGACTGCCACGGGCTGCCGATCGAGCACCGCGTGATGACCGGCCTGGTCGAGAGCGGCAAGGCGGCCAAGCTGGACGGGCTGGACGACGACACGCGGCGCATGGCCATCCGCAAGGCCTGCAAGGAGTACGCCGAGAAGCAGATCAGGCTGCAGGCCGGGCAGATGCAGCGCCTGCTGACGGTGGCGGACTACGAGGACCCGTACCTGACGATGAACCCGCGCTACGAGGCGGCGGTGCTGGAGGTGCTGGCGGGCCTGCTGGAGCAGGGGCTGGTCTACAAGGCGCTCAAGCCGGTGCACTGGAGCGTGGACAACGAGACCGCGCTGGCCGACGCGGAGCTCGAGTACGAGGACCGCGAGGACCTGAGCGTGTTCGTGGACTTCGAGGCCGCGGACGCCGGGGCGGTGTACGCGGCGTTCGGGCTGAGCGAGGCCGACCTCGAGGACAGGAACCTGGGCGCGACGCCCAGCTTCATGATCTGGACCACCACGCCCTGGACGCTCCCGGCGAACCTGGCGATCGCGGTGCACGAGCGGTTCGAGTACGCGCTGGCGCGGGTGGACGGGAACCTGACGGTGCTGGCCAAGGATCTGCTCGAGGGCGTGACGTCCAGGGCCGGGGCCGAGGACGTGGAGGTCGTCGCGACCACCCCCGGGGAGAGGCTCGTCGGGCTGCGGTACCGGCACCCGTTCGTCGCCCCCGACGCCGGGCACGTGACCGAGGCCTGCTTCCGGATCGTCGCGGCGGACTACGTGACGCTGGAGGACGGCACGGGCCTGGTGCACACGGCGCCCGGTCACGGCGCCGAGGACTACATGACCGGCCAGCGGGTCGGCCTGCCGGTGTACTGCCCGGTCCTCGCAGACGGCAGGTACGACCAGACGGTGCCCGAGGCGTACCGGGGCGAGTCGATCTGGGACATGAACGAGCGGATCACCGAGGACCTGCGCACCAGCGGGCACCTGTACCACTCGAACCGGTTCATGCACAGCTACCCGCACGACTGGCGCTCCAAGGGCCCGGTGATCTTCCGGTGCACCGAGCAGTGGTTCGTGAGCGTGGACACGCCGACCGTGCGCGACGGGAAGAGCCTGCGCGTGCTGGCCCTGGACGCGACCGGGGGGCAGGGGACGGTCGGGTTCGTGCCGTCGTGGGGTCGCAACCGGATGCGCGGCATGCTGGAGAGCCGCCCGGACTGGTGCATCAGCCGCCAGCGCGCCTGGGGCCTGCCCATCCCGGCCTTCGTGATGCCCGACGGGAGCGCGTTCATGACCGCCGCCAGCGTGCGCGCGGTGCTGGCGGTTGTGCGCACGGAGGGCTCCGACGCGTGGTTCACCAAGTCGCCGGCCGAGCTGCTGGCGGGGTACGACGTGTCGGGCGACCCCGGGGCCCCCGCGGGCCTGGACGTGGGCTCGCTGACCAAGGGCAACGACATCCTGGACGTGTGGTTCGAGTCGGGCTCGTCGTGGAACGCGGTCATGCGTGAGCGGTCCGGCGGGAAGGACTTCCCGGTGGACCTGTACCTGGAGGGCTCGGACCAGCACCGCGGGTGGTTCCAGCTCAGCCTGCTGCCCGGGCTGGGCGTGATGGGCGAGGCGCCCTTCCGGAGCGTCCTGACCCACGGTTTCTGCGTGGACAAGCAGGGCAAGAAGCTGTCCAAGAGCGCCGGGCACACCATCGAGAACCTGTTCGAGAAGTACGGGGCCGACGTGCTGCGGTGGTGGGTCGCGGGGCTGGCGTACGAGAACGACGTCAAGGTGGACGACGAGTTCTTCAACGCCAGCGGCGAGGCCTACCGCAAGGTCCGCAACACGCTGCGCTTCCTGCTGTCGAACCTGGACGACTTCGAGCCGACGATGACCGACGCGGGCGTGGTGGACCTGGGCGATATCCCCGCCACCTCGCTGGAGGCCTGGGTGCTGGGCGAGTTCGACGTGATGGCGTCCGACGTGGAGCGGGCGTACGAGCGGTACACCTTCCACGCGGCCCACAAGCGCCTGTACAACTTCTGCAACACCACGCTGTCGGCGGAGTACCTGACCGCGGTCAAGGACCGGCTGTACTGCGACCGCCCGGACTCGGAGCGTCGGCGTCGGTGCCAGCGGACGCTGCACTTCCTCGCCGACGGGCTGTGCCGCCTGCTGGCGCCGGTGCTGAGCCACACCGCCGACGAGGCGTGGCGTGCGCTGCGGGGCGTGGACGCCAAGGACGCGGAGGCGAGCGTGCACCTGACCGGGTTCCTCGGTCGCTCCGGGGTCACGGCGCACGCCGACTGGTCGCGGGTGATGGCCCGCCTGGACGTCGCGGTCAAGGCGCTCGAGACAGAGCGGGCCAGGGGCGAGGGCGCGATCGAGAACCCGCTGGACGCCGGGCTGCGCGTCGGCGACCCGGACGGGGTGATGGCGCCGTTCGATACCCAGGACCTGGCGGACTTCTGCGGCGTCAGCCGTTTCGAGATCACGCCCGGGGACTCGATCGGGGTGGTGGACCTGCGGGACCAGCCGCGTTGCGACCGGAGCTGGAAGCGCGACCCCACCGTCAGGCCCCGGTCCGACGGGGGCCTGCTGTGCGACCGGGACGCCGAGGCGGTCGGGGTGGCCTGATTCGCACGGTCTGAATCGGTCCACCGTTGCCCGCGGGCAACACGATGTCCGAGAACAGCGTCGCCCGAGCGTTGTGAGTGGGTCTGCGCCTGCTGGTGGTCCTGTGAAGGCTGCCCGGATCGCGGTTGTGTTGCGTTGACGCGACGGGTTTGCACCTCCCCCGTTCGTGGTGTCGATTCGTTGGATGATGCTGCCCGACGGCCCCAACCAGTCTTCCCGGACCAACCGCGTCCCCCCCACCGCCTCCGACGCCGGACCCGCGGCGACGGACCGCGTGACCGAGCTGGCCCACGAGCTGTCGAACATGCTCGACGGGTCGCTGCGCTGGCTGTCGCTCGCGGCCCGGGCGCTGCCGGGCGGGGAGCCGATGCACGATTCCGGGGACGCGACGCTGGAGGAGACCCGCCACCACATCGAGCGTGCCCGCGCATCGCTCGAGACGATGAGCCGCGTGGTCGGGGCGGCGATGCGACCGGTGCCGATCGGGAGCCCGCTGCACCCGCCCGGGGCCGGGGTGAGCCTGGGCGAGGCGATCGAGCACGCGATCGAGATCGCGCGTCTGCGTCAGCCGGAGGTGGAGCTGGAGTTCGACGTGCAGATCGGGGCGCTGGTGGGGCAGGGCTCCGCCGGGCCGCTGTACAGCGTGTTCCTCAACGGGATGATCAACGCGGCCGAGTCGATCGCCCGCTGTCGCAAGCCGGGTGCTGTGGGCGTGCGTGGGCGGATCGAGGTGGAGGCGGGCGTGGTCGAGGTGGAGGGCGTTCGGACGCTGACGGTCGAGATCCGTGACGACGGCGAGGGGCTGCGGGGCGTGGCGACGCGCGAGGGCTGGGCCTTCGGTCGGGGCAACACGTCCAAGCCGGGCGGGAGCGGGCTGGGGCTGGCGCTGGCGAAGCGCACGGTGGAGGAGATCGGCGGCGGGCTGACGCTGGAGACGCGGACCGAGCGACGGGCCTCGACGGACCGGCCCGGGGCGTGCCTGCGTCTGCGGATGCCGATGCCCAGGCCCGAGGAGCGTGCGATCGGCGGGGAGGGCGCGGATTGAGAGCACGCGTGCTGATCGTTGACGACGACCCGGTGGTCGCCGAGTCGATGGCCGAGTTCTTCGCGTCCGAGGGGTGCGAGACCGTCACGGCGTACGACGCGGAGGAGGCGCTGTCGCTGCTGCGTGAATCGGCCGGAGAGCGTTCCCGCCACGTGCACGCGGCGTTCTGCGACGTGGCGCTGGGCGGGGCGAGCGGGCTGGACCTGCTGCGCTCGGTGGCGCGCGACTTCCCCGAGACGGTGGTGGTGATGGTGACGGGGTACGGCACGGTGGAGACGGCCGTCGAGGCGTTGCGCCTTGGGGCGGTGGACTTCCTGACCAAGCCCGTGGTGGACGAGGAGCTGCGGGTGGCGCTGGAGCGGGCGCTGCGCCAGCAGGCGCTGGTGAGCGAGAACCGTCGCCTGCGCCGGACGATCCAGGGGCGGAGCTCGCTGCCCGGGGTGCTGGGGCACGACGAGCGGATGCGGAAGATCAACGAGCTGGTGCACGCGGTGGCGCCCAGCCGCACCACGGTGCTGATGACCGGCGAGAGCGGCGTGGGGAAGAGCCTGATCGCGCGGACGATCCACGAGCTGAGCCCGCGCCGGGGCAAACCGTTCGTGGACCTGGCGTGCGGGTCGATCCCGGAGACGCTGCTGGAGAGCGAGCTGTTCGGGCACGTGCGGGGGGCGTACACGGGCGCGCACGCGGACAAGACCGGCCGGTTCCTGGCCGCGGACGGGGGGACGATCTTCCTGGACGAGATCAACAGCGCGAGCCCGGCGATGCAGCTGAAGCTGCTGCGCGTGCTGCAGGAGCGGAAGTTCGAGCCGGTGGGCTCGAGTGAGACGATCGAGGTGGACGTGCGGGTGGTGCTGGCGACCAACGAGCCGCTGGAAAAGCTGGTCGAGGACGGTCGGTTCCGGCAGGACCTGTACTACCGGGTGAACGTGGTGTCGATCGAGCTTCCGCCGCTGCGGGAGCGCCTGGGGGACGTGGAGACGCTGGCCAAGCACTTCCTGGAGACGCAGGGGGCCGAGCTGGGTCGGACCTTCGCGGGCTTCAGCCCCGAGGCGCTCGAGCTGCTGCGCCGGTATCCGTTCCCGGGCAACGTGCGCGAGCTGGCCAACATCGTGGAGCGCGCCGCCCTGCTCGCGAGCGGGCAGACAATCTCGCCCGACGACCTGCCCGAGAACGTCCGCACGCCCGGGCGTCCGGCGATGACGCTGTCCGGCACTGGCGGGCACGCCGAGGCGGTGACGCTGGCGGAGGCCCTGCTGGGCCCGGAGCGCGAGATCATCCTGGCCGCGCTGGACCGGAACCAGTGGAACCGGCAGCAGACCGCGGACGAGCTGGGCATCAACCGGACGACGCTGTACAAGAAGATGAAGCAGCTCGAGATCGAGCCCGAGGACCGGCTGGCGGGGTGAGCCGCGTCAGCGTCCCTCGATGACCGTCGCGGGCTCGACCACCTCGGGGTGCGCTCGCCGTCCCGACCCGTCGAACAGGTAGGGGCCGATGCCGGCGTCCATGTGCAGCAGGAGTCGGGTGTCGGCGTCCGGTGCGAGCCGGCGTTCGGGGGCGAACCGCTCTCCGGCATAGCGGGCGCCGCTGGTGAGCCTGACCTCGTCGATCTGGCCGTGGAAGGTGTTGTGCAGCGCGTCGTTCCAGGTGTCGGCCCCGATGGCGAGGGGCTGCCCTGGGGTGCGGACCGAGCCGTTCGCTGGGGCGCTGTCGAGCAACTCCCCGTCGAGGTAGAGCCTGACCTCCGAGCCGTCGTACACGCCCGCGAGGTGGCACCACACGCCGGTGCGGAGGCGAGATCCCTCGTCCATCGCGGCGTCGGTCCAGCGGTTGCCCAGGCGGGCGGTGAAGATCGGGCGCCCGTCCTCGAGCCGCAGGCCGAACTCGCCCTGGTCGACGATGGCGTCTCGACCGGTGAGGGACTCGGGGCGGACCCAGGCCTCGATGGTGAACGGGCCGGGCTCGAGCGCGACCGCGTCGCGCGAGACCCACGCGCCGCCGGACTCGCCGTCCAGCGCGAGCACGCCTTCGGCGTCGGGCGTGGCGGGCTCGGGCAGCACCAGCGTGCCCGGCACCGCGACGCTCGTCTTGCGGACCGGGAAGCGGGCGTGCTCGGTGAGCAGGTCGGCCCCGAGCGTGACGCTGACCGGGCGGACATAGCCGTCGAGCTGATCGCCCGGGCGGTCGAGACGGAACGTGAACCGCCTGGTCGCGTTCGGGGCGATCCGGGCGTGGGTGTGGTCGGGGGTCACGGTCCATCGGGTGTCGGGCGAGGCGGGCGTCAGCTCGATCTCGATCTCGAAGTCCACGGGATTGGCGAGGGTGACGGAGAGCTCGCCACTGACGGCGCCGTCGGCGGACATCTCGGGGGTGGGGCCGAGCACCGGCTCCATGCGTGCGAGCCGCTCGGCGGCGGTGGAGACCTCGCCGGTGATGGCGCGCACGTCCATGATCTCGCCCACCGGGACGCTGGACAGGGCGAGCTGGTCCTGGCGCACGGTGACGATGTTGAAGTGGTGCAGGTAGCCCGCCGCGGGCGAGAGCCCGGACTGCCCGCCGCCCACGGTCGCCAGGGCGACGTACTCGATGCCGTCCCGCGGGTCGTAGCGCATGCGGTGGATGTGCCCGGCGAACACGGCCGAGACGTTGCCCGCCTCGACGAGCAGCTCGTGCACGCGGTCCCAGTCGTCGCCGTAGCGCCCGAGCCAGCGCGGGTGGTGCAGGAACACGAAGACGTGCTCGGCCTCGTGGGTGACCTCGGACAGCGTGCCCTCGAGCCAGCCGAACTGCTCCGGGCTCATCCGCTGGGCCTCGGGCTTGTTGAAGTCCTTCTCGCCGGTCTCGGGGTTGCCCTCGTCGGAGTACAGCACGATGAACCAGGAGTTCTTGTGCTCGAAGGCGTACCAGAGCGGGCCGAAGTGCATCTCGTAGCTCGCCTCGTGCTCGCCCTCGGGCCTGTTGGGCCCGCGCCAGTAGATGTCGTGGTTGCCCGCGACCGGGAACCACGGGCAGAGCAGGCTGTCCATGACCTCCTTGTACTGGCGCATCTGCTCCATCCAGCCGTCGGTCTGGTTGTAGCCGTTGATCAGATCCCCCACCGTCATCACCAGGTCCGGCTCGAGCAGGTTGGCGTCGGCCACGGCCTGGGCGAGCACGTTGATGCCCTCGTGCGGCCCGCCGGTGCGGTCGCCGAAGACGACGAAGGTGAACGCGTCGTTCTCCTCGGGCAGATAGATAGTGGCCCCGTCGCGGCTGGTGTGGAAGCGGTCCTCGTCGAGCACCTTCGGGTGCGGCTCGTTGTGGGTGTGCTCGTGCACGTCGGTCACGAGGGGGGCGGTGTGCTGGGCGAGACAGTACGAGGATGCCGCAACGAACATTGCAATCACGGCGAGCGCTGTCTGTGGCATGGGTGGCTCCTTGTCTGTCCCGAATATAGCAGCCGAGGGCGTCGCGCTGAGACACCGAGCCCCGATTCCGATCGAACGCGTCCGTCCGCAGCGGGTTCTTCTCGATCTGTTAACACGATTGCTGCAAGGGCACGTTTCGAGTATCCTGCGTGCACCTTCGTGGTCCCGCACAAGGAGATCGAACATGGGCTCAAACCCGTACTCCGCGCAAATGGCCAAGGAGGAAAAGTACTACACCAAGGAGATCGGCAAGAAGCTGACTGACGCTCTGAACTCGAAGAAGTCTCGATCCGAGATTTCCAAAGCCCTGAAGCAGACGATCCAGTGGCCGCCCGAGCCGACCAAGGAAGTGCTGAAGCAATACGAGCGGGTCGTGGACGCTGAGTGGAAGAAACTCTCCCGAGGATACGATTTCTTAGACGTTGATCTGTCAGTCAAGCCGGGAGGAAAAGGCAAGAACCCGTCAGTATTGGCGCGTGTTTCATTTCCACTAAATACCCTGGGTGGTGGTCAGCATGCGATCGCACCCGGCGACACACTCATGTCGATTTCGCAAACTCACTATGGGTACCCGCACTACTGGGACCAGATCGCCGATGCGAACACCGCCCTGCTGGGCAAGAAGCCCCAGCAATTGCCCGTCGGATTCAAGCTCAAGTTGCCGAAGCTGGATGTCCCACCCTGGGCAACTGAACCTCCGATGACCAAGGCACCGTGGTCGAGCATCAAAGCGGTGAAGGTGCTGCACCCGACGCTCGAGGTGAACTGGAAGCAGGCGAACGCGGTGGTGCAGCACTACCCTGTGCCCCCGTTGATGGTCCAATTGAAATGGGAGTTTTCGAGCGATCTGAAGATTCAGAAGGCCGGCAATATCGACATCGGCTTCAATCTGAAGACGTACGAGATCGAGGCCGCCAAAGCTGTCAAATCGATGGCCGGAGAGTTCAAGACCTCGGCAACGCTCGACGGCAAGAGCGGGAAGGCCGAGATCGGGCTCGCGCACAAAGACCTCGCCCTGAACATGACCCGGAAGATCACTCTGACACCCGACGCCAGCTTCAAAATCAGCTTCAAGAAAGATGTCAAAACGAAGTACAAAGGGTTCGCGGTCGAGGGAACCGTTACAGCCAGCGTGTCAATCAAGATCTACCCGATCCCATCGAAGGTGCGAGTCAGGGTTCCAGAGGGCAAGCCGGTGCGGGTACCGTGGGAACCCTTGGCGATCGTCGCGGCTGTCGTTATCGTCGGAGTCATCGCCGTTTCACTGGTCCCGAGCGGAGGCGGGTCGGCCGCGTTGGCCCCAGCGTTGCTCACATCGCTCGGATAGACCGTCTGTCGTTCTCATATTCCGAACCCCACGACCTGAAACAGCAGTCGCATTCCAGCAGGGTGATGGCGTAAGAGGGCATCGCGCTGACACTCACGATTGATGAGAAATTCCAGTTCATGCGTACCTCAGACCTCCGAGCGAGCAGAGCCTCCTCATCGCCAGCGGTTCCGGCATCAGCACCTTCTGCCCCGCTTCACGCTCGGACTCACTCGGAGCGGAGTATCTTCTCCAACTTCTTGCCCTTCGCGAGCTCGTCCACGAGCTTGTCGAGGCAGCGGACCCGACGCGTGAGCGGGGTCTCGATCTCCTCGATCCGGTAGCCGCAGATGACCCCCTTGATCAGGCCGGCGTTCGGATTGAGTTTCGCCTTGGCGAAGAACTCCTTGAACGTGGACTTGCCGTTGATGTGCTTCTGGATCGCGGTGTCATTGAAACCGGTGAGCCACGTGATCACCTCGTGCAGCTCTTCTTTGGTTCGGCCCTTCTTCTCGACCTTCGCCACGTAGTGCGGGTAGACCGACGAGAAGGTCATCGTGGCGATGCGTTCGTCGTGCTCGGGTGTCGTCGTCGGCATCGGGAGGCCTCCCCTGGACGGTTCGATGGGCTCTGGTCGCTGATTCAGGACGAGTGTATCTCATACCCGCCCGGGCAGACGCCTCGAGGCGGTGCGCCCCGGAGCATCGGGGCCGAAAACTGCGCTCCGGCGGCGCCATGTCGCACAAAATTGTGTGACCACCTATCCGGAGACATATATTCGGTGCGAAATTCGACACGCACATGTAAAATCGACTCCGCGTCCCGAGAATGCTTGATTGTCCCTGTATGCGTAGTTAGGCTGGCCGCATGAATCAGAATCAGGACTCGCGCACACGGCGTGCGTTGCGCCGGCTCGCCCCGACGCTCGCGATGCTGCTCGTCTCGCTGCAGGCGATGGCCCAGCCCAAGATGAGCATCATCCGCGTGGAGGGCGACTTCGGCGTCGACATCACGCGCCAGCCGTTCGAGGATGCGCTGCGCCAGGCCGGAATCTCGGGGGTCGACATCGTCGTGTTCGTGTGGGACTCCCAGGGCGGGCGTTCGGACGTCGGCATGACGGTCGGCGACACCCTGGCCGACGCGCCCGAGGGCGTGCGCGTGGTCTCGGTCATCGACCGGGCCTTCGGGGCGACCGTCTTCGGGCTGGCGGCGAGCGACGAGTTGCTCGTGCTCGAGGGCTCGTCGGGCAAGACGGTGATCTCGTTCGGGATCGACGAGGAGGTCCCCGAGGAGGAGACCGACGAGCAGCGGACCGAGCGGCTCAAAGCGATCGAGGAGCTCCGCGCCCGCTCGCTCGAGCAGGTGGTGGCCCACGCGACCGAGCGCGGGCAGGCGAGCGACGTGTACCGGGCGATCATGGACCCGAGCGCGACGTTTGCCGCAGACGTAGACGGGGCCCGGGTGCCGCTGGACGGGTCCACGGAGGAGACGCTGGAGCTGAACCCGGCGACCGCGTCCGACTCCGGGCTGGCTCGCCCCGCCGGGTCCGAGCGGCCCGAGGACATCGCGGAGGCGCTGGGCCTGGAATCGTTCGAGCTGGTGCGCACGCCCGCCACGAAATACACGATCCGGCAGCGGACCGTCGCGGCCCTGATGCGGAACGTGACCGTGGTCGAGCGGAAGCTGATCAAGACCTTCGACGACGTGTTGGACGACTGGAGCCGGCTGGAGGCGGCGGTGGAGTACACGCGGGCCGCGGACCCGCACCAGTTCGAGTACATGTCGACACCGGCGGGGGACGACCGGCTGCTCACCGGCCAGGCGCAGCGTCAGTGGACCGCGAACGTCCGGGAGTACGGCAGCCGTCTGACCAAGCTGAAGCATCTGATGGAGTCCGCGGCACGGGGCAAGGACCGGATGAACGCGCTGGTGCTCGAGCGGAACGCCGCGATCGAGCTGGTGTCCGCCTCGATCGGGTGCCAGCACCGCACCAAGGGCATCACGATCGAACTGACCGAGACCGACATCGAGGACCTCGACAGCATCTGGGACTGGTGCCTGAACCAGATCGAATGGTGCAAACGCAACCAGCACCGCCGATTCGAATAGCGGCGTACGACCCGTTTCAACACAGGCGAGGCCGGGCCGAGACCGGCACCGAAGGATGCCCGAGTTGCGACGGCGCGATGGGAGCGGATCGAACACGGCCCGCGCACAAAAAACCCGGCGGTCGGCCGGGCTCGTTCGCTGATCGAATCAAAGCGGGTGATCGGATTTGAACCGACGACATTCACGTTGGCAACGTGACGCTCTACCACTGAGCTACACCCGCGGGTTGTCAGGCCGGGATCGGCTCCCGGCAGGGGGTAAATTAGGCCGGATCACGCCCCGGGTCAACGAGGGGGGCGGGATCGGATCGGCCCGCCCGGCTCGGCGGGCCCGCGGGCCGGTTATCGAGACGCGACCGACTCCCCGCGTGCCTCGCGGATGGCGTTGACCACCATCTCGGGCGTGTAGGCGTTGGAGAGCCACGGCTCGGCCCGTCCGGGGCCGTAGACCACCAGCAGCGGGATGCCGGTCTGGCCGAGCTCGCGGAGCTTGGCCCAGCCCTCGGCCTTGGTGCTGGTCAGGTCGGCCTTGACGGGGATCACGTCGGCCCGGTCGAGCTCGGCTCGGACCGAGCGGGCGCTGAGCACGGTCGCCTCGAGCGTCTTGCAGTTCAGGCACCACTCGGCGGTGAAGTCGAGCACGACGACGCGCCCCTCGTTCGCGGCGGCGGTGAGGATCGACTCGGTGTAGGGCGTCCAGATGTCGTTGCGGGCCTTGACGGTCTGGTCGGCGGTGAACGCCAGCGCCACGCCCCCGATGAGCAGGCCCGCGAGCGTGAACGTCGCCCGCTTGAGGCCCGACTTGGTGATGGCAAAGGTCTTGAACGCGAGCCAGCCCCCCGCCGCGAGGGCGAACAGGGCGACGAACCACCAGTGGATGGGGGAGACCCACCAGGGCAGGCTGGCGGCGAGGGTCGGTCGCTCGGAGATCAGGGCCTTGACGCCGGCGCCCAGGAAGTAGGCCGCGGCGGCGAGCAGCAGCAGCCCCATGACCTGCTTGACCAGCTCGCTGGCGGGCCCGGTGCGGGGGAGCTTGTCGACCAGCCTGGGCATGGAGGCCAGCACGAGGTAGGGCAGGGCCATGCCGGCGCCCAGCCCGGTGAAGATGGTCATGATGAGCCAGGCGGGCATGGTCGCGGCCCCCGCCAGCAGCGCCCCCGCCACGAAGCCGAAGCAGGGCAGGCCCAGCACCGCCGTCATCACGCCGAACAGGAAGGACCCGTGCAGGGAGTCTGCCTTGGGGTTTACGGCGTAGACCTTCTGCGGGAGCGTGATCTGGAAGACGCCCATGATGCCCACGCCCATCGCCGCGATGAGCAGCCCGATCGCGATGGTGACCCACCAGATGCCGAAGAGCATGGAGGGGTCGGTCACGCCGGTCAGGAAGGCCACGGGCAGCCCGATGCCGACCCAGAACGCGATCACGCCCAGCGCCATCGCGCTCCCCAGCACCACGCCCCGGCCCTTGCTGTCGGCGTGCGAGCTGATGGTCATGATCTTGATCGGGATCACGGGCAAGACGCACGGCGTGAGGTTCAGGACAAACCCGCCGAGCATCGCCAGCAGGAACAGCACCGCCACGCCCGCGGGGGACTCGGGCGGGGGCACCGGGATGACGCCGAGCAGCGTGCGGGCGGGGGCCGCAGACGGGCTGGCCGGCTGGGCGCTCTCCCCCCACTTCGACCGGTCGGCGAAGACGGTCGGGTCGAAGGAGGCGAAGACGTCGCTCGTGTCGCCGGAGGACGCGACGTCGCCGGTGCCCAGGGGGACCACCTCGACGGTCGCGGTGAGCGATTCGGTGGTCGGCTGCAGGCAGATGATGTCGTCGCAGGCCTGGTAGGAGACGGCGAGGGGGATCTCGTAGGTGCCCGGCTCGACCCCCTCGCCCACGATCACGGGCAGGAAGACCGGGGCCTCGCCCTCGTACACCTGGAATTGGATGGGTTCGCCGGTGAAGCGGACCTCCACGGCGTGGGGCTCGGGCCACTGGATCGGGCCGGCCTCGAACCCCTCGGGCCACTCGCCCGAGACGGTCGTGGGGTAGGCGGGGAAGTCCCCCATCTCGGGCGGGACGACGGGCTGGTTGAGGTTGGTGTGCCAGCCCTCTCGATGGCTGATGATGATCGCGAGCGTCAGGGTGTCGCCCGGGCTGATGGCGGCCTTCGAGACCGCCGCGGAGAGGGTGACCTCCGGCTGGGCCTGCGGGTCGGGGCGTCCGGCGGTGGCGGGCTGCCCGAACGAGCCCCGATCGAGCTGGGCCGACGCGCTCTGGGCGGTCAGGGCCAGCACGCCGGTCGCGAGCAGCGCGAGCACGCGACGGAGGGGGCCGGAGTGTCGCGGGGTGGGTGTGTTTGTGCGCATGGGGAAGGGTATCTCCGAGGCGGCCCCGGGGGCCTCCCGGGCGTCGATCATCCCCCGTCCGACACCGCTCCAACCGGCGAGGGGGCGTGTTTGTTTCACCCGGGGCCACTTCCGGGCGTGAGAGGGCCGTCCGGGTCCGTGTCAAGGCGGACGCGCGACCCGTCCGATACCACCTCGGGTCCGCTCCCGTCGGCCCGGCGGGATCGATACGCCCTGGCCCCGTGGAGCCCTGCGACTTGTCCGACGTCCTCGACCAGTCCGACATCGACGCCCTGCTCGCCTCGGCCGAGAGCGAGCGGCAGGACGCCCCCGAGTCCGTGGCGGTGTTCAGCCGGAACCGTCGCGACGTCAAGAACCTTGAGATCCGCGAGTACGACTTCAAGCGTCCGGAGCGTGTCAGCAAGGACCAGATGCGGGCCCTGCAGACGCTGCACGAGAGCTTCGCCCGGAACTTCGGCGCGTCGCTGTCGGGCTTCCTGCGGACGATCGTCGAGGTCAAGATGGCCTCGTGCGAGCAGATGACCTACGCGGAATTCATCAACGGGCTCCCGAACCCGACCGGATTCAACCTGATCCAGGCCGACGAGCTCGCCGGGCAGATCTGCCTGGAGATCAGCCCGCTGATCATCTATCCGATCATCGACCGCCTGCTGGGGGGCACGAGCAAGGACCTGTTCATCCCGCAGCGTCCCATGACGCAGATCGAGAGCCGCCTGATCGGGAACGTCACGCGGCGCGGGCTCGAGGCGCTGTCCGAGGCGTGGGAGAGCGTGGTGCCCCTGCGGTTCTCGATCGTGGCGACCGAGAGCAACCCGCAGCTGGTCCAGATCGTCCCCCCGAACGAGGTGGTGGTGGTCGTCGGGCTCGAGGTCAAGATGAACAACCGGGCCGGCACCATGAACCTGTGCATCCCGTACAACGCCATCGAGCCGGTGGTGGACGAGTTGGCGGCCCAGAGCTGGTTCGCGGTGCACAAGAACGAGAAGGCGGAGCAGTCGGGGCGGAAGGTGCGGGCGACGCTGTCGCACGCGGCGGTCGAGGTCTCCTCGGTGCTCGCGGAGACCACGATCACGCTCAGGGACCTGTCTGGCATGAGCGTGGGCGATCTGATCGCGACCGAGCACCCGGCGACCGACCCCGCAACGGTGTACGTCGAGGGCGAGCCGAAGTACCAGGCGGCGGTGGGACAGGTGCACGGCTCCAGGGCGGTCCGGATCCTCAGGACGCTGTCGCCGACCGCGCCCGAGGACGGCACGCCGGGCGCGGGCGGGGACGGCGCGGGGCCCTCCGCGGGCGGCCAGGAGGCCCGGGACCCCGTCTGAGCCGTCATGAATCTGCGGGCGTGCCCTGTTCGTGACGGCGTGGCCCCCCTATCGTCCGGTTCGGAAAGGAAGGACGCGCAGTGCGTCCGAGGTGTCGTGCTATGGACCACACGGTCGCGTGCCATGCCGATTGAGTTGCCGAACTCGCACCGGGCTCCCGCTTGGGAACCCGCCGAGCCCACGGGAGAGGTCTCCATGCGGTGAGACCGGCTTCATCCCGAGGGCCCGGCCGAGAGAGGCCGTCGGCGTGACGACGGACCGCGGTGCATACGCCACCCGCGGTCGTTTGCGTTTTTGAGTCAGAGCAAACCTGTCCCCACAACCAGCCATCCAGACAACCCGACGGAGACCTCCAGTGAACAGCCCCCAGGAAATGCTTCGGATCCTCGACTCGATCGCGCGCGATCGCGGCATCGAGAAGAGCCTGCTCGTGTCCGACCTCGAGCAGGCGATGGTCTCGGCCTGCCGCAAGTACTTCAACACGCTCGACGCCGAGGAGTTCGCCTGCACGCTGGATCCGCTCACGGGCACGCTGGAGATCACCCGCCACGGCGAGCCGCTGGAGATGCCGCCGGAGGCGTTCGGGCGGATCGCGGCCCAGACCTTCAAGCAGGTGATGATCCAGCGTTTCCGCGACGACGAGCGCCAGGCGACGATGGAGGAGTTCGGCAAGCGGATCGGCGAGCTGGTCACGGGCACGGCGCAGCGTTCCGACCACGGGGCGCTGATCGTGCAGATCGACCGCGTGGAGGCGGTGATGCTGCGGAGCGAGCAGATCCCGGGCGAGCAGTTCCTGCCGGGCGACCGCGTCCGCGCGATGATCTTGGACGTGAAGGACATGGGCTCGCAGGTGAAGATCTACCTGAGCCGCGCCCACCCGGACCTGATCCGGCGTCTGTTCGAGGTGGAGGTGCCCGAGGTCAACGAGCGGATCATCGAGATCAAGGCGATGGCGCGCGAGGCGGGGTACCGCACCAAGCTGGCGGTGAGCTCGATCGACTCCAAAGTGGACGCGGTGGGCGCGTGCGTGGGCGTGCGCGGGTCCCGCATCAAGAACATCGTGGACGAGCTGAACGGCGAGAAGATCGACATCGTCCGCTGGAACGAGTCGAGCCAGATCCTGATCGGCAACGCGCTCAAGCCGGCGGAGGTCGCCGAGATCTCGCTGTGCTTCGAGCTGGGGCGGGCCACCGTGGTGGTGCGGGAGGACCAGCTGTCGCTGGCGATCGGCAAGCGCGGGCAGAACGTTCGTCTGGCGGCCCGCCTGACGGGCTGGGACATCGACATCCTGACCCCGACCGAGTTCAACAAGGGCCTCGAGATCCTCTCGGAGACGCTGGGGCAGGTCGAGGGGGTCACCGACGAGATGGTGGACCGCCTGGCGGCGCTGGGGATGGTCAGCGTGTTCGACATCGAGGAGGTCGGCGCGGACGTGCTGATCGCGGAGCTGGAACTCTCCGAGGAGGCGGCGGAGCGAGCCGTCGAGCTGTGCTCGTCCCGGGCCAAGGAGGTCGCGGTCGAGCAGCAGAAGGAGAAGGAGGAGGCCGCGGCCCGTCGCGCCCAGGAGGAGGCCGCCGCGAGGGCGGTGCTCTCGGGCGAGGAGCTCCCCGACGACCCGGACATGGCCGCGGCGGCCATCCTGGGCATGGGCTCGGCCAATGCCGGGCGGTCGCCGGACGAGTCCGAGGAGTCCTCGGTGGAGACGACCGAGGAGGACGAGGCCCGAGCGGCGGACATCCTGGGCGGGGGCGAGTCGTAACGCCCCCACTGTTCAGTCTCGAACCCTGATCGTCACACACACCGAAGCAGTCACGAACCCGAGCGGAGCACAGTTTGGCCAAGCGCGTCTTTGAAATCGCGAAGGATCTGGGGATCAAGTCCAAGGCGGTGGTAGAGAAGTGCCACGCCGAGGGCATCCCCTCCGACGTCATCAAGAACCACATGTCCACGGTCTCCGCCGGTCTGGAGGCGACCATCCGAGAGTGGTTCGCCGGGGGTGAGGAGCAGGACACCTCGCACACCGCGGTCGAGACCTCCGAGAAGGTGGACATCGAGAAGGTGCGTGAGACCAAGCCCCGCAAGAAGGCGGCCAAGGCCAGGAAGGCCACCAAGGCCACGCGCGACGAGGGGGACGAGTCCTCGACCGCGACCGCGGTCGCCGACCGCCCGGCGCCGAGCCGTCCGGGGGCGGCCGCCGCGGGCGACGAGGACGACGCGGGCCGTGACATCGACGTGCCGGCGGGGCTCAGCACCGAGCCGCCGGAGGCGGACGAGGAGTCCGAGGCCCCCGGCGCCAGGCCGGCGGCGAAGGCCCCCGAGGGGGCACAGGAGGGCGACGAGGGCCCGGGCGACCAGCCCAAGGCCATCGACCCGGGCAAGCCCAGCCTGCCCGAGAAGCCGGCGCCGATGAACGTGCCGACGCGTCCGAAGGTGGTCACACCCGCGGGCCCGCGGATCGAGGAGATCGAGAAGAAGAAGGTGAAGCTGGGCGGGCCCAAGGTGGTCCGGGTCGAGGCCGCGGACCCGGTCGAGGCGCCGCGTCCGCGTGCCCCGCGCGGCCCGCGTGGCCCGGGCGGCGGGTTCGAGCCGGGCATGCCCCCCGGCGAGTTCTCGCGTGGGGGCGGTGGACGCAACGACCGTCGTCGTGGCGGCTCGGGCGTGCCGTCGCGCCGGCGGGGCGAGGGCCAGGGCGCTGGCTGGACCGAGGCCGACCTCGCGGAGCGTGAGGCCCGCCTGCAGCGATCGGGCGGCTACCTGAAGGCGCGTCGCCAGCAGATCAAGCAGTCGCAGCAGGCCCAGGCTGCGACGCCGGCCAAGGTCGGCGGGAGGGTGGCGATCACCGAGCCGTTCACCATCAAGGACCTGTCGGCGGCGACCGGCGTGAAGGGCGCCGACATCGTCAAGAAGCTGTTCATGCAGGGCGTGATGGCGACGATCAACTCGGGGATCGAGACCGAGAAGGCCCAGGAAATCATGATGGACTGGGACATCGAGCTCGAGGTCACCGAGGCCAAGAGCGCCGAGCAGAAGGTCGCCGAGTCCTTCGAGGCCCGCGAGCGCGTGGACGAGCGCCCCCGCGGCCCGATCGTGACCATCCTGGGTCACGTGGACCACGGCAAGACCTCGCTGCTCGACCGGATCCGGCACGCCAACGTCGCGGAGGGCGAGGCCGGCGGCATCACGCAGGCCACCAGCGCGTTCCGCGTCTCGGTGGACGCCCCCGAGGAGGCCCAGGGCAAGAAGAAAAAGTCCAAGAAGGCCGAGGCCGACGACGACGCCAAGAAGGTCGTCTTCATCGACACGCCGGGCCACGAGGCGTTCACCGAGATGCGCGCCCGCGGCGCGAACGTGACCGACATCGTGGTGCTGGTCGTCGCGGCGGACGACGGGGTGATGCCCCAGACCGCCGAGTCGATCTCGCACGCCAAGGCCGCGGGCGTCCCGATCATCGTGGCGCTCAACAAGATCGACAAGCCCGAGGCGACCGACTCGAACATCCAGCGGATCCTGGGCCAGCTCGCCGAGCACGAGCTCAACCCGACCGACTGGGGCGGCGAGACCGAGGTCGTCCGCGTCAGCGCCCTCAAGAACGAGGGCATCCAGGACCTGCTCGAGATCCTGGACCTGCAGTCGCAGCTGCTGGAGCTCACGGCGGACTTCGACGGCCCGGCGCGGGGCACGGTCATCGAGGCCCGCCCTGAGGGGGGCCGGGGCAACGTGGCGAACATCCTGATCCAGGACGGCAAGCTCGCCGTGGGCGACTTCATCGTGATGGGTCGCGCCTTCGGACGCGTCCGTGACATCACCGACGACCGGGGCAACAAGCTGCGTGAGGCGCTGCCGCCGATGCCGGTGCAGGTCTCGGGCATCGACGAGCTGCCGGACGCGGGGGACAAGTTCTTCTGCGTCGAGACGCTCAAGAAGGCCGAGCAGGCCGCCCAGCAGCGTCGCGACCGCGAGCGTGAGGAGCAGCTCAGCCAGCCGAAGATGACGCTGGACCGCATGTTCTCCGAGATGTCCGACGCGGACATGAAGGAGATCCGCGTGGTGCTCAAGGCCGACGTGCAGGGTTCGGTGGACGTGCTGAAGAACGAGATCGAGAAGGTCGCCTCGGACAACGAGGAGGTCAAGGTCCGCGTCATCCACGCCGCGGTGGGCGGCATCACCGAGTCGGACATCCTGCTGGCCAACGCGTCGCAGGCGGTCATCGTGGGCTTCAACGTCATCGCGAACGCGAAGGGGCGGAAGCTGGCGGAGACCAAGGGCGTGGAGATCCGCAACTACCAGGTGATCTACGACATCGTGGAGGACATCACCAAGGCCGCCGAGGGCCTGCTGGCCCCGGAGCTGCGCCAGGAGGTGCTGGGCCACGCCGAGGTCCGCAAGGTCTTCAAGGTGTCCAAGGTGGGCGCGATCGCGGGCTGCTACGTCACCGACGGCGTGGTGGAGCGGAACGCGAAGATCCGCGTGACCCGCAACGACGTGGTCATCGAGGACAACCGCACGCTGGAGCAGCTCAAGCGCTTCAAGGACGACGCGGCGGAGGTCCGGTCGGGGATGGAGTGCGGCATGAAGATCGCCGGGTACGACGACATCAAGGAGGGCGACGTGCTCGAGTGCTACAAGCAGGTCGAGGTGGCCCGATCGCTGTGACCGTTCACCGTCGCGCCGACGCGTCCAGCCCCCGCCGAGCCGAAGGATCCGAACCCGTGGTCGTTGGAGTGCTGCAATTCGAGCTCCGCATCCCCTGGGCCGAGTCGCTCAAGGACAAGCGCCGCGTGGTGCGCTCGCTCAAGGACCGCCTGCACCGCGAGCACCAGGTCTCGGTGGCGGAGGTGGCGGCGCTGGAGGAGACGACGCTCGCGGTGCTGGGGCTGGCGGCGGTGGGCAGCGACGGGCAGCGGGTCGGCGAGGTGCTCGACGCGATCAGCGCCCGGCTCCGCACGCTGACCGACGCAGAGCTGGCGGGCACACGCCGCGAGCTGCTGCACGGGTCGCAGATCCTGACCGAGAAGGCGGACGAGCCTCTCGACGAGGACGGGGTGGCCGAGGACGTCGCCGCGATGCTCCGAGGGCTCGCCGGCGGGGAGGGTGAGCCGTGAAACGCCGGACCGCCGTGGTGGCCTCCAACCTGCAGCGCGCGATCAACGAGGTGCTGGCCCGCGGGGCCAACG
>JBICID010000088.1:0-6429 GCA_043101615.1 Phycisphaerales bacterium JB040 | reverse complement strand
GGGGGCCCGGTGCCCGCACCGGGGGGGCGATCAGAGTTCCCGGACGCGGATGTTCCTCCAGCGGATCTCGCCCCCGTGCGTCTGGAGCTGGATCGGGCCCCGCTCGGGCACCGGCGCGGTGCGGTCAAAGTAGTTCTCCAGCACCGCCCCGTCCACCACGCGTTTCCCGTTTAGCCAGACGCTCACGCGCTGGCCAACCATCCGGATGCGGAGCCGGTTCCACTCGCCGAACGGTCGGTCGGCGTGCACCAGCGGGTCCTTGCCGGGGGCACCAGGCGAGTTGTTCCAGAGCCCGCCCGAGCCCCTGTCCGCCCCGAGCTCCCACTTGCCCCCGGCCTCGGTGGTGTCCCAGATCTGCACCTGCGGGATGCCCCGGAGGTAGACGCCCGAGTCGGCCCCGGCGACGGTCTTGTACTCGAGCTCGAGCTCGAAGTCGCCAAAGAACTCCTCGGTGGTGAGGTAGAGCCCGTCGCCGTCGTTGACGAGCACGGGCGTTCCGCCCTCGCGCTGGACCCGCCAGTGGGCCCGGACGTCCTCCATGCTGCGGGCTCGTCGGTCCCGCAGCTCGGACGGGCTCAGCGAGAGGTACGTCTCCGGGTCGGTGGTGCCCTCGCCCCACCAGCCCTCGAGGTCGGTCCCGTTGAAGAGCGGGCGCCAGTCTCCCGCGTCGGTCCGAGGGGCGCCAGAGCAGCCCGCCAGCAGCCCCGTCAGCGTCAGCACGATCATCGCGGTGCGTGTCATGCCGGCAGGGTAGCGGGGTGTGGGCGCACGGGTGCCCACACAAAGAGAGCCCCGCGATCGCGGGGCTCTCATCCAGAACCTGTTCGAGTGCAGGACGCACCCTGACACCCCACACACCGAGAATCGGAGTGTGGGGGGCGGGGGGGTCAGGCGATGCTGAGTTGTTTGCCGTTCTCGGTTTCCTGGATCGACATGGTCTTGTCGTCGAGCTGTGTCTGGAGCTCGGGCGCGACCACGAGGACGGTCTTGCCGTTGTGCTCGTAGGCCTGGTCGGTCTCCTTGGGCTTGTCGGGGGCCAGGCCGATGCCGTCGGGCCCGGCGACGAGGCGGATGGAGGCCTCGTCGGGGAGGTTGCTCTTGTCGATGATGTCGGCGAGATGGCTCTTGGCGTCTTCGGTCACGGTCAGCATGGGTCGCTCCTTGGCAGGGAGTCGTTCGCCGGCGCAGCCATTCCATTCCGCCGCGCCGGCATGGGGCATGGATGACCCTATGAACCCGAACGCGGAGGTCGAGCAGAATCTCGAAAACGAGCAAGAATGTCGGTATTTGTCCCCAACGTGCGAAGATTTCGCACGAAAGCGCGCGATTGCGACCCGAACATCGCTATCCGGGTCGGGCGTGGGGCCGGCTCAGCCCTTCAGCACCACGTACAGGGCGTAGATCAGCCCCGGGACGTAGAACAGCAGCCAGAGGATGATCCCGAGGACCAGCGCTCCGCCGGCGCCCTTCTTCAGGCCCACCGCGAGGGGGGGCAGCAGGATCGCGATGATCACCATCAGCAGCGTGTTGTTCGAGAGGTCCTGTCCGCTCATGTGCAGTCCTTTCCTGCGTCGCCCGCACGCGCGGGCTTGGTCTGGGTGAATACGGTCGGTTTGGCCCCGGTCAGCCCTTGAAGACCACGTACAGGGCGTACACCAGGCCCGGGACGTAGAAGAGCAGCCAGAGGACGATCGCGAGGATCAGTGCGCCGCCCACGCCCTTTTTCAGGCCCACCGCGAGGGGGGGCAGCAGGATCGCCAGGATCACGAGCAGGGCCATGCTGATTTCGTTCTCGCCTTCCGGTGGCATGCGGTCTCCTTTCCAGAGGGGTTTGTCCGGTGGTGGGGCAGAATACCGCATCGTGAGTCGGTAGGCTGGGGCCGACGCTCGCGACGCGATCCGCGCTCGGGCAGGAAGGACCGCATGGCCGGATACACGGGCACCCCCCTCGCCACCAAGCTCGGCGTCAAGCCCAAGCATCGCGTTGCGCTGCTGGGGCAGGCGGGCGATGTCATCGGCCCCGAGCTCGCCGACGATCCCATGCTGCTGGCGACGCTGGTGCTCCGGACCGACCTGCGCGGCACGAAGCCCTACGACGTCATCGCGGTGCTGGCCGAGAAGTCCTCCGACATGAGCAGGCGTGCCAGGCGGTGCCGCGACCGGCTCGGCGTGGAGGGGATGCTGTGGCTGGGCTGGCCCAAGAAGAGCTCGGGTGTGGCGACCGACCTGTCGGACGGTGTGGTCCGCGAGCTGGGTCTGGGTCTGGGGCTGGTGGACAACAAGACGTGCGCGATCGACGACACCTGGAGCGGGCTGCGTTTCGTACGCCGGCTCGAGGACCGGTGAGGGGCGCGATTCCGGGCTGGTCGCTGGACGCGGCGTGCGGGCGCGCTATTTGATTCCGGTCGGGCCGCGTGCCCGGGCGCGTGCGTGCCCGGCGGGCCCTCGAAGGAACCCGCCATGGTCGGAACCATCCGTCGCGAAACCCCCCGTGCAGACGGCGTGCGCGTCTTCAGCGTGATGGGCACCACGTGCAAGGTCCTGCTCTCCTCCGAGGAGACCCGCGGGGCCCTGAGCACCATCCACGTCTGGGTCCCGGCGGGCTTCGAGAACCCCGCGCACCTGCACTGGTACGAGGACGAGCACTTCCTGATGGTGCGGGGGGAGCTGCAGATCGTGTTGGACGGCGCCACACGCACCATCCGCGAGGGCGAGGCCGCGTTCGCGCCGCGTCGCGTCCCGCACGCCTTCCGCAACACGACGCTGACGACTGCGGAGGTGATCGTCACGGTCACGCCGGGCGGTCTCGACCGGTTCTTCAAGGCGGTGCACGAGGCGGGGGCCGCGGGGCGCACCGACATGGAGACCGTGCTCGACCTGATCGAGCGACACGGGATGAGCGCGGTCTGAGCGGGCCCGCCCGGCGCCGTATGGTTGTGTCATGAGCCCCAGCACCAGGAAAGGCAGGAACGTGCTCGGCACGCCCCTCGCGCCGTGCTCGATCGACCCGCTGACGGGCTGGACCCGCTCGGGGAGCTGCGAGACCGGTCCGGGCGACACCGGCGTGCACTGCGTGTGCGCGATCATGACCGAGGAGTTCCTGGAGTTCTCGAAGGCGGTGGGCAACGACCTGTCCACCCCGCGCCCCGAGCACGCCTTCCCGGGTCTCAGGCCCGGGGATCGGTGGTGCCTGTGCGCGCCACGCTGGCAGCAGGCCTACGAGGCGGGCATGGCCCCCAGGGTGGTGCTGGAGGCGACGCACCAGGCGGCCCTCGAGTTCTGCGACCTCGACGCCCTGCAGCAGCACGCCGAGCCGATGGTGTGAGCACCCGGCGCCGGTGGCCCGCAGACGACGGAGTCCTCTCCACGTCCGACGCCGAATCCGGTACGCTGGGCGCCATGGCGACTTTCATGACCACTCCGATGATCGCTCGTTTTTCCTGTGCCCTGGCGCTGGCTGGACTCGTCGTGCTGGGGGGCCTTGGCGTGTCCGGTGTGCGCACCGATGACGACGCGAGCGTGCACGCGCAGGCGATGCACGTCCGCTATCTCGAGATCGTCACGCCCGAGCTCGACGAGACCTGCGCCACGCTCGGGGCTGTGCACGGCGTCGAGTTCGGGGACCCGGTGCCCGAGCTGGGCAACGCCCGCACCGCGGTGCTGGCGGGCGGGGGCACCATCGGCGTGCGGGCCCCGATGCGGGAAGACGAGGCGCCCGTCGTGCGTCCGTACCTGCTGGTGGACGACCTCGACGCGTCGGTGAAGGCCGCGGAGGAGCACGGGGCGCTCGTCGCCCTGCCGCGCATGGAGATCCAGGGGCAGGGCACGATCGCGATCTACGTGCTTGGCGGGATCGAGCACGCGCTGTGGCAGGACTGACCGCCGGGGTGGGGCCTTTGGGGGTGGGTGCGTGCCGGCCCGACCGCCCGACGATGGCCGCGCCGTCCTCGGGGCGCCCGACTGAGAGACCAGCCGGTTGCGTGAGCAGCCGGGGAGGGGCCTGAGAGACCAGCCGGTTGCGTGAGCAGCCGGGGAGGGTCGTTTCCGTAGCTGGCACGCGACCTCCCCGCGTGCTCACGCCGGCTCCCTGCCGAGGCACGCAATCCGTTGGCGGGTGCACGGTTTGTGCGCACACTTGCTGGGCGCGTGCGCAATCGTGCCCGCCCGATCCGGAAGAAGCCGCCATGCACACACTCGCGAGAATTCTCCTGACGCTGCTCGCGTCCTCCGCCGGGGCCCAGTCCCCCGAGCCCGGCTCGCGCCTCGCGCCCGGGACGCGCGTGGGCGTGATCTACTCGGCCTCGGACCCCGTGTCCGGAGCGCCCGCGGCCCCGCTGTGGGACCGGTGCCTGGTCGCCGGGGCGGACACCTACCAGCTCGCCATCCCGTGGACGACGCTGGAGCCCGCCCCCGGGGTGATCGACACCGCGGTGCTGGAGTCCCTGCTCGGTATCATCGTGGCGACGCGGATGACGCCGTACCTGGTCATCCAGACCGCCAACACCAACCTGCTGGACGCCCCGGCGGACCTGAAAGACCCGAGCGACCCGAGCCGTCTGCGTCCGGGCCTGGCGTGGGACTCGCCCGAGGTGCTCGCCCGCTTCGGGGCGGTGCTGGACGCGGTGTCCCCGCTGCTGCACGACGCGGGCGGGTTCTGCCTGATCGTGGGCAACGAGGTGGACGTCCTGCTGAGCCGGTCCAGCGCGGAGGCGCAGGCCTTCGCCGGGTTCGTACGCGCCGCGCGGGACCGGGTGCACGCGCTGGCGCCCCCGGGCGAGGCCCCGCTGGCCGTCGGGGCGAACCTGACGTTCGAGGCGCTGGAGCGTCCTGCGAACGCGGGCGTCGCGGCCCGGGTGCTGCCCCAGTGCGACTGGGCCTCGTTCACGTACTACCCGACGCACGACTTCGGCGTGCTGGACCCCTCGCTGGTGGGCGAGCACCTCGACGCGTTCCTCGCCCTCGCCGGGGACAAACCGGTGCTGCTGCAGGAGGTGGGGTACCCGAGCGGGTGGCGCGACGCGCCGGCGGGCACGCCCGGCGCCGGCCCGGGCGCCGGGCCGGGCAACGGGAGTTCAGAATCGGCGCAGGGCGAGTTCCTGCGCGAGCTGCGGGGCGCGGTGCTGGCGCGACCGCGGATCCGGTTCGTCAGCGTGCTGCAGCTGGCCGACTGGTCCGGGCCGACGCTGGACTTCCTGGAGGGCGTGTACGGGCTGAGCGACCCGCGCTTCCGCGAGTTCCTGGGCACGCTGGGGCTCGCCTGGGAGGACGCCACGCCCAAGGCGGGCTTCCCCGACCTGCTGGACCTGATCTCCGGCCTGCGCCGGACCCGGGCCGACCTCAACCGCGACGGGGTGCTGGACAACGGGGACATCGGCGCGTTCGTCGCGGCCTTCCTGACCGCCCACCCCGACGCGGACGTGCTGGCCGACGGGGTGATCGACAACGGGGACATCGCGTCGTTCGTGGAACTGTTCGCGGGCGGGTGAACGCTGCTACGCGGCGCGGTTCGAGTCGGGCTCGACGCCGACGGGCGTGGCGGGGGGGGCGGGGGAGGCGGTGTGCCCGGGGCTGGTCGCCAGCGCCAGCGCGTGCGTTGAGGCGGCCCGGGTGAAGTAGGCCGACCACATCATGATGCCCAGCAGCTTGGCGACGTCCTCGATGAAGGTGGCGACCGAGCCGTACTCCAGCAGCTTGTCGAGCCCGATGGAGAGGGCGAACCCGGCGCCGCCCAGCAGGAGGATCGTCCAGTCGGTCTCGAGGATGTTCCGACGGAAGCGCCAGAGGAATAGCCCGGTCGCGCCGAGGTAGGCGCCGATGATCACGCTCTCGGGGGTGCCCAGGTAGAGGGGCAGGATGCGGTCGTGCAGCTGGAAGGTGTCGTCGGCGCCGAGCACGAGGGCGAGCAGGGCCCCGGCCCGGAGGAAGCCGCTGAGCCCGGGATCGGAGACGCGGTGCAGGCGTGCCCCGATCAGGCAGACGCCGACGATCACGCCCCACAGCATGCTGCCCGCCAGCGAGAGGATGCCGGTGTAGTACGGGGCCTGCATCACGGCCGCGGGGTCGCGGCTGAGGGACGCCAGCTCGATCCCGGACCGATGGGCCAGCAGCGCGGCGACGCCCGCGACGCAGGCCCACGCGGCGGCGACCAGGCAGACCGTGGGGGCGACACGGCGCAGCTGCGCCGTCGCGTTGGACACGCCGTACGTTCGGGGGAAGCGGGCGCGGGGGTGCCTGTGGTCAGACTCCATATCCGATGATATCGGACATTGTGAAGGTTGGATTCAGGGTTTGTGAAGCAAACTTTGGGGGCGGCCCTCCCAACGGTGGCGTGGAGACAGCGACGCTTTCTCCACGTGTCTTTTGGCATCTGTTAATATGCCCCCGTGCGCCGCATCGAACGCCCCGACACCGCAAGATTCCTCACCTTCT
>JBICID010000087.1:0-6281 GCA_043101615.1 Phycisphaerales bacterium JB040 | reverse complement strand
CTTCGGCGCCTTCGTGGACCTGGGCGGCGTCGACGGGCTCGTGCACATCTCCGACCTCTCGCACGAACGCATCAACCACGGCGCCAAGCACGTCGCCCGCCACGTCAGCGAGGGCCAGAAGGTCTCCGTCAAGATCCTCAGGCTCGACTGGGACGCCGGACGCATCTCGCTGGGCCTCAAGCAGCTCCAGGCCGACCCGCTCGAGGCCGCGGCCAGCGAGATCGAGGAGGGCGCGATCGTGTCCGGCAAGGTCACCAAGTGCCTGGACTTCGGCGCGTTCATCGAGGTCGCGCCCGGCGTCGAGGGCCTGTGCCACATCTCCGAGCTCGAGTACCGGCGCGTCAACAACGTCACCGACGTGGTGCAGCCCGGCGAGGTCGTGCAG
The DNA here is from genome assembly GCA_043101615.1 of Phycisphaerales bacterium JB040. Classification (GTDB taxonomy): domain Bacteria; phylum Planctomycetota; class Phycisphaerae; order Phycisphaerales; family UBA1924; genus JBLHKT01. The sequence continues at coordinate 5,896 of JBICID010000087.1, read as the reverse complement.
GTCAAGGTCCTCAAGGTCGACCCCAACGACCGCAAGATCAGCCTCTCCATCAAGCAGACCAAGGAAGCCCCGCAGCGCGAGGGCGGCAAGGGTCGCGGCGGACGCGGCGGACGCGACGACCGCGACCCCTCCGAGATCCTCAAGGAAACCCCCGAGCTCCGGCGCCTGCGCGAGAAGGCCAAGCAGCGCGAGAAGGACGCCAAGAAGGGCCGCCCCGGCGGCCTCGGCGACGCCGGCGGCATGGGCATCGGTCTGGGCGACCTCAAGCTCTGAACAAGCCCGCACGCCGACGCATCGGAGAAGCGACCGCGGCGCGGACGCGTCCGTGACCGCGCCGCCACGAACAGGCACGCATGCCCGAGCAGCACTGGATCCACTACCTCCCGATCGGCACCACCGTCCTCTCCGCGCTGTTCGTCGCGGCCCTGCTGTCGCGTGCCCGCAGGCGCGGCTGGCCGGCGCACCTCAACTGGTGGGCCGCGGGCGTGTTCTTCTACGGCGTGGGGACCGCGTTCGAGTCCTCCATCACGCTGTTCGGCAACACCCCCACCCTGAACACCTTCTGGTACTGGGCGGGGGCCGTGCTCGGGGCCTACCCGCTGGCGACCGGCTCGATGTACCTGCTCATGCAGCGGGGAAAGGCCCGGTTCGTCGCCGATTTCCTCGCCGGCGTCTCGCTCGGCGTCGTGATCTGGGCCTCGGTCTACGTCTTCCGCTCGCCGGTGGACGCCTCCCTGATCGAGCCCCACCGCCCCTCGGGCGAGCCGCTGGAGTGGCAGTGGGTGCGCCTCTTCTCGCCGGTGATCAACGGGCTGTACTCGGTCACCTTCCTGGTGGGCGGCGCGCTCTGGTCCAGCGTCAACTTCATGCTCATGGGCGGGCAGGGACGCCGGGCCCTGGGCACCGCCCTGATCGCCGTCGGCGCGATCCTGCCCGGCATCGGCGGAGCCCTGACACGCTCGCACGACCTCGCCGAGGCCCTCTACGTCGGCGAGATCACCGGCATCGTCCTGATCTGGCTCGGCTACGAGATCTGCACGCGGGCGCCCAAGCCGCACGCGCGTGCCGGCACACGCGACGACACCGCCTGACCCCACCACATTTCCGGGATTTCTCTCGCCCCGTGCGTGAGCCGCCACTCCGCACCACGCTGCTCCCCACAGCCGGGTGGGACGGCACCGGCTCATCCACGAGCCACGATCAACAGGCGCGGCCCGCGGGTGTGTGATGCCCCGCGGGTCGTTTCTAGATTGATAACAACGAGCCCCGTGCGCGAGCGAGGGGGTTCTCATCGTGTCGCGTGTGAAATGCCAGGTGAACCCCCTCGCTCGCGCTCGGGGCTAGTTCACCAGGTTGCCCGGCTTGCGCTCGATCAAGGCCCCGCTCCCGCCGGTCGAGCCGAACCCGCCGGCGCCCCGCACCGTGTCCTCGAGCGACTCCACCTCCACCAGGCGGGCGTGGCTCACCGGCGCGATCACGAGCTGCGCGATCCGGTCCCCGTGGTGCACCGTCACCGGCTCCTTGCCGAGGTTGATCAGCGCCACGAACATCTCGCCCCGGTAGTCCGCGTCCACCGTGCCGGGCGCGTTTGGCACCGTCAGGCCCTTCCTGGTCGCCAGCCCGGAGCGTGGGCGCACCTGCCCCTCGTACCCCGGCGGGATCGCGACCGCGAATCCCAGCGGCACCTTCGCGATGTCGCCCGGCGCGATCGTGATCTCCGGAGTCTCGATCTCGCCCCGGGGCAGGCACGCGCTCAGGTCCAGCCCGGCCGCGAGCTCGGAGTGGTACGCCGGCAGCGTCGCACGCTCGTCGAGGCGGCGCACACGCACCGCGATCGGATCGGTCTGGGAGGTCGGTGTGGGTTCAGCGGCCATGGGCCGATGGTACGGCCGGTTCAGCGCCGGGCGACGCCGTTCTGGGTGCCGTTCTGCGAGCGGATCTCCGCCAGCAGTTCCGCGTCCTCGGGCTCCAGCCCGTCGCGCAGGTCGGCCAGCACGCGGTTGAAGCTCTCGATCAGCCGCTGCGTGCTCGCGATGGCGTTGTCGATCGAGCTGCGTCCGGTGACCTCTTTCACGAGGTCGGGCTGCCCGATGCTGGCCAGGTTCCGCTCGCTGGACTCGCGCGCCTCGAGCAGCACGCGCAGCAGGGCCTCGGCCTCGTCTCGACGCGTCGCGGTCTCGAGCATCATGTCGTGCTTGGTCGTCAACGCATTGCTCCGCGTGAACGTGGGATCCGGTCAGTTCGGGATCCGGCGTGTGAGGGCGGGGGCCGGGGGGGATGACCGCATGAGCATCGGCCGGTGGCGTGTCCCGCTTGATCAGGCCCGAGAAGAAGCTCGGGCTCGCACACCGGGCTCCGTCCCGGGGTCGCTCGCACGCTGCCGGTGCGAGGGAACGTGTATTCTCGCTCGCCTTCTTCGGAGATCAAGTCTCCCCATCTCCCGCACACCGAAATAGGGGGGCAGCGTGTGTGGGTCGCCCCCGCCGAATGTCCGTGAGCACGTCTCTTCTCGGACCGCTCAGGCCGCCTCGTGTGCCGGCACCGGCTTGAGCTCCGACGCCCGCCCCCCGCGCTCGCACGCCCCGCCCCGCTCGCGCCCCTCGCCCCACTCCGGGATCCAGCGTGCGATCGCGTCCAGCACCGCCTGCGTGTCGGTCGCGCCCCGAGCCTCGCCCAGGTCCGCCACCATCCGTTCCAGCACGCCGGGATCCGGCTCCTCGGGGTCGATGAATCGGCGGATGCCCGGGTGGGGCGTCTCGCTCAGCTCCTCGTCGTCGTAGACCAGCTGCTCGTGCAGCTTCTCGCCCGGACGCACGCCGCTGACCACGATCGGCATCTCGCTCGCGTTCCTGGCCTCACCGTCCCAGGCGGGCTCGAACCCGCACGAGCGCACGAACCGCTCGGCCAAGTCCGCGATCGCGACCGGACGCCCCATGTCAAGGACGAACACCTCGCCCGACCTCGCCCCCTCGCCCGACATCGCGCCCGCCTGCAGCACCAGGCTCGCGGCCTCCGGGATCGTCATGAAGTAGCGCGTCATGCGTCGGTCGGTCAGTGTGATCGGCCCGCCCTCGTCGATCTGGTGCCCCCACACCGTCAGCACGCTCCCGTTGCTGCCCAGCACGTTGCCGAAGCGGACCATGCAGCACCGGGTCGGGCCCGAGCCGGACGCCGCGAGCCCCTGCACGTAACGCTCGGCGAGGCGCTTGGTCGCCCCCATCACGCTCGAGGGGTGGACCGCCTTGTCGGTGGAGATCAGCACGAACCGCTCGGCCCCCACCGCCGCCGCCGCGGACGCGATCGAGACCGTCCCGAAGACGTTGTTGTTCAGTGCGTGGGCCGGGTGGTCTTCCATGAGTGGCACGTGCTTGTGCGCCGCCGCGTGCAGCACCACGCCGGGGCGGTACCGCTCGCACAATTCCAGCGTGCGCTCCGCGTCCACCACGTCGTGCAGGATGGCGACCCGCTCCAGCCCCGGGAACCGCCCCGCCAGGGCCCGGTCGATCTCGAACAGGGCGTTCTCGCTCCGCTCCATCAGCACCAGGCGCTCGGGGCCGAACCCCGCGATCGTGCGGACCAGCTCCGACCCGATCGAGCCGCCCGCCCCGGTCACCAGCACCGTCCGCCCCGCGATGGCCCCCTCGACGAGCCCGCGGTCGATCGTCCGCGGCTCGCGCCCGATCAGGGCCCCCAGGTCCGGCGCCTGCCCGCCCGACCCGGTGCGGATCGGCCCCGGCTCGGCGCCCAGCATCTCGTCGATCGGCGTCACCGCCCGCTCCAGCACCCCCAGCCGACGCAGCGCCGCCCGGATCGCCAGACGCTCGCTGAGCATCCCGGACGGGAGCGACACCACCGCGCGCTCGATGCGGTGCTCGCGACAGACCTCGTCCAGTCGTTCGATGTCATTGGCGTCACGCAGCACCAGCTCGCCCGCCACGTTCGGAACCCGCTCCGCGCACTGGAGTTGCGCTCGGAGTGAGGCGATCGTGCCCTGGGCGGCGATGAGAAGCGTGCGCATGGTGTCTCTATCGGGCGACACGCCCGATTCCGTTGCCCTAATCTGGGGCCATGATCCGTGCCATCTCCGGAGAGTTGCTGTCCATCGACCCCGGCCCGCCCGCTGCGGCGCTGGTCCGTCCCCCGGATTCGGGGCTGACCTTCGAGGTCCTGCTCCCGGGCTATCTCGCCGAGCGCCTGGGGTCCCAGACCTCCTCGATCGTGGAGCTCCAGACCCGGCACCTGCTGGAGGGCGTCGGCAACGGGTCGAGCTTCGTGCCGCGCCTGATCGGCTTCGGCAGCCCGCTGGAGCGGTCCTTCTTCGACCGCTTCACCGCCGTAAAGGGGCTCGGCACCAAGAAGGCCCTGCGGGCGCTGGTGGTCGAGCCCCCCATCGTCGCGAGCGCGATCATGCGGCGCGACGCCAAGGAGCTCACCAGGCTGCCCGAGATCGGCAAGCGCCTCGCCGACACCATCATCGCGGAGCTGCACGGCAAGATCGAATCGCACCTCACCCAGGCCGCGGCCGCGGGGCTGAACGCCGCGGCCTCCGGCGCCTCGGGCTCGATCGAGGCCAAGTCCCGCACGACCGCCGCGGGCGAGGCCATCGCGACGCTGCAGGCGCTGGGCGACACGCGGGCCGAGGCGGAACGCAAGGTGGACGCGGTGCTCGGCGCGACCCCGGAGTTGGCCGAGGCGGGCACCGCGGACGCGATCGTCGCGGCCGCGTTCGGGCGATGAGATTCGCAGGGATCAGGGATCGGCCATCAGCCATTGGGGTACCATCGCTGGACCGCAGATGTACGCAACCGGAGCCCAGATCCCTGATGGCTACTCGCTGATCCCTCGATACACGCAACCGGCCCCGCTCGGGGCGCAGTTCGCATTGACCGCACACACGGAGCCTCCATGCGCTACGCGATGATCATGGCCGGCGGGGCCGGCACCCGCCTCTGGCCCGTCTCACGACAGGGCCAGCCCAAGCAATTGGTGCGGTTCATCCGGCGCGCCGACAAGCCCGAGCCGGTCAGCCTGCTCGAGGTCGCCGCCGAGCGCCTCGAGGGCCTGGTGGACGAGGAGCGGCGCTACATCTGCACCGGCGAGCGGTACCGCTCCGAGATCGAGAAGGTCCTGCCCGACTTCGCGGGGTCTCGCCTGCTGGGCGAGCCGGAGGGTCGCGACACGCTCAACGCCGTGGGGTTCGCGAGCGCGGTCTTCGCCAAGGAGGACCCGGACGCGGTCTTCGCGGTGCTCACCGCCGACCACCTGATCGAGCCGCAGGAGACCTTCCTCAAGGCCTTCGAGTGCGGGTTCAGGCTGGTGGAGGAGGACCCGCGCCGGCTCATCACCTTCGGCATCACCCCGACTTATCCGGCCACCGGGTTCGGCTACATCGAGCGCGGGCCGTCCATGAGGGAGACCGGCGGGCTCGCCTTCCGCGTCTCGCGCTTCATCGAGAAGCCGCCTCTGCCCAAGGCGCAGGCGTTCGTGGAGTCGGGCGACTTCCTGTGGAACGCGGGCATGTTCATCTTCCACGCGCGTACGTTCCTCGAACTGCTGGCCAAGCAGAAGCCCAAGACCGCCGAGGCGCTGCAGAAAATCGCCGACGCCTGGGGCACCCACCACCAGGCCGAGGTGCTTAACAAGCTCTACCCCACGCTCGAGAAGACCAGCGTGGACTACGGCATCATGGAGCCCGCCAGCAGTGACGACTCGGTCTCCATCGTCGGCGTCACGCTCGACGTGAAGTGGCTCGACGTCGGCTCCTGGCCCAGCTACGGCGAGACGATCCCCGCCGATTCCGACGGCAACCGCGTCTCCGGGTGCACACTCGAAGCCCTCGACGCCCACAACAACCTCGTGATCGACGAGGGGGCGGGAGAGATCGGAAGAGCACACG
>JBICID010000086.1:0-9338 GCA_043101615.1 Phycisphaerales bacterium JB040 | reverse complement strand
GCGGCGGTGCTGCTGGGCGGGCTCGCGCTCACGTCGTGGTGGGCGTCGGGCCTGCGGAGCCAGCGGGCCACGCTGGAGGACGAGGCGGCGTCGCTGCGTGCGCAGATCGAGGAGAACGAGCTGCTGCTCGACGGGGCCGAGGCGCGACTGGCCTCGATCCGCATGGAGCTGGAGGCGACCCAGGGCCTGGCCGAAGAGCGGCTGATGGACCTTGCCGCGGCCGAGCAGACCCGGATCGCGATGGCCCGGAGGCTCTCGGAGATCACGTCGGAGCTGGACCGTGCGGAGCTCGAGATCGCCCGCTACGAGACGCCGGTCGACCCCGAGGTGCTGGCCGAGAACCGGCGCAAGCTGCTGGAGGTGCCCGACACGGTGCGGGTGGCGTGGCAGCCCTTCTCGCTGGCCGACGCCCCGCCGGAGCAGGCGGGCGAGGTCTCGGGCGACGTGGTCTGGAACGACGAGCTGCAGCGGGGCTTCCTGCGGTTCGTCGGCCTCAGGCCCAACGACCCCGCCACCGAGCAGTACCAGGTCTGGATCATCGACGAGCGCGGCATGGAGCAGAAGGTCAGCGGGGGCGTGTTCAACGCCACCGCCAGGGGCGAGGTGATCGTCCCGCTCGAGCCCGGCATCGACGTCGGGCGCGTGGCCCTGTTCGCCGTCACGATCGAGGAGCCGGGCGGGACGTGGGTGCCGAGCCTGGACCGTCGCGTGGTCGTTGCGCCGCGCGAGGAGGGGTGAGGACGGCCGATCCGGGTATCCTGCCGCCATGCCCGAGCCGATCTTCACCCCCGAGCTCTTCCGGTTCCTCGAGGACCTGAAGCGACACAACGAGCGGGCCTGGTTCGAGGCCAACAAGGGCCGGTACCGCGAGCACGTGCAGGGGCCGATGGTCGAGTTCGTGCGGGCGCTGGCGCCGCGTCTGGAGAAGATCTCGCCCAGGTTCGTCGCCGACGACCGGGCCAACGGGCGGTCGATCTTCCGGATCCACCGGGACACGCGCTTCAGCGCCGACAAGTCGCCCTACAAGACGTGGGCGGCGATGCGGTTCCAGCACGAGTCCGGGCGCGACGTGCACACCCCGGGCTTCTACCTGCACCTGGAGCCGGGGGGCTGCTTCTTCGGCGCCGGGCTGTGGCACCCGGACTCCAGGACCGCCGGCGTGATCCGGGCCCACCTGGACGGGCACCGTGCCGGCTGGAAGCGGGTGCTGGGCTCGAACGCGATCCGGGGCGGGGAGCTGGCGTTGACGGGAGAGTCGCTCAAGCGCCCGCCGCGCGGGTTCGACGCCGACGACCCGCTGATCGAGGACCTGAAGCGCAAGGACTTCGTGGTCAGCGCGCCCCTGTCCGAGGACGAGGTGCTCGCCCCCGGGTTCGTGGGCGACTTCGCGAGGCGCTGTCGCGGCGCGTCCCCGCTGGTGCGGTTCCTGACCGAGGCGGTGGGGGAGGCGTTCGAGTAGCGCTGCTCAGCGGCAGCCGCTCAGGAAGGACTCGACGAAGGCGTTGATGTCCCCGATGTCCACCACGCCGTCCTTGTTGATGTCGCCGACGCACTCGCCGGGCTCCTGCGTGGTGGTGTCGAACTCGATCTCCCACCAGATCTGGATGGCGGTCAGGTCGAACCCGGCGATGTCCTCGCCGCCGAGCCCCACGGTCGCGACGCCCGCCAGCGCCGTGTCGGTCGAGGCGTCCTCCGTGAGCGGGGACTCGCCCAGCAGGGCGCCGGTGGAGTCGAACGCGGCCATGCCGGAGGCGACGATCGTGAACGCGCCCTCGAGGTCGATCGGGTTGCCGCCCACGGCGCCCGTGCCGATGTCGAAGCGCCAGGAATCCAGCCCGAGGCCCGCGGCGGAGGAGTCGAGCCAGGGGGCGGGGTTGCCGTTGATGTCGTACGCCCCCATCTCGACCTGGATCAGCGTGGAGCCGCCCAGGTCGGTGCGTCCCTCGGTGACCAGGAAGATGACCTCGGGATCGATCGCCGAGGAGCCTCCGATCTGGGCCGCGTCGTCGAAGGTGAAGATCGAGTCGTTGTCGTCGTCGATGAAGTAGGCGCTGGTGGCGTCCTGCGCCAGGGCCTCTGCGGTGTAGGTGTCCGCGGGCTGCGCGAGCTCGGGCGCGAGCGGGGCGAGGCGGGTGGGCGGGACGCGGTGCGTCGCGGCCGGGGCGAAGTCGGGCTCGGTGGGCTGGCCCTGGGGGATGTAGACCACCTGCGGGACCGAGGTGGTCTTGATCATCCGGACGGGCTCGTTGGCGGGCTGGGCCGAGGCGGACGAGGGAGCGGTGGCGTTGGCGAGCGCCCCGACGAGGGTCGGGATCGTGAACGCGATGGCCGAGGCGGTGGGCAGATGCATGTGGGCTCCCGTCTTTGATTGTGGACGCGGTCCGCGCCCGCCAGAGTGGAGCACGGGCGCGGGCGATCACCAGCCCAGTGGGCACGCCGGATCGAGCGACCAGGCACGCCCGGTCGCTCGATCCGGACAGACGGCGCAGGCGGGAATGGGAGAGTCCGAGAACGGGTGCGCCCGGGCGTCGGCGGGTAGCATCCGGTCCCGCCTGCGCGGCGGGAGAGCAGGGAGATCGGCGTGAGCGAACAGGGCAGCAGGCGACGCACATCCTCGGACCTCCGGCGCCTGGCACGCGCCTGCGCCGTGCACACGTCGTACCACTCCGGGCTCACGGGCCACACCGAGGCCAGCGACGAGACGCTGGTCGCGACGCTGCGGAGCCTGGGCGTGGGGCTGCGTGGCCCCGGGGACGCGCCCCGGGCGCTCGAGCGCGTCGTCCGAGAGCGGGCGCAGCGCCGCGTCGAGCCGGTGGTGGTGGCCTGGGCGGGGGCGTCGGGCGCTGTGACCCGGGCGACCGGCGAGCTGCGCCTGCACACCACCCGGGGCGGGAAGGCCAGGACGGCTCCGGGCTCGGTCGGGGTCGAGATCGAGACCGAGGACGGGCAGACCCTGGTCAGTCGCGCGTCGCTGGCGGGCGCGAAGGTCGTCCGCCGGCGTGACGGGCTCGGGCACGCGGCGTGGTTCGCGAAGATCCCGCTGCTCGCCCCGGGCCAGCGCCTGGAGTCGGGGTACCACCGGGTGCGCCTCACGCACGCCGGGGAGACGTTCGGGGCGCGCCTGATCGCGGCGCCGCGCGTGTCCTACCAGGAGCCTGGCAGGCGACTCGGGCTCTTCTGCCCGACCTACGCGATCCGCAGCCGCGCCAACCTGGGCGTGGGCAATCTGGCCGACCTGGAGCGGGTGGGGGTGTGGGGCGCCGGGCACGGCGCCCCGGTGCTCGGCACGCTCCCGCTGCTGTCGTGCTTCCTGAGCACGAAGAAGCCCTACACCTTCAGCCCGTACTCGCCCGTGAGCCGGCTGTTCTTCAACGAGCTGTTTCTGGACCCGCGCGAGTGCCCGGGGTTCCTCGAGAGCGAGCGGGCGCGCCGCCTGATGGGCACGCCGTCGTTCGTGCGCCGCGCCAAGACCCTGCGGGCCGACCGCGGGCTGGTGGACTACCGGCGGTCCTACCGGCTGCTGCGCCCCGTGCTGGACGCCCTCGCGGAGGCGTACTTCCGGGGCGGGGGGGACCGCTCGCCCGAGTTCGCCGGGTTCCTCGCCTCGACCCCGCGCGCCGACGAGTACGCCCGCTTCATGGCGACCTGCGAGCACCGGGGCGAGCCCTGGGGCGAGTGGCCGCAGGGCATGCGGTCCGGGCGCCTGACCGCGTCCTCGCACGACCCGGCCTCGGCCCGGACGCACCTGTACTGCCAGTTCGCGCTGCGCCGGCGCCTGCACGCGCTGTCCGAGACGCTCGAGGCACGCGACGGCGGGCTGTACCTGGACCTGGCGGTGGGGGCCCACCCCGACGGGTACGACGTGTGGGCGAACCAGGGCCTGTTCATGCCCGGCTCGTCGGTCGGGGCACCGCCCGACCCCACCTACACCGAGGGGCAGGACTGGGGCTTCCCCGCGATGCACCCGGAGCGGGCCCGCGAGGAGGGGTACGCCTACTTCATCGACTCCCTGCGGGCCCAGATGTCCGTCGCCGGCAGCCTGCGCCTGGACCACGTGATGGCCCTGCACCGGCTGTTCGTGGTGCCGCGGGGGCACGCGGCCAGGGACGGCGTCTACGTGGGGTACCGCGACGAGGAGCTGTTCGCGATCGTGAGCCTGGAGAGCCACCGGAACCGCTGCCGCGTGTTCGGGGAGAATCTCGGGACGGTGCCGCCCGCGATCGAGAAGGGCCTGACGCGCCACAAGATCGGCAAGATGGTCATCGGGCAGTTCTCGCTGCGTGACGACGCCAAACGCGCGGTCAACCCGATCGAGCCCAACTGCGTCGCGAGCCTGAACACGCACGACATGCCCCCCGTCGCCCGGTTCTTCGACGGGAGCGACGTGGACGAGCGTGTGCGCCTCCGGGTGTTCTCGAAGGACCTGGCCGCGGGCGAGAAACGCTGGCGGAAGCGGTGCCAGGCCCCGCTCAAGTCGTTCCTGCGCCGGCACGGGATGCTCAGGAAGAGCGGGAGGGTGGACCACGACGAGCTCGGCCACGGCCTGAACCGGTACCTCGCCTCCAGCGAGGCCGAGCTGGTGCTGGTCAACCTCGAGGACCTGTGGGGCGAGACCCGCATGCAGAACGTGCCCGGCACCAGCACGCAGCACCCGAACTGGCGGTCCAAGCTGAAGAAGTCCGTCGAGGTTCTGGAGCGGGACACACGGACCGGCCCGCGCCTGGCCGAGCTGAGCGCACGCCGGGGCAGGCGGGCCGTCAAGGTGACCAGACCCAAACGGGGGGGGTAGCCCCGGGGGAGCGGGGTGGGTGGGTTTTTTTGACGCTCGGTGAGCGGCGCCCCGAACGTCTCACGCATGGGTGGGTGTGGGCGCGCCCTGCGCTTTGGGCATTGGAGATCGGATCACGCGCCGGTATGCTGCGCGTCCGGGCCGATCCGGGTGTGCAAGGCGGACCGCGCTCTCGTGGAACTCGTCGACTCGCTGGAGAGGAACTGCCCATGAAACCCGTCCGTCTGCTCGTGCTCGCCGGTGTGTGCGCGTCGTTGCTCTCGGGGTGCTCGTCCGCGCCCAGGTCCGACCATCTCGTCGTGGATGCGCCCCGGGCGCAGCTCTTCGACGGCATGGGGGATCGGCACCGGCCGATCACGACCGACTCGGCCGAGGCCCAGGTCTACTTCGACCAGGGCATGGCCTGGATGTACGCGTTCAACCACGACGAGGCGATCCGCTCGTTCGCGAGGGCGGCCGAGCTGGACCCCGAGGCCGCGATGCCCTGGTGGGGCATCAGCGTGTGCGAGGGCCCGAACTACAACGACCCGGTGATGACGCCGGAGCGGAACGAGGCGGCGTGGAGCGCGCTGCGGGAGGCCCGGGCGCGCCTGGACGACGAGACGTCCGCGGAGGTCGCGCTGGTCGAGGCGCTGGGCGCCCGCTACGCGTGGCCGGCGCCCGAGGACCGCTCCGATCTGGAGCGGGCCTACGCCGACGCCATGGCGCTGCTGTGGGACCGGTACCCCGAGGACTCGGACATCGGCACGCTGTACGCCGAGTCGCTGATGGTGCAGAACCCCTGGAAGCTCTACACCCACGACCGCCAGCCCAGGGAGAACACGCCCGAGATCGTCGCCACGCTCGAGAAGGTCATGGCGATGGACCCGGGCAACCCGGGGGCCAACCACCTCTACATCCACGCGGTCGAGCCCAGCACGGAGCCGGACCGCGCCCTGCCCGCGGCCGACCGGCTGGGCATGCAGGTGCCCAAGGCGGGTCACCTGAACCACATGCCCTCGCACATCTACATCCAGACCGGCGACTGGGACAAGTCGATCACCATGAACGCCATCGCGATGGAGTCCGACGGGGAGTACATCCGGCGCTCGCCCGAGCAGGGCATCCAGTACATGTACCAGGTGCACAACGCCCACATGCTCGCCTTCAGCGCCATGATGGCCGGGCGCGAGCGTGAGGCGATGGACGCCGCACGCGCCATGTGGGAGACCATCCCCGGGGAGGTCCTCCCCGCGGTCGCCCCGTGGGTCGATCTCTGGATGACCTCGGTCTACGACGTGCAGAAGCGGTTCGGGCGCTGGGAGGACCTGCTCGCCGAGCCCGCCCCGCCGGAGTATCTGCCCATCACCAACGCGGTGTGGCACGCCCACCGGGCCATCGCGCACGCCGCCCTCAAGGACATCGACAGCGCCAAGATGGAGCAGCAGCTCTTCGAGCAGGCCTGCTCGCGGATCCCCGAGGACTCGGTCTTCGGCCCGGACTCCTCGCACCGCATCCTGGAGGTCTCGCGCCACTTCATCGCCGGCGAGATCGCGCTCCAGCAGGGCGACTGGCAGACCGCCGCCAGAGAGCTCGAGGCAGGCGCCGCCATCGAGGACGTGCTCGGCTACGGCGAGCCCCCGCAGTGGCTCCAGCCCATCCGGCACACGCTCGGCGTGGTCTACCTCAAGGCCGGCCGGTTCGAGGACGCCGAGCGCGTCTACCGGCGAGATCTCGCCCACTGGCGCGAGAACGGGTGGTCGCTGTACGGCCTGGCCCGGGCGCTGGAGGGCCAGGGGCGCGACTCCGAGGCCGCCGAGGTCATGCGTCGCTACGAGATCGCCTTCGACAAGTCCGAGGAGAAGCCCAAGACGAGCTGCCTGTGCGTGCCGGACGCCTGAACCGGACGGGCCCGCTCATGCCTCCCCATCGTCGTCGGGCGTGTCTTCCGTCTCGGGTTCGGCGTCCAGTCGCCGGTCCAGCTCGTGCATCAGGTCGGCGGTGCTGATCCTGGCCATCAGGTCGACGTTGTGCAGGCCCACGTCGTCGCCGTGGATCAGCCAGGAGGCGTCCACGCCGTACGCGCGGCTGAGCGCCGCGATGAACTCCGCCGGCACCCTGCCCTCGTTCAGGTACCGTCTCGTGGTCTCGGCGTTGTATCCGGTCCGTCGCGCCACGCCGGCGACGGTGTCGCCCGCGACCGCCTCGCGCAGTCGGTCCGCGATGGACGAGGCCGTGGACGTGGTGGCCTTGCTCCGGTTCATGATCGGCTCCGCCAGGCACCCGTTTCCGGGCTGAAAGTCGATGTGCATGGGTGCGTCCTCCGCCTCAGACGCCCAGGTCGTCGAGGATCGTGGTGCAGGTCCGAGTGAGACTCGACTGGTTCTCCGGGGACAGCAGCTCGGGGTAGGCGCTCAGCAGTTCGAGCACCTTGCGGGCGGCGTCGGCTGCGCCCTGCCTGCTCGGATCGTCCAGACCCGCCGGGGTGCCCATCACCCTGTGCGTGAGCACGAACCGCTCGGCGTCGAGGTTGGCCTGGATGGCGTACGGGTGCGTCGGCACCTCCAGCGCGAGCCCGATCACGCCCTCCCCGTACAGGATGTGGTCCAGCTCGTGCAGGTAGTTCGAGAGCCAGAGCCAGGCGTAGGTGGGGTTCCCGGCGCTCGACCCGTCGGGGGCGGGGCCTTGGGACCGGTCAAATCCACAAATCTGTGGGACGGCGACCCCGGCGCGGGCCTCGGTCGTGTGGGTGAGGAGGCACGAGATCGCGAGCGCAACGCCGCATACAAATCTTTGGCTGGTCACGTGTGTTCTCCGGTGTTCGGTCGGTGGCCCGCATCGGGGGGCCACGAGGGACCGGTTCCCACACATTCCTGAGCGTGACAGGCTTGCCACAAATTTGTCGATTCGGTACGTTGGAACCCATGCCGGACGATCCGGTCAGAACGCTTGCCGACTTCTCGGAGCAGGAGTTAGTGGACCTGGTGCTGCTGGGCGATCGCGCGGCCGCGACCGAGTTCTTCGAGCGCCAGCGGGGCACGCTCCGCAAGCGTGTCGGGGGTCAGCTCGGGCGGCGCGTCCGTCGCGTGCACGACTCGGGCGACCTGCTCTCCTCGGTGCTGCGCCGCCTGAACGAGCAGGTCGGTCGCGGGCGGGTGCAGGCCCGGGACGCCCGCTCGCTGATGTCCTACATCAACGGGGTGTCCAGGAACACCGTCCGCCGGCGGATCCGCGACGCGGTCCGGGAGGAGCGTGCGATCGGGCGTCTGTCGCGCGGGGAGGCCGTCACGCCCGCCGACGGGGGCCCCGACCGCCCGTCCGACCCGCACGCCGATTCCCTGATGGACTCGTTCATGGAGGCCAAGGCCTCTCTCTCGGAGCGCGACCGGGAGGTGATCGACCTGTACCTGCGTCACGGTGAGGCCGCAAAGGTGGGCGCGGCCCTCGGGCTGTCGCCCGAGAGCACGCGCCAGGCGCTCAGCCGGGCGCGCAAGCGCCTGAGCGAGGCCATCCGGGAGCGGGCATGAGGCTCGAGTCGGACACCCTGCGGACGCTGATCGCCTCGTCCTACGTGCGTGACGGCGACGCTGACCTCGCGGGCCTGCACGGCTCTGGCGACATCGCGCGCGAGGACGTCATCCGGGCGGTCCTGCTCGACTCCAAGGAGCGGCGCCGGCGCGGGCTGCTGGTCTCCGTGTCCACCTACTCGCCCCTGCTGGACCGCTACCCGGACGACCAGCGATTGCTGGAATCGGTGATCGAGCAGGCGCTCGAGTCGCTGGTCCTCGACCACGGGCTCGCCCCGGAGACCGCGCAGCGCGTGGTCGAGGCGGCCCTGCCCGGGCGCCAGGAGCTGGTCCGAAGCGTGGCGCTGCTGCACGAGGGGCTGCAGGAGGCCGCCTCCTCCACGCGCGACGAGCCACGCCCCGCCCCCTTCCTCGGGCTGCCGGTCGATGTCGGCCCCGCGGACGTGGACGGGCGCCCCCGGTACGAGCTGCGGGACCTGATCGGGACCGGCGCGCAGGGCTGGGTGTACGCGGCCGCGGACCGCGTGCTGTCGGAGCCCGGTCGGGCCGCGATGGTCGCGGTCAAGCTCATCGAGCGTCCGCAAGGGGCCGGGGCCGGGGGCACGCTGGAGGCGGGGCTGGCGCGCGAGATCCGGCACGAGCACGTCGTGCGTGTCTACGACGTGGGCACGCTCGAGCGCGACGGTCGCACGTTCTCGTACATCGCCTACGAGCTGGTGGAGGGCGAGACGCTCGAGCAGCGGGCCGGGGCACGGGACGGAGACGCCGGCCTGCGCCCCCGCGCAGCGGTCGGGCTGGTGCTGCCGATCGTGCACGCGGTGGCCACGGCCCACTCGCTGGGCGTGGTGCACCGGGACATCAAGCCCAACAACGTGCTGATCGACCGGGGGGGGCACGCGCGCCTGACCGATTTCGGGCTGGCGATGCGAACCTCACGCGCCGCCCTTGCCGGGCCCGGGGGGGTCGTGTGGGCTGGGGCCGGGGTGGGCGGGGCCGGGGATGGGGGGGATGGGGGGGGTGTGGGGGGGGCGGGGAGGCTGGGT
>JBICID010000085.1:0-30803 GCA_043101615.1 Phycisphaerales bacterium JB040 | reverse complement strand
GTGAGGGGGGGGAGCCGGTAGGCTCTGGACTATGAAGACTCATTCGCTGTCGTTCGGGCTGTTCGTTGGACTTGCTGTGCTTTCTGGGCCCTCGTGGGGGCAGCCGATCGCGAGCGAGGTGGTGGGGCGGGTGGTCGAGCGGGCCGGCGAGCGCGGGCTGCGGACGCCGACGATCAGGGAGATCATGCGTGACGACGAGTGGATCGCGCGGTCGCCGAGCGGGGCGTGGTGGGCCGACGACGGGAGCGCGGTGTACTACCGGCGCGAGCGTGCGGGGGACGATGGGATCAGCGACACGTGGGTGGTGCGGTTCGACGAGGACGGGTCGCCGAGCGAGCCGGTGGTCGTGCCGGACGAGGAGCTGGACACGCTGCCGAGTCGCGGGGGGGACTGGGAGGAGTTCGACGGCGGCGCGATGAAGGTGTTCACCCGGTCGGGAGACCTGTGGATCCTGGATGCCGCGCTGGTGGACGACGAGGTCCGGCTGAGCGAGCGTCAGCTGACGTGGACCAGCGCCCGCGAGAGCGGCCCGTTCTTCGTGCTGGGCGGGGCGGCGCTGGCGTTCGACCGGGGCGGGACGATCCTGGTGCGTGATCTGATGACCAGCGAGCAGTTCGGGCTGGTCGAGGGGCGCGAGCGTGAGCTGATCTCGGTCGAGCTCTCCGACGAGCCGAAGGAGCTCGAGGAGCGGTGGAAGGAAGCGGACGAGAAGCAGGACGACCTGGAGGACCAGCAGGAGCGGCTGTTCGAGATCGTCCGCGACCGCGAGCGGCGCAGCCGCGCGAGGCAGGCCCGGAACGAGGAGACGCAGGAGGCCGACGAGTTCCGCATCCCGACGGTCTACCTGGGCGACAAGCACCAGAAGAAGTCCATCCGGCTGAGCGGCCGCAGCCTGAACGAGACGACGGACTGGATGGCGGTCATCGTGCGCGAGGAGACGAAGGACTCCAGGCGCGACGTGATGCCCGAGTACGTGGAGGGGGACGGGTACGTCGGCACGAGGAGCATCCGCCCGAAAGTCGGCCTGGTGGACCGCGCGGCCCAGTGGGTGGCGCTGGTGGACATCGAGCACGAGCAAGCCCACTGGCTCGACTGGAGCGAGCTGCCGATGGTGCGCGACGACCCGCTGGCGTGGCTGCAGGAAGGGGACGAGGCGGAAGACAACGGGGATCAGAACGCGGAGAACGCAGATGACGCGGAGAACGCAGAGGATGACTCGGATGCTGCGGGGGAAGAGAAGGTAGAAGAGGGCCCGGTCCGTGAGCTCGACGTCATGCGTCAGGCGTGGAGCGACGACGGCGGGAATCTGGCACTCATGCTGCGTTCCAACGACAACAAGGACCGCTGGCTGGTGGTCGTCAACGTCCGCGAGGTCGGTGAGGACGGGGTGCCCTCGATGACGGTGGTGGAGCACCAGCGCGAGGAGGGGTGGATCAACTGGAGCTTCAACCAGATGGGGTGGCTGCGCACCGGGGCGCTGTGGTTCACCAGCGAGGCTCCGGGGTACTCGGGGCTGTACACGTGGGACCCGCGGTCGGGCGGTGAGCCCGACATGGTGATCGGCGGGGACGGCTTCGTGGTGGACGGCGTTGATATGACGCCGGACGGGCTGTGGCTGTACTGCCGCACGAACCGGAATCACCCGACCGAGTGGGAACTGGAGCGGTACCACGCGCCCAGCGGGCGTCACGAGGTCGTGACCGGATTCGGGCACTCGGTGGACTCGTACTCGGTGGTGCCGGTGGAAGACGCCCCGGAGACTGGCGGACGCGATGCGCACCGGGTCGTGATCAGCTACTCGACGCACACGTCACCGGGAGAGCTGTATCAGTTCACGCTCGCGAGCACGATCGATCGGCCGCTCTCGCTGGACGACGCAGAGCGGCTGACGCACACGGTCGAGGACTCCTTCTCCGAGTTCGACTACATCGAGCCCGTGTTCGTCGAGATCGCGAGCTCGCACACCGACCTGCCCATCCACGCGCGGGTCTATCTCGACGAGGACGCGCCGGTCGGCCCCGCGGGTCGCCCGGTCGTGATCTTCTCGCACGGGGCGGGGTACCTGCAGCACGTGTACAAGGGGTGGACGGGCTACTTCCGAGAGCACCTGTTCCACACGCTGCTGGCGCGGGCCGGCGCGATCGTGATCGCGCCCGACTTCCGGGCCAGCCGCGGGTACGGCAAGGAGTGGCGCCAGGCGATCTACCGTCGCATGGGCGAGCCCGAGCTGCAGGACTTCGACGACTGCCTGGCGTGGGCCGCGGACGAGCACGGGGCCGACCTGTCGCGCGTCGGCATCTACGGCGGCAGCTACGGCGGCTTCATGTCGATCATGGCGATGTTCGAGCGACCGGGCGTGTACCGCGCCGGGGCCGCGCTCAGGCCGGTCACGGACTGGATGCACTACAACGACGGGTACACCGCCAACATCCTCAACACGCCGCAGGTGGACCCGCAGGCCTACCTGAAGTCCAGCCCGATCGAGTACGCCGAGCGGTTCCGCGAGGGCGGCGTGGACGGGCGCCTGCTCCTGCTGCACGGCATGGTGGACGACAACGTGGTGGTGCAGGACTCGATCCGCCTCGCGCAGCGGCTGATCGAGCTCGAGAAGGAGGGCTGGGAGATGGCGCTGTACCCCGTCGAGCCGCACGGCTTCCTCGAGCCGACCGGCTGGCTGGACGAGTACCGTCGTATCTTCAGCCTGTTCGCGCAGGAGGTGCTCGATCCGGCGTGGCTGGAGGGCTGGCCGGAGGAGTGAGGGCGTTCATGCCAAGCCCCTCTTCCCGCGGCGAGAATGGGCTACGAGCGCAGGCGGTGTCTGGCTCCTTCGCCGAGCGGAGGAGGGGGTCAGCGGGTGTGCCTGGCACGCATCGATTCGTTGAACGCCTTCGTCCCGCCGGGCGCGAGCGTGAACCACTCCCACGCGTCCGAGCCGACCCACAGGCGGGCCACGACGTTCATCTGCCCGACGTGGAAGCCCATGTGGTCGAGGCAGCGGGCGAGGGCAAGAGCCACGGTGTGCGGGGCGCCGCGGATGGTGACGGTGCGGGCGAGGTCCGCGTCGGTGAGTGCATCCAGGGCCGCGAACAGGGCCGTCCAGCCGGCCGCCCATTCGTTCATGATGCGGGCACGCTCGCGGGCCCGGCTCTCCGCGTCCGGCACCTCGGGGCGGGTGAGCTCCGCGTCGCGGTCGCGCCAGGGCTTCTCGCCGTCGGTGGTCAGGAAGTCGGTCCAGCGGCTCGCGAGGTTGCCGCCGATGTGCTGCGCCATCACGCCGACGGGGTTGAGGCCGGCGTCGCGCCCGGCTGGGCCGGGCGGGCTCCAGAAAAAACCCTCGTCGTCGAGCTGGTTGATCGCGTGCTCGCCGAAGAGCTTCTGGCGTTCGAAGACCTGGCGAAAGCTCGCAACGACACCGCCCCCGCCGCCGGACTCGAACGTGGCCGCGCCCCGGGTGTCGCTCACGGGGCCCCCTCCGCCGCGTCCGGCCCCCACAACTCCTCCCGGATCATCCGCGTGACCTTGTCCACGTCGCCCGAGTAGAAGTTCCACTGCTTGTGCAGCACGCGTCCGTCGCGCCCGACGACCACCACCGCGGGCAGCATCTCGATGTTGTACGCCTCGGCCACCGAACGCCCGTCCGGCACGATCTCGAAGGTGAACCCGTGCTCCGCGGCCCACTCCGTGGGGTGGCCCTTTGAGTAGTTGTCGTCGAAGTGCACGCCCACGACCCGCACCTCGTCGTTCGCGCTCCACGCCTCGTGCAACGCCTGGATGTGCGGGGCCGCCTTGCGGCAGTTGGGGCACCACGTCGCGAAGAAATCGAGCACGAGCACGTCGCCCTCGAACGCGTTCAGCGAGACTTCGGTGCCGTCGCTGACTCGGGCCGCGAAGGCGGGGGCGGGCGTGCCGACCTTGGGGCCGCCCATGCAGCCGGGCAGCACGCTGAGGCACAGCGCGGTCAGGATCGCGGACACTCGGATCATGCCGTCTCCACTCGATCTTCGTGCCCCTCCCCGTACCACTCCTCCAGCACCCCGCGCCAGTCGTCCAGCGTGTCCACGCGGATGAAGGACTTGCGGACCTCGTCGCCGCGCGGGTGGTGCTCGGCGAAGCGGATGCCAAACTTCCGCATGGTCTTGCCGGTGAACCGCTCGGCCCGCTCGTGCTTGACGGCGGCGGTCTTGCCGCGCACCCAGCGCTCGTTGACCGCGACGGCCAGCTCGAAGTGCTCCAGTAATACCTGTTTCTGCTCAAGAACCGAGGGCAACCGGGGGGGGCGGCCCTCGAGCACGTCGCGTGCCTGGCGGAAGATCCACGGGTTGCCGATGCAGCCGCGTGCGACGCTGGCCCCGGACACGCCGGTGTAGCCGACCATGCGGAAGATGTCGGCCCAGGTCCATACGTCGCCGCTGCCGAAGATCACGCGCTCCGGGCTGCGCTCAACGAGCTCTCGGATCGGGTCCCACCGGCTCGGGCCGACGTACTTCTGCTCGACCGTGCGACCGTGCACCGTCACCCAGGCGCACCCCATGTCGTACGCGGCGTCGAAGATCTTCAGGAAGTTCTCGCGCATCTCCGGCGTCTCGTCGAATGCGCGGCGCATCTTCACCGTCACCGCGATCTCGGGGGGCAGGGCCTCGCGCACCGCCTCGAGGATGCGGATCGCTCCCTCGGGCTCGCGCAGCCAGTGCCCGCCGCGTGCCTTGGACGAGATCTTCTTGACCGGGCAGGCGAGGTTCACGTCGATGGTCGCAAAGGTCTGCTCGCTGGTTTCCAGTCTGGCGTGGGCGTCGAGGTCGTGCTCTGGTAGTTCCCGGAGGCGCTCCTTCACCGGCTTGGCCATAAACGGCACCGGCTCCGTGTACGCGATGTCGCGATAGGCCACCGCCTCGCGCCGGGCCTGCTCGACCATCTTCACCGCCGCCGCGGCCATCTCCGCGGGCTCCGAGCCCATGATCTGCCCGGCGAGCGGGTGGTCCTCGTCGCCCCCGGGCACGTTGTCGGCCACGTCGCCCAGGTCGGCCTTCACGAAGCCCTTGCCGCCCCCCAGCAATGCACGATCCAACAACGCCTCGGTCACGCAGAACGGGCAGCCGTGCCGTCGCGCGACGATCCGCATCGCGGCGTCGGAGTACCCCGCCAGCCCGGCCTGAAAGAAGGGCGCGTCGAACCCTGGCACCAGCTCGCGCACGCGCGGGTCCATGCCGCCCTCGCCGAACTGCTCGACCAGCCCCTCCGCCACGCGGCGCGGATCGAGCTCGCCCGCGGGCGCACGGCGCCCACCCCCCGGCGCGATCGCCGGGGCCGGGCCGGTGGCGTTCCTGGATGAGGTCTCGCAACCCATGGAGCAACTTTAGGATCCCACCCCCGACGAACCCGGAGCGCAAGCGATGGGACAGTGAACCGATGCGCCAGGTGCCGTGCTTCGACCCGAAGGGCGAAGCACGCGTCCCGCGCCCGTCCGCCTTCGCGCTGCGCGTCGAAGGCGGGCACCGCTCTCGATCGCCGACACACCCTCATCCCTTCCCGCACAACTCCCGCAGCGCGGCCTCCAAACCCCCGTACTCGAACTCGAACCCCTCGTCCTCCAGCCGCTTCGACACGAGCCTCCGCCCGTACAGCACCAGCTCCGGGTCGGTCCGCAGCACCGTCGCGGCCGCGAGCCGCACACCCCAGGCCGGGCCCGGCAACCCGATCGGCATGCCGACCACGCGGCGCAGCGTCCGCATGAACTCGGTGTAGCCGACCGGCTCGGGGGCGGTCGCGATATACATGCCCTGCATGGAGGCGTCGGTGAGGCCACGCTCGAACAAACGGTCCATGTCACGCTCGTGGAGCCAGCTCACGCCCTGCGTGCCGCGCCCGACGCGCCCGCCCAGCCCCAGCCGGGCGAGTCGCTTGAGCATCGGGAAGGCCCCGCCCCGCTTGCCGAGCACGAAGCTGGTCCGCAGGACCACACGGCGCACGCCCTCCGGGCAGGACTTGTCGAAGGCGGCCTCCCACGCCTTGCCGACCGTGGGTGCCAGCCCGTACCCGAGGGCCGAGCCCTCGTCGCACACCACCCGCGGCGGATCGCCGTAGATGTGCCCGGTGCTCATCTGCACCCACACGCCCGGGCGGCGGTCCGGGGCCAGGGCCGCCGTCGCCTCGCCCAGCACACGCGTGGACTCCACCCGCGACCGCAGGATCTCGTCGCAGTGGTCGGGCGTCTTGCGGCAGTCCACCGTCCGCCCGCACAGGTTCACCAGCCCCGAGGCCCCGTCCAGCTCGCTCGCCCAGTCGCCCAGTGACCGTCCGTCCCAGCGGGCCGCCCGGGACCCGTCGGGCAGCCCGGCGACCGATCCCCGGGCCAGCACGACGACCTCATGCCCGAGCGACACAAGGTGACGCGTCAGGTTCATGCCCAGGAAGCCGCTCCCGCCCGCGATCACGACCCGCTCAGCCATTCGAGCCTCCCAACTTGCCTCGACGCCGTCCGCACGCGACGATAGCCCTGTGACACCACCCCGCCAGCGTACCTCGCTACGACCGACCCTCTGCGTGCTGGGCGTGCTCAGCGTCCTGTCGTGCGGGGGGTGCAACACCGCCGCGGACCGGGCGGTGGTGAACCCCGGGCCGACCGAGTCGGGCCAGCAGGCGCGTGCCTACCCGCACCACCTCGACCCCGGGCCGGTGCACAACATCCAGGTCTTCCGCGACGTGACGCGCCTGCGCCTGACCAACACCACCGCGACCGCCTTCCCGGAGGGCACCCTCTGGATCAACCGGCGCTACGCCCTGGACGTCCCCGCGTTCCCGCCCGGCGAGACGCTGGAGCTCGACCTGACCACGTTCGTGGACGAGTACGCCACGCCGTTCAAGGCCGGGGGCTTCTTCGCCACCCGCACGCCCGACCCGGTCGTGGTCTGCGAGCTCCAGACCGGCGACCTGATCCACCCCTTCGTCATCGTCCACGACAACCCCGAATAGCCCCCCCACCCCCCCCCCACATTGGCCCAGGGGTGAGCGGGCCTGGTTGGGGGTTGGGCTGTTGGCATTGGAACACGTATGGCACGCATCCTCATCGCCGGACCCCACCCCGACGACCAGGAGCTCGGCATGGGCGGCGCCATCATCCGGCTCGCGGCCCAGGGGCACCACCTGCTGCTGCTCGACGTCACGAACGGCGAGCCCACCCCGCTGGGGGATCCCGAGACACGAAGGCAGGAAGCCATTGATGCGCTCGGCGTGCTCAACGACGCGGCCCGGGTGCACGCCGAGGCCAACCAAGGCACGCACGTCCCGATCCAACGCCTGTGCCTGGGCCTGCCCAACCGGTACGTGGAGCACTCGATCGAGTCGCGCCACGCCGTGGCCGGGGCGATCCGTGCGTGGCAGGCCGACGTGCTGTTCACGCCGTTCTTCGAGGACGCCCACCCGGACCATCTCGCGGTGACCAGGATCGTCGAGGACGCGCGCTTCGACGCCAAGCTCTCCAAGGTCGCCATGCCCTGGCCGACCGACCAGTGGACCGGCGAGGCCTTCCCGGCACCCACCATCGACGGCACGCGGATCGCCCCGGCCGAGCCGCCGGCCTGCCACCCGGGCTGGCTGTTCTACTACTACGCGACGCACCTGCGCTGGGTGGCGGACCCGAACTTCCTGCTGGACATCTCCGGGCTGGTCGGAGCGAAGATCGACTCGATCAACGCGTACCGGACGCAGTTCGTGCTGCCCGAGAAGAACCGGCGCGTGGTGGACTGGGTCCAGGCCGCGGCGACCTACTTCGGCTCCCGCATCGGCACCGAGGCCGCGGAACCGTTCTACACCAAGGAGCCGATCGGGCTCACGTCCTTTGCTTCGCTCGCGAATCTCTGACCGATTCCGGGTGTTTCAGGCAGGCCCCGCTCCCAACCCGCGCGCTTCGCCCTCCGGGTCGAAGCACGGCACCGTGCATGTGGTGTCGATTTCCAACCGCGTGCCCCGTCGCCGACGCTCCGGTCTCAGTGTCGCCGTCGCTCCGGGCTCAGTGTCGCCGTCGCTCCGGGCTCAGTGTCGCTGTCGCTCCGGGCTCAGTGTCGCTGTCGCTCCGGGTTCAGTCCCGGTGCGGTCGCTTTGCGCCAGCGACGTCGCCCAGCGCCGCCGCGGGCAGGTAGCACGTCCCCAGGTTCTCGAGCAGCCACAGGCGTGTCAGATCCTCGCGCGAGTACGTCGCCCTGGCCTCGTCCGGGTCCCCGTGGGCGGGGTCGGAGACGAGCAGGTCGCCGCTGTCGTCGAAGCCGCGTGCGACCAGCAGGTGCCCGGACTTCGACTCGTAGGTCACCCCGCCCAGCGTGTCGGGCGTGAACGGCGGCAGCGACAGCACCACCGGCCCGTGCCCGAGCGCCGCCTCCAGCTCCCCCCACGACCCGAGACGGGTGGCCAGCGTGGGCACGCCCAGCCTCGACGCCGCGAGCGTGTTGTTCACCCAGTTGCCGTAGATCTCCGCGTCCGGGTCGTAGCAGTCCGCGGCCACCTCGGCGACGGTCCGCGCGTGCCCGTGGTAGGCCAGCGTCATGGCGACCGAGGTCGGGGAGCACAGGCGCGAGGCCAGCTCCGGCCCGGCCTCGTTCTGGGCGTGGTGCGGCACGTCGAGCGCGACCGGCCCGGGCACGGGCTCGAGCAGCGCCGAGACGTCCAGCTCGCCGAGCGGCGCGGGCGGCTCGGCCTCGTCGGTCAGGGTGACCCACAGGGCGGTCAGCGTCGCCTCGCCGCCCGACGCGAGCAGTCGCAGCTCGACGCCCTCGCCCGGGGGGTCGCACGCGAGCACGTCGGTGTACACCCGGGCGCCCTCGGCCCGGTCCCGCTCCGCCGGGAGATCGCTCAGGGCGTCCGGGTCGCCGGTGCGCGCGAGGGTGAGCCAGGGGGAGGGCACGCCGCCGGTCACCACGCGCACGTCGAGGCGCGCCCCGGCACCGTCCTCGGTCCGGACGATCCAGGACGCCAGCGCGTGGTCGACCGGGCGCCCGTCGAGGCCGAACGGGCCGAACCGCACGCCGGTCTCGGTGAGCGCGAGCGGGGCGTCCGTCGGGGCGTGGGCCTCGTGCACGTCGTGCGTGTGCGCCCGGGCGGGAACGGCGGGCGGGGTGGTCGCGCCGGCGACCAGGAGCGTCAGCGCGAGCGTGCCCGGGCTCACGCGCTCTTCTCCCGGGGCTCGTCGCCCGAGTCGTCCGAGTCGGGCTCGGGGCGCGCGGGCTTGGGCTCGACCTTGCTGTCCGGGGCGTCGGGCTTCTTCGGATCGCTGTACGACACCCGCCCGTGGTAGATCGAGGCGACGGACTTGGAGATCGAATCCGAGATGGTGTTGAGCTCGCGCAGCGTCAGGTCGCAGTCGTCGAACTGCCCGTCCATCAGCCGCCGGTTGGCGAAGTCGCGCACCAGCGCGTCGATGCGGGAGGGGGTCGGCTCGGGGAGCGAGCGCGTGGCGCTCTCCACCGCGTCGGCGAGCATCACGATCGCGACCTCCTTGGTCCGCGGGCGCGGGCCGGGGTAGCGGTAGTCCAGCTCGGAGGGCAGCTTCTCGGCGTCGGCCTCGGCGGCGCCCTCGGCGGACCTGTCCTCGGCCTTCTGCCTGGCCCGCTTGTAGAAGAACTCGACCAGCGTCGTCCCGTGGTGCGCCTCGATGAAGTGGTGCAGCGCCTTGGGCAGGTGGTGCTCGCGCGCCATCTCCAGCCCGTCCTTCACGTGCCCCACGATCACCAGCAGGGACATCGCCGGCGACAGCTTGTCGTGCTTGTTGATCCCGCGGGCCTGGTTCTCCACGAAGTACTCGGGCTTGTTGATCTTCCCGATGTCGTGGTACAGGCAGCCGACGTAGGTCAGCAGCGCGTCGGCCCCGATCGACGCCGCGGCGCTCTCGGCGATCGCGGCAACGTTCAGCGAGTGGTTGTACGTGCCCGGCGCACGCTGCTGCATCTCCCGCAGCAGCGGCTGCTTCGGGTCGCGCAGCTCGATCAGCGTCATCCCCGTCGCGATGTCGAACACACGCTCGATGTAGGGCAGCACGAACAGCGTGACCATCCCCGCCAGCAGCCCGGAGAGCGCCGCCTGCAGCGCGTGCGTGACGGTCTGCTCGAACAGCGCCCCGGTCGGCGGCTGGTCGATCAGGGCGATGCCCGCCGCCGCGACCGCGAGCACCGCGGCCACCGAGACCGACATCCGCACGATCGCGCGACGGCGCGAGATGTCACCCAGCAGCGACACCGCCGTCGCGATCCCGATCGCGGCGAGCAGGTACGCCGTGAAACCGAGGTCCAGCGCCAGCACCGCGAGCCCCGCGATCACGGCCCCGAGCGCCAACGCCGTCCGCGGGGTGTAGGCCACCGCCAGCAGCACCGCCACCAGCGTCGTCGGGGTCAGCAGGGCCAGCAGCGTCAGGTCGGGCTTGAGCACCGCGATCACCGTGCTCGCCGCCAACGCCACGAACAGCACGATCGCCAGCCACAGGATCCGGGCCGACCGGCGCGCGATCGGCGGCGAGAACACCGCGACGTACCCCGCCAGGATCGACGACAGCGCCAGCACCGCCACGCCAACGCCCAGCCGCCCCGCCCAGATCGTCCACGCCGGCGCCTGCCGGTAGAACTCGGCCATCTCACGCTTGAACAGCTCGAGCTGGGTCTGGTCCAGCACGTCCCCGCGCGTGAAGATGATCTGACCCTTCGGCACCGACCGCACCACGTCCTGCACCGCCGCCGCGGCCGCGGCCTGGGCCTGCGTCGTCGCGTCGGCCTCGTAGGTGAAGGTGGGGCGGCGCGCCCCACCACCGGGCGGCTCGCGCGTCAGACGCTCACGCACGATCTCAGCGGGCAGACCGGTGAACCCCGCGATCTGCACGATCCGGTCCACCTCGGCACGCAGCGACTCGGGCGCGCCGATGTTGATCGGCGCATCGTTGCGCGACACCAGGTGGACCTGGTCGCCCACACGCAGCTCGATCTGCGTCGCCAGGCCCTCCTGCGTGGCCGTCTGGAACTCCGTGCCCGACAGCATCGGGCGTCGCGTCCGCAGGATCTCGTCCAGCACCGCCACCGCCCGGTCCCAGGCCTCGAGGTTCGGGTTCGCACGCGCGACGGTCTCCGGCGCAGCGACCGTCTCCTCGGGCTGACGGGGCTGCGCCGGGGCCGTCTCCCCCTCCTGCCCGTCCGCCCGGGCCTCCGACGCCCCGCCGGACGCGTCGGCGGTCCCGCCGGCGCCCTCCTGCGTCGCCTGCCCGCCCCCGGCGCCGGTCTCGACGGGCGTCTCCGCCTCCGGGACCGCCTCCGGGACCGGCTGCGGCTCGGGCGGCTTCGGCGGGGCGGTCGCATCCTTGAGCGCTCTCAGGCGCTCGTTGGACAGCCCGAACCGGCGACGGATGTCCTCGGACAGCTCGCCGATGTCCGAGACGCCCACCACCGTGCGCGGGAGCTGGGTCAGCGACGTCCGGATCTCGTCCAGCGCCGCCAGGTCCGCACGGAAGACGCGACGCGTCCGCTGGCGCGCGTCGGTCCGCAGCTGCTCGGTCGCCGAGTCGTCGGTGTACGTGAACTCCACCCGCACCGTCCGGGTCTCGTCCATCACCTGGCCCAGGGCGATCAGCGGCTGCTCGCGCGCCCACGACGCGAGCACGGCCACGGCCAGCGCGAAGCACACCGTCACACCCACGCCCCACAGCAGGTGCGTGCGCTCCAGCAGGTTCCGCAGACGATCGCGGAACGAGGCCTCCCGGACACGGATCACCGCGCGACGACGACGCCCGCCCCCACGCGCGGCGGCCTTGGGCGTGGCACGCTGGCTTGGCTTCGGGGCCTTGCTCACGCGTCGGGCTCCTCGGTCGGGGCCACCTCTCCCAGCGCCTCCTCGAGATCGCGCCGCAGCCGGGCGGGGGCCGAGTCCTCGGGCTGGTGGTCGTCGTACGCCGCGATCACCCGCTGCACCAGCGGGTGACGCACCACGTCCTCGGCGGTCAGCAGGTTGAACGAGATGCCCTTCACCCGGCGCAGCCGCCGGGCGGCGTCAACAAGGCCCGACTCGCGCGGGTCCGGCAGGTCGATCTGCGTGGTGTCCCCCGTCACGATCACCTTGGACCCGTGCCCCATCCGCGTCAGGAACATCTTCATCTGCTGACGCGTCGTGTTCTGCGCCTCGTCCAGGATCACCACCGCGTTGTTCAGCGTCCGCCCCCGCATGAAGGCCAGCGGCACCACCTCGATCAGGTCCGAATCCATGAACCGCCTGATGTCGTTGTACGGCACCATGTCGTGCAGCGCGTCCAGCAGCGGGCGCAGGTACGGGTTTACCTTCGCCTCCAGGTCCCCCGGCAGGAACCCCAGCTTCTCCCCGGCCTCCACCGCCGGGCGGCACAGGATCACCTTGGAGACCCGCTGCTCGCGCAGCAGGTGCACCGCGGCCGCGACCGCCAGGTACGTCTTGCCCGTCCCCGCCGGGCCCACCGAGAAGATCATGTCGTGATCCCGGATCGCGTCCAGGTAGGCCTGCTGGGCCGGGGACTTGGGCTTGATGCGCCGCCCCGCCGCGTGCACGTTCAGGGTGCCGTCCCAGCCCGTCGAGTCCCGCACCGGCAGGCCCGGGGACCGCCGGGCCAGCTCCGACTCGTCGGTGATCAACGCCAGCACCTGGTCGCGCGACAGCGGCTCGTCCACGCCCGCCTGGCGGACCAGACGCTCCATCACGTTGCGCGCGATCACGACCTCGGGCTGCTCGCCCGAGATCCGCAGCGTCCCGTGCCGGGCCGACAGCGTCACGCCCAGCGCCTCGCGGAGCATCTTCAGGTTCCGCTCGGCGGGTCCGACGACGGCGAGGGCCTTGTGGCCTTCGGGGATGTGCAGGGTCAGGTCCAAATCGGTCTCTCGTGGTCCGGTGCGGGCGCGCCGACGCGACGGGCCCCGGGACTCGGATCGGGTGGTCTGGAACAAGGATCGTATCGGGGGCCGCGCGGGTTCAGGCGGTTTCGCGGGTCGAAACCGAGATTTGTACGGCATTTGTCAGCAAATCACGCCGGAAGTCGCGACTCGGCGTACTCCTCCGGGCGGATGCAGTGCGGGATCTCCACCGTCACCGTCGTCCCCTCGTGCAGCACCGACTGGATGTCCACCCGCCCCGCCAGGCGACGCACGGCGTGCTTCACGATGGCCAGACCCAGCCCCGTCCCGCGATGCTGCCGCCTCGCATCCCGACCGGGGTCCACCTGGAAGAACCGCTCGAACACCCGCGCCTGGTGCTTCAGCGGGATGCCCTGGCCCCGGTCGATCACGCGAAACCGCACCCCGGGCAGGCTCGGGTCCAGGTTGATCGGGGCGGGGGCGTCCGGGTCCTGCGGGGCGGGGGCCACGTCCGCGGGCTCCCCGACCACGCGAACCGTCGTGTGCTCGTGGGCGAACTTGCCCGCGTTCTCGATCAGGTTCCGCAGGATGAGCTCCAGCAGCCGCTCCTCCAGGTACAGCCGACGCAGGTCCTCGTGCAGCTCGAACCGCAACTCCACATCACGCTCGGCCCGGGTCCCCTCGGCGTGCGCGTCCAGACGCGCCACCAGGGCGTCCAGGTCCACCGGCTCGGCCTGCGAGGGGCTGTCGGCCGACTCCAGGCGAGACAGGTCGAGCAGGTCCTTCACCATCTCCTCCAGGCGGACCGCGTGCCGGGCGATGATCGCCGCCAGCCGCTCGACCATCTCCCGGTCGTCCATCGCCACCGCCAGCGTGTCCACCGCCCCCCGGATCGCCGCGATCGGCGTCCGCAGCTCGTGCGACGCGTTGGCCGCGAAGTCGGACTTGAGCTGCACCGATTCGGCCAGCGTCGTGACGTCCTCCAGACCGATCACGACCACCGGCGTGTGGTCCTCGGTCGCCGGGGCTTCGGTCAGGCGGGCCGTCACGTCGAAGTAGCGCGTCCGGTCCTTGAGCACCAGGCGCAGCCGTGCCCGCGCCGGCGTCCCCGCCCGCGCCTGGTCGAACAGCGCCAGCAGCTCCTCCTGCGGGAGCAGGTCCTCCAGCTCACGCCCGCGGATCTCGCCCGGGCGACGCGACAGCAGGCGGGCCGCGCCCGGGTTCGCCGTCGACACGCGACCGGACGGACGCACGACCAGGATCGGCGTCGGCACGGCGTCGAGGATCGCGCGGAAATCCCGCGCCTCCTCCAGGGCGCCGTCGCGATCGCGGGTCAGGCGGTCACGCTCCTCGTCGTGCGCCCGGGCCAGCCCGGCGCGGGCCAGCGCCGCCCGGTCGCGCTGCAGCATCAGCAGCACCCACGCCACCACGCCCACCGCCAGCGGCGCACGCCAGTGCGTCGGGATGATCGTCGCCACCACAACGAGGGCCACGAGTCCGACGGCCCCGGCGAGAGTCCACGGGATGGAGGCGGGGCGGGCAGGCATGATCGGGGTCCGCGCGAGAGTTTACCTCCCCCACGCCGCCGATCCGCCCCCCGGCACTCCCGCGCGCCCCGGACACAGACGGACGCGTGCCAGCCAGAAGAAAGGACACGGGGATAGGGGGACGGGGGGGTGGGGGTCAGGCGGGGGAGTTCTCGGCCTCGACCAGGCGGTAGCCGACCCCGCGAACGGTCTTGAGCATCCCGCTGTGCTCGCCCAGCTTCTTGCGGATCGAGGTAACGTGCACGTCGATCGTGCGCTCGGTCACGGTGACCCCGGGCCCCATCGCGCGTGTGATCAGCGACGAGCGTGAGAGCACCTTGGACTGTTGCGCCACCAGCGCCGCCAGGATGCGGAACTCGGTCACCGTCAGCGGGATGAGCTCCCCGGACACCCGGGCCTCGTGCGAGTCCGGGTCGATCTCGATCGGGCCCGCGCTGATGGTGTTGCCCGTCGCGGGCCCCGCGCTCTCGAGCCGGCGGAACAGCGCCCCGACCCGCGCCACCAGCAGCCTGGGCGAGCAGGGCTTGGTGATGTAGTCGTCGGCCCCCACGGTCAGCCCGGCGAGCTGGTCGTTCTCGCTCGACTTGGCCGTGAGCATGATGATGGGCGTCTCGCTCACCTCGGGGTTCGCCCGGATCTGCCGGGCCACCTCGATGCCGTCTGGCGCGGGCATCATCACGTCCAGGATGATCAGGTCGGGCTTGTGGGACAGCGTCAGACGCATCGCGTCCCGCCCGTTGTGCGCCTCGACGGTGGTATAGCCCTCGCGTTTCAGGTTGTACGCGAGCAGATCCGTCAGGTCGGGCTCGTCGTCGACGACGAGGACTGTTCTGGCGGTGGTCATCGTGCGGTCTCGCCCGTGGGTCTGGAAGGAAGCGCGGATGAAAGCGTAATCGCGAATCCCGCCGGGAGGCCTCGCGCCGGCGTGAAAAGACTGTGAAGTTCTCCGGCCGGATCGGGCCGGTCGATGTCACCCGGGAGCGTCCCCGGCTCCCGCGGCCGGATCGGGTTCCGGTCGGGTTGCCTGCCGTGTGGTGGCGTTCAAAAAAAAGAGCGGCCGGGGGGCGGCTGGGATCGAGAAAAGTGGAAAGAAACCGATCGGGGGGCCGATGTGGGCCTGTGGAGTTGGCACTCGCTAAGCGGGCTGTCTATACTCCAGACCCCGGGTTCGAATCGTCCGAGAACCCGAAACGCGGATGGCCTCGAGACCGAAGAGTCGGTCGCCCGGAGGGCGTCAGGCTCGGAGGCACTCGGGAAAAATCGACGGTTTGCGGACGGGGTTGTGGCCTTCGAAAGAGGGTCGGGCCGATTGGATATGACCGGCGCATGGCACACGGGCGTCGGTGGAGTTGGGTTTGGGATGAGTCCCAGGCAAGTGTGCGAAGAGTTCAGGGGCCGACCGCGTTGGCCGGCTCAGTTGAGCCCTGGGAGATCCGGGGCGGAGTGCTAAGGGTGCCGTGGCCCGTTCGGGCCGATTCGTGTGCACCCGAAACGTTTCCACCTGGGATCAATTTCCTCAGGGAACAAGGGGTATCTCAAGATGAGTCGCAAGAACATGATGCTCGTGATGTCCGGTTCGGCCCTCGGCCTGTCCAGCGTGGCGATCGCCTCGCCCGACCTCGATCGTGCGTACGCCGCGGAGCTGCGTGCCGACGCCGCGGCCCACACCAGCCTGCTGCAGGCCGGTGGCTCGGGTCACGACGGCAGCTTCTTCATCGGTGACGGCGCCGGCAACAACCGCCTCGAGATCGGCGGCCTGCTGCAGATGCGCTACATCTTCAACACCCGCGACAGCGACGACGCAGGCGTCACCGCCACCGAGGACACCGTCAACGGCTTCGACGCCCACCGCGTGCAGCTCGACTTCTCGGGCAACGTCGTCAGCCCGAACTGGGGCTACGCCATCGGCCTCGAGTTCGGCCAGGCCGACACCGGCATCAACGGCAACACCGCCAACATCGCCGGCAACCTCCGCCACGCCTACATCACCTACAACTTCGAGGGTGACGGCGCGGGCACCAGCCTCTCCGTCGGCCAGTTCAAGAACTTCGTCGTCTGGGAGGACAACGCCTCCGACATGACCATGCTCTCCGTCGAGCGCTCCGCCGTCAACGAGTTCTTCGCCGGCGGCTACACCCAGGGTGTCGCGCTCGACTACATGGCCGACGAGTTCATGCTCACCGTCGCCCTGCACGACGGCATCGGCTTCCAGCCCGGCGGCGGCACCGGCACCGGCCCCGGCACCGCGGCCTCCCCCATCGGCGGCTCCGACGCCGACTTCGCCATCGCCGCCCGCTTCGATTACAAGATCGAGGGTGACTGGGCCCAGTTCGACGACGCCACCTCCTGGAAGGGCTCCAACAACGCCTTCCGTCTCGGCGGCGGCATCAACTGGCAGTCCGGCGGCTCCACCGGCCGCACCTTCGCCACCGGCGCCACCCCCGACCTCGATTACATCCTCTGGACCGTCGACGGTCGCTACGAGGGCAACGGCTGGAACGTCGGCGCAGCCGTCATCGGCAACTCCTGGGACGACTCCGACACCGGCATCGACGCCGCCAGCACCGGCGTCG
The DNA here is from genome assembly GCA_043101615.1 of Phycisphaerales bacterium JB040. Classification (GTDB taxonomy): domain Bacteria; phylum Planctomycetota; class Phycisphaerae; order Phycisphaerales; family UBA1924; genus JBLHKT01. The sequence continues at coordinate 13,844 of JBICID010000085.1, read as the reverse complement.
TCGTCGACGGCGGCGTCTTCGTCTCCGACGACGTCGAGATCTTCGGTCGCTACGACTTCATCGACATCGACGGCGACCTGGTCACCGCGACCAGCGAGGACAGCGCCCAGTTCTTCACCATCGGCGGCAACTACTACCTGACCCCCGAGAGCCACGCCGCCAAGATCACCGTGGACTTCATCTACTCCTTCGAGGACGCCGTCGCCTTCGTCGCCGGCACCAACCCCTGGGGCGACATGGGCATCCTCGGCGGCTCGGACACCGAGTACGCCTTCCGTGGCCAGCTCCAGCTCGGCTTCTGATCTCAGACGCCTGATCTGACTCTCACGCCGGCCGGTCCCACGGGACCGGCCGGTTCTTTTTTTGCACAGCATCGCGCATGTGCCCCTAGGAAGGCGCGGCCATCGTCGGGACGGGGCAGCCGGATCACGTGAAGCACCTCACGGAGACTTGAAAGGTGCCCGACTTCGACGCGCAGCGCGAAGGCGGACGAGCGCGGCCCGCGTGCTTCGCCCTTCGGGTCGAAGCACGGCACCGGACGGCTCGACACGGTTGCTCGAAAAGCAGCCCAACCATCACCGGGCATGCATCCCCGGTCCTCCCTAGGCTCACGACGAGGACGCGTGTGCGCTACGCCAATGAGTGAGACAGCGTGGCTCGAGTTGGGCAGAAGTGGGGGGGGGTTACATCCGCTCGCCGGTCGGCAGGCCCAGCGTCTCCAGCCCGTCTTCGCGCCCCCGCGCCGTCCGCGCCGCCCGGCGCTGGCGCGAGGCCCGAGTCGGCCCGTCCTCGGCCCGCAGCACCGGGCACCGGTCGAAGAACGTCGAGAACGCCGACGCCAGGTCGTACAGCTCGTTGCACAGCCGGTGCGGCTCGAGCGTCTCGCCCGCGCTCCGCACCGTCCGCGGGTACCGCAGCAGCCTGAGCGCCAGCGCCTTCTCCTCCGGGGCCTCCAGCCTCTGTTCCGCCCCCGCGTCGAACCCGATCCCCTGCTCCGCCGCCTTGCGGAAGATCGAGCGGATCCGCACCAGCGCATACATCAGGTACGGCCCGGTGTCCCCCTCGAACGCCAGCATCCGGTCGAAGCTGAACACGTAGTCCTTGATCCGATCGGTGGACAGGTCCGCGTACTTGATCGCGGTGATGGCCACCGCCTCCGCGATCGCGTCCCGCTCGGACTGGTCCAGGTCCGGGTTCTTCTCCGACACCGTCACCCCAGCCCGCTGCACGGCCTCGTCCAGCAGGTCCGCCAGCTTCACGTTCTCGCCCGAGCGCGTCTTCAGGGGCCGGTTGTCCTCGCCCATCACGTTGCCGAAGGCCGCATGCTCCAGCGCGGCGTCCACGCCCTCCGGGTTCACGGTGTACCCCGCGCGCTTCGCCGCCCCGAACACCTGCTTGAAGTGCAGGCTCTGGCGCGCATCCACGCAGTAGACCACCCTGGCCGCCCCGATGGTCTGGCACCGGCGCCGGATCGCGGCCAGGTCCGTCGTCGCGTACAGGAAGCCCCCGTCCCGCTTGCGGATCAGGCAGGGCTCGGCGATGCCGTCCACCCGCACCACCAGCGCCCCGTCGCTCTCCTCCGCGATCCCGCGTGATTCCAGGTCCGCCACCACGTCCGCCAGCTCGCTGCGGTACGTGCTCTCGCCCGCGGAGTGCTCGTCGGTGATGTTCGCGTTCAAGCGCCGGCACGTCGCCAGGCACGAGGCCATCGTGATGTCGTACACCTTCCGCCACGTCGCCACCGAGCGATCGTCGCCGGACTGCAGCGCCACCAGCCGCGCCTTGGCCCGGTCCAGCGCCTGGGTCGCGGTCTCCACCCGCAGCGCGCACTCGGCCATCGCCTTCGGGTTCGCCCCGTGCTTCTCGATGGTCGCCAGCGCCCGCTTCTCCGGCGTGCACTCCGCCTGGGCCGCCCGGTACAGCCCGTTGAGCTGGTCCAGCGAGATCCCGCCGGGGTTCAGCTCGCCCGCGTCCTCCAGCTCGATGATCCGCTGCACCACCATCGCGATCGGCAGGCCCCAGTCCCCCACGTGGCTCTGGCGCACCACGGTGTGCCCCAGGCGCTCGAACAGGCGGGCGACCGCGTCCCCGATCACGGTGGACCGCAGGTGCCCCACGTGCATCTGCTTGGCCAGGTTCACCCCGCACAGGTCCACCACCACGGTGTCCGGGTGCTCGGGCGGCGTCACGCCCAGGTGCTCGTCGTCCAGGCGCGCGATCAGGCCCGCCAGCGTGCCCGGCAGCAGCCGGATGTTGATGAACCCCGGCCCCGCGATCGACTCCTCGGTCAGGGGCTCGGCCAGGTCGGACACGTCCAGGTGCTCGATGATCCGCGCGGCCGCGTCCCGGGGCTTCACACCCGCCTTCTTCGCCAAGGGCATCGCGGCGTTGGACTGGAAATCACCCAACTCCGGGTTCCGACCCGCCTGGATCAGCGGGTCCGCCTCCACATCCGGGAACGCGGCCTGCAATGCCGCGGCGAAACGCCCCTCGAGGATCTCGACGGGGTCGATGGAAGCGGTCGGAGTCGGTGAGGTCTCGGGCATGGGAGGGAGTCTAGGGCTCATCTCCCGCGGTGCCGGGCCGCCCCGACCGAGTTGCGCCCCACCCTCAACGAGCCCCCGACGTGAGTCGGGGGACCCGGGCCCCGACGCTCTCAGGACATGGCCCACGCTCCCGGGTCCCCTCTCTCACGAGAGGGGCTCGTCCTCAAGCCGCGGCCTCATCCAGCCTCGTCCCCCGGAATCTTCCACCCCGCCCCGCACTCCGGGCAGATCGTCATCCCATTGACCGCTGGCTCGACCTTCACCAGCGAGTACCAACACGCCGGGCACAGCCGCTCACGCAGCGCGAGCGCCCGGCGCTTCCGGAATCGACGGACCGCGTCGCGGCTCAATACCAGGATGATCACCGGAGCGAGCAGCAGGCCGGCGGCGATGCCCGCCACGGTGGGTGGGATTCCCATGAGTTCTTGTGCGAGCACTGCAATCGCCACGATCGCGAGCCCGCCAGACGCAATCTCGATCACGCTCAAGAACCCCGGCCCACCGAGCCCGTTCCGCTGCAACGTGCGGTTCCGTCCCTCCCGGCGGCGAGTAGCTCGATCAGGGTTGTGCAGTCCGCACGCTTTCCCATTGTCATCGAGCGGACGCCTCATTGAAATGCCTCGTGATCCCGGGACGGCCACTCCCACGCACGCCCACACTCCAGACACACGCGGCACCCGTCATCCTCGGTGGCGCAATCCCTGAGCGAATCGCCGCAGCAGGGGCAGACGTGATCCCGCAGGAAGTACGCCTTCGTGATATGGAACCGGAGACGATCTTCCCAGACCTGCAGGAACCTCATCATCAACACCACAAAGGCCACGATCACAATCAGCGAGAGCGCCCCCGGCGCATTCGACCTCGCGCCGACGTTCATCACAGCCCCGATGCCCGCCAGCAACGCAACCGTCCAGGCCGCCAGCACCAGCAAGCGGGCCGTGGTGACTCGCCCATACCGGATCGGATGGGCACGTCGCAGTCGTAGCCACTGTGCTTCCGCCTGCCTGTTGAGTTGGACGGTGGTCCGCGATCGCCAGAACGGACGCACGCGACTCGGGGCTCCACGGTCGTCGCACACGCCCGTCCAGAGCGATGCGAAGATCTCATGCCAGGGGCGCGGCTGACTCATTCCGACCACAACTCGAGCACGTCCGCCATCCGGTCCGCCACGTCCGCCAGCGCCGGCGACGGCAGCAGACACAGCGGATCGTCGATGACCAGCACGCGGCGCTGCTCGATCGCGGGGATCGGCAGATCGCCCAGCGCCCCGAGGCGATCCACGATCGCGCCCCACGCTTGATCATCAAGCTCGCCCTGGGCCAGCGTGGGGGGGGGCCAGCGGTCTGATTCGCTCGCCTCGCGCGGCGCAAACAGCACGATCCCGTCGGGCGCGATGCGCAGCACGTCCTCCGCGTCCAGCGTCATCCACGGCCCCCCATCTTCAATCGCCGGCGTCCCGCCGATCCGCACCAGGATGTCGTGGTGGAACGAGCCCGGCCCCAGCGCCGCCGGGGAGTCGGCGCTGGCCAGCAGCAGCACCCGACCCGCCCCACGCACCGACGGGCCCCGGTCGCTCAGCGCGGTCGCCAGCCGGTCGGACGGCAGCGGGTGGTCGAAGTCCGGCACGCTCCCGAGGTCCACGCCCTCCACCTCCAGCGGTGTGTCGGTCTGGATTGTGCCCCCCAGGTCGAGGTACAGGTCGTCCAAAGCAGCCGCGATGTCGTCCACGGAGTTCAGCCGGTAGTCCTCCAGGTGCCAGCCGCGGTCCGCGCTCAATTCACGCAACCGGTCGGGCACGCCCGCCGACTCGTACTGGGTGTACACGTGCGTTGGGTCCAGGCGCAGCAGCGCCTCGTAGTCCAGCTCGAACTGGTCGCCGATGGTGGGGATCGAGTCCGAGAGGGCGATGTCCCACGTGTGGCGCGCCACGACGTCGTCCTCGTGCCCGAGCTGCTGGAGCATGACCGCCAGCGCGGGGGAGAGGACGACGAGTCGGCGCTGCTCCGGGGCGGGGTTGCTCGGCGTACGAACCGCAGGCTGCGGCGCATCCCGCTCGCACCCCGCAATGCACAGCAAGGCCCCCAACAGGGCGATCAGCAGGCGGTGAACAGCGCGAATCGGAGTCGTTGGGGGGGTCGAACGGGGCATCTGCGAAAGCCTACCCGCCCGGGGCGAAGGCGTTTCGGATCGTGCTGTGCAGCTCGCGGATCGTCTCGTCCGGGTAGAGCACCCAGGGCCACGTCCGGTCCGACGTGATGTGGTGCTCTTGCGCGCGCAACAGGCTCGACTCCGCCTCGGATTCGAGTTTCGAGAGCGTGTCCGCGTGGCGCGTGCGAGTTTCGCTGAGCAGGGCAGTGAGGTCCCGGAAGAGGCCGGCTCGCTCAGCCGGATCGTCCGAGGCGTCGATCCGGGCGACCAGGTCGTCCTTGCGCCGCTGGGCCTCGTCGTCGCCCAGCAGTCCGGGCGTGTGTCGTGCGTGGTGGGCCCGCCAGACGGCGCGGGCCGCGTCTTCGGGGGTGACCAGCGGGACGCCCAGGTCGAGCGTGCGCGTCGCGGTCACGGTCACCACGGGGCAGAGCGTGACGTCCTCGTGCAGCGGGTTCCAGGCCTTGAACCACTGCTCGGTGGCCTTGGCGTACGCGCCGCCCCCGGTGCCGTGGATGAAGAGGTCCGCGGCTGCGAGCCGGTTGATCAGATCGAACAGCAGAGCACGCGGGGCGAGCTCGTGGGGCGGGAGGTCGTCGAGCTTGCTCGCGTACACGGGCATACGCGGCTGGCCCGGCGCGATGTGCCAGACGGGGAGTTCGTGGGTGTCGCCTCGCGAGTTCAGCCCGCGCAGGCCCGCCTCGGGCACGCTCGCGGCGGCCTCGTTGTACGCGGCGCAGCACCGGGCGGGGTCGGCCCGCATCGCGTCCACCAGCGTCCGGAACAGCTCGGTGGACTGCAGGCGTGAGGCGAACAGCACCGGGGCGGGCTCGATCAGGTCGGACAGCAGGTCCTCGGTCGCCCGGAACGCCTGGGACGCGAGCGTGGTCTCGCCCGCGTGACGGGCGAAGGCCTCGCTCACGCGATCGAAGGGGGGTTCGAGCGTCTGAGCCTGGATCGGCCCCTGCGAGGCCACGGCCAGCGCGGTGAACGCGGGCGCCTCGGTCAAACGCGGGTGCTTGACCTCCAGGGTGCCGGTGTCTGTGCGCACAGGACGACGCAGTGTGGTCACGTCCGGCGTGTCCTGGTCCGCGACGACGTGGACCACGGCGCAGTCGAGGGCCTCGCCGGCGGCCTCGGCCGCGAGGTACTTGGCGAGCACACCGGGGTGGAACAGGATCGGCTGGTGCCCGGTCGCGACGACGGGTCGGTCGGACGGCAGGCCGAGCGATTCGCGGAAGGCCCGCGCGAGCGCGGGCGGGTCTTGTCGCAAGAGGCCCCTCCACGCCCCCGGATCGGGCTCGATGGCGATCGAGTCGGCGGTCTGGCTGGGCGGGGCGTCGGTGCTCACGGTGCTCAGTCGGCGGGGGACTCTTCGGGACACTCGGCGCACAGGTCGAGCAGTGCGCCGTTGGGCAGCGCGTCGACCCAGGCGCGGATCTCGCGGTACAGCACGCACCGGTAGTGGTTCAGGCGTGCCTCGGCCTGGTCGAGCCCGTGCCCGAAGGTGCGGTTCAGGTCGTTGTAGATCAGGCTGACGGGGATCTCTCCGATGCGGTGGCGGTGCGCCACGGACTGCACCCAGAGCTGCATCGGGAAGGCGTAGCCGTTCTCGGTCAGGTTCAGGTCGCGCGTGGCCTCGACTCGATGGGCCTTGAAGCCGCAGAACGCGTCGGTGAGCGTGAGCCCGAACCGCTCGTTGAGCTCGGCGGTGATGATGGCGTTGATGCGCCGCCGGTCGGCGGGGGGCAGGTCGCGGGCCGGTGCGGCGTCGAGGTAGCGCGAGCCGGAGACCATGTCCAGGTCGCCCGACTCGGCCCGGGCGATGAAGTCCGGGATGCGCTGCGGCTCGTGCTGCTCGTCGCAGTCCAGGGTGATGACCCAGTCGTAGTCGTGGTGCTGGGCGTGGTTGAAGGCCTCGCGCAGCGACCGCCCGTACCCGGCGTTGTCCGGGTGGCGGATGACGTGCAGGTCGAGGGGGCGCTGCAGCTCGGCGACGATGTCGGGGGTGGCGTCGGTGGAGCCGTCGTCGATGATCAGGACGTGGTCCGCCCGCTCGCGGACCGCGGTGAGCACGCGCCGCACGTACTTCTCTTCGTTGTAGACGGGGATGGCGATGAGGGTGCGCATGGTCGCTCCGGGGTGGTGTCTGGGGCGTGAGGCCCGGCTCCTGGGAAGCCCCCGGTTCGGGGATGGTATTCGCGCCCCGAGGGGGGAAACCGGACGCCTCCGTCAGTCAGATCGCCGGGTGGACCGGGTCGGATTCGTCTTCCGAGGCCTTCAGGGAGGTATACGCGGCGAAGCCGAAGGGGAGCTTGTCCTCCTCCTCAACCTCCAGGGCCGCGGCCTGGGCCTCCGCGGCGGCCTCCAGACGCCGGATCAGGGCGTCGGAGAGGGCGTGGACCATCGCGATCTGGGACAGGGGCAGGGTGAAGGTCTCGCCCGACGGGGTGGTGATGCGGAAGACGGTGCACTGCACGTCCGCGGAGCGGACGCGGTCCTGGGGAGAGCCGGAGATCGAGCAGGCGAAGACGGGGTGCAGGTCGGCGATGGGGATGCGCTGCCCCAGGTGGGTGATGACGGCGATCCGCCCGTCGAACAGCTCGCCCACCGGCGACGGCGAGTGGGCCACCCCGGAGGGGGTGGGGGAGGTGCGCCCCGTGCTGGACTGAGCGGCGGCGGCGAGGGCCATGAGCGACTCGCGGACGACGTTCTGCCAGAACAGGTCGCGACGTCGCTCGACGGGTCCCGCACGAGCGCCGTCGGGATGGATGCCCTTGGGGAAGGTCTGAGCGTGCTCGAGGGTGTGGGCGTCCTGAGCTTGCGTAGGCCCGTCCTGGGGAGGGTGGGGGGTGTTGTGGGGGGGGTTGTGGGGGGGCGGGGCGTCCATCGGGGGATGGTACGCGGCGTGGCGCCCGCGTTCGGAAGGAGCGAGAGGCGGGGGATTGGGGAGGAGGAAGTGGGGAGGGGGATGTGGGGGGGGTCAGCGTTTGAGGAGGAGGTTGTCGCCGAACTCGCCGGGTGCGAAGACGTTGACGCGTTCGGCGTCGATGGCGAGCTGGGCCCTGGTTCCGACGGGGAGCCCGCCGTGGGCCCGGACGCGTGCGGTGAAGCGGAGGCCGCCCGCGGTCTTGCCGTGCACGTCCATCTGGTCGCCGAGTGGCTCGACGACCTCGACGTCGAGCTCCATGAGGCGTCCCTTCTGGAGTGCCTCCTCGCGCTGGTCGTGGGCGACCTCCTGCAGCGCCTGGGGGCGGATGCCGAGCACGACGCCCTTGTCGACGTGCTTGATGAGGGCGGGCTTGTGCTTGTTGGCGACGTGGAGCTCGAGGCCGTCGCCGGCCTCGATGAACTTGAGGGCGTCTCCGACCTTGGTGAGGCGTCCGCCGATGAAGTTCATGGGGGGGGTGCCGATGAAGCCCGCGACGAAGCGGTTGACGGGGTGGGTGTAGACCTCGAAGGGGGTGTCGGCCTGCTGGACGAGCCCCTGGCTCATGACGACGACGCGGTCGCCGAGGGTCATGGCCTCCTCCTGGTCGTGGGTGACGTAGACGGTGGTGGTCTTGAGGCGGTGGTGGAGGGCCTTGAGCTCGCCCCGGGTGGAGACGCGGAGCTTGGCGTCGAGGTTGGACAGTGGTTCGTCGAAGAGGAAGGCCTTGGGCTCGCGGACGATGGCCCGCCCGAGGGCGACGCGCTGTCGCTGGCCGCCGGAGAGTGCCTTGGGCTTGCGCTCGAGGTACTCGGTGATGCCGAGGATGTCTGCGGCGTGCCGTACGCGCTGGTCGATCTCGTTTTTGGGGAGCTTGCGGAGCTTGAGGGCGAAGGCCATGTTCTTGTAGACGGTCATGTGGGGGTAGAGGGCGTAGTTCTGGAAGACCATCGCGATGTCGCGGTTCTTGGGGTGGACGGTGTTGACGACCTTCTCGCCGATGCGGACGGTGCCGCTGGAGATGTCCTCGAGCCCGGCGATCATGCGGAGGGTGGTGGACTTGCCGCACCCGGAGGGGCCGACGAGGACGACGAACTCGCCGTCGCGGATGGAGACGGAGACGTCTCGGACGGCCTCGACGCCGCCGGGGTAGACCTTCCAGACGTTCTCGAGGCTGACCTGGGCCATGTGGTCTCCGTGTGGTAAAGGCTTGGACGTTGGACTGTAGCGTGGGGGGCGGATTCCTGCCAGACGGTACAGCCCGCACCGATTGACAGGGCGGAGGGAGGCAAGACGGAAGTGGGCGGCAAGTCGGGGGGGTGTGGCGTCGATGTGTGGGGCCTGAGGAGATCCGTTATGGGTTCAACCGGCAAGGCATTCGACGAAGTGAAGGCGATCCTGGGCAAGCTTGATCGGTCCATCGATCAGGCCCGCAGCCGCCGTCTGGGCCCGGACGAGACGCCCGAGGAGGCCGGCGACGGCGATGAGCTGATCGGGCGTCGCGAGGAGGACGGCTCGACGGTGGTTGGCGGGAATCAGCCTGTGCGGCCCGCCGCCCCGAACAAGGGGCGTGCCAGGCCCGCGTCCGAGTACGGTCGAGCCCGCCCGCTGCGCCGCGACGGGGAGCCCGCGCCCGACAAGACGGGCCAGTGGGAGAAGAAGGAGATCGGGGACGACACGGTGATCGGGTAACGCCGAGACCGATTCCAGTGACACACGGCCCCTCGCTCCGGCGAGGGGTTCTTTGTGCGCCCTGAAGACGTTGAACGCGGAGGACGCGGAGTGAGACAGAGAGCAAACGTGGACTGACAGCACTCGGAGAGTGTGGAGCTGTCTTTCTTCGCACCCATTCTCTTCGCAACCTGTCTCTGGATTCTCCGCGTCCCTCCGTCCCTCCGCGTTCCCGACTTCTCAGGACTGCTCCTCGATCCAGCGGTCGATGCGGGACTCGAGAACGGGCAGGGGGATGGAGCCGTTCTCGAGCACGGCGTCGTGGAAGGCCCTCAGGTCGAAGGCGTTGCCGAGGGCCCGCTCGGCCCGCTCGCGGAGCTCGAGGATCTTGAGCTGGCCGATCTTGTAGGCGGTGGCCTGGCCGGGCCAGCCGATGTAGCGGTCGATCTCGTTGTTGGCGTTGACCTCGGTGAGGGCGGAGTTGGACAGGGCGTAGTCGAGGGCCTGCCCGCGCGTCCAGCCCTTGGCGTGCAGTCCGGTGTCGACGACGAGCCGGATGGCGCGCCACATCTCGAAGTTGAGGCGTCCGAACTCGTCGTAGGGGTCGGCGTAGAGGCCCCGCTCGATGCCGTCGTCCACGGTGTCCACACCGACCTCGAGCCCGAGGCGCTCGGCGTAGAGGCCCCAGCCCTCGCTGAAGGCTGTCGAGCCCATGAGCTTGCGGACGGCGTGCCGGCCCTCCTGCTCCTGGGCGAGTGCGATCTGGTGGTGGTGCCCGGGGACACCCTCGTGCAGGGTGAGGGCGACCATGTCGTACTTGGGGCGGCTCTTGAGGTCGTAGAGGTTGGCCATGAAGTAGCCGGGCACGCCCGAGGAGGTGGAGCCGGGGTAGTAGTACGCGGTGGGGGCGGACTTGGAGGCGAAGGCGGGGATGGGGCGCACGCCGTAGGGCAGGCGGGGCAGGCGTGTGAAGAGTCGGGGCATCTCCGCGTCGATGAGCTTGCTGATGTTGCGGTAGCCGACGAGCAGGTCCTCGGGGTTGTCGTAGTAGAAGCGGGAGTCGGTTCGGAGGTACTCCACGAACCACTTGAAGGTCTCGTCCGGGTCGATCCACTTGGGGTGCTGGGCCCGCCACTCGGTGCTCTCGATGACCGCGTGCATCTCTGCCTTGATGCGTGCGACCTCGTCGAGCCCTATCCGGTGCACCTCGTCGGCGGTGAGGGGGAGCGTGGTGTAGTTCCGCAGGGCGATGTTGTACGCGTCGATCCCGTCCACGCCGGACGAGATGCCGACGGTCTCGCGGCAGGCGGGGATGTACTCGTTCTGCAGGAACTGGGCGAATTCGATGTAGGCCGGGGCGATCTGCTCGCGGATGATGCGGGCGGCCTCGTCGCGGCGCGGGTCGGACTCCGGCAGGCGGTTCAGTGGCCCGAAGAAGGGGCTGGTGGTGGGGTCCTCCAGGATGGAGGGCGAGGCCTGGGCCATGGACTGCTCCACCGCGTTGGCGAGCGTGACGCGCGGCGGGACCCGTCCCTCCGCCATGCCCAGACGCATGTTCTCGGTGGCGTCGGTGAGCTGGGTCTCCACCTGCCCGAGCTTGGTGACGTAGTCGGTGTAGTGGCGGTCCTCGGTCAGGGTGGCGCCCTGGCCCATCTGGGGGAGCCAGATCTGCGGGCCCGAGAGCGAGTCCACCGGCATCTGCCACGTCTTGAGGTGGGCGGAGGCGAGCCAGCGGGTGAGCTCGTCGAGGATCAGGTCGGCCGAGAGGTGGTCGGCCTCGGAGAAGCCGGCGCGGTCCATCCCCTCCAGCTCGGCTTTTCGCTCGCGGGCCCACCGCTCGGACTCGGCGACGGCCTCGGCGGAGGAGTCGCCCAGCAGGTGGTTGTAGCGGTCGTCGCCGAGGGTCTGGCCCAGGCCGGGGTTCATGCGGTGCATGCCCTCGACGTAGCGGTCCATGAAGGACCAGAGTTCGGTGTCGCGTCCGTCGGGGCAGGGTCGCTGCCAGGGGCGGGTGTCGTCGGGCTGGGCGGGGGCGGTCCGCGTCGAAGCGTGCGGGGCGGGGAGCGAGGCCCGGGCGTTGGGGAATGTGGAGAACGCAGCGCACAGGGCGAGGATGGCCGGGATCGGTGCGCCGGTTCTTCCGATAGCGATGGGCGTGGGCATGCCTGAGCGTACCCGCGGGGGCCCGCGGGGTTCTGAGAGTGTTGCTGGCAATCTGGACGGGCGAGGGCGAGGGGCTTAGACTTCCGACCGGCCTTCGGGCCGGCCCGGGCCGCGGCTCGTGACACCCCAGGGGATTGGTGTAATCGGTAGCACGAGGGATTCTGATTCCCTTAGTCTGAGTTCGAGTCTCAGATCCCCTATTTCTTGCCCGGGCCTTCACTCGCCGCTTCGGCCCGCTATACTGTCCGGAGACAACCCAGCCCCCCCCCACGAAACCCCCATGAGCGCCTTTGGCTGCTCTGGGGGTTTCATTTTTTTGGTCCACTGATCCGGCGTTGGGGGATATGAGGGGGGGGTCGGGGCCGGATGTTCGCGGGGTGGCGGGGTCAGACGGCGTTGGGCTCGGGCAGGCCAGAGGTGCCGTCGCCCTCGAGCTGCATCTCGAGGACCGCGGCGTAGCGTCCGCCCCGCTCGAGGAGCTCGTCGTGGGTGCCCTGCTCGACGATGACGCCGTCCTCGATGACGACGATGCGGTCGGCGTGCCGGATGGTGGAGAGGCGGTGGGCGATGACGAAGCTGGTGCGGTGGCGCATGAGCCGTGCGAGGGAGCGCTGGATGAGTCGCTCGGACTCGGTGTCGAGGTTGCTGGTGGCCTCGTCGAGGATGAGGATCTTGGGGTCGGCGAGGATGGCCCGTGCGATGGCGAGGCGCTGCTTCTGGCCCCCGGAGAGGCGGACGCCGCGTTCGCCGATGAGGGTGTCGTAGCCGTTCTCGAGCTCGGTGATGAACGCGTGCGCGTTGGCGGCGGTGGCGGCGGCGAGGATGTCCTCGTCGGTGGCGTCCCGCCTGGCGTAGCCGATGTTCTCGCGGACGGAGCCGTCGAAGAGGAAGACGTCCTGCTCGACGATGCCCAGCAGGCGTCGGTAGTCGTCGACGTCGAGGGTGGTGAGGTCGCGTCCGTCGAGGAGGATGCGTCCTGCGGTGGGGTCGTAGAAGCGTGCGATGAGGTTGCAGAGGGTGGTCTTGCCGGCGCCGGAGCGTCCGACGAAGGCGACGACCTCGCCCGGCTCGACGTCGAGGTTGATATCGACGATGACGGGCTTGCCGCCCGCTCTGGGAGAGCCGTTCTCCGGCGCGGGAGCGTCGGGCGTTCCGAGCTCGGCGTCGGCGCCGGACGCGGCCTCGCCCAGCGCGCGCCTGGACTTGCGGGGTGGGTAGGCGAAGGTGACGTGCTCGAGGGTGACGCGTCCGCGGACCAGGGCGCGGTCGACGGGCTGTCGCTCGCGCTGGCCCGCGAACTCGCGGTCTTCCTCGAGCAGGTCCTGCACGCGGTCGAGTGCGGCGAGGTTGTTCTGGACGTTGGTGGCGGACGAGACGAGGGCCTCGAGCGGGCCGAGCAGCATGAGGAGGTAGGCGGAGAAGGCCATGAGGTCGCCGATGGTGAGGGTGCCCTCGAGCACGCGCGAGCCGCCGTAGATGAGGACGACGACGGAGGCGAGCGGGATGAGGATCTGCCAGGCGATCTCGAGGATGCGGCTCCACCACCAGGTGCGGAGCTCCTGGCGGGCCATGAAGTGGCCCTCGCGTGTGAAGCGTGCGGCCTCGGCGAGTCGCCGGTTGAAGCCGCGCACGACGCGCATACCGCCGAAGGTCTCGGCGGACTGCGCGTCGATGGTCTGGCGTGTGTGGCGTATGTCCCTGTACATGGGGCGGATGCGCCCGATCCAGGTGCGGTGGCTGAACCAGATGACGGGGAGGACGCCCAGGGCGCCCAGGACGAGCCGCCAGTCGATCCAGACGATGACGGCGAGTGTGCCGAGGAACTGAGTGACGGCGCGCCAGGGGTTGTAGATGAGGGTGAAGACGAGGTCGCCGACGCCGCCGGCGTCCTCGCGGAGGATGGAGGAGACCCCGCCGGCCTTGATGGCCTGGATGCGGTGCAGGGGGAGGTTGGAGGCGTGGTCGAAGACGCGCTTGCGGAGGCCGACCTGGACGCGCTTGGTGATGCGGGTGCACTGCCAGCGTCCCCAGATGGCGAAGGCGGCGCCGAAGATCGCGGCCCCGAGCATGATCGCGCTGACGAGCCAGAGCAGGTTGACGCGCGAGACGTCGCGGAGGCCCTCCGGGAGGCCCGAGGGGCCGGGCGAGTCGGTCAGGGCGTAGTCGATGGCGAGCTTGGTGGTCATGGGCATGACCAGCGCGAAGCCGACGGAGATGGAGAGCGTGACCAGCGAGGCCCCGATGGTGAGGCGGTGGCCGGAGAGGAGCTGCCAGAAGTTGCCGAGCAGGGTGCCGAAGGGGCGTTTCGGGCCCCTGGCCTTCTTCTTCTCTTTCTCGCGGTCGAGGCGGTCGTTGACGGTCTCGACGTGGGAGGCGCTGTTGCGCTCGGC
>JBICID010000084.1:0-3518 GCA_043101615.1 Phycisphaerales bacterium JB040 | reverse complement strand
AGGAGTTCCGCGGGGGCTTGGAATCGCATGGTGTACTCCGCGATGCCGGAGAAGTGGCGGATGGCCGCGTCCTCGGAATCGGTCCAGGAGATCAGCTCGGGGAGCAGCGCCTCCTGTGGCGCCCCGCGGCCCTTCTGGAAGCGCAGGCGCCACGGACCGGGAAGCTCGAATCCCTCTCGCGCCGCGGCGCGCAGGCTATCCGTTCGCGGGTCGTGGGCGATGCCGGACGAGACCTTGTGGACCCGTATGCTCTCGATCTCCTCCCCGTCGACGTCGAAGAACGCAACGCGGTTCAGACCGACGGAGTCCGTCCGGCCGGACCAGTCGTCGCTGTGGTTCGAGACGATGTCGAGGCGCACGTAGCGAGACCGTGCGGCCGACAGTTCGAGTCGCTGCTGGTAACCTCGCTCGCCGATCTCCGGAGCGCGGGCGAGCTCGACGCGGTCGAGCGGCTCGAAAACCATGCCGCCCGGGGAGGCCGAGACATCCATCTCCCGGATGCCGCGCGTCAAGAGGCCGCGGGCCTGGTCCTGGAAGTTCCAGAACTCGGCGTGGCCAAGCTCGACCGTGGCGCCGAGGTCGTAGACGATGAACTCCTCATGCGGCGGACCTTCACCGGCGGAGACCCACGCCGGGCCGTTCGGCGTGTCGCTGTGGGCGACGTGGGGCGCGGCAGACTGGACACGGGGTAGTGGGTCGAGGGTGTACGCGACCGGCCCGGGCGCCTCCGGATCGCTCCGGAAGATCACGAACGTCGAGCCCCCGGGCGGAAGACGCAGTCGAACGCGGGTCCGCGCCCCGTCAGCGCGGAACTCACGGAGTCGAACGATCTCCCCGCTTGACGGATCCCAGAGCTCAGGTCGCTTCCCGCTGACCCGGAACAGCCCGTCGACGTCCTCCCAGCGTTCATGGTTGTTGACGACGAAGTAGATCTCGACATCGTCCGCGGTCCGATGCACGTAGCTCAGGCGCGTTCTCCGGTCGCCGCCTTCCCAGGCGAAGTCCGGCAGGAGCTCGTCGAGCACCTCGAGCACGGTGCGGCCTTGGACGATGCGCCCTTTCCCGAACTGGTGCTCTGTGACTTGCCGGCCCTCGATGTCGCCCCACAGCTCGTGGGCGAGCGAGCGGACCTCTTCGTCGCTTCCGGGGGCGTGCGCCAGGCCGTTCGCCCGCACCGGGCGAGGCCCGAGCACCGTCGCCCCCTCGCGCACCATCTCCCGAACCTTGCGCAGCGCCGTCAGATCGATCGACTCCTCGTCCGGGAGGACGAGCAGGGCGTAGCTCACTCCGTGCGGCAGCTGGATCCGTCCCTCGCGTACGCCCATAGCGCCCGTCAGGATTCGCACGTCGACCACGTCGTAGTCGTACCCGGCAGGACGCAGGTCCGGGTCCCAGTCCACGGCGAGCGGGTGAAAGGCCGGGGCGCCATCGCCCTGGTAGAAGCACACGTCGGCTACGGGCCGACCCTCCTGAAGGAGGAACGAGCAGCGTGACAGGTAGTCAATGAACGGCCGCGCCATCGGCCACCAGATGAGGTTCGGCCCCATGTGCGTCCCGGCGTGGTAGGCCAGGCCGGGGAGGCCCGTCTCCGCCCCGCCGTGGGGCGCGGTGTGAAACGTGATGTGGTTCAGTCCGTCAACGAACGCTTGGTCGGCGAGCAGCTTCAGGTAGTACGGCCCGTCGCGCCAGTGTCGCCAGGAGGTGAAGGCCTCCGCGTCCACGATCGTCCGGCCGTAGGTGTGTGCCGCGCAGGCAATCTGCTTCACGTTGTAGATGCTGCGATGCTTGGGCCAGAACTCGCCGCGCAGGAGCCCCACCGCGCCGAGGGCCCCCATGGCGTCGACCGGGCAGCTGTTCCAGATCGGTGGCCCGGGTCCGCCCGCCTCCGCGGCGAGCAGCCTGCCCCGCGCGCGGAGGAGTTCGTCGCCGAGACGGTAGTGGTTTTCGATCATCAAGTCGCTGACGAGTCGTGTCCAGTCATGCAGGAAGCGCTCGCCGCGCTCGTCGGCTCGACTCGGATCCGTAAGCAGGGAAATCCAAGGCCGCGCGTCGTACTGGTAGCGCGCCTGGAATGCTTCCAGAATGTCCTCCGTCCACGCGCCGAGGCGCGCGCCCTCGAGTTCGAGGCTGTCGACCTCGAGATACCGAAACGCGGTGTCCTCCAGCGGGCCGAGAGCGGATTCCAGCCGCCCTAGCACGTGGGTGAAGTAGGCGCGGCTGTCATCCGCATCGAAAAAGTCGATCTGCAGACCGTCGGAGTTGGGGCTGGGGACGATCAAGCGCTGCCCGGTGTTCGCGAAGACAAACCACCGGATGGTCCAAATCCCGGCGGGCGCCTCCCAGCGGAGGCGCCCGTCGTCGCCCAACCGCGCCGTCAGGTCGACGACGTGCTCGGGCACGAGGAGGTCCGAATCCGCGTCGGGAGAGGCCTGAACGGCGACGGTCCGCCAGTAGGCGGGCTGTCCGTCCGCGGCGCGCGGGCAGTGGGCCGGAACCTCCGGGAAGGCGAGTTCGAGGTCGAGCGTCGCCGGGCCCTGGATCGGCCGCACAGAGGAGTAGAGCCCGAGCCCCGCATTCTCGGGGGCCACCCAGGCGCCGCCCGCATTCCAACCGCTGGCGGCGACCATGCCGAGTTCGAGCCCGAGCCGCTCCGCCTCGTGGTTCGCGTGGGCGAGATTGGTCAGCCAGGCGTCACTCAGGAAGGCCGGTCCCGTGGGGACGATTCGCTCGGGATCCTGGAGGGCCAGCACATCCCACACTTGCAGGCGCGAGAAGCCGGCGCTGCGGAAGGCTTCCATCTCCGCGGTGAGGCGCTCCGGGTCGGCGTGGCCGTTGAGCCAGGGCCAGAAGGCGTCCGGCCGCGCCCGGGGCGGCGGATCCTGGAAGCCAGCGCGGAGGTGGTCGTACCCTCCGGTGTCGGGGCTCAGCGCGCGGACGGGCTGGGCCAGCAACAGAAGGAGGAGCCCACCGATCGTCACAGCCATCGTTACTCTTGCCATGGTGTTCGCATGGTACAGGGTAGGTGTCTATCACAGCGCGAGCGCTGCGATTGGGGTCTCGGAGCTGCGTCTCTTCAGCCTTGGCGCTGCCGCGTACTCGTCCCGGCCGATCGGTAGTTCACCAGCCACCGTGGACGGTGTTGAATCAGTAGACTCAGAACCGTAAGGAAGGCGTCGTCCATGGGCACGCTAGTTGCGGCCGTGATCCTGACCTTCGCAGCGCCTTCGGCGTCACCGACCAGGCGGACCTCGGCATGCTCCTTGCCGACTACGGCTGCGGCTCGTGGACTCCTGGTTGGCCTCGATGGCTCAGAGTGGCCCGGTCCGCGCAGCAATGCTTGCTCAGCGCTGCGGGGACCACCTTGTCCGCAGCCACCTTGATGTCAACTGCAGCAAAGCTCGCCTCATCGTTCAGGCGCTCGTGTCAGCGTCTACCGGCTTGGACAGTCTCGCGCGGAAGTGCATGATTTGGTTGCGATTGTGGTTTCATCCTACGTGCGTCTCGTTAGGCACGTCGGG
>JBICID010000083.1:0-9042 GCA_043101615.1 Phycisphaerales bacterium JB040 | reverse complement strand
GTGGGGGGTCACCCTGCCGGCACGCACCGGTCCGCCGCCCACGCGCGCAGCTGCGCCACCTTCTCCGCCATCGTCACGCTCAGGGGCGGCGAGGTCTCGATGGCCTTGCGCACGTCGTCGGTGATCACGTCGCGGTCCTGCGCGAACGCGTTGTGCAGGGCCGCGATGACCGCCTGCTCGATCTCCGCGCCCGAGAACCCGTCCGAGGCCGCGACCAGGGCGTCCAGGTCGAACTTGCCCGGGTCGCGGTCGCGCTTCTGCAGGTGGATCTCCAGGATGCGTTTCCGCGCCTCCGCGCCCGGCAGGTCCACGAAGAAGATCTCGTCGAAGCGTCCCTTGCGCAGGAGCTCGGGCGGCAGCGCGTCGATGTTGTTCGCCGTCGCGATCAGGAAGACCGGCGCCCGGTGGTCCTGCATCCACGTCAGGAGCGTCCCGAACATGCGCTGGCTCAGCCCGCCGTCGGTGGACTGGCTCGCCGCGGACGCGAAGCCCTTCTCGATCTCGTCGATCCAGAGCACGATCGGGGCCATCGCCTCGGCCTGCGTGAGGGCGTCGCGCAGCCGGCGTTCGCTCTCGCCCACGAAGCGGTCGTACAGCGCCGACGGGTCGAGCCGCAGCAGCGGGCGGTTCCACCCCGTCGCCACCGCCTTGGCCGAGAGCGACTTGCCCGCGCCCTGCACGCCCAGCAGCAGCACGCCGCGCGGCGGGTTGAGCCCGAACGACTCGGCGCGTTCGTCGAACGAGCCCGCCCGGTGCTCGAGCCACCGCTTCAGGTTCTCCAGCCCGCCGATCTGGTCCAGGGACGCGGGCGACTCCACGAACTCGAGCACGCCGCCGCCCGAGAGCAGCTCGCGCTTGAGCGCCAGCGCATGGTTCAGGTCCGCCTCGTCGAACTTCAGGTCGCGGGCGACCACCTCGCGCACGATCTGGCGGACGTGCCGGCGCGACAGCCCGCGCAGGTTCTTCAGGAACACGCGGAACTGCGCCTTGGTCAGGTCCACCTCGATCGGGTTCTGCGCGTGCTGACGGCGCAGCACGCCCCGCACCTCCGCCTCGATCTCATCGTCGGTCGGCAGCGACACCCGGAACGGCGTGACGGACTCCTTCACCACCCGCGACTGGTGCTCCTCGTGATCGATCAGCACCAGGTGCCCCCCGATCCGCTGGTTGTGGTGGATCAGGCGACGCAGCGCCCGCAGCGCCCGCGCGTCGGGCGCGATGGGCGGCAGGTGCGGCGCCAGGTCGTAGAAGATCTGCACCGACGGGATCGTCTGCTGCGTCAGCCAGAACAGCGCTCCGGCCGCGGGCTCCGTGTCCGCGATCGCGCCCGCCGCGTGGTTGTCCAGGTCGCGCAGCCCGTCGATCGTCGTCCACGACCACGCCTGGCACCCCAGGGGCTCGATGGCCGCGTGCACGATCTCCGCGGCCTCCGGCTCGTCGATCGTCACGATCGACACCGCCGCGTGCCCGGCCCCCAGCAGTGCGTGCAGCCGCCCGGGGTCGCCGGTCAATTCCGGAGCCGCCGGTGGGTCGGAGGGCGCCGCGTGCTCCCCGGCGGGGGCCCCGCCGCCTGACGTTCTGGGGTAGCTCGGGTTGTACTCCTGGCGGGGCCGGCTCATGACGCAAGCGTACTCGGGAGTTGCTCGCCGGACCGGACGCGCGTGTCCGCTGGACCCGTGTCCGGCGCGGTGTTATGAGACACCAACCGGCCCCGGGGCCCGGTTTTGCGGCTGCCGCGCCGGAATGGGCTGGTTTCCGGGGCCGAAACGGCGCACATTGAACCGGAGGCGTTGTGCGTGCGTACAGGCACGGGGTCTTCTTATCGGCGGGTTCCCGCCCCATCGGAATGGGATCGAGTTGCGAGGGATGACACTCGGATGTGTGCTGGCCTGCGCGGCGTCGCTGCTGACAGCGACGGGCGTAGCGCGTGCGCACTCCCAGTCCCCCGCACAACCCGTCCGCGTCCTTGAGCGACTCCCCGAGGGCCCGGCGTGGTCCGGCGACGACCGTCGGGCGCTGCTGCACACCGGCGTGCGTGCCCACGACTTCGCGCCCGCCGAGGCCCGCGGCGCCCTGTCCCGCTCCGGCTGGCTGCTGCTGGGAGCCCGCGACGCGCGGGGGCTCGCCCGCCTCGCCCCCATGGAGCCCGGCCACCCCGGCGCGGGCGTCGTCCGCGTCCGCGTCCCCGCGGGCGTCACCGAGGAGGCCCTGGCCGACGCCCGGCTCGCCACCGGCGACTACGCCTGGGCCCAGCCCGACTGGCGAGTCCGACCCGCCGTGGACCCCAACGACGCCCGCTACCCCGAACAGTACCACCACACCCCCGGCGCGATGAACACCTCCGGCGCCTGGAACGTCACACGCGGCGACCCCTCCGTCGTCATCGCCGTCATCGACTCGGGCGTCGACCTCGCCCACCCCGACCTGCCCCCCATGCTCGACGGCTACAACGCCGCGGACCGACTCAGGGCCGCAGACGGGGGCGATGTCGGCCCCACCACGGGGCACGGCACCTGGGTCACCGGCATCATCGGCGCCGCCTGGAACAACGGCGTGGGCGTCGCCGGCGCCGCCCCCCGCGCCACCCTGCTGCCCATCCGCGCCTCCAACGCGAGCGACGGCTCCGCCCTCACCAGCGAGCTGGTCCACGCCGCCACCTGGGCCGCCGACAACGGCGCCAGAATCGTCAGCGTCAGCTACGAGGGCGTCTCGCAGGCCGCCGTCGGCGCCCTGGGCGACGAGCTGCGCGCACGAGGCGTCCTGCTCGTCTGGGCCGCGGGCAACTCCGGCGGGCCATTCGTCACGCAGGACTGGCCCGGCGTCACCGTCGTGGGCGCCACCACGCGGCGCAACCGCGTCTGGGGCTCGAGCAACTACGGCGACGGGCTCGACGTCGTCGCGCCCGGCGAGGGCATCCTCACCACCGACCTCGCGGGCGCGTACCGCGCCCTCAACGGCACCAGCTTCGCCACCCCGCTCGTCGCGGGCGTCCTGGGGCTCATCTGGTCCGCCGACCCCGCCCTCGACGCGGACGAGGTCGAGGCAGCGCTCTTCTCATCCGCCACCGACCTGAGCCTGCCCGGGTGGGACACCACCACGGGCTGGGGCCTGGTCAACGCCGGCGCCGCCGTCGCAGGCGTCTACTCGGGCGAGGTCCTGCTCCCCGTCCCATTCGCCGAGGCGATGGACGGCGACCCGGGGGACCCCCTGGACCCCCTCGCCTGGCCCGTGCAGGTCGGCGCGTCCATCTCCACCCTCGCGCCAGAGGAAGTCAGCGGCAACGCCTCCCTGCGACTCGACCCCGGCGCGACCGTCGAGACCGCCCCCATCGCGGGCTCCGGCGGCGCAGGCCTCGACCTGCGATGGCACGCCAGCGCCCCGGGAGACGCCGCCACCAGCGCGCTCGGCGTGTGGTACCTCGATCAGTCCGGCGTCTGGCGGACCCTCAGCCGTGTCCGGGGCGGGCTGGAGGAGTCCCGCTTCGGCTGGCACGCCGCCCGCCTGCCAGCAGACGCCCTGCACGACGGGCTCCGCCTGCGGCTCCAGAACGAGGCATGGTCCTCCGGTCCCGTCTACGTCGACGCCCTGGCCCTCGAGACGCCCACGGGCATCAGCCCGCCCTGGCGGGCCGGTTTCGACGAGGCCGCGGGCTCCGCGGGCTGGTCCCTCAGCGGGGACGCCGCGGTCGTGTCGGGCGTCCCGAGCGTCAGCGGGGGCGGGGGCGTGCGTCTCGCAGACGCCGGCGCGATCACCAGCCTCCCCATCCTCACGCTGGTGAAGTGGGGCTTCGGCGGCGTGACCGACGCCCGCCTGGGCCTCTGGGCCAGGCCGGTCAGCGGGACGGGTCGCCTGCTGGTCGAGGCCGGCGGCTTCGGGGGCTCGTTCGGCGTCGTCGGCACGCTCGAGGCCGCGCAATTCGACACCGGACGCATGACCCTCTGGGACATCCCCCTGCCCGGTTCGATGCTGGTGCCGGGCGACGCGCCGCTGCGGATCCGGGCCGAGGGGGGCGTGTGGGACGTGGACGACGTGGTGGTGCGTCGCGGGGCCATCGGGGCGGCCGCCGCGTGCCTGAGCGACCTGAACCTGGACGGCGTCGTGGACGCGGGCGACGTGCTCGCCTTCGCCGCGATGTACGCACGCGCCGAGCCCGGGGCGGACCTGGACAACGACGGCGACGTGGACCCCGCCGACGCCTCGCGCTTCGTCGGGACGTACCTTTCCGAGGCGGGGGGAGGCTGCTGAAACGGTCCGAGAACCCGGCAAGAGGGTTGTGCGAGGGGGCCTGTTGTGCGAGGCTGGGGAGACCCGGCGGTCGCGGATTCGAATCCGAGTGTGATCCGGCCACGCGTGCACGTGCGTGCGGCCCAGCCAAAAAGGAAGCGCGATGAAGAACGCAAGCAAGGTTGTGTGGGCAGGAGTGGCGACGATGGGTGTCGCGGGCGTGTCGCTCGCGGGCCCGGGCTCCGCCCCCGAGACGTTCGACGAGACGGTGCCGGACTGCCTGGTGAGCCAGGCGGGCCTGGCCCATCGCGCGCTGGGCGAGCTGGTCTTTCAGGGCCTGCCGTCGGAGCAGCAGGCACTGATCGCCGCCGCGGGCGCCATCGGGCCCCGCGCCGACGCCCCGGCGGGCCTGGGCGTGCTGGTCGAGCGTGCCGGCGAGCGCGACTGGGGCGACGCCGCCTCCTGGATCGACGAGGACACGATCGCGATCATGCGCCCCGAGCACGTGGAGATGTTCCGCTCGTGGGCCGCGATCGCCGCGGCCGGCGGCGACGTCCCGCACATGTGCCTCGCCCCCGACACCGACCCGAAGGTCGCCGAGGCCTTCCACGCCTTCTTCGAGGGCATCCGGGGCGGCGAGGAGCGCTACCAGTACGGCACGCGCTGGAGCCGCACCGCCCTGTCGGGCAACGGCCTCTCGCAGGGCGACCCGACCACCATCACCTACTCCTACGCCCCGGACGGCACCACCATCCCCAACCTCTTCGGCAACCCCAGCAACAGCAACCTGCAGGGCTGGCTGAACGGGCTGTACGGCTCGCAGGTCTGGCCCGGCCTGTTCGACCAGGTCTTCGCGCGCTGGTCCTTCCTCACCGGGCTCGACTACGTCTACGAGCCCAACGACGACGGACGCGCCTTCTCCAGCGCCACCACCTCCCAGGGCGAGGCCGGCGTGCGGGGCGACGTCCGCATCGGCGCCACCAACCTCGACGGCGGCGGCGGCGTCCTCGCCTTCAACTACTTCCCCAACTACGGCGACATGGTCATCGACTCCAACGACAGCTTCTTCAACTCCACCACACAGAACTACCGGCGCTTCAAGAACACCGTCTCCCACGAGCACGGGCACGGCATCGGCGCCGAGCACGTCTGCCCCACCAACGGCACCAAGCTCATGGAGCCCTTCATCAACCTCAACTTCGTCGGCCCACAGCTCGACGACATCCTCTTCGGGCAGCGCGGGTACGGCGACCCGCTCGAGAACAACGACACACAGGCCACCGGCACCGACCTGGGAGCACTCAACGACGGCGCCTCCGCCTCCTACAACGACATCTCCATCGACGACAACGACGACAACGACTACTTCGTCTTCACAACCTCGCAGCCCGTCGAGATCACCGTCAGCCTCACCCCCTCGGCCTCCTCCTTCATCCAGGGGCCCCAGAACTCCAACGGCTCCTGCTCCCCCGGAACCCAGACCAACTACCAGACCGTCCACGACCTCTCCATCGAGTTCCTCGACGCCTCGGGCAACAGCCTCGGCGTCTTCAACAACTCCGCCGCCGGCGTCGTCGAGACCGCCTCCATCGAGCTCTTCGATTCGGGCGCCTACGCCATCCGCGTCTTCGGCGACAACACCAACAACATCCAGCTCTACGACCTGGACGTCTCCAGCGTGCTCACGCTCGAGCCACTCGGCATCGATTTCGTCACCGTCCCGAACCTCGAGATCGACCCCGACTCCGCGCCCGTCGTCGGCGTGCTGCTCACCCTCGGCGACGACTCGATCGTCGGCGACCCCGAGCTGTTCTACTCCGTGGACGGCGCACCCGAGGCCTCCGTCACCATGACCGACCTGGGCGCCGGCGCCTACGAGGGCCTGCTCCCCGTCATCCCGTGCGGCTCGGTCGTCACCTACCGCGTCGTCGCCGAGGGCGACCTCGCCGGCGTCGTCGAGCTCGGGCCCAACACCTCCGTCGCCTCGCTGGGCGTGGCCCGCGTCGTCACCGCCTCCGACGACTTCGAGACCGACCAGGGCTGGTCCGTCTCCGGCACCATCGCCAGCTCCTTCTTCGGACTGTGGGAGCGCGGCGTGCCCAGCTCCAACACCGCCAACACCCCGCCCGCCGACGCCGACGGCTCAGGCAGCGCCTGGGTCACCGGCAACGTCGACGGGCTCAGCCACGTCTCCGGCGGCACCACCATCCTCACCAGCCCCGCCTTCGACCTCTCCGCCACCGCCAACCCCGAGCTCAAGCTCGCCACATGGTTCGACGACGACCAGGGCCTCAACCCCGGCGCCAACGTCCTCCTCCTCGAGATCTCCGACGACGGCGGGCTGAACTGGCAGACCCTGGACGTGCTCGGCCCCAACAACGCCGACTCCGTCGGCGGCTGGATCGACCGCAGCTACCGCGTCCGCGACTTCGTCGGCCTCACCAACGCCGTCCGCGTCCGGGCCGTCGCCTCCGACGCCAACGGCTCCAACCTCTACGAGGCCGGCATCGACGCCTTCGCCATCGAGGACGTCGACTGCGACGCGGGCGACTGCCCCGCCGACATCACCGGCGACGGCGTCCTGGACAACGGCGACATCGGCGCCTTCGTCACCGCCTTCCTCGCAGGCGACCCCTCCACCGACTTCACCGGCGACGGCGTCCTGGACAACGGCGACATCGGAGCCTTCGTCGTCGCCTTCCTCGCCGGCTGCCCCTGAGCCGGCCCGACCGTTCCCCCCGTCCGGGGCGTGCCTAGCGTCTGACCGATGGCGACCGGGCACGCGACATCCCACCCCGACATCGCGAAACCCGCCCGGGTCACCGGGCGGGTTTCTTTGGCACTGGCCGACATCAAGCTCGCCCACAGCGTCTTCGCCCTCCCCTTCGCCCTGCTCGGCGCCGTGCTGGTGCTGGCACGCCAGGCCCGGGCCGGCCTCGACGGTCGCACCGTCGCGCTCGAGATCGCCCTCGTCGTCCTCTGCATGGTCAGCGCCCGCACCTTTGCGATGCTGGTCAACCGCCTCGCCGACCGACGCCTCGACGCCGCCAACCCGCGCACCGCCGGGCGCGCCTTCGCGCGCGGCGCGCTCTCGGCGCGCGACGGCGCTGTCATGCTCGCCGCCAGCGCCGGCGTCTTTGTCCTCGGGGCCGCGGGCTTCGGATGGGCCGACGACAACTGGTGGCCCCTCGGGCTCAGCCTCCCCGTGCTCGCCTGGATCGCCCTGTACTCCTACACCAAACGCTTTACGTGGTGGTGCCACGTCTTTCTGGGCGGGGCGCTGGGCGCCAGCCCGCTCGCGGCCGCGCTCGCCGTGGGCGGGATGGACGCCCTGCTCGACGCCCACGCCGTCTGGTGGCTCGCCGGCATGGTCGTCTGCTGGGTCGCCGGCTTCGACGTCATCTACGCGCTGCAGGACCTGGAGCACGACCGCTCGGCCGGGCTCAACTCGGTCCCCGCCCGCTTCGGCTGGCGCGGGGCCGCGTGGATCAGCCGCCTGCTGCACGCCGGCGCCCTCGCCTGCCTCGCCCTGGCCTGGCTCGCCGAGCCCCGGTTCGGGTGGGCCTTCCTCGGGGGGAGCGCGATCGTCGGGGCCCTGCTTGCCTGGGAGCACGCCCTGCTGGCCCGGCGCGGTCGCGCGGGCATCCCGATGGCGTTTTTTACGCTCAACGGGGTCGTCAGCGTGGTGCTGGGCCTGGCCGGCGCCGCCGACGCGATCTGGTGACGC
This sequence comes from Phycisphaerales bacterium JB040, assembly GCA_043101615.1. GTDB lineage: Bacteria > Planctomycetota > Phycisphaerae > Phycisphaerales > UBA1924 > JBLHKT01. The sequence goes on along the minus strand of JBICID010000083.1, from coordinate 1,091 downwards.
GCGGGCCCCGGTCCGGGCAGTTTTCAGGAATAAATGAAAAACTTTCAACGATTCCTGAAAATATGCTGGCCACGCACGCCCCGCCCTCGGATACTTCCACGATGGCCAAGGCCCGGACCAACCTGACCCCGACCGCCGCCGCGGACGCCCTCGAGGCGGCCCAGGCACAGTTCATCGAGTCGTGGAGCACCATGTCGGGCGCCTGGGGCATCAGCCGCACCATGGCCCAGGTCCACGCCCTGCTCTACGTCACCGGCGAGCCCAAGTGCACCGACGACGTGATGGAGCGTCTTGGCATCAGTCGAGGCAACGCCTCGATGAGCCTGCGGGCCCTGCTCGAGTGGGGCGTCATCTCGCGCGTCGAGGTCCCGGGCGACCGCAAGGACTACTTCCAGGCCGAGCAGGACGTCTGGGCCATGTTCCGCGCCATCGCCCGCCAGCGCATCAAGCGCGAGGTCTCCCCCCTGCTCGAGAGCCTCGCCGAGATCCGCGAGCTCACCCCCGAGGTCGGCGCCAAGGGCCCCGACGAGCTGCGCGACCTCACACGACGCCTCGACGAGATGCGCGAGTTCTTCGAGATCGTCAGCGAGATCAGCCAGAAGTTCGCAGGGCCCTCGGGCGCCGGGCTCAAGGTCGCGGCCAAGCTGCTCGCCAAGACCCCCCTGCCCAAGAAACGAGCCGGGGGCACGTCGTGACGCGCGCCCACACCATCGCCGGCGCCGCCTCCCTCGCGGGCATGACCCCGCGCTGCGTCAGCGTCGTCTGGGGCCTCAGCGCCGGCGCGCTCCGACGCGCACGACCCGACCTGCTCGCCGAGGGCGAGGGCTCGGGTCGCATGACCCTGCGCGTGCTCATCGAGAACTCGGGCGGCGTCTGGCGGGCCTCCGCCGTCCTGCGAGACCCCGCCAGCGGGCTCACACGCGTGCTCGAGACCGACCGGGGCGACGTCCGCGTCACCGTCGGCGACGGCTTCACCCACGTCGACGCAGAGGGACTCCTCACCGCCAGCTTCCGCAGCTCCGACGGCGCCGTCGTCTACGCCCGCACGCCCGTGCTCGACCGCCTCGCCCTGGGCGGCGGACGCTACGCCC
>JBICID010000082.1:0-7944 GCA_043101615.1 Phycisphaerales bacterium JB040 | reverse complement strand
CGTCGCGGGGAGGGTCGTTTCGGGGGGGTTCGTCGCGGCGGGCTTTCGGGGTGTGCCGGTGCGGTCGATCCCTGTGTGCGGGCTCGGGGAGCTGGGGGGGTGGTGGGGGGCCTCGGTCAGATCCCGGAGAGCCCCTTGATCTTCTCGTCCTCGCCCATGACGATGAGCACGTCGTTCTCGTGCAGGGCTTCGGTCGGCGGGAGTGCGGCTACCTTGGCGCCGGACGGCGCGCCCGGATCGGCCCGCTTGACCGCGACGATGTGGACGTCGTGCTTTTTGCGGACATCGAGTTCGATCAGTGTCCTGTCGATCCACGGCCTGGGCACGACGAACTCCACGATGCTGTAGCCCTCGTGGAACTCGATCTGGTTGAGGACGCGGGGCCCGAGGATACGGTTCGCCCATCGGTCGGCGGCCTCGTCCTCGGCGAGCACGACATCGTGGGCGCCGACGCGTTTGAGCACCTCGGCGGTGGTGCGCGATCGTGCTCGCGCGATGATCCGGGGCACTTCCATCTGCTTGAGGATGACGGTTGCGAGCACGGAGGCCTCGAAGTCCTCGCCGATGCCGATGACGGCGCACTTGACTCGATGGATGCCGCGCGATCTCAGGGCGGCCTCGTCGTTGACGTCGAGCGTGACGGCCTGTGCGACCTTGGACGCGAGATGCTCGACGGTCTCCCGGTTGATGTCGCATGCGATGACCTCTTCGCCTGCGCGTGCGAGCTGGGTGGCGATGCGCTGTCCGAAGCGGCCGAGGCCGAGGACCGCGACGGGGCGTGTGTCGTTGGTGCTCTTTGGCATGGTGGTCCCTCGCTGCCCGGTCAGCCGAGCGAGATCGTATCTCTGGGGAGCCGGTAGCGCCCCTCGCTGCCCGTGCCTCCGATGAGCGCGGCGAGCAGCGCGAGCGCGCCGACGCGGCCCAGGAACATGGTGACGGTGATGACGGCGCGCCCGGTGTCGCTCAGCTCGCCCGTTGCGCCGAGCGAGAGGCCGGTTGTGGTCGCGGCGCTGATGACCTCGAAGAAGAGCGGCTCGAACGGGATGGTCTCGGTCAGGTCGAGCGTGAGCATCGCGATCGTGATGACCAGGAAGAGCCCGGCCGCGACGGTGGCCGCTTTTTTGACCAGCGCATCGGGCAGGGCTCGTCCGAAGACCTCGACCTCGCTGCGTCCGCGCACGGTTGAGATGATGGCGAGGACGAGGGTGGCGAACACGGCCGTCTTCATGCCGCCGGCGGTCGATCCCGGGCTGCCGCCGATCGCCATGAGCGCCATGAGCACGAAGCGCGAGCCGGAGGAGAGTTCGTCCATCGGGACGGTCGTGAATCCCGCGGTGCGTGCGGTTGTGGACATGAACGCGGCGTCGAGCAGCGTCTGGCCGCTCGCGGACCCCGCGGCGGCGGCCTGCGCGATGAAGATGATCGCGAAGCCGGCGGAGAGCAGGCTCGCCGTAGTTGCGAGGATGATCTTGGAGTGCGTCGTCAGTCGGATCCGGTCGCGCCGGCCCCGTACGCGGTCGCGGGACTGGCGATAGACGTCCTCGAGGACGATGAAGCCGAGCCCGCCGAGGACGATCATCGGCATGATGCCGAGGTACGCCGCCGCGTGTGAACGCACGCCGATCATGCTCTCGCTCGTGATGTCGAAGCCGGCGTTGCAGAACGCCGAGACGCTGTGGAAGACCGAGTACCAGAGCCGCGAGCCGTTGGCGAGCCGGTCCTCGGGCCACGTGAGATACAGAATCGATGCGCCGATGGCTTCGAGGGCGAGTGTCGTCAGCACGATGAACCACGCGAACCGTGCGATGCGGTGCGCGGGGTACTCGTCGAGTGCCATGCTGAGGGTGACGTGCTCCTTGTAGCTCATGCGAGCGCCGAAGAGCAGGGCGAGGGTCGAGCCGAAGATCATGACGCCGAGCCCGCCGAGCTGGATCGAGCCGAGCACGACGGCCTGTCCGAACAGCGTGAACTCGGTTCCGGTGTCACGCACGGCCAGGCCTGTCACGCACACGGCCGAGGTCGCGGTGAAGACCGAGTCGATCAGGCCGATCGGTTGATCGGGGGGCGTGGCGGCGGGGAGCTTGAGCAGGCTCGCGGAGACCGCGATGAGGACGAGGAACGAGGCCGGGAACAGGATCGCAGGGTTGCGTATGGTGCGGGCGAGCGCGCTGTTGAGCCTGATCGCGAAGGCGATGAGCGTCGCGATCGACACGAGCTCGGGGATGCCCGGCCACCCCGCGATGGCCGCGGTCATCGCCAGCGCCGCGACCGCCTCGCCCGCGATGCCGAAGACCCCTCTCCATCGCCCGCGTCCGACGACCCGCCCGCGGATGTCGCCCGCGACGGCGAGCGCGACCCAGGGCAGCGCGGCCTGCGCGAGCGCGGCGGCGAGTCCCGGCAGCATCGCATCTCGGAACCCGTGCTCGAAGGCGACCGACGACGCGGCGAGCAGGGCGATCCCGGTCGCGATGCCGAGCCGTCCCACGCCGAGCTCGCGGGGTGTCGCCGGGTTGAAGTGGCGTTCGCCTTCTGCCAACCGCTCGCTCCTGAGGCCCCGGATCGATGGCGCCGATGGCCCTGGTCGCCCGCCTGCGGCTGGGCTCCGACCCGGGCACGGCACCCACTCTATCCGGGGTGTCGAGGGCCCGGGTTGTTGTCCGCGCTCTCGTCGGGCACGCGCCCCGGGTCATCCTGAACTGGGGACGCGGCGCGTGAGAGGGGGGCGGCCCGAGCTCGGCGCGTCGAAGGTCGGGTTGTCCGATCGAACACCCGGCGGTGGCCCCGTCGCCTTTGAGCGCCGCCCGGTTCGGAGGGGGCTGCGGGTGTGGGGGGATCAGTCCTGGGGGCGGTCGAGCTCGGCCGGGGAGAGCCTGCGTCGGCCCGCGGAGTAGAGGCTCCGGCGTTTCTTCTTGGCGGACGCGGGCTTGGTCTCGGCGGTGGAGTCGGGCTTGTTGTTGTCTGAGGGCGTGTTGTCGGAGGGGGGGTTGTCCTGGGCCCGGTCGGACGGGGCCCTGCCCTGGTCGTCGTCGTTGGAGCGCCGGCCGCGCCTGCGGCGGCGCTTCTTCTTCGGGGCGTCGTCGGAGTCGTCGGAGTCCTCGTGCTCGTCGTCGCGGTCCCCGGCGGGCGAGGCGGGCTCCTTGCTCTTGCCGGAGTCCTCGCGCGGCGCGTGGTCCCGGTCTTCGCCGCGGTCGGAGTCTTGGGCGTCGGACTTCTTGCGGCCCCGCCCGCCCCTGCGTCGGCGGCGGCGTTTCTTCTTTGGTGCGTCGTCGGAGTCTTCGTGCTCGTCGTCGCGGTCCGACGCTGGCGCGTCGGGCTTGTCCTTGGGCTGGTCCGGGTCGTCGGATTTCTTCTGTTGCGGCTCTTCGGTGTGCTCTGATTCGTGGGCGTCCTGCTTGCTGCGGCCCCGTCCGCCGCGTCGGCGTTTGCGTCGCTTCTTCTTGGCGCCCGTGTCGTCGTCGGACTCTCCGATCTCGATGATGGTGTCGTCGGGTGCGTGTCGCGCTGCGCTGAGGAGCTGCTCGGCGAGGGCGGCGGTGGACTGTGACTCTGCCTCGGACTTGAGGTCTGCGGCGAAGCCGTCGTCGTCGTCTGCCGGGAGGTCGCCGTGGTCGTATGGGGTGACGGTGGGCGCGGCCTTTGAGGGCCTGAGCTTCTCTGGTGCGATGTCGTTGCCGTGCTCGTCGTAGGCGTAGACGGTGACGCGGTCGATGGGGAGCGTGTCGGAGACGCGGACGTCGACCTTTTTGCCCGAGCGGAGCTCGACGCGTGTGAGGGAGGGCCTGCGGGTGGAGAGGAGCGCGCCGGCGACCTTGGGGTGGACGACGAGCTCTGCGCTCTTGACGCGGTCGTGGACGAGGACGTCGGCGAGGTCGCGGAGGGCCTGGGCGGCGACGGAGTCGGGTCGCTGGACGAGGCCGCGTCCCTTGCAGGTGGCGCACTCGGCGAAGTTGAGGGATTCCTGCGAGCCGCGCATGCGCTGTCGTGTCATCTCGAGGATGCCGAACTCTGAGATGGGGAGGATGGTGGACTTGGCGCGGTCCTTTTTGAGGTTGTCGAGGAAGCGTTGCTCGATGGCCTTGCGGTGCTTGGCGAGGCGCATATCGATGAGGTCGTTGATGACCAGGCCGCCGAGGTCTCGGAGCTTGAGCTGGCGGCAGATGGCGTCCGCGGCCTCGAGGTTGGTCTTGTAGGCGTTGGTCTCGGCGTCCTTGGCGCCGCGCGACTTGCCGGAGTTGACGTCGATGGCGACGAGCGCCTCGGTCTGCTCGATGATGAGGCGTCCGCCTGAGGGCAGGGGCACCTCGGTGGCGTTGATCATTTTGATCTGCTCTTCGAGGCCGAAGGCGTAGAAGACGGGTCGCGGGTCGTCGTAGCTTGCGAGCTTGGCCTGGGATCGCGGGGAGACGATTTTGAGGAAGCGTGCGGCGCGTTCGAGGGCGTGCTCGTCGTCGATGACGACGCGCTTGATGTGGGAGCCGACCAGGTCTCGCAGGGATCGGAGGAGCAGGTCGGACTCGGAGTAGAGCAGGCGTGGCTTGTTGCCGCCCTGCTTGCGTCGCTTCTCCATGTCGCCCCAGAGGCGTTGGAGGTAGGCCAGGTCGCGCTTGAGCTCTGTCTTGGTGCGGTCGAAGCCGGCGGTGCGGAGGATGAAGCCGAATCCGTCGGGCAGGTCGAGTGTGGAGAGGATCTTCTTGGCCTGGCGGCGCCGGTCCTCGTCGTCCTCCTTGCGGGAGACGCCCAGGGAGTCCATGTCGGGCATCATGACGAGGTAGCGCCCGGGGACGGAGAGGTAGGAGGTGAGGCTGGGGCCCTTGGTGCCCACGCCCTCCTTGAGGACCTGGACGGTGATCTCCTGGCCCTTGCGGAGGCACTTCTGGATCGGGGGACGCTCGCGCCTCGGTGTCTTCTTGCCGACCTGCTCGGTGTCGGAGCCGGAGGGGAAGTAGCGGGGGTGGATGTCGGAGACGTGCAGGAAGCCGTTCTCGGGCAGGCCGAAGTCGACGAAGGCGGCCTGGATGGCGGTCTCGACGTTGGTGACGCGTCCGACGTAGATGTTGCCGACGCGTGAGACCTGGTTGGTGGGCTCGGAGTAGAACTCGTCGAGCTGGCCGTCCTCGACGATGGCGATGCGGCACTCCTCGCCGGGGACGTAGTTGACGATCATCTCGGCGGTGGGGTCCTCGCCGCGTGCGGGGGGCGCGGGGTCGGCGGACTCGATGGCGGCGGTGTCGCGGCGCGAGCGGCGCGAGGAGGAGCGTCCCTGCTGCGAGGACTTCTTGGAGGTCTTGCGCGAGGTCTTCTTCTGCGAGCCCTTGTCGTCGGAGGATTCGGGCTGCTCTGGGGCGTCGTCCGGTGCGGCCTCGCCCTGCGCGTCGGGGGACGCGTCCGGGGCGGTGGGGGTGTCCTGGGTGTCCGCGTCGGAGTCTTCGGGGGCGTCGTCGGCCTTGGCGCCGGACTTCTTCGCGGTCTTCTTGGACGATTTCTTGGCGGTCTTCTTCTTCGTGGACTTCTTGGCCGCGGGCTTCTTGGCGGTCTTCTTCTTGGCCGTCTTCTTGGAGTCCGACTTCTTGGCGGTTTTCTTGGATGACTTTTTGGAGGTCTTCTTGGTGGTCGCGTTGTCGGCGTCGGTGGTCGCGGCCTCCTCGTCGGCGGGGGCCGGCGGTGGGGGCGGGGGTGACTGGTCGTCGGCGGGGGCGGGGGGGGTGTTGGCGGGGGAGTGGTCGGAGAGGGGGGTGTCGTTCATGTGTGCTCGCGTGCTCTCAGCTGAGTGCGAGCGCCCGTCGGACGCGCGGCGGCGACGTCGGGCACGCCCACGTGGTGTGGCGTTCCGGCGGCGAGTGTGCTGCGCTGTGTGTCCGGTTGGTGGCGACTGGAGTCGTCACGTGTGGGTGCTCGCGTGTGCGGGAGCTGTCGCCCTGATCCCTTTGGTCGGTTGTGTCGGAGGTACGGTTGGGAGCCGGACCGGGCCGGGTTGGTCGAGAGGGGGAGGAGGGGGGGGCTCTGGTGGCGGTCCGCGGTGCTCGTGTGAGTCGCGGGTCGGCCGCCGCACGGTGGTTCGGGATCCCCTGGGGAGCCTTGGTGGCCCTAGTCGACGGACCGTCCGTCGTATGCGTCGGGGATGAGTTTCTGGATTCTGTCGCGGACGTAGGCCTGAGACTCTGCGTCCGAATCGAAGGAGATCGCCTTTCGTGCGATTCTTTCGCATTGATCGGCCGAAATGCTCCGGATCATTCGCTTGAGTGGCGGAATGGAGGAGGCCGTCACGGAGAGGGTACGCAGCCCGAGGCCGATCAGCAACGCCGCGAACTCGGGGTCGGCGGCTGATTCTCCGCAGCAGGAGACGGGGATGTTGTAGCGTGAGGCGGCCCTGGAGACGTCTCTGACAAGTCGTAGGACTGCCGGGTGGGCGGGGTTGTAGAGGCTGGCGACGCGTTCGTTGGTGCGGTCCACGGCGAGGGTGTACTGGACGAGGTCGTTGGTCCCGATGGAGAAGAAATCGACCTCCTTGGCGAAGGTGGGGGCCTGGAGTGCGGCGGAGGGGACCTCGACCATCATGCCGACCTCGATGGAGCGGTCGTAGGGGAGGCCCTTGTCGTCCAGGTCCTCCATGGCGTCGTGCAGGAGCATCTTGCCCTGTCGGAATTCGGACACGGAGGTGATGAGTGGGAACATGACCTTGACCGGGCCCAGGGCGGAGGCCCGGAGGATGGCCCGGAGCTGGGTCTTGAACATGGGGACGTTCTGGAGGCAGTAGCGGATGGAGCGGAGGCCGAGGAAGGGGTTGCGCTCGGGGATCTCGGCCCGCTGCTGGGTGTACTTGTCGGCGCCCAGGTCGACGGTGCGGATGGTGAGTGGGTGGCCTTCGAGGTTGCGGATGCACTGGGCGTAGGCGTTGTAGTGGTCCTCCTCGGTGGGCTCGTGTTCGGAGGTGAGGAAGAGGAACTCGGTGCGGTAGAGGCCGACGCCCTTGCCGCCGGCCTCGAGGACCTGGTGCGCCTCGTCGGGGAACTCGATGTTGCCCTGGAGGTGGATGGTGACGCCGTCGGAGGTCTTGGCGGGGACGGTGCTGAGGTCTCGGAGGGAGAGCTTGTAGGCCTGGTTCCTGGCCTGCTGCTGGCGGAGTTTCTCGAAGGCGCGGGCGTCGGGGTCGATGGTGACGTTGCCGGTGCGCCCGTCCACGATGATGGGGTCGCCCTCGGAGACGGTGGTGGTGGCGTTGCGGCAGCCGACGACGGCGGGCAGGCCCAGGGCCCGGGCGACGATGGCGGTGTGGGAGGTCTTGCCGCCCAGGTCGGTGACGAAGGCGATGACCTTGCTGCGGTCGAAGGCGGCGGTCTGCGAGGGGGTGAGGTCGTCGGCGATGATCACGGCCCGGTCCGGGAGCTCGGGCAGCTCGCCCTGGACGCGTCCGGCGAGGTGGTCCAGGAGCCTGCTCTTGAGGTCCTCGAGGTCGGACACCTTGGAGCGGAAGGTGGTGTCGGCGTGGACGGAGAACTTGGCGGCGAGCGCGTCGAAGGTGCGTGCGACGGCTGGCTCGGCGGCGGAGAGCTCGTTGGTGATGGCGTAGCGGATCGGGTCGAGGATGGCGTGGTCGGCCAGGGCTCCCATGTGGAAGAGGAAGATCTTGGCGGCCTCGGCGCCCATCTCGTCGTGGGCCTCGGCGTGGAGGGCGGAGAGCTGGTCGATGGCGGCGAGGCGGGCCTCGTCGAAGCGTCGGATCTCGTCGTCGATGTGGTCGGGCTCGATGGAGCGGTCGCGGACCTTGCGGGACTTGCCCAGCGCCGGGAGTATCACCGCCGTGCCGACGACGAGACCTTCGGAGACCGGGATGCCCTGCAGGGACTGCACGCGGCGATGGTAGGGGGAGCCCGGGGGGGTGGGAAGGCCGCTCGGTTTTCGGACGGGTGGGCGGTGTGGGGAAGGGCCCCCGGTGGAGATCGGAAG
>JBICID010000081.1:0-11673 GCA_043101615.1 Phycisphaerales bacterium JB040 | reverse complement strand
GGCGAGGCGTTCAACCAGCGGACCACGGTCGGCTTCATGTACCTGCTGAAGCTGCACCACCTGGTGGACGACAAGATCCACGCCCGCGCGACCGGCCCCTACTCGCTCATCACGCAGCAGCCCCTGGGCGGCAAGGCCCGCACCGGCGGCCAGCGTTTCGGCGAGATGGAGGTCTGGGCGCTCGAGGCGTACGGCGCGGCGTACATCCTGCAGGAACTGCTGACGGTGAAGTCCGACGACGTCGAGGGACGCACCAAGATCTACGAGTCCATGGTCAAGGGCGGCAACGTGCTGGAGGCGGGCATGCCCGTCGCCTTCGACGTCTTGTGCAACGAGCTCAAGGGCCTGGGCATGAACATCACGCTGGAGAAGAAGCAGCTGGAGGGCGGGAGCCTGCTGTAAGCGGGCGGGCTCGAACTGTTTCCTTCTGCGACGGCGTGACGGGTCAGAACATTCCACCACTCGCTTAGGAGAATCGCGAGATGGCTGAAAGCGTGTACGAACGGGTCAACGATTTCACCGCGGTCAAGGTGACGCTCGCGTCGCCCAACGACATCCGCGCGTGGTCGTACGGCGAGGTCAAGAAGCCCGAGACCATCAACTACCGCACCTACCGGCCGGAGAAGGACGGGCTCTTCTGCGAGCGCATCTTCGGGCCGGAGCGCGACTACGAGTGCTCCTGCGGCAAGTACCGCGGGACCAAGTACAAGGGCATCATCTGCGACCGCTGCGGCGTGAAGGTGACCCACTCGCGCGTGCGTCGCAAGCGCCTGGGCCACATCAACCTGGCCGCGCCGATCGTGCACATCTGGTTCTTCAAGAGCCTGCCCAGCCGCCTGGGCACCCTGCTGGGCATGAAGACCAGCGACCTCGAGAAGATCATCTACTACCAGGACTACGTCGTCACCAAGCCCGGCGACACCGAGCTGAAGTACAAGCAGGTGCTGACCGAGGACGAGTACCGGACGGCCCTCGAGAAGTACGGCAACGAGTTCACGGCCTACATGGGCGCCGACGCGATCCGCGTGCTGATCGACATGCTGGACCTCGAGGCCGAGGCCGCCGAGATCCGCGAGGGGCTCGCCGCGACGCGCTCCAAGCAGAAGACCAAGGACCTGGCCAAGCGTCTGAAGCTGGTCGAGGCCGTGCGTTTCAGCGAGAACGACCCGGCGTGGCTGGTGATGGACGTGATCCCGGTGATCCCGCCGGACCTGCGTCCGCTGGTGCTGCTGGAGAGCGGCAACTTCGCGACCAGCGACCTGAACGACCTGTACCGTCGCATCATCAACCGGAACAACCGGCTCAAAAAACTGATGGACCTGAACGCGCCCGACGTCATCATCCGCAACGAGAAGCGGATGCTGCAGCAGGCGGTGGACGCGCTGTTCGACAACAACCGCTGCCGTCGCCCGGTGCTCGGCTCGTCGAACCGCGCACTGAAGTCGCTGACGGACATGATCAAGGGCAAGCAGGGTCGCTTCCGCGAGAACCTGCTCGGCAAGCGTGTGGACTACTCCGCCCGCTCGGTCATCGTGGTCGGTCCGGAGCTCAAGCTGCACCAGTGCGGCCTGCCCAAGAAGATCGCGCTGGAGCTGTACCAGCCCTTCATCATCCGCAAGCTGAAGGACCACGGGCTGGCCGACACGATCAAGAGCGCCAAGCGGATGCTCGAGCGCCGTGACCCGGAGGTGTGGGACATCCTCGAGGAGGTCATCCACCAGCACCCGGTCATGCTGAACCGCGCCCCGACGCTGCACCGCATGGGCATCCAGGCGTTCGAGCCGGTGCTGGTCGAGGGCAACGCGATCAAGCTGCACCCGCTGGTCTGCGGCGGCTTCAACGCGGACTTCGACGGCGACCAGATGGCGGTCCACCTGCCCCTGTCCGTCGAGGCCCAGGCCGAGGCGCACGTGCTGATGCTGTCCACCCACAACGTGTTCAGCCCGGCCAACGGCCAGCCGATCATCTCGGCCTCGCAGGACATCGTGCTGGGCGTGTACTTCATCACGACCTGCCCGACGGACCTGAAGACGCTGAAGGAAGAGGACGTGCGCCGGTTCAAGGACCGGCACGAGGCGATCCTGGCCTACGACCGCGGGTCGATCGGCATCCACGAGCCGATCTCCGTCCGGCTGGACGGGTTCGACGAGATCGTGACCGCCGAGCGCGGCCCGGTCGAGAAGATGCCCGAGAACCGTCGCGTGATCACCACGGTGGGTCGCGTGCTGTTCGCCGACATCATCAACCCCGGCATGCCGTACTACAACTGCGCGATCGGCAAGAAGGGGTGCGCCCGCGTCATCGACGACACGTACCGCTACGCCGGGCGTGCGGCGACCATCGACTTCCTGGACGACCTGAAGGCGACCGGGTTCAAGCAGTCCACGCTCGCGGGCCTGTCCTTCGGCGTGACGGACATGCGCATCCCCGAGCAGAAGACCGAGATCCTCGCGGCCGCCCAGAAGAAGGTCGACCGCGTCGAGAAGTCGTACGAGAACGGCGTGATCACGTTCCGCGAGCGGTACAACCAGCTGCTGGACATCTGGTCGCACTGCTCCGAGGAGCTGACCAAGGTGCTGGTCGAGACGCTCAAGCACGACCGTCGCGACGAGTTCGGCAACTACACCGACATCAAGGCTGGCGAGGGCAACAAGTACCTCAACCCGGTCTACCTGATGAGCGACTCGGGCGCCCGCGGTAACATCAGCCAGATGAAGCAGCTCGCGGGCATGCGCGGCCTGATGGCCAAGCCGTCGGGCGAGATCATCGAGACCCCCATCCGCGCCAACTTCCGCGAGGGCCTGTCCATCCTGGAGTACTTCTCCTCGACGCACGGCGCCCGCAAGGGACTGGCCGACACCGCCCTCAAGACCGCCGACTCGGGCTACCTCACCCGCAAGCTGTGCGACATCGCCCAGTCGGTCATCATCGGCGAGCACGACTGCGGCTCCAAGCGCGGCATCGTCAAGCGCGCCATCTACAAGGGCGAGCAGGTCGACGTCTCGCTGCGGGACCAGATCGTCGGGCGGACCTCCGTCAGCGCGATCGTCAACCCCGTCACCGACGAGACCATCGTCGCGGCCAACGAGATCATCTCCGACGCCGCCGCCCGCAAGATCGAGGACCTGGGCATCGACTCGGTCATGGTCCGCAGCCCGCTGACCACCGAGAGCATGTCCGGATGCTCCGTGCTCGACTACGGCATCGACATGTCCACCGGCAAGCCCGTCGAGGAGGGCATGGCCGTGGGCATCATCGCGGCCCAGTCCATCGGCGAGCCGGGCACCCAGCTCACCATGCGGACGTTCCACACCGGCGGCATCGGCACGCGCAACGTGTCCGAGACCGAGTACCGCTCGATCGTGGGCGGCTCGGTCGAGCTGCGCGACCTCAACGAGGTCGCGGTCACCGACGAGGACGGCAACGAGTGCTGGGTGGCCCTGAAGCGCAACGGCGAGATCGCGGTGGTCGACGACAAGGGTCGTGAGCTCGACAAGCAGAAGGTGGACTACGGCACGTTCATCTACAAGAAGACGGGCGACGCTGTGAAGCGCGGCGACGTGCTGATGAAGTGGGACCCGCACCGCACGCCGATCCTGGCCGAGAAGTCGGGCACGGTGAAGTTCGTGGACATCGAGATCGACAAGACGGTCCGCGAGGAGGGCGCCGGCAAGGACCAGAAGGCGCTGATCGTGATCGAGCACAAGGGCGACCTGCACCCGCAGATCAACGTGGTGGACGACGACGGGAACATCCTGGACTTCCACTACCTGCCGGCCAAGGCCCGCCTGGAGGTCAAGAACGGCGACCCGATCGAGGCGGGGCACATGCTGGCTCGCCAGCCGCGTGCGTCGCAGGGCTCGCAGGACATCGTGGGCGGTCTGCCCCGCGTCACCGAGATCTTCGAGGCCCGCAAGCCCAAGGACCCGGCCTTCATGGCCGAGATCTCCGGGCAGGTCGAGCTGCACGCCGACAAGCGCAAGGGCAAGATGACCATCCGCGTCGTCAGCGAGTCGGGCATCGAGAAGGACCACCACGTCCCGTCCGACAAGCAGCTGCTGGTGCACACCGGAGACTTCGTGCAGGCGGGCGACCCGCTGACCGACGGCCCGCTGGTGCCGCACGACATCCTGAAGATCAAGGGCGAGGAGGCCCTCTGGAGCTACATGCTCGACGAGGTGCAGAACGTGTACCGCGCCCAGGGCGTGACCATCAACGACAAGCACATCGAGCTGATCCTCAGCCAGATGCTCCGCAAGGTCCGGGTGGACAACCCGGGCGACACCGACCTGCTGCCCCACGAGGTGGTGGACCGCCACATCTTCCGCGAGAAGAACCAGGCGTGCGCCAACCTCGCCCGCATCGCGGAGGCCGGCGACACCGACCTGCGCGTCGGCGAGCTGGTCACCAAGGAGCAGATCAAGGAGGCCAACGCCAAGGCGGAGGCCGAGGGCAAGGAGCCGGCCAAGGCCAAGCGTGCCCGCCCGGCCTCGGGTCGCACGCTGCTGCTGGGCATCACCAAGGCGTCGCTGCAGTCCGACTCGTTCCTCTCGGGCGCGTCGTTCCAGGAGACGACCAAGGTGCTCACCGAGGCCGCGCTCCGCGGGGCCGAGGACGAGCTGAGCGGCCTCAAGGAGACCGTGCTGCTGGGCCACCTCATCCCCGCCGGCACGGGCTTCCGCAAGTACCAGAACATCGCGGTCAAGCCGCTGGTGGAGCTGCCCACGGCGTACGACGAGGACGAGATGCTGTCCGAGGCCGCCGAGGCCGCCGAGGCCTTCGGCGCCGAGGGCAACGGCTACGTCCCGACCGTCGAGGTCAAGAGCGTGGACGCCCCGGCCGCGAGCGACACCTGATCGCGACCCTGTTCTGATTCTCACAAGGGCCGGCCGTTGCGCCGGCCCTTTTTCATGCGCCGAACACCGGCTCGCGTTGCGCCGGGTGGTGTCATGCCCAGAATGAGCCCGGAGCGTCCGCGACGGGCCACGCCCTGCGGCCTGACGTTCTCCCGGGAGGCGTGAAGCGGGTCGCTCGCGACCAAAGCGTCTCGATCCGAGCCTTCGCTGCGCTCAGACTCGGCGTCCGGGACCGGCCCGCATCACCACGACCCGGACGCGCGCCACCGGTCGGCGTCCTGCACGTACCACGGGCCGACCTCCTCGCTCAGCGCCCCGAGACCGTGGATGTCCACCTCCGTGCCCGGCTCGCGCGCCGACACGCTCGCGTCCGCGGTCGCCACCGCACTCCGCCCGGCGTGCCGGAAGGCGGTGGTGGGGGATCGGTTGGTCCGCCACCGCCCGCGCGAGTCGAACAGCTCGGGCGGGTCGAGCAGGGCGGTGTTCTTGAGCGTCGGCCCGAAGGCGATCATCGCGTCGGCGAAGACGGCCTGAGCGTCCGGGCGGCCGATCTCGTCCAGTCGCAGCCAGCGCTGGTGGCGGATCGCGTCGTACCCGGCGCTGGGCGGGGCGAGGCCGTAGGCGTTGTAGCCGTAGGTGCTGGTGAGGGCGTCCTCGCCCAGCACGGGCCCGAGCTGGCTCTGCGGGGCGTAGGTGCCGCGTGCCTGAGACGGGCACTCGAAGACCGAGCCCGCGCCCAGCGCCGCCTCGTCGAGCATGCCCGACAGGACCCCCGACCCGTGGTCGATCCGCCGGGCCTCCAGGTCCTCGGCCCCCCACCAGTACGTGCGCCGCGCGTCGCCCGAGTCGATCCGGGCCGGCATGGCCAGGCCCCGGTGCTCGCCGGCGTACATCGTCCACGCCGCGACGAGTTGGCGCTGGTTCGCGAGGCATCGGGCCTCGTGTGCCGCGCGTCGTGCCCCGGCCAGGCCGGGCAGCAAGACACCGATCAGCAAGGCCACGATCGCGATGACGACCAGCAGTTCCACCAGGGTGAAGGCCCGGTTGGTGATCGGTTTCGGGCTCACGGCTGCGTCCCCACGCCCCGGGACGCCACCAGCACGAATCCGGACACGTCCGGGATCACAAGCCAGCCACCGGAGGCCGCCAGCGGACCGTTCCCGAAGGGGGACCGCTGGCCGATGAGGGGCTCCGCAGAACCGGGGGTCCATTCCAGGTCTACCCGGGCGGTGCCCTCCTGGCCCGGCGTCCCGGAAGCCACCAACGCTTCGACCGCGCCGTTCGGGCGCTCCAGCACGATCGGCTGGTCCGTCCATCCGCCCAGGTCGACGAACTCGCCGGGATCTGGGACGCCGTTGGCGTTGGTGTCGGTCCAGGTGTCCAGTGTGGTTTCCATCAGCAGCGTGCCGTCGGCGTCGTACAGGGCGAGGGAGCGTCGCGAGCCGTAGTCCCCGAAGACGGGGTCCGGGGGCACGCCGCCCGCCATCAGCACCCGCCCGTCCGAGAGCGGGACCGGGATGGAATCGGTCCGGTTGGACGGCACGGACCAGATCGGGGCGCCGGTAGACGCGTCGAGCTTCACGAGATTCGAGTTGAGCTGTCCCCCGCTGAAGGCGTACGACGCCGCGTACACGCGCCCGTCACGCACGCTCACACCCCCGAAGAAGCCGGCGCCGATCGTGTTCGTGAACGCCCACCGGGGGAGTGGGGGGGCGGTCGAAGTGGCGTCGAAGGCCAGCACCCGCCCCGGCCCGCCGAAGCCGTCGCCCGGCGTGGCGACAAACAGCGTGCGGGTCTGCGGGTCGTAGGCGGGCGAATTGCCGCTGGTGACCCCGCCGATGGCGACTTCCCAGACGATCTCCCCGGGCTGGTACGGGTTCAGCGCCGCGTGGTAGGGGTCCGCGTTCAGGCAGTACAGGCGACCGGCGTCGGAGAAGTAGCCGTAGTCGGTAACGAAGACGCGGTCCGCGGGCCCGAGGTCGGTCGTCACGAGCGCCGAGGCGTTCACGACCGGGGCGAGCAGTGGTGTCCGCCAGCGCACTCGCCCGTTCCGTGCGCTTAAACACAGCACTTCCTCGTCGATCGCGATGAGGACCGACCGGTTCGACGTGTCGAACGCGGGGGCCGCGCGGCTGTCCAGGGCGAGTGGCGGGAGCGGGGTGTTCCACAGACTCGTGCCCGAGGCCAGGTCGATCGCGACGCACGACTCCCACCCGTCCACAAACGCGAGCCCGTAGGCGACGCCGTCCACGATCAGCGGCGAGGCCCCCGGGAACGGCTCCACGCTCGAGCCGTCGGATAGGGTGTCGATCACCGTCGCGGGCGTCGCCAGCGACGGGGGGCGGACCTCGGAACCCGTTCCGAGCACGCTGACGCGTCGCGTGTCGCCCCCGGCGTGCGCCCACGGCGTGGCATCGATCGCCGAGACCGCGCCCGCCCCGGGGGAAGGCGTCCGCAGCGCGGGCTGGGCGCACGAGATCGCGGCGCAGAATGCGGGCACGAGAGCTGGAAGGGTGGTGTGCATACGGCGCCGGAGGGCGGCTACGCCCCGCGGCACCCTCTCTCCCCAGCGGGGAGTGACTCAGGCGGTGCGACGGCGACGGGTCGAGCCCGCCGCGATCGTGAACAGCAACCCCACCCCGGCGCCCGGGGCGGGGATCGCGCTGACGTCGGCCAGCGCGTCGATCTCCGGCGTCAGGCCTGATCCGATCGGGTTGGAGATCCGGACGTAGGAGATCTCGCTCAGCCCGAGCGCCCCGATGTCGATCCCCAGCCCGCCGCCCGAGCCGTCGTAGCCCGCGATGATCTCGCTGAGCGTGAGGCCGGTCGCGTCGAAGCCGGGGTCCACGGGGCGGGTGAAATCGGTTGCGACCGTGCCGGGCGATTCAGAGCCGAACGGGGTGGTCTCATCGATGAACCCCAGCGTGGGGAATCCCCCGTCGGCGTCCACGCCCGGGACAGCGACCCAGTCGGTGCCGTTGGCGGAGAGTTCGAGCACACCGCCCTCTGTGAACAGGCCGCCCGCGACGGGGTCGGAGAAGTCGCCTGTGGCGCCGTAGAAGGCGTTGCCGAAGATCAGCAGGTCGATGCCGTACGGGTTGAGGGCGTCGTCGGTCACGCTCTCGTTGAAGGCGAGCGTGAGGAAGCCGCCCTCTCCGATGGAGAACAGCTCGTCGGCCCCGAAGGGCGTGTTGAATGGCGTGACGGACGATGGGAAGACCCCCTCGCCGGTGAACCGCTCGGGCGAGCCGAGCGCAGCGTCGGGGTCGGCGAAGTCGGGCGAGGCGCCGGCTCCCTGGTCGAAGTCCACGACGCGATCGGCCCAGGGGTCGGTCTGGGCCGGCGCGGAGGCGACAAGGCATGCGATCGCGCCGGCAGCGAGCGCCGCGTGGGTGGGGGTGGTCATGGGATGTCCTCTCTCTGTCTGCGTGCGCGAGGGAGCGCCGCGGTGTCCGCCCCGGAACCGCGCGGGGCGACCCCCTGGGTGAGTCTCTCGGTCTGGCGGGGCTGTGTCCGGGGAGGGCGGCCGGGGGGGAGCCGGCGCGTCCGCCGCCGGGCCCGAATCGCGCAGGCCGACCGCTGTGCTCGAGGGCAGGTCTTCCGGCTCCGGGCTCGGCACGGTCCCGGCCTTCCCGGCGGATCCCGAAGGACCGCCAGTGGCCCCGGGGTCTCACGAACCCCGGTGTGGGACGGCGTCGGCGCCCGTTACGGCGGCGCGTCCGCGGTGGCTTCTCACCACGCTTCCCTTTTCACCCGGGCGTTGTGCCCGGGCACCTCTCGGCTCGCTGAGAATACCACGCGCGCCGCCGGTGTCAAATCGCTCCGGAGATCCCGAAGTCCGCGACGGGCCCGCCCGGGCAGCGCATCATGGGGGAACACACACGGTTGAAGCGAGGTGAGCCATGCACGCAATCTTTCTCGTTCTCGGGGCCGCGATGGTCTCTCTGGGACTGCTGTCGCAGCCCGACACCGATGAGAAGAAAGCCGAAGTCATCGAGCGGATCGAGGCCCACCACGACGCCCTCGCGGGGTTCGCCGTCGGCTACACACGCAGGATCGATTCCAACGCGAGCTTCATCCGTGTCGGCAACGACGACGTCACCTACCGGGCCGTGGTCCTGGAGCCCAACATCCTCCGCGTCTGGCAGTCCGATTCGGGCGACAGCGTCACGACCACCGATCCGGGCGTGGACACCACCGGCGGCACGCTGCTGCAGGCCTACGGCGAGCCGTTCTCGATCTACCAGCAGGACGAGCTGCCCGCCGGTTTCGACGGGCTCGTCGAACGTGTGATCGAGAGCGGTCAGCGCGACAGCGGCGTGCTCGGCACCATGCGCGGGCTGATGGTGGCGCTCTCGCTGCTGACCGAGGACGGGCTGCGCCTCGACACGCAGCGCTTCGAGGACCTCGAGTACCGCGGCATCGAGGGCGAGGACACCGACCTCACCCACGTCTTCGTCGGCC
Organism: Phycisphaerales bacterium JB040; assembly: GCA_043101615.1. Taxonomy (GTDB): domain Bacteria; phylum Planctomycetota; class Phycisphaerae; order Phycisphaerales; family UBA1924; genus JBLHKT01. The sequence continues at coordinate 2,353 of JBICID010000081.1, read as the reverse complement.
GGGTCCCCGCCTCGCGCGAGGGCCAGAAGCCGCACCCGGTCGAGCTGCACTTCCGCGCCGTCGGGGAGCCGTGGCTGGACCGGATCGTCACGCTCGGAGAGATGCGGTTCACCACCGCGGACGGGAACGAGCAGGTCTTCACCTCGACCATGACGACCACGTTCCACGGGTGGTCGGGCGTGCCGGCGATGGACCTGACCGAGGGGCGCACGCGCGTGGACAGCCTGCAGGAGGGCATGGAGAAGCGCATGCGCGAGCAGCACACCGGCAACCAGCGCAACTAACCCCACCGCCCCCAGATCCTCGCTGATCACTCCCGCCGCGACACCTTGGACTCCTCGCTCAACGATTGCACCCTTGTGGGGGGGGTCCTATCCTCCGGGTCCGATGGACCCTGTCACGAACACGCTGCGGGATCGATTCGGCTTCGAGTCGCTGCGCGGCGGGCAGCGGGCGGTGGTCGAGCGCGTGCTGGGCGGGGGCGACGCCCTCGTCGTCTGGCCGACCGGCTCGGGCAAGAGCCTGTGCTACCAGCTCCCCGCGATCGAATTGAAGCGACGACGGGGCGAGGGTGTCACGCTCGTGTTCAGCCCGCTCATCGCGCTGATGGAGGACCAGGTCTCCGCCCTGCGCAACAAGGGCATCGAGGCGACGTACCTGAACTCCACGCTGAGCCGCTCGCAGCGAGAGGCCCGCCAGCGGGCGATGAGCGGGGGCGCCTTCGAGCTGGTCTACGCCACGCCCGAGCGGATGACCAAGGGCGACTTCCGCGAGGCCCTGGCGCTGGTCCCCGGCGGCGTGCACCTGCTCGCGGTGGACGAGTGCCACTGCGTGACCCGCTGGGGGCACGACCTGCGCCCCGCCTACCAGCGCGTCGGCGAGTTCCGCCACGAACTGGGCGACCCGACCACCATCGCGCTGACCGCGACCGCGACCCGGGCCGTGCGGGAGGACGTCCGCGCGGTGCTCGGGTCCGACGAGGGGTCCATGCCCTTGTTCGCGACAGGCATCGACCGCCCGAACCTCGAGCTGCGCGTGCGCGAGGTCTGGGACGACGGGGACAAGGTGAGCGAGATCACCGACATCGCGAAGCGCTTCCCCGGCACCGGCATCGTCTACTTCGCGCTCATCAAGGACCTGGAACGGTTCAAGGGCCTGCTGGCCGGTCCGCTGGCCGCGCTCGGGCGAGAGCTGGCGGTCTACCACGGCCGGCTCAGCCCCGGGGACAAGAAACGGGTCTACAACCGCTTCATCGACGCGGCGCCCGACGACGGCCTGGTCCTCCTCGCCACCAACGCCTTCGGCATGGGCGTGGACAAGCCCGACATCCGCTTCATCGTGCACGCGCAGACGCCCGGATCGGTCGAGGCGTACGCGCAGGAGATCGGTCGGGCCGGTCGCGACGGCGAGCCCGCCCGGTGCGAGCTGCTCTACTCGCAGGACGACCTCGCCATCCAGCACGAGTTCGTCCGCTGGCAGAACCCCAGCCCGGACCTGCTCATGCAGATGCAGACCGCCATCGAACGCAACTTCATGCACGACGACTTCGACGCCGACGACCTGCGGCTCGACGTCATCGGCAAGGGGCACGCACACGGACGCGGCGGGGGCACCGTCGAGCAGGCACTCATCACGCTCGCCAAGCACGGCGCGATCGAGCACGCGGCCTTCCAGGACTCCGAGACCACCCGGTACCGGTTCGTCCGCGAGCTCGACGACAGCGAGCTCGACGTCGCCGAGATCGAGGACAAGACCCAGCGCGACCTCAAACGACTGCTCGACATCGTGAACATGACCAAGACCGAAGACGTCGCGTCGTACCTGCGCGAGTACTTCGAGCTCCCCGGCGATTCGCCCTCAACGGAAAACACCCCCAACACCTAGCCCCGGCAGCACGCGAGGGGGTTCTCCGGCATTTCTTCGGGAATCGAAGCAAGATCCACCTCGCGTGCGCTCGGGGCTCGCGGGTGAACGCGCCCGGGGCGCTAGACTGCCCCGAACCGCCCACCCTCCCCCGAGCGAAAGGAAGCCCATGTCCGAGGGAATCAACGACGTCATCATCGAGGACCTCACCGTCGGCGACGGCGAGGAGTGCCCGCCCGGAGCAACCGTCAACGTCCACTACACCGGCACCCTCATGGACGGCACCAAGTTCGACTCGTCGCACGACCGGGGCGAGCCCATCACCTTCCCGCTGGGCAACCTCATCCCCGGCTGGCAGGAGGGCATCCCCGGCATGAAGGTCGGCGGCAAGCGCAAGCTCACCATCCCCTACGCCAAGGCCTACGGCGAGCGCGGGCACCCGCCGGCGATCCCGCCCAAGAGCGACCTGATCTTCGAGAGATCGGAAGAG
>JBICID010000080.1:0-4264 GCA_043101615.1 Phycisphaerales bacterium JB040 | reverse complement strand
CGGGAGGGTCCCACGCGGCGAGCTCCTCCAACGCTTCCGCGAGCGCGAGGGCTCCGTCCTCTTCGGAGCCGCCAGCTTCTGGCAGGGCGTCGACGTCCGCGGCGACCGCCTCCGCAACGTCATCATCACCCGCCTCCCCTTCGAACCGCCCGACCGCCCCCTCACCGAGGCCCGCTGCGAGCTCATCGAGGCCGACGGCGGCAACGCCTTCCGCGACGACTCCCTCCCGAGAGCCGTCATCCGCTTCAAGCAGGGCTTCGGACGCCTCATCCGCTCCAGCGAGGACCGCGGGCGCGTCGTCATCCTCGACCCACGCGTGGTCACCAAGGGCTACGGACGCCTCTTCCTCAAGGCCCTCCCCGAAGGCGTCCGCGTCACCCGCGCCGGACAGAACGACTTCTGACCCCCCCCCCCCCCCGGGGGCCTCCCCTCACATGCAGCCCCCACGAAGCCGCCCCGACCGGCGCCCCGCACAAAAACAACCGCCGGCCCCGAAGGGCCGGCGGTCAAGAGACAGGATGAAGAGGAGACTCCTCCCTCTTGAGGAAGGAGGAAAGGGGTCTCCGGTTCTCAGCTGCGACGACGACGGGTCGCGGCCAGGCCACCCAGGCCCAGCAGCGCCGCGGACGCCGGGGTCGGAACAACCTGCAGGCCCCAGATGTTGCCCGTCACACCCAGCGCGGCCAGGTCGATGGTCTCCTCCAGGACGAACGGGTTGTTGCCCACGGTCTGCATACGCCAGATCGTGGAGACGCCGTTCCGGTTCGTCACGGCGTAGGCCACGTCGGTGTAGAACGGCTCGAACAGAGCGCCGCGGGCGGCGTCGGTGCCGAACGTCCAGTACCCCGACTCGCGGATCGCACCGGTCGAGAACTCGGTCAGACCGTTCTGGCCCGTCGAGTTCGCGGTCACCACCTGGCCGGTGGTCGTGTTCACGGTGTAGATCGTGCCATCGTTGCCGCCCACGAGGGCGCGACCGTCAGAGCGGATGAACAGGGCGCCCACAGCGCCGGAGATGTTCACGTTCACCGAGCTGATCAGGTTGCCAGCAGAGTCGTGCTTGAACAGGCGGGTCGGGCCGGCGAAGTCCTGGCTGATCTGCCAGATGTTGCCGTCCGCGTCGTGCGCGATGCCGCCGCCCAGGGGCAGGCTCGCAACGCTGTCAGACAGCGTGTACACGTCGCTGACAGCACCCGTGCCCACGTCGACCGTCGAGGTCACGCCGGTCGGCGGTGCGAAGGCCGTGAAGCCCTCGGAGGTGTAGAACTGGCCGTTCCCGCCACGGGAAGCCCAGTTCAGCGACAGCGAGTTCACGGAGTTGTTCAGACCCGTGTTCCCGACCACAGACACGTTCCCGAGACCGTCGGCGTAGATCAGGCTACCGTCGGTGCTCAGCGCGTAGTACTCGAGCTGGGCGGAGGCCGTGCCGGCCACGAACGCCAGCGCAGCAGCGCCGGCCGCAAAGCGGCTGATGGACATATTCATCAGAATTCTCCCTTTCTTCCTCTTCTCTCTCAATCCGAGACAGGATGGATTGCCCACGTCTGGACAACCGAACGAATGACTCGCGGCAGAGTACCAGATTCCAGATTAATGAATCAAGTCTTTGCAAGCGATTTTCAAAAATGATTCCACTCCATGCAACACACCCACCCAGGGGGCCATCCCCCTGTCCGGTAATTCTCACCAAACCAGCACACCGACACACCGACACACCACCAGACCGCACACACATCCCCACCCTCCACGCTCCTCACCCCACGCTCCCGTCACCCCAACACGAACCCCGGAACCTGACGAACCGGACCAGCCCACCTACCCTTCCGGTCCACGAGAACGGCCCCACGGGTCCGATACACACGACCGCCTCCACGCACCACACGGAGACCCGAACAATGCTCGGACGCATCTTCAAGGCCTACGACATCCGCGGCGTCTACCCCGACCTCCTCACCGACCAGATGGCCTGGCAGATCGGATACGGCTGCGCCAAGTTCCTCCTCGACTCCGCCGCCGAGGCCGGCGAGACCACGCCCATGATGCGGAACCTCGTCGTCGGACGAGACATGCGCACCTCCAGCCCCGTCCTGGCACAGAAACTCATCGAGGGCATCACCTGCTACGGAGCCTCCGTCATCGACGTCGGCCTCGTCGACACCCCCTTCCTCTACTTCGCCGTCAACTACCTCGACTGCGCCGGCTCCGTCATGGTCACCGCCTCCCACAACCCGCCACAGTACAACGGCTTCAAGGTCTCCAAACGCGGCGCCAAGCCCGTCGGAGAGGCCACCGGCCTCGCAGAGGTCCGCAAGCACGCCGCCATGGTCGACAAGGGCGCCGAGCCCGTCAAGGGCACCAGCGTCGACCAGCGCGACCTCTGGGACGCCTACAGGGCCCACGTCCTCAAGTTCATCGACCTCAAGGGCAAGTCCCTCAAGGTCGTCATCGACGCCTCCAACGGCATGGCCGGAACCATGATCCCGAAGGTCTTCGGCAAAAAGGGCGAGAACGTCCCGGGCCTCGAGATCGTCCCCATGAACTTCGACAACTCCAAGGGCGAGTTCGTCCACGAGCCCAACCCCCTCGTCCCCGAGAACCTCGCAGACCTCCAGGCCGCCGTCGTCAAGCACAACGCCGACCTCGGCCTCTGCTTCGACGGCGACGCCGACCGCTGCGCAGCCGTCGACGAGCAGGGAAACATCATCCCCTGCGACCACATGACCGCCTGGCTCGCCCCCTTCTTCCTCGCACAGCAGCCCGGCGGCGCCATCGTCTACGACCTCCGCTCCACCAAGGCCGTTCCCGAGGAGATCGCCAGGGCCGGCGGCAAGCCCGTACGCGGACGCGTCGGCCACGTCTTCATGAAGCAGGCCCTCTCCGAGCACCGCGGCCCCTTCGGCGGCGAGCTCTCAGGCCACTTCTACTTCCGCAAGAACTTCAACGCAGACTCCGGCGCCATCGCCATGGCCACCTTCCTCACCGCACTCGCCGAGGCCGGAAAGCCCATGAGCACGCTCATCGAGCCCATCGCACGCTACGTCCAGTCCGGCGAGCTCAACTTCGAGAACGAGGAGCCCGACGACGCCCTCGCACTCGTCCGCGAGGAGTTCGAGGACCGCGCAGACATCGACGACCTCGACGGCGTCACCATCGACTGCTTCGACTCCGAGGGCTGGTGGTGCAACATCCGAAAGAGCAACACCGAGCCCCTCCTCCGCCTCAACGTCGAGGCCAGGGACCGCGCCACCCTCGAGAAAATGGTCCACGACCTCTCCGATCGACTCGGCGAACGCGTCGCCCACTGACCAGGGCCCCCACCGGCCCGCCGCAAGGCAAGCATGAACCTCTCACAGTTCTTCCAGCACTGGGGCATCGCAGAGAACCCCTTCCGGGGCGAGGAGGCCCGCCACGACGAGGTCTTCGCTCGCATGGAGCGCACCGCCGCCGCGGGCGGCATGGGCTCGGCCATGGCCGGGCGGGGCCACGACGGCGCCAGCCGACACTCCGACTTCGAGAAGATCGCAGGCGAGCTCACCCGCTGCTCCACCTCCGTCGTCTTCGGCGAGAAGGGCTCCGGCAAGACCGCCATCCGCCTCCAGCTCGCAGACGCAGTCCACAAGCACAACCAGAAGGCCGAGAAGGACCGCATCCTCCTCGTCTCCTACGACGAGCTCAACCGCTTCCTCGACCAGCTCTACGCCCGCCACGCCGGCGGCTCCAAGCCCGCAGACGTCGGCGACGTCCTCGCCAAAACACGCCTCGTCGACCACATGGACGCCATCCTCTCCCTCGCCACCACACGCCTCATCGGCGGGCTGCTCGCCGGCGTCCCCGACGCCGCTCCCCTCGGCCCCGAGCCCTGGAAGACCGCCCGGGCCCTCTCGCACGCACAGAAACGAGACCTGCTCGCACTCCAGGCCGTCTACGACGCCGCAGACCGCGACGGGCGACGCACCGGCCAGCTCAGGCGACGACTCCGCATCGGCGGCCTCCGAGGCGCCTGGCTCTGGACCCTGCTCACCTGGCTCGGCTGGATCCCCGCCGCAGCCGCCCTCTACTGGGTCCTCACAGGCTTCGGCCAGGAGCCCGCGGGCTGGCTCTACACCGGCGCCCAGGGCCTCACCATCGCCCTCGCCGCAGCCTACCTCGGCGTCCTGCTCAAGACACAGCTCGTCTCCCGCCTCATCGCGCGACGCTGGGGACGACGCCTCCACCGGCAGCTCCGCGTCCTGGCCCGACCCGCAGAGGCCTACGAGATCGGAAG
>JBICID010000079.1:0-61310 GCA_043101615.1 Phycisphaerales bacterium JB040 | reverse complement strand
CCCCCCCCCCCCCCCCCCCCCCCCCCCCCCCCCCCCCCCCCCCCCCCCCCCCCCCCCCCCCCCCCCCCCCCCCCCCCCCCGTTCGAGGAGACGGCGCTCGACCGGCCCGAGAGCGCGGGCGAGGGGGAAGTGGTCGGCACCAACTTCGAACGCAAGTTCCGACGCGAGGGACGCTCGTTCCACGCGACCGTCCTGAGAAAGAACCCCTCCTGACCCCGCCTCGAGCGAGACCCGAAAGCGAGCACCACCATGGCACACTCCATCCTGGCCCTCTCCGGCAGCCTGCGAGCCGACTCCTGGAACCACAAGCTCGTCGAGCACGCCTCGGGCCTGGCCCGCAACGCCGGCGCCGAGGTGACCCTCATCCGGCTCCGAGAGCTCGAGCTGCCGATCTACGACCAGGACGACGAGGACGCCAACGGGCTGCCCCCCGGCGCCGTCCGGCTCAAGGACCTCATGAAAGCACACCACGCCTTCCTGATCGCCTGCCCGGAGTACAACAGCTCCGTCTCCGCGGCCCTGAAGAACGCCATCGACTGGGCCAGCCGCCCGCGCGAGGGCGAGAAGCCGCTGGAGTGCTTCGTGGGCAAGTTCGTCGGGCTGTGCGCCGCCTCCCCGGGCGCCCTCGGCGGCGTGCGCGGGCTCGACCACGTCCGCGAGATCCTCAGCAACGTGCAGTGCCACGTGGTCTCCCCCGTCGTCGCCGTCGGCTCCGTGCACGAGCAGCTCGACGACGACGGCATGCTCAAGCCGGGCCGCCCCGCCGACATGCTCAAGCTCATGGTGGACAACCTCGTGCGGGTGACGGGCAAGGTGCATGCCTGAGGCCTCGCGCCACGCCGTCGTCCTCCTCTCCGGTGGGCTCGACAGCGCCACCACGCTCGCCGTCGCGCAGCGGGACGGCTTCGCGTGCCACGCCCTCGCCTTCGACTACGCCCAGCGCCACCGCTTCGAGCTCGAGGCCGCCCGGCGTGTCGCCGAGCACGCGCGGGTCGGTCTGAAGGTCCTGCCGCTGGACTTTCGGGCCATCGGCGGCAGCGCCCTCACCGACGACGTGGACGTGCCCAAGGGGCGCGACGAGGCCGAGATGGCGGGCGGCATCCCCGTCACCTACGTCCCGGCCCGAAACCTCACCTTCCTCTCCGTCGCGCTGGGCTACGCCGAGGTGCTCGGGGCCTCGGCCATCTACTGCGGCGTCAACGCCGTGGACTACTCCGGCTACCCCGACTGCCGCCCGGAGTTCATCGCCAGCTTCGAGCGCACCGCCAACCTCGCGACCAGGGCGGGCGTGGAATCGACCGAGCCCGCCTTCCGCATCCTCGCACCGCTCATCGAGCTGACCAAGGCCGAGATCATCCGCCTGGGCACGGACCTGGGCGTGGACTACGCCCTGACCCACTCCTGCTACGACCCCGGCGCCGGGGGCGCCGCGTGCGGGGCGTGCGACTCCTGCGTGCTCCGACGCCGGGGCTTCGAGGCCGCGGGCGTCCCAGATCCGACGCGGTATGCAGCAAGCCGGTAGTCCGAGCCGCGGGCGTGAGCACGCGGTCCCTCCTGTCCGCGTGTTCCTCACTCACGTGAGGGGCTGCCTCGCGTCCCCCACTACCATCTGCCCGTGCTGATCTCCGAGACCTTCACCAGCCTCCAGGGCGAGGGCAAGCTCACCGGCGTGCCGAGCTGGTTCTGCCGGCTCAGCGGGTGCAACCTGCGCTGCCGCTGGTGCGACACACCCTACGCGAGCTGGGACCCCGAGGGCGACCAGCGCACCGTGGAAGACCTCATCGCCGAGGCCCGCGCCAGCGGAGTGATGCACGCCGTGCTCACCGGCGGGGAGCCCATGATCTTCCCCGGGCTCGCCCCGCTGAGCGCGGGGCTGCGCGAGGCCGGCCTGCACGTCACCATCGAGACGGCCGGCACCGTCGACCGCGACGACGTCGCCTGCGACCTGATGTCCATCAGCCCGAAACTCGCCAACTCGACCCCGCTGGAGGCCGACCCGCGCGACCCGAGCGGCACGTGGCGCCTCCGGCACGAGCAGCGACGCATCGACCTCGACGCACTCAACGCCCTGCTGACCCCCGCCCGCGCCCCCGACCGCCAGCTCAAGTTCGTCGTCACCGGCCCGGACGATCTCACAGAGATCGACGGGCTGCTGGGACGCCTGCGAGGCTGGGAGCCCGGCGACGTCGTCCTCATGCCCGAGGGCGTCACCGTCCCCAGCCCGGACTCGGTCGGCTGGGTGGTCGAGACGTGCGTGGAGCGGGGCTGGCGGTACGGGCACCGGCTGCACATCGAGCTGTTCGGGGACACGCGTGGGACGTAGCCCCGCGTCCGCCGGCGAAGAGACCCCTCGCTCGGGCTCGGGGCCGATGGTTGGCGACCTAGACTCCCCGTCCATGCGGTATCGCGTCTGCAAAGCGTTCGAGGTCGAGTCCGGGCACCTGCTGTCCAAGCACCCGGGTCGCTGCCGCTTCCCGCACGGGCACTCGCGCCGCGTGGAGGTGGTCCTGAGCGCCGACTCGCTGGACGCCAACGACATGGTGGTCGATTTCAAGGCCCTCAAGCTCGCCCTGGCGGACTATCTCGACGCCTTCGACCACGCCATGGCCGTGAACTCCGACGACCCCCGCCTCCCCGAGCTCCGGGCCGCCAGCGAGCGGATCATCGAGTTCCAGCGCGAGGACCCCACCACCGAGGCCATGGCCCGACGCATCTACCAGCACCTCGCCGACCGCCTCGCCCAAGGGGGGTCCTACACCGACGAGCACGGCAACGCCTACCAGCTCCGCGCAGGCGTCACCCTCGAACGCGTCCGCGTCGGCGAGACGAGCAGCAGCTGGGCCGAGTACGGCCTGTAACCCGCTCCGGGCGTCGCGCCCACCCGGATTTGCGATCTGTTCGGGCTGGCGTGTCAGGACGAGGCGTCCGATGACGGTGTGCGGGTGTTCGCGCATCCGTGGCGCTCGCACGCACGGGCCCGCACGCGGGCGGGCACGAAACCGAACACTGATCCGGACTCAGGAGTACAACCACCCATGGACCACACCACACACGGACGGACGGGGCGCCGGGCCACGCTCGCGGCGGGGGCCGCGGGCCTGCTGACGCTGGCGGCGATCGCGGGAGGACTCGGAACGCGCGCGGAGAGCCTGACGGGGACGGCCCCCGGCGCGACCGCGCAGCCCGAGATGACCCCGGAGACGGCCCAGAGCATCGGCTTCGCCAACTCGCTCTCGGAGGCCTTCCAGCACGCCGCGGCCACCATCGAGCCAAGCGTCGTGCACATCACCTCGTACGACATCCGGCGCGTGCAGCCGACCGACCTGTTCGGGCGGCGCGTCGGCGACCCGCGCGAGCAGGAGCGCCGCGCCGGCCTCGGCTCGGGCGTCCTCATCGACGAGCGCGGCTACCTGGTCACCAACAACCACGTCATCCAGAACTCCGAGCGCTTCGAGGTGCAGCTCCAGGACGGGCGCGTCTTCGCCGCCGACCTGATCGGCGCCGACGAGTCCAGCGACATCGCCGTCCTGAAGATCGACGCCCCGGGCCTGCGCGGCGCCTCCTGGGCCGACTCGGAGCGGGCCGAGGTCGGCCAGTGGGTCATCGCCGTCGGCTCGCCCTTCGGCCTCGAGCAGACCGTGACCGCCGGCATCATCTCCAGCAAGGCACGCACGCCCAACGAGCTCAACGCCAACTCGGGCACCCGCTTCCAGGAGTTCATCCAGACCGACGCCGCGATCAATCCCGGCAACTCCGGCGGCCCGCTGGTGGACCTGACCGGGCGCATCGTGGGCATCAACACCGCCATCGCGACCCGCAGCGGGGGCAGCCAGGGGCTCGGCTTCGCGGTGCCCGCCGACCTGGCCCGCTCGGTCGCCCAGAGCATCATCGAGAGCGGGCGGGTGCGCCGGGGCTTCCTTGGCATCACCTGGGAGGCCGACGCCATCGACGCCCAGACCGCCTACGACCTGGGCGTCCCGGGCGGGGTGCGCCTCACCGTCATCAGCCCCGGCGGGCCCGCCGACGACGCCGGGCTCGAGCCCGGCGACATCATCGTCGCCCTGAACGGGCGCGTCACCGAGAACGCCATCCGACTGCGCAACGCCATCGCCATCGTCGCACCCGGCGAGGCCGCGGAGATCGAGTACCTGCGCGACGGCGAGCGCCGCACCGCCAGCATCATCGTGGGCGACCGCTTCGCGGACCGGGCCCTGGCCCTGGGCGGGCGAGTGTTCGGGACGCTCGGCATCGCCGCGGTCCCGCGCGAGCTCACCATGCGGCGCGGGCGGCGCGTCGTCGGCACCGAGCAGGGCCTCCAGATCGTCGAGATCGAGCCCGGCAGCCCCGCCGACCGCTCGGGCCTGAGCGTCCAGGACGTCATCCTGGAGGCCGACGGAAGACGCATCGAGGACGCCGAGGACCTCGAGCGCGTGCTCGAGCGCGCCTCGCTGGCAGACGGCTTCGAGCTGCGCGTCTTCAACGGACGCATGATCGGCGAGCTGTTCGTCCGGGACGAGTAGGGCACACCACCGGTGGGTGCCACGGGTGGAACGCCGTTCAACCCGTGCCGCCCAGGAACCAGCACGGGCCGTGCTTCGCCCAACCCGGGGCGCCCCACTACCCCTCTCGCTTCAGCAGCGTCAGCTCCGGGTCGTCCAGGAACGGGTTGCGCCGCTCCAGCGTCGGGTCCCCGTGCCACAGCACCCGGAACCCGTGCACCACGTCGTCGGTGATCACCAGCAGGCAGGGCAGCACCAGCAGGATCACCACGGTCGCCGAGATCAGGCCCGCCGCGATCGTGATCGCCATCGGGATCAGGAACCGCGCCTGGAAGCTCTGCTCGAGCATCAGCGGCAGCAGCCCGCAGACCGTCGTCACGGTGGTCAGCACGATCGCCCGGACGCGCGCACGCCCCGCCGCGAACGCCCCGTCGTACGCCGACATGCCCGCGCGCCGGCGCTCGTTGAAGAACTGCATGAAGATCAGCGAGTCGTTCACCACGATCCCCGACAGCGCCACGAACCCGATCAGGCTCAGGAACGTCAGCGAGTACCCAAGGATCAGGTGCCACCAGATCATCCCGATCGACGCGAACGGGATCGCGCTCATCACCACCAGCGGCTGCGTGAAGCTCCCGAACAGCCACGCCAGCGTCACGTAGATCAGCCCCGCGGCCACCGCCATCCCCAGCGGCAGCGTCGAGAACCCCTCCGAGACGTCCTGCTGACGCCCCCGCTCCACGACCGAGATCCCCGGCATCTCCGACGTCAGCTCGCCGAAGAACGGCTGCAGCGCACGACCGACCTCCTCCGGGTTCACCACCCCCCGGTTCACGTCCGCCGACACCGTCACCGCGCGCCGACCGTCCAGCCGCCGGATCGTCGCGAAGCTCGACGACTCGGAGATCGCCGCCACCTCGCCCAGCGGCACAGGCGTCCCGCCCGGCGTGAACACGTACAGCGCCTCCAGCTCCGCCAGCGACCGGCGCACCCCCGGCGGCATCATCACACGCACGTCCACGTCCTCGCGGTTGCCCGCGAACGTGAACGCCTCGAGCCCGAACACCGTCCCCTGCAGCTGACGCCCCAGGTCGGCCCGGGTCAGCCCCAGCTCGCGGGCCGAGTCGCGCAGCTCCAGGCGCAGCTCACGCTGCCCCTTGTCCGCGTCGTTGGCGATGTCCACCACGCCCTCGATCGAGGCCATCCGGTCCTCCAGCCGACGCACCGCCGTCTCGAGCTGCTCGACCGAGTTCCCCGTCACCGTGTACGACAGCGCCACACCGCCCGGGCCCCCGGAGATCCCCTGCATCCGCAGGCTCTTGAGCCCCGGCACCACGCCCAGCTCGTCGCGGATCTCCTGGATGATCGTCTCCGAGGTCCGGTCCCGCTGCTCGATCGGCATCAGCTCCAGGATCACCTGCCCCAGGTGCGTCTGCGACGCGTCGTTGCCCTCCCCCTGGATGTCCGTCACCGCGCCCGCCAGCGCGTACGCGCTCACCACCTCGGGCATGCCCGAGACCAGCTCGCCGTCCCGGTACACCGGCGTCACGATCTCTTCGATCCTGCGCACGATCTGGTCCGTCCGGTCCAGCGACGTCCCGATCGGCATCTCCAGCGTGATGTCCACCGTCTCCGCGTCCTCGGACTCGAAGAAGATGAACTCCAGCTGCCCCCCCGCCACCAGCCCCAGCGACGCCGTCACCGCCCCGATCGCCGCCGCGACAGACACGTAGCGGTACCGGATCGCCCGGCGCATCACCCATGTGTACCAGGGCACGACCACGTCGCCGAAGAACCACTCCCGGAAGGCGTGCATCCGCGACTCCAGGCGTGAGAGCAGCCCCTTGCCACGCTCGTGCTCGCGGTCGATCGCACGCAGCGAGTGGGCCATGTGCGTCGGGAGGATGTACAGCGTCTCGACCAGCGACACGATCAGCGCGCACGCCACCACCACCGGCAGCCACACCATGAAGTCGCCGATCCGTCCCTCCAAGAGCGCCAGCGGCAGGAACGCGAAGATCGTCGTCAGCACCGTCGAGACCACGGGCCACGCCACCTGGTCCGTCCCGTGCACCGCCGCCACCAGCGCGGGCTCCCCCTGCTCGTGACGCGCCGTGATGTTCTCCGCCACCACGATCGCGTCGTCCACCAGGATGCCGATCACGATGATCAGCCCGAACATCGTCAGCAGGTTCAGCGTCACCCCGGTGAACTGCATCACCGCCAGCGTCCCCAGCAGCGCCACGATCAGCCCCACCGCCACCCAGAACGACACACGCCAGTTCAGCAGCACCAGCAGGATGCCGAACACCAGCAGCCCGCCGTACATCGCGTTGCGCGTCAGCAGGTCCAGCCGCCCCACCACGATCCGCGCCAGGTCCGTCGTCGTCTCGAACGTCCCCGGAGGCGGCGACCGCAGGAACTGGTCGTACCCGACCTGCCAGGCCCGAGCCCGCAGCGACACACCGCTCAGGTCCTCAAGGTCCTCCCCGCCGTTCTCCCCCCTCAGGCGGGCGTGCGCGAGACGCTCGCCCAGCCCACGCAGCTCGAACGCCCGACCGTTGCGCCCCTCCACGTACGCCTTCACCATCTCCGCCATCCGGATGATGTCGTCGTCCCCCACCTTGAACACCGTCGCCGACACCGCCGGCTTGCCGTTCAGACGCACGCGGCGCGGCTGGTCCACGAACCCCGGCGTCACCGTCGCGATCTCGTCCAGGCGCAGGCTCTCGCCCCCCGGCGTCGCCTTCACCACGATGTCGCGGATCTCCTCGGCCCGCTCCTCCACCCCCACCGACCGGATCGCGATCGTGCTCGTGCTCGTCCGCACCGCGCCCCCGGGCTGCTCCACCATCGCCGCCGAGATGCGGTCGGCCACCTGCGTGACCGACAGCCGGTGCTCCAGCAGCGCCTCCGGACGCACCTCCACCGTGATCTCGTCGGTCCGGATCCCCGACAGCGAGATGTCCCCCATCCCGGGCAGCGACTCCAGGTCGTCACGCACGCTCAGGATGAAGTCCTTCATCGTCCGCTCGTCCGCGTCCCCGTACAGCGACATCGCGATCGCAGGAAGGTTCGGCTCGAGCTTGGCCACCGTGATCCGGTCCGCGGCGTCGGGCAGGTCCTGCAGCGCGTCGATCTCTCGTTTCACGTCCGCGACCGCGGTGTCGATGTCCACCCCCTCCTCGAACTCGATCAGCACCGACGCCGAGCCCTCGCGGACCGTCGTCGTGATCTCGTCCACGTCGTCCAGGTCCGTCAGCGCGTCCTCGATCTTGATCGCCAGCGCGTCCTCCACCTCCCCGGGCGAGGCCCCCGGGTACGGCGCCGCCACCACCACCTGCGAGGGCGTCACCTCCGGGAAGAACTCACGCGTCAGCCCCGCCCCGAAGATCAGCCCCGCCCCGATGATCGCGAACATCACCAGGTTCGCCACCACGGGCTTGCGCACCCCGAACAGCGCCAGGCTCATCCGCCACCCCCCCGCTGACCGCCCTCGTCATCACGCCCCACACCACCGGGCGGGGTCGCGCCCAGCTCCACCGTCGTGCTCGCGCCACCCGGGTCCGTCGCGTCCCGCGGGTCCACCAGCATCCCCGCACGCAGCTGCTCCAGGTTCGACACCACCACGCGGTCCCCCTCACGCAGGCCGTTGCCGATCTCGATCGCCGCCCACTCCGTCTCGTCCGGGCTCAGACCCGGGAACTGCGCACGCAGCGAGTACAGCATCCGCACCGTCAGCGGCTCCACCGTCGCCAGCCCCTCCCCGAGGTCCGACGACCGGGCGATCAGGATCCGGTCCTCCAGGATCGCGCGGCGCGGGACCAGCAGACGCGGCTCGGCGTCACGCGACAGCACCCGCGCCGTCACGAACTGACCCGGACGCAGCAGCGCACCGCCACCCGCACCCTCCTGGTCCACCTCGATGAACAGCGTCATCGTGCGGCTGCTCTCGTCCGCCTCCGGCGCCACCCGCGCCACCCGCCCGTCCCATTCCAGGCGCGCCAGCCCCTCGCTCGACACCTCCGCCTCGTCCCCCGTCCGCACCGACGCCGCGGCGCTCGCCGGCACACGCAGCGGGATCTCCAGCGTCGACAGGTCCACGATCCGGGCCGCGGGCTGCCCCGCGCTCACCCACTCCCCAACCTCCGGCGTGACCGACTGCAGCACGCCCCCCACCGGGGCGGTGATGACCGTCCGGGCCAGGTCGCGACGGGCGATCTCCAGAGCCGCACGCTCGCTCGCCAGACGCGCCTCCAGGCTCGCGTGGCGCGACGGGACCTGGTCGAGCTGGCTCTCCAACGCCGCCAGCGCACGCTCCGCCGCCAGCTTCGCACGCAGGCTCGCGTCGTTGCTCCCCGGCGAGCCGGCCCCGAGACGCTCGGCCTCCAGCACCCGCTCGTAGTCCCGGCGCGCCACGTCCGCCTCCTGCCGCGCCAGCGCGACCTGCTCGCTCAGTCGCGACTCCTCACGCGCCAGCCCCTCCAGGTCCGCCTCCAGCTGCGCCACCCGCTGCTCGGCCGTGGACACCCGCGCCTCGAAATCGTGCGGGTCCAGCCGGAAGAGCACCTGCCCACGCTCCACCGGAAGACCAGGCTCGATCTCGGGCCCGCGCTCGATCACGCGACCCGTCACCTCCGGGGCCACGTCCGCGGCGTCCATCGCCCGCGCCGTCCCGAACCCCTGCCAGGGCCGACGCAGCGGGCGCGCCTCCACCCGCACCGTCTCCACCACCATCGCCCCGCTGCCGCCCGGGTCCTCCTTCGGGGGCGTCCGCTGCGACGCCAGCAGCATGAACAGCCCGAACCCGATCAGCAGCGCCACCACCGCCAGCCCCCCACGCACGATGTACGACGTGTACCGCCACCCCCTGGAGCGGGCACGCCCGCCGGACCTCGCCCCCCCAGCACGCCCACCAGACGCCCCCGCCGCACGCCCGCCCCTGTCGGGCGAAGGTCCGTCTGCCTCGGGGCGATCGCCCGACTCGTCCGCGGGCGCAGGATCACGGTTGCTGTCGGTCAAGCCGTCGTCCTTCCAAGGGTGCGTGCCCGGCCCCGGGCCGGCGTCGCGAGCACCGCGCCGCACGCGCGGGGGGTGCCGCGAATGCTAGACGCCGCGTGTTCTCCGCTTGGAAGGAAATCGCCCGAGCCCACAAACCGGTTTCACAAAAACGGACACCGGACGCAGAAGCGTCCGGTGTCCGGGTATCCGGCGATATGGGGGGAGGGCCGGGGGGCTCAGTCCTCGGGCACGCTGTCGGAGGTCACCACCTCGCGGAACGCGCCGCGGAGGCGGGCGGTGATCGGGCCCTCGCCGTCCGAGATCCGGTGCGTCGCGGTCACGCCCGAGTCGTCGTGCTCGAGGATCTCGCGCACCGCGATCATCTCCGCGGCGGACCCGGTCAGGAACATCTCGTCCGCCGCGAACATGTCCTCCTTGGTGAACAGCTCCTCGCGACACTCGACGCCCAGCTGCGGGCACAGCGTCTCCTTCACGAAGCGCCGCGTGATCCCCTCCAGGATGCCCGCCTCGGTCGGCGGCGTCAGCACCACGCCGTCCTTGATGATGAAGATATTGTCGCCCGAGCCCTCCGACACGTGCCCCTTGAGGTTGAGCATGATCACCTCGAGGAGCTGATCCTCGGTCTTGGTGATGCCCAGCTGCTTGCTCAGGTGGATCGCCTCGCACTTGGCCAGGATGTTGTTCAGGTAGTTCAGGCTCTTGATCCGCGGGTCCAGGCACGCGATCGGGATCCGCGGCCGGTTCGCCACCACCACCCGCATGCCCTTCTGGTACATCTCCGCCTTGTAGAGCTGGATCGTGTCGGCGATGCAGATGATCCCGGGCTGCGGGCACGAGTAGGGGTTCAGCCCCAGCGTGCCCTCGCCCCGCGTCACGATCAGGCGGATGTACCCGTCCTTGATCCCGTTGGCCGCGATGCACTCACGCTGGATGCGGACCATCTCCTCTCGCGGGATGCCGATGTCCAGGTAGATCTTCTTGGCGCACCCGTACAGGCGGTCCATGTGCTGCTCGCACTTGAAGATCTTGCCGTTGTAGACCCGGATGCCCTCGAACACGCCGTCCCCGTACAGCAGGCCGTGGTCGTACACGCTGACCATCGCCTGGCTCTTGGGGACCAGCTTGCCGTTGACCCAGATCAGCGGGCGGTCGGGATCGTCCATGGGCTTTGAGCCGTGAGCCTGCGGACCGGACTGAGACTGACTGATCGCTTGGCTCATCGGCGATTCCTTTCATCCTGGCCGCTCATCCGTCGGCGAGCGGGGGGGAAACAATTCTGACAGGGAAGTGCGGAGTTCGGTCGTCCGTCACTCCGCCGGGCGCACACGGGCCCACCCGGGCGGAACGCACCGAGCACCGCATTCTACCATTCGTTCGCGGGTTTGTTCCCCGAAAGTGCGAGCAGCGAGCAACCAGAATTCGATCAAAGACCAAATACGGAATCGCTTTCACATCTCGGGAAAGACCAATCCTCGCCTCGTTCCGGGCTGTGTTCGCGTTCGGGACACAGGCGAAAGTTTTCTTTCGCACGAGGCGACCCGGGGCCCCGCGGCACCGCCTCTGCACAGGTCGTCCCGGACGCGCCAAGGCCGACCACCCGGAACCGGCGATCCCCCGGCGTCCCCAACGCCCAGCCCGGCCCTCAGACTCGGATCTCGGCCCCGAGCTCCGACCCCGCCAGGCTCGTGAACCGCTCCACCTGCGGGTCCACCTCCTCGTGACGCAGCGTCCGGTCCGGGTCGCGGAAGTGCAGACGCACGGTCACCGACTTCTTGCCCGCCCCGAGCTGTTTCCCGCGGAAGACGCCGACCAGCTCGTGCCCCACGAACCGGTCCAGCCCGGCCCCGGCCACCAGCTCGTCCACCCGGGCCCAGGCCACCGCCTCGTCCAGCACCAGCGACACGTCCCGCTCCACCCCCGGGAACCGCGCCAGCGCGTGCGCCAGCACCTTGGGCGGGTAGGCCTCGGTCAGCACCGACAGCCCCAGCTCCGCGCACACCACCGGCAGGTCCAGATCGAACACCCGCAGGGCCTCGTCCGACACCACCCCGATCCGCCCGACCAGCGACTCGCGCCCCCCCGACCGCACCTTCACGCCACCGAACGCCCCGGCCCGCCAGCCCGGCGAGTCGGGCTCCATCGACTCCACGCGTGTCCGCGCCTCGGGCCCGAAGCAGGCCTGCACCACGCGATCGATCGCACCACGCAGCACACGCACGCCGCGCTGCACGTCCTCGGGAGTTCTTTTCGTGCCCTCGCCGGGGGCGTCCATCAGCAGCGCCAGCGACCGCACCTCGGTCGATATCTTGCGCTCGTTCTGTACGAAGACCGCCGCGGTCTCGAACAGGCGCACCCCGCCCGCCACCCGGTTCCGGGCGTCCTGGTTGGCCTTGCGACACTGCAGCAGGCTCGGGAGCACGCTGGGACGCAGCGTCGGCTCGGCCTTGCGCCGCTCGTCGTCCACCGCGACCAGCTCCGTCCCCACGGGGCAGAACAGCGCGGCACGCTCCGGGCTGGTGAAGCTGAACGTCACCGTCTCGTAGAACCCCTGCCCGGTCAGCACGCTGGCGATCAGACGCTCGGCCCGCTCGCGCTCGTTGGGGTGCGGGGCCCGCACCGCGATCTTCTCGATCGTCGGCACCACCGCCAGCGTCCGGGTCCGAGCGACCTCCTCGATCAGGTCGATCTCGCGCGTCAGGTCGCGGCTGCGATGGGGCGGGATCGTGCACGCCACCTCGTCGTCGCCCCGAACCTCGCACCCGATCTCCAGCGGCGTGAGCAGCTCGGCGATGTGGGGCGCGTCGGTCTGCACCCCCAGCACCGCGGCGCACCGGCTCGGACGCAGCGTCACCACCGCCGGCTCGGGCAGCGGGGCACCGTCCACCAGCGTGCCCGCAGCAAGCTCACCGCCCGAGACCTCGCAGATCAGCCCGACCGCCCGCTTCAGGGCGAAATCGATCGTCCGCGGGTCGATCCCGCGCTCGAACCGGTAGACCGCGTCGGTCCGGATGTTCAGCCGGCGCGCCGTGGTCCGCACCGTGACCGGGTCCCACGTCGCCATCTCGAAGACCACGTCGGTCGTCCGCCCGTCCACCTGGCTGTCGTGCCCGCCGATGACCCCCGCGAGCATCTGCGGCTGATTCTCGTCGGCCACGACCAGGTCCGTCTCGACCAGCTCGCGTGTGCCCTCGTACAGCGTCTTCACCTTCTCGCCACGCTCCGCGAAACGCACGATCAGCGTGCCCCCCGCCAGCTTGTTGAGGTCGTACACGTGGCACGGGTTGCCCAGCTCGAACGTGATGAAGTTGGTGATGTCCACCACGTTGTTGATCGACTTGCCCCCCAGGCTCTCGATCGCGGTCTTCAGCCACTCCGGGCTCGGGCCGACCTTCACCCCCCGGATCAGGCGGGCCGCGAACAGCGGGCACCCCTCGTGCGTGCGGTTCTCCAGCGTCACGTCGTCCCCGATCGGGGCCCCGGTCCCCGGCTCCACCGCCTTGGGCATCACGAGCGCCTGGCGGGGGCTGGCGATCGCGGCCGCCGCGATCTCTCGCGCGCACCCCACGTGACTCAGGCAATCCCCCCGGTTGGAGGTCACCTCGACGTCCAGCACCACGTCCCCGTTGGCCAGCGCCGTGCGACCCTCCAGCGGGAAGCCCGCCTCGGTGAGCAGGTGCTCGGCGTCGTCCGCGGACACGCCCGGGGCCAGATACC
The DNA here is from genome assembly GCA_043101615.1 of Phycisphaerales bacterium JB040. Lineage (GTDB taxonomy): Bacteria > Planctomycetota > Phycisphaerae > Phycisphaerales > UBA1924 > JBLHKT01. The sequence continues at coordinate 48,075 of JBICID010000079.1, read as the reverse complement.
GATTCAACCAGTTGAGGCTAATGTCCATGGGACGGGAAGGATAGCCTCCGGTTCCGGCCCGCCCGACACCGACGCAAACCCCCGATTCACCACGCGATGCGGTATCCGACGCTTCTGACCACCATCCTGATCGCCTGCCTCGGCGCCTGCTCGACGCCCCGGCCCGCCCGGGACACCGTCCCGCCCGCGTTCGAGGCCTCTCTGACCGTGCTGCACGATCGCGGCGAGCCCGTGCCCGACGACGCCGGCCCGCTGGCCCCCGCACGCTTCGTGGTGGAGGCCGACGGGTGGCTGCGCGCCGGGCGCGGCACAGGCGTGTCACGCGCCACACTGCCCCCGCGCGTCCGGCGCCTGCCCACGGACGACCGCGACCGACTCTGGGAACTCGTCCGCCAGTCCGGCCTGCTCGATCCGAACGACCCGGTCCGCATTGCCTCGGGCAACGGGCCGCTTCCGGACCGCGCCCGCCCGCTGCTGGTGATCACGGTCCGAGGGGACGAGGGGATGCACGCCGGGGCGGTGGCGCTGCGGTCCTCGCTGGCCGAGCCGTACCGGCCCATGCTGGAACTGCTCCATGAGCGGGCGTGGATGTCCCCCTAAACCAGCCCCCACAGCCCCTATCCTGCCGCGTGGCTGCGCACGAATCCTCCAACCCGCCCGAGCCCATCCTGGGCATCGACCTGGGGACGACCAACTCGCTGGTCGCGGTCTACGAGCACGCCCAGCCCCGCCTGCTGACGCCCGAGGGCGGCGACCCCATCGTCCCCTCCGCGGTGCGCTACGAGGCGGACGGGACGACCACGGTGGGGCGCGACGCACGCGACCGCAGCGCCGAGTTCGCCACCACCACGGTCCTGAGTGCCAAGCGCCTCATGGGGCGTTCGCTCGACGACGCGCGGCACGACCTGCCCTACCTGCCCTACCGGCTGGTGGAGGGTGAGCAGCGGACCGCGCGCATCGCCCTGGAGGTCGGAGGCGTCGAGCGCGTCCTCACGCCGCAGGAGGTCTCGGGCGAGATCCTCAAGGAACTCAAGGCGGTCGCGGAGCGCGCTCTCGGGCGACCGGTGTCCAAGGCGGTCATCACCGTGCCGGCCTACTTCGACGACGCCCAGCGCCAGGCGACGCGCGACGCGGGTCGCCTGGCGGGGCTGGAGGTGGTCCGCATCGTGAACGAGCCCACCGCGGCCGCGCTGGCGTACGGGCTGGGGGCGCACGCCGGGGAGACCGAGCCCAGGACCATCGCGGTGTACGACCTCGGCGGGGGCACCTTCGACGTCTCGATCCTGCGCCTGACCCCCGCGACGGACGACAACCCGACCGGGTTCTTCCAGGTGCTCGCGACCGCCGGGGACACGCACCTCGGCGGCGACGACGTGGACCAGCGCCTGGTGAACCTGCTGGCGGGCGAGGTGCTGGCCCAGCTCGGGCGACGGTCCGCGGACGACCCCATCGAGCTGTCGCAGCTCCCCCCCGAGACGCGCCGCGCATTGTCCCGATTCGCCCAGTCGGTGAAGCACCGGCTGTCGGACGAGGAGACCGCCACGGTCGAGATCGCGCTGGCCGAGCACGGCGCGTACCGGCGCACCGTCACCCGCGACGAGCTGGAAGCCCTGATGGGCGACTGGGCCGACCGCACGTTCGCGGCGTGCGAGCGTGCGATGCGGGACGCGAAGAAGCAGCTCGCCGGAGCCCCGCTCGACGCCGTGGTGCTCGTCGGCGGCTCGACCCGCATCCCGCTGATCCGTCGGCGCGTGGGCGAGTTCTTCGGGCTGGAGCCCTACACGGCGCTGGACCCGGACCGGGTGGTCGCGATGGGTGCCGCGGTGCAGGCGGGAATCCTGTCCGGTGCCGCGACGGGCTCGCTGCTGCTGGACGTGATCCCGCTGAGCCTGGGGATCGAGACGGCGGGCGGGGCGGTCGCCAAGGTCATCCACCGCAACGCGACGGTGCCGGCCCGCGCGACCGAGACGTTCTCCACGCAGGTGGACGGGCAGACCTCGATCAGGCTCAACGTGCTGCAGGGCGAGCGCGAGATGGCGGAGGACTGTCGCTCGCTGGGCGTGTTCCACCTCGCGGGCCTGCCGCCCATGCCGGCGGGCATCCCGCAGCTGCTGGTCGAGTTCCTGGTGGACGCCAACGGCGTGCTCAGCGTGCGGGCCCACGAGAAGCGTTCCGGCAAGCGGGCCGAGGTGCAGATCGTGCCCAACCACGGGCTGACGCGCGACGAGGTGGACCGCATCGAGGCCGACTCGCTGGCGCACGCGCGCGAGGACATGACGCGCCATCGCGTGGTGGACCTGGTCGCCAACTCGAAGCTCGACCTGAAGTGGATCGGCGAGAGGCTCGAGCGCCATCGCGACGCGCTCGAGCCCGACTACGCGCACGAGCTCGAAACACGCATCGCGGAGCTCGCGGGGCACGTCGAGCGGGCCCAGACCGACTGGCGCTCGGTGGACGCGGACGCGTTTTATCGGGCCAAGACCGCGCTGGACAACGCCTCGGTGCGTCTGCAGGAGGTCGGGATCGCCGAATCGCTCCGGCGCGACGGCGCCTAGCCGATCCCGGTGACACGACGCGCACAGGCCAACCGGATCGCGGGGGATCCCGGGGTTCGGATCGATCCGGGCACCCTGCCGGCCGATGTCGTTTGCATGATCGTCGCGCTCGTCAGCCTCGCCCTGGTCGCCCCGCCGCAGCGGGCCGTTGTCGCGGACCCCTCCGACCCGGACGACACGCTGGTCGCCCCGGCGGGCGCGTGGTCGGTCGCGGACGGCCCGACCGCTGGGGGCACGCTCGCGGCCCTCGAGGTGATCGAGTCTCCCGGCGACGCCGTCGCGCTGCTGGGCGTGACCGTCACCAACGCGCTGTCTCTCTCGACGCACGACGGCGCGACGTGGTCGGGCGCCTCGGTGCTGAGCGCCGACCTCGGCACGGATTCGGCCTACCCGGCGGACGGCGCGTACGAGGCCCGCTCGGGGCGTCTGCTGGTGGTGTACCGCAAGGGCGTGTCCTCGCAGGTGTACTTCCGCGTGCACGACGCCGAGGCGTCGCCGTCGCTGTCGGGCGAGGACTGGTTCGACCTGGCGCTGCCCGGCGCGCCGTCGCGCCTGACGCTGGTCCCGAGCCCGGGCTCCGACGAGATCCTGCTGGTGGGCGTGAGCGGCTCGACGATCCGGACCGCGCTGTGGGACGGGGAGGGCTTCACCGACGCGACCACGCACGACACCTCGTTCGACAACGGGCCCGGGGCCCTGGGCGCGGAGTGGCAGGGCACGCAGGCCCTGGTCGTGTGGGCCCGCGACGCCGACACCGCGCCGCGCGGCGCACGCTACGACGGCGAGGGCTGGGAGACCGAGCTCGGGCTCCCCTCCTTCGTGAGCCCGATCGTCGCGCTCGGGCTCGCACCCTCCAACGACCGAGACGGACGCCCGCTGCTGCTGACCGCGGTCACCTACGACGGGGCCGACCACACGCTGCGTGCGAGCGTGCACGACGGCGAGCACTGGTCCGGGGCCTCGCTGCTCAGCGGGGCGGTGTCGGGCCCGGACGGCGTATCCGCGTCGTGGGAGACCTCGGGCGAGGGGGCGGTGGCGGTGTGGCAGGACCTGGGCGAGACCACGCTCTCGTGCGCACACTTCAACGGGGCGGCGTGGTCCGCGCCGGTCGCGACGTCGGATCTGGGCGGCGAAGTCGAGCGTGTGCTCGTGCGCCCGGCGACGGGCCAGCCGGGCTCGGTGCGGGCGATGGCGGCCGTCTCCATCGAGCCCGAAATCTCCGGGGGCTACCTCGCGTACACCGAAGGTGGCAGCATCGAAACAGGCTCGGGCACCACCATCGACGGCGACTCCGACGAGGGCGGGGCCGGCTTCCCGGACACGCCGAGCGGGTACGGCTCCGCGGGCGGGCCCACCATCGATCTCAACAACAACCAGACCAAGTCGTACGCGCCGGGCGGATACGAGGAGATCGACATCGGCAACAACGCCACCCTCAACCTCTCTACTGGCGACTACGCGTTGGAAAAATGGGGAGACAATCCCAACGGGCTCACCATCAACGCCGACACCGCCTCCGGGCCCATCCGTTTCGTCGTCGTGAACGACAACATGGAGTTCCACAACAATCTCGAGATCGACGTCAGCGGCGGCCACCCCATCACGTTCTACATCCTCAACGGGAACCTCGAGATCAAGAACAACCTCGACGCGCACGCCAGCTTTGTCGTCTACAACGGCAACATCGAGATCGGGAACAACGCCGATGTGAACGGGCACCTCATTGCCAGCGGCAACATCGAGATCGGGAACAACGGGCATATCGAGTCACCCGGCTGGCCCTCGCCCATGGACGGGGGCGGGGGGGGCGGGGGGGGGGCGTCCACGCGAACACTGGTCGGCTTGACCGTCACAGCCGGTTCACCCGGGCCCACCACGGCCATCGCCGACGGGTGGGGCGAATCGCACGCGCTCCCGTTCGACCTGGGCTGGCAGCGCCCCACCGCCGGTCTCCGCATCACGAACTGGCGCGAGGTGCCCTCGTACGACGAGGCGCCCTGAGGCGGATTCCTCATGCAACGCCGGCACCGATGATCGTTACCATCTCCCGATGGACAACGACAGCTGCATGGTGTCGCTCTTCTGGATCGCGGGGATCGGGTCGATCCTGGCGATGGGCTCCTGCGTGCGGGAGCGCGAGGTCGAGAACGTGCGCCCCGAGCCCGTGCCGGTGGACCTCGCCGACGATCCCATCGCAGCGCTCGACGACGGCGCCACGCACGACCTGCCCGGCGTGCACAACGTGCTGGTGATGGCCCCCGGCGTCGTCTCCGGCTCGCTGCCCGAGGGCGACGACGGGTTCGCCTCGCTGGCCTCGCTCGGTGTCCGCACCGTGATCTCGGTCGACGCGGCGCCCGTGGACCTCGAGACCGCCGGGGCGCACGGCCTGCGGTACGTGCACATCCCGGTCGAGTACGCCGGCATCTCGGCCGGGCAGGCCGAGGCCCTGGCCGTGGCGCTGCGCGACGTGGAGGGACCCGTCTTCATCCACTGCCACCACGGCAAGCACCGCGGGCCGGCCGCCGCGGCGACGGCGCTGGTGCAGACCGGTCGCCTGACCCACGAGCAGGGGCTGGACCGGCTCCGCGTCGCGGGGACCAGCCCGAAGTACCCGGGGCTGTTCCGGTGCGTGGAGAACGCGATCGTCTACGACGACGAGTCGCTGGGGGGGCTGGTGGCCGAATTGCCCGCGCAGGCGGTGGTGAGCTCGATGGCCTCCGGCATGGCGACGGTGGACCGCGCGACCGAGCGCCTCCAGCTCGTCAAGGAGAACGGCTGGGAGGTGCCCGCCGACCACCCGGACCTGGCCCCGGTCGCGCTCGCGGCGACGATCGAGCAGGCCCTGCGCTCGCTGGCCGACCTGCCCGACGCGGGGCACACCCCCCCGTTCGAGGACCGGGGCGAGGCCGCACGGTTCGTCCGAGCGATGATCGAGAGCGCGTCGTTCGCGTCGGAGCTGGAATCGGCGGTGTCGAACACCGACTGGCCCAGCGCGGACCTGGCGTGGGACCGGCTGCAGGCGAGCTGCAACGACTGTCATACGGGGTACCGGAACCCGGACCAGCTGGTGCCGTGAGCCGGCGGGGGGCCCGGCTACGCGATGCCGAGCAGGACCTTGATCCCCTCGCCTGAGATCATGGTGTCGAACGCTCGCTCGTACTGCTCGAGCGGGAACTCGTGGGTGACGATCTCGTCGAGGTCGAGGCGGCCCGAGAGCAGCAGGGCCTCGGCCTGGTACCAGGTCTCCCACATCTTGCGCCCGTTGATGCCCAGCACGGTGCAGCCCTTGAAGATGATGTTCTGGTTGAAGTCGAAGGTGACGTCCTTGGCGGGCAGGCCCAGCAGGGCCGCGCGACCGCCGTTGCGCAGGGCGCGGAAGCCGGTGTCCATGGCGCTGGGCGCGCCGGACATCTCGCACAGGACGTCCACGCCCGCGCCGCGACAGGCACGCCGCACCTCGCGGATCCACCCGTCGCCCTCGCGCACGTCGAAGCAGTCGGTGGCGCCGAGGCGCCGGGCCAGCTCCAGCCGGGGACGGTTGACGTCGGTGCAGAAGATGCGTGCGGCGCCCGCGGCCCGGGCGACCGTCACCGCCATCAGCCCGATGATGCCGACCCCGCTGATCAGCACGCTCTTGGCGCTCACGCCCGCCTCCATGACGGTGTGCACGGCGTTGCCAAGCGGGTCGAAGATGGCCGCGTACCGGTCCGGGATGTCCGGGTGGACGGGCCAGACGTTGTCCTCGGGCACGACGAGGTACTCGGCGAAGCAGCCGTCGCGGTCGATGCCGAAGATCTGGGTGTCGGTGGCGATGTGCCCCTGGCCGGTGCGGGAGAGATAGTCGGTACCCGCGGAGAGGTGCCCCTCGGCACTGACACGGCGCCCGACCTCGACCTTGGTCACCGCGTTGCCGATGCTCTCCACCACGCCCACGAACTCGTGCCCGGTGACGATGCCGACGGGGATCCGCCCCGCGGCCCAGTCGTCCCACTGCCAGATGTGGCGGTCGGTGCCGCAGATGCCGGCCTTGGTGACGCGGATGCGGACGTCGCGCGGGCCGACCTCGGGAACGGCCCGCCGGTCGTCGAAGGCGAGCCCCTCGCCGGCGTGGTGCTTGACGAGGGCCCGCATGGTGCCCCCCTCGCCCCCCGTTCCCGGGGTGGCCTCGGGCCGGGTCGCCATCTCGGTCGTATCGCTCATGCCAGGCTCCAGCGCCGTTTTCGAACCGCGGGGGCAACAACACCCCGTCGCACGCGTTTCTTCGGGCACGAGGCCCGAACCGGCCGATCAAACCATACCGTCGCCCACCCCCCGGCGGCGGCGATACTGTGTCAACATCTTGACCACAAGGACTTTCCCCGTCGCATGAGCCGCGCCTCCGCCCCCAATCCCTTCCTCTACCTGGCCTCCAAGCCCGCCGGGGGCACCACCATCGGGATGCGCCGGGCACGCTCGCGAGCCTCGCTGTCCGCGTCCCTGCGCAAGGACCGGCTGGTGCTCCGGCAGTCGGTCCCGCTGCCGGCCTGGTTCGGCTCCGAGCCGGGGATGCGCCCCAAGGACCACGCGGAACTGAACGACCAGCTCGCCCAGCTCGTCTCGCGCGGGGTGCCGCTGGTCGAGGCCCTGGAGGTCGCGGCGGACGTGGTGTCGGACGGTGCGTCGCCGATCATCCGGGCGATCCGGGAGCAGGTGCAGTCGGGCAAGAGCTTCGCCGAGGCCTGCCGCGCGACCGGGCAGTTCGACGTGGTGACGGTGGCGGTGTACGCGGCCGCGGAGAAGACGGGCGACCTGCCCGGGGCGTGCAAGCAATTGGCGGTGTCTGTGCGTCGCCAGCTCAAGGTGAAGGGCAAGGCGGCGACGCTGATGATCTACCCCGCGATCGTGATGACGATCTCGGTGGTGGTGGCGGTGCTGATGCTGACGATCATCATCCCCCAGATCGGGGAGTCGCTCCAGACCTCGGGCAACGAGCTGCCCTGGATCACGGTGGTGATGATGGGCACCGGGAACTGGCTGAAGGCGAACATGCTGCTGGTGTCGGCGGTGGTGGCGCTGGGGCTGATCCTGCTGATCGTGGCCCGGGCGTCGCTGCTGGTGGCGACGCAGGGTTTCATGCGACGGATGCCGGCGATCCGGGACGTGGTGCTGGCCCAGGAGCTGGCCCGGTTCTTCTCGGTGATGGCGGCGATGACGCGATCGGGCGTGCCGCTGGCCGATGCGCTGGGCGTCGCGGTCACGGCGCTGGGGCACCCGGTGATGAAGAAGGACCTGGGGCGGCTGCGGTCCAAGCTGATCGAGGGCGGGGTGCTGCGGAACCTGATCGACAACGTCGCCTCGCTGCCGGTGGGCACCCGCAAGCTGCTGATCGCGGCGGACCAGTCGGGCGACCTGGAGCACGCCTTCGACGCGTTGGCGACCGATTACACCGACGAGGTCGACACCCGGGCCGAGCGCCTGCTGGCGGTGCTGGAGCCGCTGCTGATCATCGTGATGTTCCTCGTGATCGGCGTGCTCATCATGTCCATCATGATCCCGATGATCCAGGCGACCAGCCAGGGCGTCTGACGGGGACCGCCTCTAGAATGACCGAAGGCCGCCAGACGGCAAAGAACACCGCAATCCACGCCGGATTCACGCGTTACACGCTCGGGCCGGCTCTCACCGGCCCCCAGCACGAGAGACTTCCATGACACGCACCGCACGCACCAACGCACGACACTCCGCCCGAGGCTTCTCGCTGCTCGAGCTCACCCTGGTCCTGCTGATCATCGGGCTGCTGGGCGCGGTCGCGGCCGCGAGCTTCGCGGGCGCCGGCAAGCGTGCCCGCATCAAAACGACCAAGGCGACCATGAACCAGTACAAGCAGCAGCTTCGGATCTACGCGACCGAGAAGGGCGCCTACCCGGCCAGCCTGTTCGAGCTCGTCCCGGACTACATCGAGCCGGACAACTCCGGCAACCCGCCCGTGGACGCGTGGAAGAACGCGTTCTACTACTCGCCCACGCCCGAGTCCGCCCAGAAGTTCCAGCTCGTCTCGGGCGGGCCCGACGGCGAGGTGGGCACCCCCGACGACATCGACCTGTGGGCCCCCGACTTCGACACCGAGTAAGCCCCATCGCGAGACCCCATGCCCGCCCCCCGCCCACATGCAGGCCCCGCCCGGCGCCACACGCGGCGCGGCATGACCTTCCTCGAGGCGGTGCTGGGCGTGCTGCTGCTGGGCATGATCACCGCGACGCTGTCGCACGTCGCCTCCAGCGCCCGCCTGAACCAGCAGCGGTCGCAGGCGCGCCTGGGAGCCGCGGAGCTGGCCAACCGTCTGGTGCTGCAGTTCCTGGACGACAAGGAGTCGCTGCCCTCTCCGAACCTGCCGATCGAGTACAACGGGCAGTACTTCCGCTGGTCGCGGAAGTTCTCGTCGGTGGGTGCGAAGGTCGATCCGGCGGGGGCGCGGTCCGGGGCGGACATCAACACGGCGGAGAAGTCGCTGGAACGCGTGCAGATGGTGACGTTCCGGGTGTGGCTGGCGGAGGACTCTGGCGGCTCGCCCCGGTTCGCCAGCGACGTGCCCTCGGTGACGATGTCGCGCGTGTACGACCCGCTGCTGCCGACCAACCCGGACTCGCTCCAGAAGCTGCTCTCGACGCCCGAGGGGCTGATGCAGGTGCTGCAGAACATGCAGAACCTGCAGGAGGGCATCGACATGGACACGAACGACGGCACCTTCCAGGACGCCGAGGACGAGGGCTCGCCATGATCGGCGAACCCGTCCCATCCCGTCGCGGGTTCACCCTGCTGGAGCTGATGCTCGCGATGACGATCGGGGCGCTGTGCCTGGTGCTCGCGGGGGGGATCTTCTACTCCGCGGGATCGGTGGACGAGTCGTCCGAGCGGGTCACGCGCGTGCAGGGCGAGTCGTACCTGACCCAGACGGTGCTGCGGAACACGTTCATGTCGCTGCTGGTGGTGCACGGCAACGCGCAGGACTCGGAGAACCCGCCGGACCTGTCCACGCTGGGGCGCCCGCGGATCATCCTGGAGCCCGACCCGGTCAGCGGGTGGCAGCGTCTGGAGGTGGTGCTGCGGGCCACGCCGGTCCCGGGGGCCCTGCAGGGCCCGGCGGCGCGCCGGGCCTTCCTGGAGGAGGACGCCGAGAGCCTGAATTTCGCGACGGCCGACGGGGCGGGGGGCTCGGCCCGGTGCGTGTTCGAGTTCCGGCGCGACGGCGACCGCGAGGCGGTGATGGAGCGTCTTGGGATCGAGAACCCGATGGTGGACACGCCCGCGGCGGACCCGTCGGACCCGGACCGCGGCTGGAGCCTGTGGTGGCGGCGCATGACGGCCGACGAGGTCGAGCAGCTCGAGGCCGGGTACGACCCGGTGCCCGACGGCGCCGGCGACCCGGACGCGGAGGCCCGTCGCCTGGCCTCCGCGGTCCGCCTGGCGTCGGGGCTGCGCGAGGCGTACTGGAAGGCCTTCCACCGGGGCGTGCGCAAGGACGCGTACCAGTGCACCACCAACGGTGACCTGCCCGCGTACTTCGAGCTCGAGTTCCGTGGCCAGACGCAGGCGTACGCCAACTGGCTGTTCGAGATCGGCTGGGCGTACGGGGAGCCAGAGGACATCGAGATCGCCGCGGGGGCCGGCGCACAGGACGAGGACACCGGCGTGGGCGGCGCGGGCGGGACCGGGGGGGTGGGGACCACCCCGAACCGGGGCGGGTCGGACAACTCCCTGCGCCGCATGAACGAGGGCAGGCCGTGATGCACGCCAGACGCGCCTACGTGCTCCCCGTGGTTCTGCTGCTGCTGCTGGTGGTGGGGATGCTGGCGGCCTCCACGGCCCAGCGTCAGATCAGCACCGCCAACACCGTGACCCGCCAGGTGGACGCCTACAAGGAGCACCACGGTGCGATGGGCCTGCAGGCGGCGGTGCAGGTGTGGCTGCGCGTGCAGAACGCCATCAGCATCCCGACGCTGCTGGGCGAGAACGGGCACGCGTTCGACCTGACGTTCGAGGACGGCTCGGTCATCTCGATCTACCTGCGTTCCGGGCAGGGCAGCGCCCTGTCGGACCTGACGAACCTGGACTCGGAGGACGTCGAGCCCGCGGCCCGGATCCTGGCGCACCTGAACACCAACCTGCCCGAGGAGGCGTACGCCGCCCGCACGCGTGCCGTGGGCCCGGTGGCGATCGACCTGTCCTACGCCGACCGGCACCTGATCACCGCCGGGGCGTTCGCGGTGACCCCGGACCCGGCCAAGAGCGAGCGTCTGGCCAACGAGCTGTTCGCCAACCGTGGCGGGGCCAACCGCAACACGCTCTCGCAGGCGGGGATCGACGCGGAGCTGGACAACGACGAGCGTTCGCTGATGTATCGGCTGTTCACCACGACCACGACGCTGTGGCGTGTGCACGTCGAGGTCAAGCGCGGGGTGGGGTCCGGCGAGGTCGTGGCCCGGTACGAGGGGCTGACGGTCCTGAATTCGAACACCAGCGGTGTCAGCACCGATTTCAACGTTTCAGGCGGCTTTCTGGAGTGGGGGCCGGTCCCGCTGAGCCAGACGCCCGCACACAACCCGCTCAGGGCCCCCTAACCTCAAGCATCGCAGGCCGCAAGGCCGAAGTGGGAGGAGGACACGCGTGTCCCAGCACATGACCAGATCCGCGGCCAACCAGTTCAAGCTCGTCGCGCAGGGCGTCGCCCTGGTGGGTGTGCTGTGCGCCGTGCTGATCGCGATCCTGATCCCGCGATCTGCCCCGGAGCGTCGTGCGTCCCTTCCGGGTGACCCCGGGGTGATGCCGACGGCGAACACGGGGCAGGCGGACGCGTCGTTCCGGCTGCAGCCCGAGGCGATCGAGGCGCGTCTGGCGCTGCTGGACAACGCCCCGCGGGTGGAGATCAAGGAGCCGGAGGTCGAGAACCCCGTCACCGATCCGGAGACCCCGGTCACGACGACGCCGACCGGCCTGGCCTCGCGCGTGTCCTTCCTGGGCACCATGACGGTGGGCGAGAAGCGGATGGCGCTGGTGTCCATCGACGGTGGGCGCCAGCGTGTGGTCGCGGAGGACGCCCGCCTGCCCCTCGAGGACGAGGACGCGGTGCTGAAGCGGGCCGACGACCGGACGATCTACATCGAGCACAACGGGGCAACGGTGAGCATCGACCTGGCACGGGCCGACGGCGACCGGCCGGCGTTCTCCACGCTCGCCGCCCCGGAGGGCGCGGGCCCGGGCGTGCCGTCCAACATCGCGGAGGCTGCCCGCAACGCCCCCCGCAACGTGGAGGACCGCTTCGGGGGGCGCCGTCGCGGGGGCGATGTCGACAGCGAGCGCGACGCCGCGGCGGCGGAGCGGGAGACCGAGGACCCGATGGAGCGTCGTCGCCAGGCGCTGCAGCGTGCGGTGGAAAACGGCACCCTGTCGCAGGAGCGGGCGGACGAGATGATGGAGCGTGCCATCCAGAACCAGCTCCGCAACGCGCGCCAGCCCGGGCGCGACAACGACTGACCCCACGCCCTCGGCGGAACGCCCGGAGACCCCAGCCGCATGACCACCAGAGTGGCCTACCTCGAACGTGACGACCGCGGCGGACGCCTCGGGGGTATCCGGCTGGTCACGGAGAGCTCGGACGATCACTGGGACGCCTCGGCGTACAAGCCGCACGACTTCGCGATCGCCGCGGAGTCCGGGGCGGAGTGGATCCAGGGCAAGGACCTGTCCGGCCCGGTGCGGGCGATCGACACGCTGTGCGTGGACGCGGACGGCGGGGCGTGCTCGTGGCTGTCGCTGCCGGACACCAACCCGAGCACCGTGCGCTCGATGATCGAGTCGCAGGGGATGCCCGAGGGGGACGACCCGTACTCGGAGGCCTCCGCGGAGCTGACCTCGGGGCGTTTCCCGGACCTGCCGGGCGAGCTCTCGCTGGAGCCGCTGGCGCCGTCCGGCCCGTCCGGCGTGGCGACCGCCCCGCGGTCGCGTACGCCCGTGCTGGCGATGCCCGACGCGACCGTGCGCCTGATGCTGGACGCCCTGGACCGTCGCGGCATCCGCGTGGAGACGGTGTGCTCGCTGTGGCACGCCGCGGCCCGGGTGTGGGACCCCTCGAGCCCGCTGGCGCACCGGGGCTCGTTCCGGGGGGACCGGGTGGTGAGCACGGACGCGCCTGTGACGGCGGTGGTCCTGATCGACCCGCTGGCGCAGCGGCTGGTCTGGTCGTGGTCGTCGGCGGGTGACCTGCTGGCGGCGGGCTCGATGCGTGTGCGGACCGCGGTGGACCGCGACGTGCAGCGGCTGGGGCTGGACACGGTGGGCGAGATCGAGCGTCGCGCGGTGGTGACGGACGCCGAGATCGGTCGGCTGGCGCAGGACTGGCTGGCGTGGGCGGCGCAGACGGGGCTGGCGCCGTCCCGGATCGTGTGCGTGGGCTCGCCCTCGCCCCTGGGCGACGAGGGGATGACGCCGGCGCGTGTCGGCGAATCGCTGGCGGCCCGCTGGCACGACGCCTCGGTGGACGTGGTGGACGAGCCCGACGCGGTGGGCCTGACCCTTCGCCGGCTGGCCTCGCCCGAGGCGGCCCCGATCGAGGGCTCGCACGGGACGCAGCTGGTGGCGTTGACGCGTCGCCCGGGCTCGGCCCACCGGTCGCTGTTCCGCTGGGCGGGGATCGCGCTGATGGTGCTGGGGGTGGGGTTCGTGGTCGTCGCGATGGCGCTGTTCGGCCGCGCGAACCGCTACTCGCGCGAGATCCCGGCGCTGTCGGGCGAGTTCCGCGACACGATCGCGACGGTGGACCCCGCGCTGGCGGGCGACCCGTTCGCGCTGACGCGCCTGCGCGAGACGGTCGCGAACCAGCGCCGTGCGCTGGCGCCGACCAACGAGCAGGCGCCGGCCCCGGTGGCCGAGACGTTCGACACGCTGTCGCTGGTGCTGGGCGTGCCGGGGATCAAGCTGTCGAGCCTGTCGGTGTCGTCGGTGGCGGTGAACTTCCAGGTGATCACGCCCGACCTGAGCACGGCGGAGCAGCTCGGGGTCTCGCTGCGTTCGATCGGCGGTCTCCCGCTGAACTGGGGGACGCCGACGCTGGACCAGGTCCCCAACACGGGGGAGATCCGCGCCTCGTTCAACGCGACGTGGGTGCAGCCGCCCCGGGAGGCCTCGCCGTGATCAACGACAACGCCATCCTGACGCGTGAGGACCGCGACGACCTTGCCTCCGCGGCGGCGGCGGCGGACCGGCGGAACCGCCCGACCGGCCTGATCGTGCTGGGCGGGATCGTGCTGCTGGTGGGCGTGGTGCTGGTGGTGGCGGCCCTGATCTCGCTGGCCAGAGCCCGCGGGACGTGGTCCACACAGATCGGTCGCATCCAGCAGGCGGGGGCGCTGGCGGCGGAGTACCAGGCCCTGCAGAGCGCGGCGAGCGACACGGACAACATCCGGGTGCACGACCCGGTGCCGACGATGATCTCGGACCTGGCTGGCCTGGCCCAGCGGTCCGGGGTGGAGGTGGGCATCCCCGACACGGGCTACCGCCCGCTCACGACGCCCGGCGCCCGCACCGCGGTGTTCTCGTACGACAACATCAGCGACGACTCGCTGAGCGAGATCCTGGACTGGATCGACCGCACCGTCACGACCGTCCCCGGCATGCGTGCCGAGGAGATCACGCTGCGGCTGACCTCGCCCATCGCCCGCGGGCGCACGCCGAGCCAGACGCCCGAGCAGCAGTGGCGGATGGACGTCGCGTTCGCCCGGACAGAGAAGACCAACTGACCCCGTCCTCCAGCACGCACGGACGCCAACCATGAAGACCAGACTCCTCGCCACCCTCGCGCTCGCCACGCTCCTGCCCGCCTGCGTCACGGAGCGCAACCCGGACTTTGCGGACGCGGCCGCGGAGGCGGCCCTGCGTCGCGCCGAGGCGATCGACATCGCGGAGCGTGCGTACGAGATCCACGAGTCTGGGCGTGTGACCGGCGACCCGGCTCGCCTGGACCGGGCCGAGGAGCTGTACCGGGAGTCGCTGGCCAAGGACCCGTCGGTGTTCGCGACGTGGAACAACCTGGGCGAGCTGCTGCTGTCGCAGGGCGAGTACCAGCTCGCGGCGGACGCGTTCGGGGAGGCGGCGTTCCTGAACACGCGCGACCCGCGTCCGGCGTTCAACCGCGGGCTGACGTACCACCGGGCGGGGTACGCCGAGACGGCGCTGCGGTACTACTCCGAGGCGCTGAACCGGGACCCGAACTACCGTCCGGCGCTGCGTGGGGCGACCCGTGCGGCCGCGCTGATCAACGCCGCGGACTACACCATCGAGGAGTGGATCCGCACGGCGCTGATGAACGAGACCGACCCGGAGTGGCGTGAGTTCTTCACCGAGCAGCGGTTCCGGGTCGAGGCTGCGCTGCGCGACCAGCTCTACGAGAGCGCCAACTGACTCTTGCCATCGCCGCCACCACGCCGGGCCTCGGGCCCGGCTGCCGACAGGGCGGGGAGTGGTCAGAGCTTCGCGGCGGCGAGGCTGGCGAGTTCGCTGCGTTCGCTGCGGGCGAGGGTGACGTGCCCGACCAGGCCGCTGCCCCGGAGCTTCTCGACGGTGTAGGACAGGCCGTTGCTGGAGCGGTCGAGGTAGGGGTTGTCGATCTGGCCGATGTCGCCGGTGAGGATGATCTTGGTGCCCTCGCCGACGCGGCTGACGATGGTCTTGACCTCGTGGGGTGTGAGGTTCTGGGCCTCGTCCACGATCATGAACTGGTGGGGGATGGAGCGTCCGCGGATGTAGGTGAGCGGCTCGAGGACGAGCTTGCCGTCGGCCATGAGCTTGTCCATGCGCTGTTCGCTGGAGTGGCTCTCGGCCTGCTGGTTGGGGCTGCCTCGCGTGCTGAGGAGGTAGGTGAGGTTGTCGAAGATGGGCTGCATCCAGGCGCCGAGCTTCTCGTCCTTGTCGCCGGGGAGGTAGCCGATGTCGCGTCCCATGGGCATGATGGGTCGGGCGACCAGGAGCTTGTCGTAGCGCTGCTCGGCGAAGACCTTGGTCATGCCGGCGGCGAGGGCGAGCAGGGTCTTGCCGGTGCCGGCGGTGCCGAGCAGGGTGACGAGCTTGATCTCGTCGTCGAGCAGCAGGTCGAGGGCCATGGTCTGCTGGACGTTGCGCGCCATGATGCCGAAGGTGGGCTTTTTCTGCGGGCTGACGGGGATCATCTGGGCGGTGTCGCCCAGGCGTCGCCCGAGGCCTGAGTGGGCCTCGTCCTCGACGTCCTTGAGGATCGCGAACTGGTTGGGCACGAGCTCGCGCGCGGTGGTGTTGCCCTCCTCGTCGGTCTCGGCCAGGAAGTCGGCCATGCGGTCCAGCTCGAGCAGCCGGTCGCGGTAGAGGTCGTCGATGAGCTCGCGCGGGGTGGCGACCTCGAGGTAGCCGCGGTAGAGGCGGTCGGCGTCGACCTTCTGGTTCTCGAAGTCCTCGGTGCGGATGCCGTGCGAGTCGCTCTTGATGCGGGCCGAGAGGTCCTTGGAGACGAACACGGCCCGCTTGCCGGCGCGCTTGAGGTCCCAGGCGACCGCGATGATGCGGTTGTCGGGCATCTCCTTGGCGATGACCGGGGGGCGCTCGCGCTCCTCGACGTCGATCATCACGCGCCCGCTGGCGCTCTGGCCGGGCACGCCGGAGAGGTCCACGCCGTCGGTGAGGCGCCCGAGCTCGCGGAGGCGGTCGAGGTTGCGGATGCAGGCGCGGGCGTTGCGCCCGACGTCGTCCTCCCGACGCTTCATGGCGTCGAGCTCCTCGATCACCGGGTACGGGATGACGATGTGGTTCTCCTGGAAGACGAACAGGGCGTCGGGGTTGTGCAGCAGCACGTTCGTGTCGAGCACGAAGTACTTCACACTCACCTCGCCCGGAGCGCCGCCCCCCTTCGCGTCCTCCGGCGACCTGCGTTCTGCCACGTCCACCTCGCGCTCGATCACGTCACGCATGGAGCCACGCTCCCGATCTCGTTCTCTCCGGCGCCCGGACATCCGTGCCCGGGACATCCCAGCATACCGACCCGCGCGATCCGGGGTTCGACCCCGTTGAGGGCCCCTTGCGGACGCTCAGAACCCCTCGATCAGCACAGACAGCGTGAGCACCAGCGCGATCAGCGCCGAGATCGCGCCCTTGACCACCACCGAGATCGCACGCCCCATCGCGGCCCCCTGCCCGCTCCGGAAGCTATCCCCCCACGTCCGGCCCGCGTGCCCGCGCTCGGCGAGCACGGCCCCGACGCCCGCGCCGATCACCGCCCCCAGGATCGTCCCCAGCACCGGCAGCGGGATCGCCACCGTCCCGAGCACGCCACCCGCCAGCCCGCCCACCAGGGCCCCCGCGGCCCCGGAACGCGAGCCGCCCGCCCGGCGCGAGCCGACCGCCCCGGCCCCGAACTCCGCGACCTCGCCCAGCACCGCCAGCCCAACCGCGATCCCGATGGCCCACCAGCCGTCGATCAGCTCCGGGCGCCACCACTTCACGATCAGGGCCACCAGCACCGCCATCCAGGTGCCGGGCAGGGTGATCAGCGTCACCAGCACGCCCAGCCAGGCGCACACGATCACGATGGCGGCGCCCAGCGCGCTCACCGGCGACCGCCCGTGGCGCGGTCAGGACGCCGCTTCGCGCGCACCGGGCACATCCGCCTCGGACTCCTCGGAGGGGTCGTCATCGCCCTCTTCATCCGGACCGAAGCGCTCCTCTTTCATCTCGAGCAGCCAGCCCTCGAGCTTCGCGTGCCGGTAGGTGTCGAACTTGATCTCCCCGCCGCCGATCTCGTGCTCGGGCTTCAGGCGGATGTAGACGATGTACTTGTCCCAGCGGCGCATGTCGAAGACGTCGAGGTCGCTCGGGACGAACGACTTGCCGCCCGGCAGGGTCAGACGCTTCTCGGACGGGTCCCACGCGTACCGCTTGGCCGCGGTCCTGAGCAGCAGGACGATCAGCAGCAGCGCGATGCCCCAGGCGCCGCCCATGATCATCCACTGCACCGGGATGTCGTAGGAGGCCAGCGCCTTGGGCTGGCCGCTCTGCTGCGACCAGTAGGGGCCGAGGTCGTTGTTCAGACGCTCGCGCGGGTTGGGGATGGTCGTCCGCTCCGGGGTCATCTCGCCGATGGTCCGGAGCGCCTTGAGCCACTCCAGCCTCGCCAGGCGGGCCGAGGCCCGCACCGGACGCCCGCTCGACGGGTTCGCGGCGTCCTCGCGCAGCTTTGTCAGCGTCTCGGGGTCGGTCAGCGACGCGTACGCCTGCTCCGGGTCCGGCACGCTCGCCTCGCTGGTGAAGATCCCGAACCGCTCGCTCTCGGCCTCGTTGAGCTTCTGCAGGTACTGCCACTCGGCGTAGCTCGCGTACGCGGCCCCGCGACGCGGGTACACCACCGTGGCGTCGTACAGCCCCCACGCCCCGAAGGCCAGCAGGACGAGGATGATCACCCCCATCTTGATCACCCACACCTTGTTGAGCGGCGCACGCTCGACGTCCCCCGTGCCCGTCCCACTCTCATGCACTGCGTCGTCGCTCATCCGCGGGCCTCCCTCGGCTGCTGGACCAGAGGATATCGCCCGAACAGGCCCCCGGTTCGACCGCGAGGCGCTGGTTTCCGTCGGCCCCGGCGTGCGGTCCGCCCGCCCGGGACGGGTTACCGGTCGGTCCTGCCCATCGCGCCCTGCCACCACTGCTCGAACCGGTCTTCCCCGCTCACACGCCGGACCCGCTCCCAGCCGCCCCGGTCCACCCGCCGGGTCGGGATGCGCGGGTAGCGACGCCCGCCGAGCAGGGCCCGGGTGAGGAACGCCGAGTGCTCGGCCCGGAAGCGCGCCCCCGCGTCTCGCAACGATCGATGACCCCAGAAAAAACTCCACCGCATGGGGGAAGTGTATCGGCCCCGGGTGGCATCGCAAGACCTTCTCCCTGTACGAGCCCGTAGCGCAAGGGCAGTGTTCATCCGTGGCATGTCCCGGCGTGGTTCATTGCTTCGTGCCCGGGTCTGAGGCTTTGCGAAGGCCCGGCGATTCATGCCCGGGTCTGAGGCGTTGCGAAGGCCCGGTGGTTCGTGCCCGGGTCTGAGGCTTTGCGAAGGCCCGGGGGTTCGTGGGAACCGGGCCTTCGAGGACTCAGACCCGGGCACGGGAGAAGGCCCGGGGGTTCGCGGGAACCGGGCCTTCGAAGACTCAGACCCGGGCACGACTCAGACCCGGGCACGGGAGAGGGCCCAGACTGTCCGCCGAGCGAACCATGGACACTTCAACAGCGTGCGGGCTTCGTTGCAATGCTCCCACCGGCGACGGGACCGCGCGCCCGCACTCTACAATCCCGCATGCCCCGCCCGACCGTGCTCATCGTCGGCGGCGGCTTCGCCGGTCTCGAAGCCGCCCGCGCCCTCAAGGACGCAGACGCCAACATCACGCTGCTCGACCGGTCGAACCATCACGTGTTCCAGCCGCTGCTGTACCAGGTGGCCACGGCGGCGCTGTCGCCGGCGAACATCGCGGCCCCGATCCGCAAGATCCTCGCCCGCCAGGCCAACACGCGCGTGCTGCTGGCCGAGGCGACCGCGGTGGACGCCCGGGCCCGGGTGCTGCGCACCACCGCGGGCGACCTGCCCTACGACTACCTCGTGCTGGCCGCCGGGGCGACGCACTCGTACTTCGGGAATGAGGGCTGGGGCGAGCACGCGCCAGGGCTGAAGTCGATCGACGACGCGCTGGCGATCCGCAAGCGGATCCTGCTGGCGTTCGAGGAGGCCGAGCAGGAGACGGACCCGGACCGGCAGGCCGAGTCGCTGACGTTCGTGCTGGTCGGGGCGGGTCCGCCGGGGGTGGAGATGGCGGGAGCGATCAAGGAGATCGCGGTGGAGTCGGTGCCGCGTGATTTTCGGAACGTGGACACGACTCGGGCGCGTGTGATCCTGCTGGAGGCGGCGGACCGCGTGCTGCCGCAGTATCCCGAGGACCTGTCCGAGCACGCCGAGACCTCGCTGCGCGAGCTGGGGGTGGACGTGCGCACGAACGCGATGGTCACCGACATCACCGACCGCTCGGTGACGTACAAGGACCCCAACGACGACTCGGACGAGCCCGCGACCACGACGATCCCCACGCGTCGCGTGGTGTGGGCCGCGGGCGTGAAGGGGGCGCCGCTGCTGGAATCGCTGGGGACGGAGCTGGACAGGGCCGGGCGTGCGGCCGTGGAACGTGACCTCTCGGTGCCGGGCCACCCGCGGGTCTTCTGCGTGGGCGACCTGATGCACCACGAGGACCCCGAGACGGGCGAGCCGACGCCGGGGGTGGCGCAGGGGGCGATGCAGTCCGGGAAGTTCGTGGGGCGGCTGATCGCGCGCGAGCTGCGGGCCGGGAGCAACCGTCGCCCCGAGCGTCCGGCGTTCCGCTACGACAACAAGGGCGAGATGGCGACGATCGGGCGGGCGCGGGCCGTGGCGGACATCAAGGGACTGCACATCACCGGCTTCGCGGCCTGGGTCGCCTGGACCGTGGTCCACCTGCTCTTCCTGATCGGTTTCCGCAACAAGGTGCTGGCCATGCTGGAGTGGGCCTGGCTCTACGCCTTCTGGAGCCGCGGGGCGCGGCTGATTACGGGGCACAAGCCGAAGCACGACTGACTGCAAGAGTTGCAACCTCTCCGCTTTACCTCCGAATGATTTCCCATGGCCGACCGATCAGACCAGCGATCCGGCAAGCCCTTCGCGATCGTCGCCGCAATCACGCTGCTTATTCTCGCGGCTGTAATCACCACCGTGATCTTCGCTCAATTAGCACTCCACCGTATCTTCTCGGCCGCGGACAGTTTCCAGCTCACGCTCGACACCGACCGAGCGCTCGAAGCCTTCATCACGACGACCGAACCGCCTGCCTGGCCGACTTCGTGGGATGACCTGCTTACCCACCCGCCGTCTGCCGAGCGCCTCACCGAAGACCCCGCTGACTATCAAGCCCTCGTGCTCCTCGATTTCACACCCACACTCACCGAGATCGCGTCAACCGACACACAGTCACAGCAATTCCTCGTCCCCGCCGACCCGGGGTATCTGGAGAACTGGCGTGACTACCTCCACGATTTTCCGGGACTGGCGAGGCAAATTCTCGACTCACCCAGCGACCCGTAGCAACGAAACCACAATCCCACCTCCGCGCCTCTGCGGTCCTCCGCGCCTCCGCGTACGCGTTTCCTAAACTGTGCGCATGACCACCACCACCCAGCTCCCCTTCGACGCCCGTACCGACGCCACCCTCGCCGAGCTCCGCTCCGGCGGGCAGATGAAGCTGCTCAAGACCATCGACTCCCCGATGGACGCCGAGATCACCCTGCGCAAGGACGACGGCTCCACGCAAGACGTCCTGTGCTTCTGCTCCAACAACTACCTCGGCCTCGCCAACCACCCCGACGTGGTCGCGGCCGGGATCGAGGGGCTCCAGAAGTACGGGGCCGGGACCGCCTCCGTCCGCTTCATCTGCGGCACCTTCGCCCCCCACAACGAGCTCGAACGAACCATCTCGGCCTACATGGGCACAGAGTCCAGCTACACCTTCGTCAGCTGCTGGAACGCGACCGAGGCCCTCTTCCCGACCTGCTGCGAGCCCGGCGACGCGATCCTGTCGGACGAACTCAACCACGCCTGCATCATCGACGCGATGCGCCTCACGCCGACGATCAAGAAGGGCGTGAAGAAGGCCGTGTACGCCCACTCCGACATGGCCAGCGCCCGGGCCAAGCTCGAGCAGCTCGCGGCCGACCCCGAGATCACCGGCCAGATCTGGCTGGTCACCGACGGCGTGTTCAGCATGGAGGGCGACATCGCCGACCTGCCCGGCTTGCGGGCCCTGTGCGACGAGTTCAACGCCATGCTCGTCGTGGACGACTCCCACGGGCACGGCGTGATGGGCCCCACCGGGCGCGGCACCCACGAGCACTACGGGATGGTCAACGCCGACGGCTCGGCCCAGATAGACGTCTTCACCGGCACGCTCGGCAAGGCCCTGGGCGGCGGCGCGGGAGGCTTCATCGCGGGTTCCAAGAGACTGACCGACCTCATCATTCAGCGCGGCCGACCGACCCTCTTCTCGAACGCCCTGCCCGTCACCGTGGCGTGCAGCGCGAACAAGGCGATCGAGATCCTGATGCACGAACCCCAGCGGGTGCAGCGCCTGAAGGACAACGTGGCGAGCGCCCGGGCCAAGATCAAGAGCGCGGGATTCGAGGTGCTCGAGTCCCCCACCGCGATCTGCCCGATCATCGTGGGCGACACGGCCAAGGCCATCGCGATGTCCGAACGCCTGCTGGAACTCGGCGTATTCGTGATCGGGTTCGGCTACCCGGTCGTTCCGGAGGGCACCGCCCGCTTGCGGATCCAGATGTCGGCCGCCCACACCGACGACCACATCAGCCAGCTCGTCGAGGCATTGAAAAAACTATGAGGGAAATTCGATGGCAGAAGCAGATACTGATAGAACAAAAGACCGCATAGCTGAATTGATCAATATGTCTGATACTGTCCTCGCTACACACAAGCCGAATCCACCCAATGTCATTGGCTTTTCAACCTTGAGTTCCGGCGAGTTCGCGAAGTGGCGAGAAAAAGCCCTAACTTTGCTTCAAAGAGTTGCAGGCAGCGACCACCCATACACCACTGGCTTCAGGCATCGCGTCACCACCCCCTACAGGAGCCAAGTAAGATCAGGAAAAGGAATTCTGGAGTCATTTCTTGAAGATTACATTGAAGGTGATTTCAATCACAGCCAGCGACTAGAGGGCCAAGAAGATAGTGCTCTAGAGAAGATAATTCAAATAGCGGATCGATTCCATGATGTCGCTAGACAGTTACGATATAGACACGATCAAAGGGCTACACTGAACATATCAGACGAATATGATGTACAAGACTTGATGCACTCTATACTCAGGCTTTATTTCGATGACATCCGCACTGAAGAATACAGCCCCAGCTACGCTGGAAAAAACTCACGAATCGATTTTTTGATTAAGAGAGAAAAAATTGTACTTGAGATTAAACACACAAGACAATCCATGTCTACCAGCGACCTTGGTACGCAGCTAATTGACGACATTGCAAGATACAAGAGTCATCCCGACTGTTCAATTCTAGCCTGCTTCGTGTACGATCCAGAAGGGCGCCTGCCTAACCCCCGAGGACTGGAAAACGATCTATCGGAGGGCGAATCGGACCCGGCTGTTCTTGTACTTATCCGACCTTGATTCCAATTTTTCAATTCCCATTTCCGTGTTGAGAATGAACTCATCTCCCTTCACCCGCACCCTGCTCCTCGGGCGCGGCGCGTTCGGGCGGCTCGCCGAGACGCACCTGCGCCCCCACACAGACCTCGTCACCCTCGACCGGTCCGACTTTGCGACCGGACAGGACTTCGGCGAGGCACTCGCACGCGAAGTTCCGCGGGCCGATGCCGTCATCCTCGCTGTGCCGGTGCAGGCGATCCCTGACGTCTGCCGCGCGGTGGCCCCGTTTGTGCGCACGGACAGGCCCACACTCATCGCGGACGTCGCCTCGGTGAAGGTGCAGCCGGCGCGCTGGATGGACGACCTGCTCCCGGAGCACGCGACTGTGCTCGCCACCCATCCCTGCTTCGGCCCCGAGACCGCCTCGGAGCTCGGCACGATCGAGGGACAGCCCGTCGTTTGCTGCCCCGTCCGGGGCGACGAGTCTCTGATCGATCGTGGACAGCACGCCCGTCAGATTCGTCGTCACATCGGACGAGGTAACCCGCATCACCTAGAACCCGTCCTCCTCAAGCAACCGGTCCCTTGCCGCGTCTTCCTTAGTCCGCCCGTCGTGGTATCGGCTGTCTACTTCAACTACAAGCCTCGCCTCGGTGCAGCAGAAGTCCACGACGAGTCCTTGCACCGGGTATTGCCGTCGGAACTTCAGGCCACCGAGACGGCGGTCTCGCAGACGTTTCCACAGAATGCCTTCCGGGGGAGTCTGCTTGGACCGGAGATCGCGGGCACGGTCGATGTTGCGGTTGTTGTTCCGGGGCACGGATGCACTGTAATTGATGGAGCGATTCATCTCGTTCCTGCACCCCCTCATCCGTCTCGGCTGCGCCGAGCCACCTTCTCCCCCAGTGGGGGAGAAGGAGCCGCGGGCCCGGCCATCAGTGGTTTTCCTCGACACCTCTGTGTTTCCTCCGCGTCTCCGCGTCTCCTCCGCGCCTCTGCGTACTGTCTTTCACGATGTCCACCACTCACCCCTTCACCCGCACCCTGCTCCTCGGGCGCGGCGCCTTCGGGCGGCTCGCCGAAACCCATCTCGGCCCGCACACCGAGCTGGTCGCGCTCGACCGGTCCGACTTCGCGACGGAGCTCGACTACGCGGGCGCGCTGGCGCGTGAGGTCCCGCGGGCCGACGCGGTCATTCTCGCGGTGCCGGTGCGGGCGATCCCGGACGCGTGCCGCGCGGTTGGCCCGCACGTGCGCACGGACCGGCCGACCCTGATCGCCGATGTCGCCTCGGTGAAGGTGCAGCCGGCGCGCTGGATGGAGGAGCTGCTGCCCGACCACGCGACCGTGCTCGCCACCCATCCCTGCTTCGGCCCGGAGACCGCGGCGGAACTGGGCACGATCGAGGGCCAGCCCGTCGCGTTCTGCCCGGTGCGCGCCTCGGACGCCCCGCAGCGTCGGCTCATCGCCTCGGCCCGGGCCTTCCTCGCCGACACGCTGAGGCTCGACGTGATCGACCTCACCCCCGACGAGCACGACCGCCAGATGGCCCACGTGCAGGTGCTCACCCACCTCGTCGGGCACGCCTGCCACGAGATGCGCCTGCCCGAATTGCCCACGGCCACGCTGGCCTACCGGTACCTGCTCCGCATGCAGCACAACACCGAGCGGGACGCGCCGGCCCTGTTCGAGGCCATCCAGCACCTCAACCCGCACGCCGCGGAGGCCCGGGCCCGGTTCCGGGCGGCCATCGACGCGGTCCTGTCCAAGGCCGAGCCCGCGGGCTGAGCCTTGCGTCGCCCCGCCCGGATGCGGTACCGTGGCGTGATGCCCCACCGACCGGCCCCGCCCCGGAGACCCCTCGCGCCCGCGCCTGGATTCACGCTCATCGAGCTGCTGGTCGTCATCGCGATCATCGCGCTCTTGATCGGCATCCTGATCCCGGCCCTGGGCAAGGCCCGCGAGTCGGCCCGGCAGACGGTGTGCACGGTCAACCACCGGCAGCTCGTCTCGGCGGCGCTGGCCTACGCCAACGACTGGGAGGACCGCCTGCCGCACCCCAACTGGGGCGAGCGGTCCGAGGGGTGGCTCTACGCCCGCAACATGAGCGCGCTCACCAGGCCGGAGAACGACTACGGCGCCTCCACCGGCACGCTGTGGACCTACCTGGGTGGCGAGGACCCGCGCGACTCGCAGGGGCGCTTCGTGACCACCGGCCTGCGCCGGGCGCCGCCCTCGGAGACCTACCGCTGCCCGAGCCACGTGGTGCCCACGCCCGAGCAGGACCCCGCGTTCTACGTCAACCGGTCCGAGGGCTTCACGTCCTACCTCTTCTCGGGGGCGCTGTGCGACTTCCAGCCCTTCGACCGCCTGGAGCGCCCCGGCTCGCGCAACTACGCGGCCCGCGTGGACCAGTTCCGGCCGGAGGCCGTGGTGATGTGGGAGGCACAGTCGCGCGACGAGCTGCAGCGCGAGCTGGGCGGGTCGCCCTTCGGCGACTCCTGGAACGACGGCTCGTCGTACCCCACCGAGGGCGTCTCGGTGCGCCACGGCGACGGGGCCACCGTCTCACGCGTGGACGGCTCGGCGGTGTGGTACACCCTCGAACGGTGGCAGACCGAGGCCAACACCCGCCCCTCCACCCTGTGGTGCTCGCCCGATTCGAGGAACGGCGACGGCTCGGGCTGAAGCGCCGTCGCGGGCCCGCTCAGCGCCGCGGGTTCCGGCCCACCCGCTTGACGACGCGCGGCCCGGGGGAGCCGCCCGGGGCGCCGGCCCCGTTGCTGACGCGATCGGGGGCCTGCCCGGAATCCTCAGTCGCGTCGGCTCGCGGGTCGCTCGCGTCCTCGGCGGTGTCGTCGTCGGCGCCCTCGGCGCCCGCGACCGGCGCGATCCCGTCCCCGATGCGGGCGAAGATCATCCGCCCGCCCGAGGTCTGCAGGCTGGTCTGCACGACCAGCTCGACCTCGTCGCCGATGGCCTCCTCCCCGTCCTCGGCGACGACCATGGTTCCGTCCTCGAGGTAGCCCACGCCCTGTCCGGCCTGCTCGCCGCGTTTGACCAGGCGCACGCGGATCGACTCGCCCGGGACCACGGTCTGACGCAGTGCGCTGGCGACGTCGTGCAGGTTGACCACGCCCACGCCCTCGATCCCCGCCACGCGTTCCAGGCCCGAGTCCGTCGTCACGATCACGCCCGTGCTCTGTCGCCCGAGCTCGATCAGCATCTGGTCCACGGCGTTGCCCGGGATGGGGGTCTCGTCGATCGTGATGTCTGCGCGCGAGGATCGCTGCAGCTTGCTCACCATGTCGAGCCCGCGTCGCCCGCGGGCCCTTTTGAGCTTGTCCGCGCTGTCGCTCAGCCGGTGCAGCTCCTCCAGCACGAAGCGGGGGATCAGCATCGGGGCCTGCACCAGCCCGCTCTCCACCACCCCGAGCATCCGCCCGTCCACCAGGCTCGACGTGTCCAGGATCAGCGGGCGCTGCCCCCGGATCTGCTTGGCGAACTCGACATAGGGGATCACCAGGCGCAGGTCGTCCTGTGTCTGGACCACCGTCGAGATCGCCAGGTACGCCAGCCCGGTGCCCATCAGGATCTTGATGATGTTCAGAAGAGGCGGCGGGTTGTCCATGTTGATGTCGCCGTACGTCGCCGCCAGCAGGTCGATGATGAACCCAAGCGCCGCGGCGGCCAGCATCGCCGCCAGCAGGCCCACCACCACCGAGACCACGGTCGAGATCTTCTTCTCGGGCGTGAGCAGGTCGATGGTGACGACGATCGCCGCGACCACGATCGCCGCGATCAGCGTCTGCTGCCAGACCAGCGCCGAGTCGCGCCCCGCGAGCGGGCCCCCGATGAGCGCCAGCCCGGTGACGACCGCGAACAGGATCGAGAACCCGATCCGGACGACCCGGACCAGCACCGCCCGCCGGTTGACCGCGGCCTCGTAGGCGGAGACCGCCCGCCCGGACCCCGTCCCGGCGCTCGCAACCTCTTGTCCTTCAACGGGCTCGCTCATCCTGACAGTCTACCTTCCCGGGAGGGCTCTACGCCTCGCGTCGGGCCCAGTTCCCCCCTACCATCCCCTCCCGCGTCAGATCGGCGGCCGGGCCCGGTGCACGGGTGGCCCGTGAACCTGGTCAGGGCTTGACCGCAGCAGCCATAAGCGGCCGTCGCCCGGTGCCGTCGGTGTCCTGGCCGCCGATCCGACGCGGTTGAAAATCCTCCCCCGTCACCGACGGGGGAGGTGCCCGCAAAGCGGGCGGAGGGGGTCATCTCTGAGCGCGAGCGAAGTACCGCTGTTTTCCTGATGCCTCGTGCCTGATGCCCGATGCCTCCTCAACTACCATGCCCGCATGGCCTACCAAGCACTCGCCCGCAAGCACCGCTCCCGAACCTTCGACACCGTGGTCGGGCAGGAGCCGATCGCCAAGACCCTCCAGGCCGCGATCGACACCAGCCGCGTCCACCACGCCTACCTCTTCTGCGGCACGCGCGGCGTGGGCAAGACCTCGATGGCCCGCATCTTCGCCAACGAGCTCAACAACCCCGAGCACAACGACGAGCTGGCACAGGCCATCTTCCAGGGCGGCGACGTGGACGTGCAGGAGATCGACGCCGCGTCCAACACCGGCGTGGACTCGGCCCGCGAGCTGATCGCCAACGCCAGCTACAAGCCGATGCGCGGGCGCTACCGCGTCTACATCATCGACGAGTGCCACATGCTCTCCAACGCGGCGTTCAACGCGCTGCTGAAGACCATGGAGGAGCCGCCGGAGCACGTGGTCTTCATCCTGTGCACCACCGAGCCGCACAAGCTGCTGCCGACCATCCAGTCGCGCTGCCAGCGGTTCGACTTCCGCAACATCCCGACGCAGCAGATCTCGGACCACCTCGACGCCGTGGTGAAGGCCGAGAAGTTCAAGGCCGACCCGGAGCTGATCCAGGCGCTGGCGCGCCTCGGCAACGGCTCGATGCGCGACGCGCTCTCGCTGCTCGACCGGGTCATGGCCGCGGGCGAGAAGAAGCTGACCCTCACCCTGCTCGAGGACCTGCTGGGCCTGCCGGACCGGGAGCTGTGCTCGGCCCTGATCGACGCGGTGGCCGACGGCGAGCCCGCGTCCACGCTGCAGGCCGGGGCGGACCTGCTGTCCAAGGGCATCTCGCCGGAGCTGATCTTCCAGGCGCTGCTGGAGCGGTTCCGCGACCTGATGGTGCTGGCCGCGTGCGGGCCGGAGACGGCCCTGGTCGAGCTGACCGACGCCGAGCGGAAGTCGGAGATCGAGCGTGCCGCCCGGTTTGATGCCGCGGGCCTGGTGCACATGATCGCGGTCGTCGAGAGCGTGCAGCGGGCGGTGAAGAACTCGCCCGCCCCGCGCGCCCTGTTCGACGCGTGCCTGGTCCGCCTGGCGATGAGCGAGAAGCTGGCGGACGTCACGGCCATCCTGCAGGGAGCGGGCGCCGCCGGGGGAAAATCCTGAGGTCGGCCTCGGCGAAGCACCCCAACATCACACGGGGTGAACGCCGCGACCGACCCGCCCCGCAACCCAGGACACGGCCGGACTACCAATCCGACCAACGAGCCCGGAGCGTCAGCGACGGGCCGCGCGGAGATGGCGACGCCGCCCCCAACCCCGCAACGCCTCCGGTGCCCGACTCGCAGAGCGACGACCTCGAACAGAATGAGCTCGTCCGCGCCGCCCTCGACGCCTTCGACGGCGAGATCAAACGAGTCTTCCCGAAGAACTAACCTCGCTCGCCCAAGCGTACACGAGGGGCCAGTTCCCTCCTTCTCCCCCCTGGGGGAGAAGGTGCCCGCGCAGCGGACGGATGAGGGGGTTCCCGTCGCCACGCGACGGGAGTGGTTTCCGATTCCCGCACCAGCCGCGCGCGTGAGCACGCGGGGAAGACACGCACCACCCACGCCAAAGCCCCTCCCCGGTTGCTCACGCAACCGGCCAGCACGGGTGCCCCGATGAAGACGCAGCCTTTATAGGGCGATGGGCGTCCTTCGCCGTGGAGAAGGCTGCGCCGACTCCACACCACCCGACCCGCCACGATCGCGAGCGAGGGGGTTCTCTCTGTGCCCCCCCGTTGGAGTTCCGGCAACCCCCAACCCTCTTGGTTGATCCGTCCACCAATCCCGTCTTTCCCCATCACACCCAGCCCGCACAGACGGACCCGCGGCGGCCCGCACTCCCTCATCGGCTGGCATCTCCGCGTTTATTTCGGATGTTCGGGTCGGAGGTAACCCGCCATGCGAAGAGCAGCCGTCACCGCGACCCTGATCCTCACCGCCGCCGCGGGCACCGCCAGCGCCGACATCATCTACGCGACGGGCTACCGCTCGGGCATCTACGCCGTGGACCTCGACGCCGGCACCGTCACGCGTGTCTCGACCGACCGCAACGCGTGGTCGATCGCGGGCAGCGACGACCCGACGAAGCTGTATCTCGCCCGCTCGAACGGCTCGCTGCGGATGCTGGACGTCGAGACCGGCAACATCACCGGCATCGGCGGCACGTTCACCAACAACGCGATGACCTTCGGGCTCGACGGCAACCTGTACGCCGGCGCCTGGGGCAACGGGTACCTGTACCGCGTCGACCCCGGGACCGGGAGCGCGACGCTCGTGGGCGACACCGGACTGCCCGGCTTCGAGGGCGACCTCGCCCCCGCGGCCGACGGCTCGCTCTACGGCCTCACCACCGACAACCGCATCGTCAGCATCGACACCATCACCGGTGCCTCGACCACGCTGGCCGACCTGACCGGCACGGTGGACGCCTGGGGCATCGCCGCGACCTTCGACGGGCGATTCTGGGTCTCCTCGGCCAGCAGCCTGTACCGGTACGACCTGTCCACCGGCAGCCTGACCTTCGCGCTCGACCTGGGCTTCAACGCCTACGACCTGGCCTCCACCCCGGGCATGACGTACGAGTCCTACGGCGCGATCCCAACACCGGCCGGCGCCGCGCTGCTCGGGGCGGGCTCGCTGTTCGCCTTCCGTCGGCGCAAGGCCTGACCCGACGCCCAGCCCGGAGCCGCTCCCTCAGTGACCCCGCCGAGTGCTGGCTGCTACCCTGTCGCCATGCTCAAGCACATGAAGATGGCCCAGACACTCGCCTCCCTGATGAAGAACAAGGAGGAGCTGTCCAACGCCGCCAGCCGCGTGAAGTACGCGCTCGAACGCATGAAGGTCGAGAAGGACGCGGGCAACGGCGCTGTGCGGGTCACCGTGAACGGCACCATGCGGGTTCTGAAGGTGCAGCTCTCCGACCCGCTGATCGCGGGCATGGCCAACGACCCCAAGTCGCGCGAGCTCGCCGGCGACCTGATCGCCCAGGCGACCAACAACGCCATCCACGCCGCCCAGATGGAGGCCAAGGCCCTCATCCAGAAGGAGCTCGAGGGCCTGGGCATCGAGGGGCTGGACGACGTGATCGGCCAGAACTCCGACCTGACCTCCCTGCTGGGCTGAGCCCGGTGCCCGCCGAGGACACCCTCATCCGCTTCGGGCCCCGGGCGCAGGACCCCGCCGGGCTGACCATCTCGATCTCGAACGCTCCCCCGACCGTCGATCCGGCACTCGAAGCGGCGATCGAGGCCCGCTGGGCCGAGCTGCTCGTCGAGAAGCCCGAGTCCTTCGACGGCCCGATCCTGACCTACCGGGGGTACCACCGCGACACCCACACGGTGCACGCGTGCGTGGACTCGTACCGGCGGCTGGGCGTGCAGTCGGCGGAGCGCAACCCCGTGCAGACCGGGGTGACCATCCTCTCGGTCACGGGCGTGCTGGTCGTGGGCGACGGCGTGATCGTCGCGAAACGCTCAGACCTGACCCGCGTCTACCCCGAGCAGTGGGAGCTCGCCCCCTCCGGCGGCATCCCCCCTCCCCCCCCACGTGTGCCCTCCGGTCATGGGGCGGAGAGGGCGGGATTCGGCGGGGAGCTGGCGCTCGCGGCGCTCCGCCAGGAGGCCGGCGAGGAGCTCGGGGTCGATCTCGACACAGCCGGGGCTCGCATCCTCGGCCTCGTCGCGGACCCGCCGCCCGGACACTCGATGGACCTGGTGATCCGCGTCGAGATCGAGCCGGTGCCTGTCTTTGCCCTGGCGGCGCACGAATACCTCGACGTCGGCACCGTCGCGGTGCGGGACTTGTGCGAGTTCGTTCGGGCCGAGCCCTGCATCCCCCCGCTCGTCGCGCTCGCCGAATCAGGCCTGCTGCTCTGAATCCGCGTCGGCGTTCGGGGCCACCGGCTTGCTCCAGTCCAGGTCCGGGTCCTTGTGCAGCACGCCGGCGGACTGCTTGACGCACCGGCGGCACGCCAGCTTCGTCTCGTCGACGGGCGACCGCCAGTGCGGGTCCGTCCGCCCCTCCTCGCGGCACAGCACGCAGGCCTCGCCCGGCGCCGGCTCGTCGGACACGGCGTGGATCATCAGCTCGGTCCAGGCGATGGTGAGGCAGTTGGAGCAGACGCACGCCCCGCGGTGCCCCTCGACCATGTGACGCGTCTCGGACCAGGGCTGCCGGCAGAAGTCGCAGAGAAAGTCCGCCATGGTCATGTTCTCGGGGTTGACACCCTCGCGCTGCATAGGTCAGCTCCCCGCCGCGACAAGCTGGTGGCGTGCCAGCATCTGGTAGGTCTCACACCGGCCCAGCAGCTCGTCGTGGGTGCCGGTGTCCACGACCTTGCCCCGGTCAAGCACCACGATGCGGTCGGCGTTCACCACCGTGCTGAGCCGGTGGGCGACGATCAGCGAGGTCCGCCCGCGTGCGAACTCGCCGATGGCCGCGGAGATCTGTGCCTCCGAGTCGGCGTCGATCATGCTGGTGGCCTCGTCGAGGATCAGGATCGCGGGGTTGCGCAGGATGGCCCGGGCGATGGCCAGGCGCTGGCGCTGCCCGCCCGAGAGCGTCAGGCCCTGCTCGCCCAGCTGTGTGTCCAGCCCCTGCGGGAGGCGGTCCACGAAGGCGTCGGCGCGGGCCTGCTCCAGCGCGCCCCGGACCTGCTCGTCGGTGGCGTTCGGCGAGCCGTAGGCGACGTTGTCTCGCACCGAACGCCGGAAGAGCACGGTCTCCTGCGTGACGACGCCGATCTGGTCGCGCAGGGACTTGATGTTGACGCCCGCGATGTCGGTCCCGTCGATGGTGACACGCCCGGAGTCCGGGTCGAACAGGCGCGGCACCAGCGAGAGCAGCGTGGTCTTGCCCGAGCCGTTGGGGCCGACGAAGGCGACGGTCTGGCCCGCGGGGATCTCGAGCGAGACGCCCTCGATGGCCGCGTGCGTGGCGCCCGGGTAGGTGACGGTGACGCCCTCGAAGGCGATGGTCTGCTCGTGTCGGGGCAGGGCGGGCAGGGCGGCGTCGCGTCCGGGCTCGGGCGGCTCGGCCAGCGTCTCGGCGATGCGGTCGGCGCCGGCCGCGGACTGCTGGATGTCGGTGACGAGGCCGGTGAGGGGCTTGAGCGTGGAGGCGGCCAGGCCGAGCGAGCCGAGGGTGGTGATGAAGGTGGCCTTGTCGAGGTGCCCGTCGAGGATGAGCTTGACGGCGAAGAGCACCAGCGTGCCCATGGCGAACATGGAGAGCACCTCGATCAGCGGGCTGGCGATGGACTTGGCGGTCCGGACGCGGAGCTGCTGCCTGAGCACCTCGCGGTTCTGCTCGGCGAAGCGCCGGCTCTCGTCGTCCTCGGTGGTGTGCACCTTGACGACGCGGAGGCCCTGCGTGACCTCGGTGGTCGTGCGGAGCAGGTCGGCACGCCCGTGGAGCATGTCGCGCGACGCCCGCCGGATGCGCTTGCCCAGCTTGCGGATGATGGTGAACAGCAGGGGCGCCACGACGATCGCGATGAGGGTCAGAGACCAGCTCAGGATGAGCGCCGCGATGAACGCGGCCAGCCCCTTGGTGAGCTGCGCCAGGGCCTTGGAGAGCATCGCCGTGAAGCCCTGCGAGAGCTGGCTCGTGTCGGAGATGATGCGCGAGACGCGGTCCATCGAGCCCGTGCTGACGGTGTCGCGCAGCGGGAGGTGGACGACCCGGTCGAACAGCTCCTCGCGGATGTCGGCGATGGTCCGCTCCACGGCGGTGAAGGCGAGGAACTGGTGCAGGAAGTTGGCGGTGGCCCCGATCAGCGTGAGCACGCCGAGCGCAACGACAATGATGAGGATGGCGTTCCAGGGCCCCTCGGGGAGAGAAGCGATGGTGCCGGCGGAGATCTGGTAGTCGATGAACCTCGAGTCCGCGAGCGTGGCGTTGAGCTCTTCGGCGAACTGGGGAAGGCCCCGGTGGTCGTCGGACTCGAAGAGCGCGGCGAGCACGGGCTGGATGGCGAGCAGGCCGGCGCCCAGGCCGGCCGCGGAGATCGCCGCGAAGACGAGCGCCAGGACGATCGTCTTGGTGTACTTCCTGAGGCGTCGGGCGAGCTGCCAGTAGTGGTCCATGCGTTGTGATTGTTGGCGTGGGATGACGCGAGGGAAGCCCCGGGCCGAAATGGGGGCGGGGCCTCAGATGTCCACCCGGTCGCGGGTGATCCGGATGTGCTTCGGCGGGTGCAGCGTCCCGGTGTTCATGCCGGGGCAGTTCTTCGAAGCCGCGTTCCACATCGCCCGCGACGTGAGGTTGGAGCCCCAGAACGGCCACGTGCGGCACTGGGCCGGGCGAGCGTGATAAATCCCGCAGACCGCCTTGCCAGGGACCGTGTCCCGGTCCAGGAACACGCAGTCGTACCCGTGGGGCGAGCCCGCGGGCTTGATGTCGATGATGGTGCGCCCGCGCACGGTGTCGCGCGTGTACCGCTCGTAGAACCGCTCCTTTGTCAGGCCGAGCAGCCCCGCGATGGCCCCGGCCTCCTCGTCGGTGAAGCCGACGAACCCGGGCGGGCCCGAGCAGCAGTTGCCGCACTGGGTGCAGGCGAACCGGAGGCCCTTCTCGCCGGTGTCGGTCAGGCCGGTGGGGTCGGGGAGCTCGAACCACTCGGAGTCGCGCCGCGCGGTCATGCCCGCGCCCCGGCCCCGAGGAAGCGCAGCGCGACCAGCGTCTGGTCGTCGTCGCGCGTCATGGCGCCCACGTGCTCGAGCAGGGCCGCGTGCACCGAGTCGATCACGCACTCGGGCTTGCCGGTGCACTGGGTGAGCGCCGCGTCGAGGCGCTCGACGGAGAACATGTCGCGCACGCCGTGCGCGTTGAGCGGGGCCGCGGCCTCGGTGATCCCGTCGGTGTACAGCAGCACGGTGTCGCCCGGGTGCAGCGTCAGCGCGTGCACGTCGCCCTGGGCCTCGTGGTCGATGCCCAGCGGGAGGCTTCCGGCCCGGTCGAGCGACTCGACCCCCCCGCTCGCGCGGCGCAGGCGGGGCGGGTTGTGCCCCCAGCGCGAGTAGACCAGCTCGCCCGTCTCCGGGTCGAGCACGGCGAAGAACGCCGTGGTGAACGAGGCCCCGAGGTTCGCCGCCGCCAGCTTGCGGTTGCAGTACCGCATCACGAAGGCCGGGTCGTGGTCGTCGTGCTCGTAGCACAGCAGGATGGCGCGGAGCATCGCCATCACGGTCGCCGCGGCCGGGCCGTGCCCCGCGACGTCGGCGATCAGCACCCCGATCTTGCCCTCCGGCAGGCAGATGAAGTCGTAGAAGTCACCCCCCGCCTCGTCGGAGGTCAGGTACGAGGTCGCGATCTCGATCGATGGGTGCGAGGGCGTGGTGGCCGGCAGCAGCGAGCGCTGCACCTGCGCCACCTGCTCGAGCTGCTGGATGTACCGCTCGTTGAGCTCGGAGGCACGCTTCTTCTCGACCAGGTTCTTCGTGGCCAGCCCCAGCAGGTTGGTGTCCTGCATGATCCGGGTGATCTCGTCCAGGGCCCACCCCTCGGGGTTCCGCCGGAAGAACACGCCCCAGTTCAGCGGCTCGCCGTCGTCGAAGTTGGGGACCGCCAGCAGCGAACGCATCTCGCGCACCGCGATGCCAAGCACCGGGTCGTCGGTGACATCCAGCTCCTTGAAGAGCTGCGGGCCGTCGCCGCTGAGGATCTCGCCGATCAGCCCGCCGGAGTGCGCGGTGATCCGGTTCCAGTCGCGCCACGGGTTCATGCGGGACTGATCGATCTGCTCGTTCGGGTTGTCGATCACACGCGTGATCTTGTACTGCCCGGCCGGCAGGTCACGCTGCGACACCGAGATGAAGAAGTCCGAGCGACGCATCCGGCGCAGCCACGGGCCGAGCGTCGAGAGCATCTGGGCCGGGTCGGTCGCGCTGCTGGCGCGACGCGAGACCTCGGTGAACTCGGCGATTTCGGCGTGCTTCAGAAGGTCCACGCGGATCACGGCGGTCACCAGCCCTCGCGACAGGCCTGCTCGATCGCACGACGCTTCTGCTCGATCTGCGACAGCAGGCCCTCGCCCTCCGCCAGCAGCGTCGAACGCTCCACGTCGTCCACCAGCATCGGCAGGTTGATCCGCACGTTCCACAAACACGCCTCGGCCGCGGCCATCGAGAACACCGCCGCGATCGCAAGGTCCGAACGCAGATGGTGGTTGGAACGCCCCGCCAGCGTCTCGAGCCTCCTGGCGATCTCGAGGCAGTAACGCATCCCCTCCAGCGGGACGTTGATCACCGCACGCACCGCGTCGCCCTCCTTCTGCATCCGTTCCGGATCGTCCGGGCGGCGTTTCACCAGACGCGACAGCTCCGTGAAGGCGATCGCGTCCTGCTCGCACAGGTCCAGGCAGGCCCGGCGCTGGTCGTCCAGGGCACGCGCCGACTTGCGAAGCTGGTCCAGGTTCTCCGCGAACTCCTCCTTGCCCTCGGTGAACGCGATCACCATGCGACCCAGGGCCGCGGCGAGCGCCCCCACCGCCGCCGCCGCCGCGCCCCCGCCCGGGGCGGGCTTCTTCGCCGAGATCCCCTCGAGGATTTCGCTGAGCGTCGTCCCGGCGAGATCAAACTGGAGCGTCCGTTTCATTCCCTGTAGGGTAGCGTCGGCAGGTTCGGAAGGTGCTCGAGCTGGTGCGCGCGCAGGTGGGCGTGCTCACGGTCCAGCCCGGCAAGGTGGATCAGCTCCCCCTGCCACTCCCGGTGACGCCGCACCACGGACTCGGCGTACCGCAGGCCACGCTCGGTGAGGCCCGGAGGATCACCCGGCGTCACCCAGCCCCTGGACCGGGCCAGCGCCAGCGCACGCGGATCAGGACGCCCCGCCCCGGACGCACGCGGTTCCGGGTGCTCGCGGGCGCGATACAGATCGCCCAGCAGGTCCTCGAGGGCCACCCGCCGGGCCAGCCGGCGCGTCCGCAACGACCGAGCCAGCACCCCGTGCGTCGGGGCGAGCAGCGCCGTCACGACGAACGCCGCCGCGAGGGTCACCGTCACGACGCCCGCCCCGTTGAGCGCGTCGGGCAGCCCGAAGACCGTCCCGGCGTTGGCCGCCAGCCCGTAGCCCAGCACGGCGCTCCCCACCGCCACCAGCGCCGACAGCCAGAGCTGCACGCTCAGCCGGTCGGTGAGCAGCCGGGCCGTCGCCGCCGGCGTGATCAGCATCGCGATCACCAGGATCGAGCCGACCGCCTCGAACGCGGCGACGGTGGCGACGGCGACCCCGAGCATCAGCCCCGCGTGCACCACCCCGGCGGGGATGCCCTGCGTGGTGGCCAGCGCAGGATCGAACGCCGCGATCCGCAGCTCCTTGAAGCACAACGCGACCCCGCCGACCGTGACCCCCGCGACCGCCAGCAGCGTGAACAGCGGCGTCGGCGCCGAGCCCCACGCAGAGAGGCGGAGCAGGCCGGCGAGTGTGTCGGGCGCCCCGTACCAGGCCAGATACTCGGGCTGGCCGTACAGCACGCACGACGGGTCCAGGTCGATGTTGGCCAGCCCGTGGGCCCGCTCGAGCATCAGCACGCCCAGCGCAAACAGGACCGAGAAGACCACGCCCATCGCGGCGCCGGGCTCGACACGCCCCAGGCGCTTGGTCAGCTCGATGGCCAGCGCCGTCACCCCCGCCGCGGTGGCCGCGCCCAGGAACACCGCCCACGGCGCCAGCGTCCCGGTCAGGACGACCGCCCCCACCAGCCCGGGCAGCACCGCGTGCGAGATCGCGTCCCCCATGAGCGCCTGCCGACGCAGCACCAGGAAGTTGCCCAGCAGGGCGCACGACAGCGCCGAGAGCGCCAGCGCCAGAAGCGGGACCAGGTCCAGCACCAGGAAGCGGCTCACGGCGCCCCCCCCGCCGACCCGCGCTCACGCTGCAGCGCCGCCTCCAGCCTCGAGACCAGCTCGTCGGACAGCACGTGCTCGACCTGGTCCACCGACCAGTCCACGTGCGACGGGGCCACGTCGGCGTGCGTGATCAGGTACCGCTCCCACAGGGCGTGGTTCCGCGCCACACGCTCGCCCCGGGCACGCCCACGCTCCGTCGGCTCGAACCCCGCGGGCGTGCGTTCCAGGTACCCCCGAGCGGCCAGGATCCGCGCAAAGGCCGTCGCGCGCGCACGCGACCACCCCCGCGCCCGCGCGAACTGACGCATCGTGACGGGCCCGGCGGGGGCGGCGTTGTCGTGGATCAGCTCGAGCAGGTGGTCCGACGCGATGCGGAGCCTGAGATCCAGCCGCTGCACGAACGACGCCAGCACGCCCCGCGCCGGCGCCAGCAGCATGCTCACCAGGAACAGCGATCCGGCGGTCAGCACGATCACCGACCCCGCCGGGGCGTCGGGCAGCAGCGCCGACACCGAGGCCCCCAGGTAGCCCGAGCCCGCGCCGAAGAACGCGGAGAGCGACAGCATACGCCCCAGGCGGTCGGTCCAGAACCTGGCCGCGGCCGGCGGGATCACCAGCAGCGCGATCACCAGGATCAGCCCCACCGCCTGCAGCCCCGCCACCACCACCGTGACCGCCAGCGCCAGCATCGCACCGTCCAGCCTGGCGACCGGCCAGCCGTCCACACGCGCGAACGCGTCGTTGAAGCAGACCAGCGCCAGCTCCTTCTTCAGCGCCAGCGTCGTCGCCAGCGCCCCCAGCGCGATCGCGCCCATGAGGTACGCGTCGCTCGCCCGCATCGCGGCGGTCTGCCCGTAGATGAAGTGCTGCAGCCCCCCGGCGGGCACGTCCTGGCGCTGCGCGATGCCCAGCAGCACCACCCCCAGCCCGAACGACGACGACAGCACCAGCCCGATCGCCGCGTCCTGGCGGACCCGCGTGTGACGCGTGATCAGCTGGATCGACCACGCGCCCAGCAGCGCCGCCACGCCCGCGCCCAGCAGCAGCACCGGCAACGCCATCGGACGCAGCCCCAGCGACGGCACCAGCGCCGCCACCAGGAACGCCCCCGCGATCCCCGGCAGCGTCGCGTGCGCCAGCGCGTCGGCCACCAGCGTCCGCTTCCGCAGCAGGGCGAACGCCCCGACCAGGCCCGCGGCCAGGCCCAGCATCCCAGAGGCCAGCGTCACGACCGTCGTGTTGTGCCCCGCCTGCAGCGTGAGCGTCCGCACCACGTCCGCCGCCGTGAGGGCGTGATCGTGGGGCGGCATGGCGAGGGCGGGGATCACAGCGAACTCGACGCCTCACTGGTGCGGCTGGGAGCGGGCGACGGCCTCGGCGGCCTCCGCCAGCAGCGTCAGACGCCCGCCGTACGTCTTGTGCAGGTTCTCCTCGGTGAACACCTCGGCCACGGGCCCCCACGCCACCGCCCGCATGTTCAGCAGCAACGCCCGGTCGAAGTACGCCGTCACGGTCTGCAGGTCGTGGTGCACGCAGATCACCGTCTTGCCGTGCGCACGCAGCTCCCGCAGCACCGCGATGATGGCCCGCTCGGTCGCGGCGTCCACCCCCGCGAAGGGCTCGTCCATGAAGTACAGGTCGGCCTCCTGCGCCAGCGCCCGCGCCAGGAACACCCGCTGCTGCTGCCCCCCCGAGAGCTGGGCGATCTGCCGACCCGCGTAGTCCGCCATCCCCACCCGGTCCAGGCAGGACAGGGCCGCGTCCTTGTGCGCACGCGAGACCGGGCGGCACCAGCCGATCCTCCGGTACCGGCCCATCGCCACCACGTCCAGCGCCGACACCGGGAAGTCCCAGTCCACCGACTCGCGCTGCGGCACGTACCCCACGCGCGCACGCGAGGACGCGAACGGACGCCCCCAGAACTCCACCGCCCCCGAGGCACGCGGGATCAGGTCAAGGCACGCCTTGATCAGCGTGGACTTGCCCGCCCCGTTCGGGCCGATCACACCCACCAGCGACGACTCGGGCACGTCGAAGTCCACGTCCCACAGCACCGGCTTCTTGTGGTACGCCACCGTCAGCGCGTGCACCGACAGCGGCGACGACGCCGAGTGCTCGGGCCTGGCGTCCAGCTCGGAGCGGGCGTGCGCGGGCGCCGTTGTCGGGACATCGTCCCGGGTCATGGCACCAGCTCGCCGCTCATGCCGCCCGACGGAGCCCGCCCCCCCAGCGCCCGCGCGATCGTCGTGACGTTGTGGTCGAGCATGCCCGCGTACCGCCCGGTGTACGCGCCCTCGGGGCCCATCGCGTCGGAGAACAGCGAGCCGCCGATCGCGACGGAGTGCCCACGCGCCCGCGCGCCCTCGATCAGGGCGTTGATGTTCCGGTCCGACACGGTCGTCTCCACGAACACCGCCGGGATGTTCCGCTCGACCAGCAGCCCCACCAGGCGCTCGATGTCGCGCACACCCGCCTCCGACTCGGTCGAGATGCCCTGGATCCCGACCACCTCGAAGCCGTACCGCTCACCGAAATAGTGAAACGCGTCGTGCGCGCTCACCAGCACACGCGAGCCCTCCGGCACCGTGGCCAGGACCTCCTGCGCGTAGGCGTGCACCCCCTCCACCCGGGCCCGGTAGCCCGCCCGCTGCCGATCGAACAACTCAACACGGTCGGGATCGGCCTCGACCAGGGTCGCGTGCACCGCGTCGATCACCTCCAGCCACAGCGTCGGGTCCATCCACACGTGCGGGTCGTGCGCGTCCACGTAGTCCGCCGAGGCCAGCAATCCAGACTCGTCGATCGACTCGGCCACCGCCACCACGCGCCTGCCCGACCCCCGCGCACGCTCCAGGGCGTCGCTCATCCGCCCCTCCAGATTCAGGCCGTTGTAGAACACCACGTCCGCGTCCAGGATCGCCGCCAGGTCCGAACGGGTCGGCTGGTACAGGTGCGGGTCCGTGCCCGGCCCCATCAACGCGTCGACCATGACCCCGTCCCCCCCCACCCCGCGCACCACGTCCGCGATCATGCCCGTCGTGCAGACGACCGTCAGCCGGGTCTCGTCCCCGACCGACCCCGCCTCGCCGTCGGCTGGAGTGCACCCGGGCAGCACAACAAGCAGCAGCAGCGTCAGGATGCGAAAGAGATGCATGGCAACGGCTCCGGGTGAGGTGGGCGGTGAAAAATGTAGCATTGGCTACATTTGAAGTCAAGGCATTCAGTCCGAGGCCCCGTGCACTCCCGATTCAGCCCTCCAAGACGCGGAGATCCTCTGCGGAGTCGAGGAATCGATTTCGGATCTCCGGGTCCGGCATGCGACAGGCGTCCCGCCTCCCGGACAGCCGGTAGCGGTGGCGCGCGATCAGCCGGTAGACGGGGTCGGTCAGCCAGCGGGGCAGCACACGCGCCCACGACAGCGCACGCCAGGGCCAGCCGAGGTGGCGCAGGGTCCGCAGCCCCGCCCGGGAGCGGAGGTGGGCCTCCCCGTCCTCGACGAGCACCATCGTGCTCATGTCGTTGGGGATGCTCAAGCGGTCCAGCAGGGCCCCCCCGGCCTCGGACTGCAGCGAGGCGAAGCGGAGCACGCCCTCGCGATCGCGCCGCAGCAGCCACTGCACGCCCGCGTCGCAGAAGGCGCAGTGCCCGTCGTAGAGCACGACGGGCGGGTGGTTGGCGGGCAGGCCGGTCACGCGTCCTCCCGGTCGGTGCGGACGGGCAGCCACGCCGGAACGTCGATGCGGTCCACGAACAGCAGCGAGCACGCCGGGCCCTCGAGCGCGAGGTCCAGCAGGCGGGTCATGTCGCACGTGCGGATCTCGGCCCGTGCACGGCGCAGGGGCCAGCGCGGGTGGTGGATCTCCCCGCGTCGGACGATCCCCCCGGAAGCGGTGTACAGGGCGTACCGCTCGGTCAGGAAGTGCTCCAGCGAGCCCGCCTCGGCGTGGAACGGCTCGGAGACGGGGGCGTAGACGCCCCGGAACTCGCCGGGCGGGGCGCGACGGTCCGTGCGCGCGCACGCGTAGGTCACGCTGTCGCCCTCGCGGGCGCACGCCATCCGCGACTTGAGATAGTTCAGGGCGAACGTCCGCCGGGCGGTCTCGATCGCGGGGGTGCACGTGGCGTCGAGCGAGAAGAAGTAGACCCCCGGCTTGCCGCCGACGGTGACGTAGGTCCGGACGTTGAGCTCCGGGAACGCCCCGCACCCCGGGACCGGGGGCAGGAAGCGGGCCCGGACGCCGGACATGCGGAACGGCACCACGCCGACGTACGCGCGCCCCTCGAACAGGTCCGGGGTGAGGGGCTCGGGCAGGGCGCGCTCCAAGAGCGCGGGGTCGACCTCCCAGTGCGCGAACAGCAGGTCGTGCCACGACATCGCCATCGCCCACGGGCGCTTCGGCAGTGGCCACGGGCGGTGCTCGGTCTCACGCAGCGAGGAGGCGATGGCGGACACGGGGACTCTAGGGAGAACCCGTCGTCAGGGCGTGGTGCCCTCCGCCAGGTCCGGGCGGTGCTTGATGAAGTGGTCGATGTACTTCAGGGCGTCGTCGCAGAAGATCATCACGCCGCAGCCCTGCCCCGGGGTGTCCCGATTCAGCACGCGACGGGCGCCCTCAAGAATGAGCCCCGCGGAGGGGCCGGCGAGCAGGGCGTCGCGCCGGGCGGCGTCGAGCGCGGCGTCGTAGGCCGCGGGGTGCTCCACCACCACGAACTCGTCGATCACCGACTCGTCCAGCAGCTCGTCGGAGGCGAGCTGGGCCCTGGTGCGCACGCCGGGCACGTCGTGGTCTTCGTCCGGAACGACGCAGACGACGCGGACGTCGGGGTTCTGCTGCTTGAGGTAGCGGGCCGAGCCCACGATGGTGCCGGTGGTGCCCAGCGAGGCGAACAGGTGGGTGACCCGCCCCTCGGTCTGGCGCCAGATCTCGGGCCCGGTGGTCTCGAAGTGGGCGGTCACGTTGGCGTGGCTGGCGTACTGGTTGGCGAAGGCGAAGCGCCCCGGCTCGGCCTCCATCCGTGATGCGGCGTGGCTGACGCCCGCGTCGCGATGGCCCGGCGCGGGGGTCGCGTCGCGGGGCAGGGTCTCCAGGGTGGCCCCCGCCAGACGCAGCAGGGCCTTCTTGGTGAGCGGGGCCTTGTCGGGCACGATGGCGTGCATCGGGTAGCCCCTTGCCGCCGCCACCAGGGCCAGGGCCAGCCCGGTGTTCCCGCTGGTGGGCTCGAGGATGGTCCGGTCCGCGTCGAGCTCGCCCCGCTCCTCGAGCTCGGCGATCAGAGCCGCGGCGATCCGGTCCTTGACCGATCCGAACGGGTTCAGCCACTCCAGCTTGGCGTACAGGGCGTAGCCGGGCAGGTCGATCCCGGCGGCATCCAGCGAGCCGCGGACACGCACCAGGGGCGTCGGGTTGTGCACGCCGGGGAGCAGGTCGAGGACGGCGTCGTGGACGCGCGCGGTCGCGTCCACGGCGGAGAGCGGGGCGGGGTCGGGAGCGGTGGTCACGTGGCGCCTTCGTGGCTGAGGGAAAAAAGTCGCCTCTGAGCCTAGCACGCCTCGCCCGGGATGTGCAGCGCGAGCCCCGTGGGGCCCCTCAGCGGTGCTGCACGTGCCAGGGGAAGCCGGCCGGCTCGTCGTGCGGGCGGCGTTCCTCGTCCGGGGCGCTCGGGTCGAACTCGTGCGTGACGTAGTACAGCAGCGTGGCCGGCTCGGACCCCACGGTCGCGGCGCCGTGCCAGAGCGTGGGCGGGATGACGACGCAGGCGGGGTTGCGCTCCCCGATGACGGCGTGCCAGGCGACGCCGGAGTCCTGGTCGTGCACGCCGACCTTGAGGTGCCCGTGCGTGCAGATCCAGAAGTCGGTCTGCTTGGCGTGCCGGTGCCAGGCCTTCACGACGCCGGGGTGCTGGGTGGACACGTTGGACTGCCCGCCCTGCAGGACGCCGGTGAACAGGTTCATCAGCGAGAAGCCGCGGTCGTCGGTGTAGTAGGCCAGCGGGATCAGGACCGGGGTGTGGTCGTGGGCGGCCCTGGCGTGGGCGTCCGGGAAGGTGGCGCCGGCGAGCCTGGGTATGCCCTTGAGGGTCAG
The DNA here is from genome assembly GCA_043101615.1 of Phycisphaerales bacterium JB040. GTDB lineage: Bacteria > Planctomycetota > Phycisphaerae > Phycisphaerales > UBA1924 > JBLHKT01. The sequence continues at coordinate 5,003 of JBICID010000079.1, read as the reverse complement.
AGACATTCAGCCCTCCCCCGCGCCCGGGCCCGAACCGGAGTCGCCCGACTTTTCCGCGACCAGGCGTGTGGCCCGGTACAGCGACTCGATGGTGCCCGCGTCGGTCCACCAGCCCTCGAGCACGTCGTGGGTGAGCTCGCCGCGCCGGAGGTAGTCGTTGTTGACGTCGGTGATCTCGAGCTCGCCCCGCCTGGAGGGCTCCAGCCCGTTGCAGATGTCGAACACGCGCGCGTCGTAGAAGTAGAACCCGGTCACCGCGAGGTCCGAGGGCGGGTCCTTGGGCTTCTCGATGATCTCCGCGATCGAGCCGTCGTCGTTGAAGCGGCAGACGCCGAAGCGGTGCGGGTCGGGCACCCGCTTCAGCAGCACCTTGGCGCCCCCGCCCTGGGCCCGGTAGGCCTCGACGGCGTGCCGGATCGAGCCCTCGATGATGTTGTCGCCCAGCACGACCGCGACGGGGTCGCCGTCGGCGAAGTCCTCGGCCAGCCGGAGCGCGTCGGCGATGCCGCCCTCGCCCTCCTGGTAGGCGTACTCGAGGTGGGTCAGCCCGAGCTGCTTGCCGTTCTTGAGCAGCTTGAGGAAGTCGCCCGCGTGCTCGCCGCCGGTGACGACGAGCACCTCGGTGATGCCGGCCTCGATGAGGGTCTGGATGGGGTAGTAGACCATGGGCCGGTCGTAGACCGGCAGCAGGTGCTTGTTGGTGACCAGGGTGAGCGGGCGGAGCCTGGTGCCGAGCCCGCCTGCGAGGATGACGCCCTTCATGGGTGTGCCTTTCGGATCTGGGCGTGCGAATCGTGAGGCGGAAGCGTAGAGGCCGGTCAGGCCGCGGTCTTGAGGGTCTCGGGCGCGAGTTCCCCGGGGCGCTCGTCGGGCCCCTGGACCGGGCGCTCATCGATGGAGCGTCGGATCAGCTCGCCCAGGTCGGTGCCCTGGCCGGCGTGGATGCGGGAGACCAGCTCGTTGGCGTCGGCCGCGATGGCGTGGAGCTCGATGAGGCTGGAGGGAGGAGCCGCCGGTTCGAGGGAGGCGAGTACGCTGTTGTGTGCGGGGTTCGCTGCGGTCTCGTCGGCGGGGTGGTGTGGCATGGGGCCTGCATCGGACGCTCGCGCGCGCGAGTTGACCGCGGACGCGTCGATTCGGGCGACTTCACGCCGATTTCATGCACGACTCACCCCTCGCCCGCCTCGCCCTCGGGCGCCGGGGCGCCGGGGGGCGTGACGGCGTCGGGCGTGTCGTGATCGGGCGTGGGGGACCCGCCCGAGCCGAGCGGGGGGACGGTCTCGGGGTCCTCGTCCACGGGCAGGATCCCCGAGGCGGGGTGGTACCACCGCTGGGGCTCGTAGGTCTCCGGGACGTCGTCCGCGTCCGGGGTGTCGAACTCGAGGCGTGCGGCCCCCAGCAGGGTGCCGGTGGCGAAGGCCAGGTCGATCTGGGCGATCTGGTACTCCACGATCGCGTCGATCTCGGTCAGGCGGGCCTGGGCGAGCTGCGTGTCGGCGTCCAGCACGTCGGTCGCGGTGTTGGCCTGGTTCTCGAACTGGTTCTGCTCGGCCTCCAGCAGGCGGGTGTTGAGGATGACCGACTCACGGGCCGCGAGGATCCGCTGCCAGTTGGACGCCAGTGTGTCCGCGGCGTCGTAGACCTCCTTGGTGATGGCCTGGGCGCGGTCCTCGCGCGAGGCGAGGCGCTGCAGTCGCGTGAGCACCGCCCGGGTGATCTCGGCCTTGCGCTCCTCGTTGCCCAGCGGGATCTCGGAGGTCAGGCCGATGGACCAGTCTTCGAAGTTGTTGTCCTCCAGCGACTCGAACGCGTCGCCCTCGGTGCCGCCCAGGCCGTTGATGCGGTAGGTGTAGCTCATCGCCAGCAGGGGCAGGGCGTTGTTGCGGGCCAGGGCCTCGGTCGCGGCGTCGGACGCCAGGCGCAGCTCCAGCTCCAGCATCTCCATGCGGTTGTCGATCGCGGCCCCCGCCAGCTCGCTCGTGTCGAACCGGTAGCGGACCGGGTCGGGCGGCGACAACGCCACGATCGGCGTCGGAGAGTCCACGTCCAGACCGGGCAGGTTCAGCAGCCGCTTGAGCGTGCGTTCGGCGAGCAGCGCGGCGTTCTGAGCCCGGATGACCTGCTCCACGCGGTCGGCCAGGCCCGACTGCGAGCGGACGACCTCGATCTGCGCGGTCTGGCCCGCGTCGAACAGGCGGACGGCACGGTCGTACTGCTCGCGGGCCAGCTCGTACTGCTGCACGCGCACGTCCAGGGCGCGCTGTGCGGCGTACAGGCGCCAGTAGGCCCGGTCCGAGGCCGCGAGCTGACGGATCACCGCGAGCTTGGTCTGGGCCTGCGATATCTGCAGGTTGTAGTTGGCGATGCGCAGGGCGTGCGTGGTGGCCCGTCGCCCCGCGCCGCGCAGCAGGTTGTGCGACAGCGAGAACTGCAGGTCGGCGTTGCTGGACGGGTTGAGGGTCGCGAAGGCGTTGTCGGTCTCGAAGCGGTTGAACGGCAGCGTGACCTCCGCACTGCCCCCGGTCCGCAGCGGGATCCTGAGCCCCGGCGTGACCGACTGCGAGCGGGTCTGCGAGCCCGAGAGCGTCGTCGCGGTCGGCTGGTCGGTCTCGGTCCAGCTGGCGTCGAGGGTGAACGCGGCCTCGAAGCGCCCCTCCTCGGCCCGGACCTGCTGCGAGGAGATCGATGGGTTCACCAGCGAGACGCTGAGCTCGAGGTTGTTGGCCAGCGTCGCGGCGCGGACCTCCTCGATCGTCAGCTCGATCGGCTCGCCCGGGTCCGTCTCCCCGGAGCGCGACAGGGCACGCTCGACGGTCTGCTGCGGGTCGGTCTCCGTGCGCACGGCCTCCTCGAGCGTCTGCGTCTGGTAGGACCGGAGGTTGAGCGAGCGGACGCGGTTGGTGTCGGCCTCCGAGACACGGGTGTCGATGTCGAGCGGGCTGGACCCGAACGGGTTCGTGCACCCCCCCGCCCCGCCCCAGGCAAGCACCAGGGCGGTTGCGAGGACGGCGCGGGCGGAGCACTCGGTGGGACGGGTCGGCAGCGATGGCGTGGGCACGCGTGTGCTCCTGTCTGTCTGGGTCTGTGCGTGGGTCACTCGTGTCTGAGCGCGTCGATGGGGTTGAGCCGGGCGGCCTTGATGGCCGGGAACATGCCGAAGATCACGCCGACCGCGCCCGTGGTCAGCACGGCGCCGAGGATCACGGCGGCGGGGACGGAGGCCTCTGACATCCACTCCACCCCGGCCCGGAAGGCGATGATGACGCCCTGCCCGATGGCGAGCCCCAGCAGCCCGCCCACGACGCAGAGCGTGACCGCCTCGACCAGGAACTGCAGCAGCACCACCGGCGGCTTGGCCCCCACCGCCTTGCGCAGCCCGATCTCGCGCGTCCGCTCCGAGACGGAGACCAGCATGATGTTCATGATGCCGATGCCGCCCACCAGCAGCGAGATCAGCGCCACGAACCCGCCGCCGAGCGTCGCGACCCGCGCGATGTTGTTGAAGTCCTCGATCGCGTTCTGCAGGATCTCGATCCGGAACGTGTCCGGGTCGCCCGGGTCGATCTCGCGGATGCGGCGCAGGTACGCCCGGACCTCGGCCTCCGCGTCGGCGGCCTTGTCCGGGCTGGACAGCTGCATCACCAGCACCGTCCACGAGTACGGGTCGAGCATCTTGTGCGTCTCGAACGGGATCAGGATCTCCGCCTGCGAGTCGCCCCCGCCCTGGAAGACCGAGACGTCCTTGGTCTCGACCAGGCCCACGATCAGGAAGCGGCGCCCGCGCACGATGATGAAGTCCCCGCTCGGGTCGGTGTCGAGCCCGAGCTCCTCGACCGCGGCCTCGTTGACCAGGCAGACCTGGCGGCGCTCGTCGATGTCGATCTGTGAGAACGGACGCCCGAACAGCACGGTGCGGTCCTCGATCTCGTGCCACTCGGGCCAGATGCCGGTGACCTCCACGCCCCGGATGGTCTTGCCGTCGTAGTACACGTCCCAGCTCCGGTCCGACATGGGCGTCAGCGAGGACACCGCCGGGGCGTAGTCGAGGATGGTGGACGTCTCGTAGGTGGAGATGCGGGCGTCGGACCAGCTCATGGTCGAGCGCAGCTCGTCGGGCACGTAGCCCCACACCCACATCTTGCGGGCGCCCAGGTTCTCGAACTCCTTGAGCACGAAGCCCTTCATCCCGCCCAGCAGCCCGACCGTCGCGATCACCGCCCCCACGCCGAAGATGATGCCCAGGCAGGTCAGCACCGAGCGCGTCTTGTTCGCCCAGATCTGCCCGAGCGCCAGGAACACCGTCTGCACCGTGACACGCACCACGAACAGCAGCGGCTTGAGGACGATGGCGAGCGGGTTCATCGCGCGGCCCCTTCCTGCTCGGGCGACGGCTTGGGCGTGACCTCGCCCGAGGCGTGCCCGTTGGCGTGCCCGTTCGTGCCCCCGTGCGCCCCGGACTCGCCCGGCGCGTCCTCGAGGGTCTTGGAGATGACGTTGGTGGACTCGTCGTCGTGCGAGCCGGCGGGCCGGGCGTCGAAGTGGGTGGTGTGGCCCTCGGCCATGGTGCGCAGCCAGTCGCGGTGGATCGGGTCGTCCCCGGTCGGGTTGTCCGAGACGACCTTGCCGTCACGCAGGCGCACGATCCGCTGGGCGTGCCCGGCGACGTCCTCCTCGTGCGTGACGATGATGATGGTCTGGCCCGCGTCGTGCAGCTCCTTGAAGAGCTGGATGATCTCGATGGTCGTCGTGGAGTCCAGGTTGCCCGTCGGCTCGTCGGCCAGAAGGATGGCCGGGTCGTTCACCAGCGCGCGGGCCACCGCCACACGCTGACGCTGCCCGCCCGAGAGCTGGTTCGGCCGGTGTGACATGCGGTCGCCCAGACCGACCCGCTCCAACGCCCGGCGGGCCCGCTTCTTGGCGGTGAACAGGCGCGACGCGGAGTACAGCATCGGCAGCATGACGTTCTTGAGGGCCGAGGCGCGACTGAGCAGAGATCGGAAGAG
>JBICID010000078.1:0-25360 GCA_043101615.1 Phycisphaerales bacterium JB040 | reverse complement strand
GTGCGGCTACCCGCCCGGCTCCAACCCGCTCGAGGACGAGCTACTCGGCACCACCTACCAGATCTTCCGCGTCCCCATGACCCGGCTCACAAAGGAGTCCCTGGCCGATTCGGGCATGGGCGCCAAGGACGTCGCGCGCTGCAAGAACATGTTCGCGCTCGGCGTGGTCTACTGGCTGTACGACCGCCCGATGGACGCGACCGTCGAGCACCTCACCCGCGCGTTCGCCAAGAAGAAGAACAGGCCCGAGCTCGCCGAGATCAATATCAAGGCCCTCGAGGCGGGCTACTTCTTCGGCGAGACGGCCGAGCTCTTCCCGGCCCGCTACACCGTCCCGCCCGCGAAGCAGGAGCCGGGCACCTACCGGCGCATCTCCGGCAACGAGGCGACCGTGCTGGGCCTGATCACCGCCGCCCGCAAGGCCGGCAAGCAGCTCACGTACGCCAGCTACCCGATCACGCCCGCCTCCAGCATCATCCACGGGCTGTCGCACCAGAAGCGTTTCGGCATCAAGACGGTGCAGTCCGAGGACGAGATCGCCGCGGTCTGCACCGCCATCGGGGCCGCCTTCGCGGGCGACCTCGCGGTGACCGGCTCCTCCGGCCCCGGCATCGCGCTCAAGGGCGAGGCGCTCGGGCTGGCGGTGATGCTCGAGCTCCCGCTCGTCGTCGTGAACGTGCAGCGGGCCGGGCCCTCCACCGGCATGCCCACCAAGACCGAGCAGGCCGACCTGCTGCAGGCCATGTTCGGGCGTCACGGCGAGTGCCCCATGATCGTGGTCGCGCCGAGATCTCCCGCCGACTGCTTCCACATGGCGATCGAGGCCGTGCGCCTCGCCACGCGCCACATGGTGCCGGTGCTGTACCTGTCCGACGGCTACATCGCCAACGGGGCGGAGCCCTGGAAGATCCCCGACCAGGCCTCCATCCCTCCGATCGAGATCGCCCACCCCTCCAGCGCGGACTTCACCGACGCCGAGGGCAATCTCGACTTCCTCGCCTACCGGCGCGATCCAAAGACCCTGGCCCGCCCCTGGGTGCTCCCGGGCACGCCCGGGCTGGAGCACCGGGTCGGCTCGCTCGAGAAGCAGGAGAACACCGGCAACGTCTCCTACGACCCGGACAACCATCAGCGCATGACCGAGCTGCGGGCCGAGAAGGTCGCGCGCGCCGCCGACACCATCCCGCCGCTCGAGGTGCTGGGCGAGCCCGCAGGCAGGGTCCTGGTGCTGGGCTGGGGCGGCACCTACGGCTCGATCACCACCGCCGTCCGAAGGCTGCGGGCCGGGGGGCACGCCGTCTCCGCGGCCCACCTGCGATACCTCAACCCCATGCCCCGCAACACCGAGGACGTGCTCCGGTCGTTCGACCGGGTCGTCATCCCCGAGATCAACTCCGGCCAGCTCGCCATGCTCGTCCGCTCACGCTTTCTGATCGACACCGTCGGCATCAACCTGGTGCGCGGCAAGCCGTTCGCCGTGGACACGCTCACAGACCGCATCGCGGAGGTGCTCGACGCATGACCCCCCACGCCAGCCCCAACGGAACGCGGATCGAACGAGGGAACGGCGAGAGCCTGCCGCAGTACACCGCCAGGGACTTCACCACCGACCAGGAGGTCCGCTGGTGCCCGGGCTGCGGCGATTACGCCGTGCTCGCAGCCGTCCGAAAGGCCCTGCCCGACCTGCCGATCCGGAAGGAGGACTACGTCTTCGTCTCCGGCATCGGGTGCGCGGCCCGGTTCCCGTACTACATGGAGACCTACGGCATGCACTCGGTGCACGGGCGCTCGCTCGCCGTGGCCACCGGGGTGAAGGTCGCCAACCCCGATCTCAAGGTCTGCGTGGTCTCGGGCGACGGGGACCTGCTCTCCATCGGGGTCGGACACACCGTCCACACCATGCGCCGCAACGTGGACCTCTCCATCGTCCTGCTCAACAACCGCATCTACGGGCTGACCAAGGGCCAGTACTCGCCCACCTCCGAGCAGGGCAAGGTGACAGCCTCTACGCCCGTGGGCTCGGTGGACTTCCCGCTCAACCCCATCGCGATCGCCGCCGCGGCGGACTGCGGCTTCATCGCCCGGGCGATCGACGTGGACCTGAAACGCCTCGACCCGGTCCTGAAGCGGGCCCTGCAGCACCGGGGCACCTCCTTCGTCGAGGTCTACCAGGACTGCAACATCTTCAACCACCAGGCATGGTTCTACGCCTCGCAGAAGGACACCATGCCCGAGCACACCGTCTGGTGCGAGCACGGGCGGCCCCTGGTCTTCGGCGCCGCCAACGACAAGGGCATCCGGCTCAACGGCTCGAAGCCCGAGTTGATCCAGCTCGGAGGCGAGTTCTCCGTCGCCGACTGCCTCGTCCACGACGAGACCGACCGCAACCTGGTCTCCATCTACGCACGCATGACCCACCCCGAATTCCCCGAGCCGATGGGGGTGCTGTTCGCCGATCCCTCGCGCCCCACCTACGAGCGCCTGGTCCACGACCAGCTCGAGCAGCAGGTCGAGAAGGCCTGGGGCGACCGGGGCGAGCCGACCGACGACGACCTCCAGGCCCTGCTCACCGGGCACGAGTCCTGGACCGTGCGGTAAGCACGTCCCGCTCCGACCACAGACGCCCGGCCGGCGGCCCGGTGTGTCTCGTGCGATGCGGTCATGTCCGGCGCGCGTGCACGTCCTTTGAGCGAGGTCACGCCCGCTTGTGCGCACAACCTCGTGGACTGTGCGCACGAACGCTGCGATGTTCCACGTGGAACATCTCCTCCCGGTACCGGGGGGAGCGCTTGGTTCGACCGGGCTCGTGTGTAGGATTTGTCATGGAACACCCGCTCGACGTCGAGATCGTCGAGGGGAGGGCCCGGCTGCCCGGCGTGCTGGCGCTGCCGCGTGCGGCGAGCGGTGTCGTGCTGTTCGCCCACGGCAGCGGGAGCAGCCGTCGCAGCGTTCGGAACCGCTCCGTGGCCGAGGCACTGCAGCGGGCGGGGCTGGGGACGCTGCTGTTCGATCTGTTGACCGAGCCGGAGGGGGCGGACCGGCGGAACGTGTTCGACATCGGGCTGCTGGCCCGACGCGTGCTGGCGGCGGTGGCGTTTGCGAGGGGTGACGACCGGCTGGCGGGGCAGCGGATCGGGCTGTTCGGGGCGAGCACCGGGGCGGCGGCGGCGCTGATCGCCGCGGCGGAGGACCACGGGGCGGAGATCGGAGGGGCGGGGTCCGGCGGGATCGGGGCGGTTGTGTCGCGCGGGGGGCGGGTGGATCTCGCTGCGGACTGGCTCGGTCGCGTGCGGGCGCCCACGCTGCTGCTGGTGGGCGGGGAGGACCGGGAGGTGCTGAGTCTGAACCGCGAGTCGGCCCGTCTGCTGACGTGCGAGCACCGTCTCGAGGTGGTGGAGGGGGCGACGCACCTGTTCGAGGAGCCCGGGGCGTTGGAGCGGGTCGCGTCGTCGGCGCGGTCGTGGTTCGTCCGGCACCTCGGAGAGGAGGCCCTCGATGCGCGCCGAGGTGTTTGAGGATCGTGCGGAGGCCGGGCGTCTGCTGGGAGAGCGGGTCGGACGCGAGAGCGCGTCCCGGGGGGGGCTGACCGATCCGCTGGTCCTTGCGATCCCGCGCGGCGGCGTGGAGGTCGGCGCGGCGCTGGCGGGGGCGCTGGGCGGGGGGGCCGAGCTGGACGTGGTGCTGTCGCGCAAGCTGCGGGCGCCGGGGCATGAGGAGTTCGCGCTCGGGGCGGTGTCGGAGACGGGCGAGGTGTGGCTGAACCCGGACGTGGAGGGTCGGGTGTCGCACGCGGTCATCGAGCGGGAGCGGGCGTCGCGCCTGGAGGAGCTCGTGCGTCGGCGGCGGTCGGTGCGCGCTGTGCGGGCGCGGGCCCGGATCGAGGGGCGGTCGGTGATCGTGACCGACGACGGCATCGCGACGGGCTCGACGATGATCGCGGCGCTGCGGACGGTCCGCTCGGAACGCCCGCGGGAGCTGATCGTGGCCGTGCCGGTCGCCCCGCCGGAGCGACTGGAGGAGATCGCGGCGCTGTGCGACCGGGTGGTCTGCCTGGAGTCGCCGGCGGGCTTCGCGGCGGTGGGGCAGTACTACCGCGACTTCGGGCAGGTGGGCGACGAGCGCGTGCTGGAGCTGATGCGTGCGGCGGCGGTCGGGCAGCGCTGATCAGCGGACGATGAGCAGCTCGGTCTGGCGTCCGTCGAGGTAGCGGACGGAGCCGTTTTCGAACAGCGCGTCCTCCTCGAGCATGATCCGGACGGGCTGAAAGTTCCACTCAAGAACGGGGACCTCGGCGTTGAGCTCGATGGAGTAGGCGGTGCCGTCGTGGACGGGGTAGTCCCCGGTGCCCGGGACGCCCTCCTGCTTGTCCCACATGCCGATGGCGGGGCCGGCGCCGTGCCCGTGGTACCCGATGGGGTGGGTGTAGATCATGGCGTTGATGCCCTCGGCCTCGGCCTGATCGAGGGCGGCGCGGAGGACCTGGTTGCCGGTGCGCCCCGCGACGAAGTGTGAGGTCAGGATGTCCTGGAGCCGGTTGCCGACCCGGAAGGCGTCCCGCAGGCCGGCGGGGGGCTCGGTCTCGCCGGGGCGGAGCACGTAGGCCATCTGCTGGGTGTCGGTGTTGAGCCGGAGGTAGGTGATGCCGAAGTCCAGGTGCACGAGGTCGCCGCGGTGGATGACGTCGTCGCCGGCGGTGAAGTAGTCGAGAAAGTCCCCGGTCCGCTCGGGGCGTTGCAGCGAGACGGAGGGATGGAACCAGGCGGTGAGGCGGAGTTCGCGGACGCGCTCGCGCAGCCACCACTCGACGTCGTGGGTGGTGGTGACGCCGGGCTGGATGACACGCTCGGAGAGCGCCTCGCCCATGATCTCGTGGGCGAGGCGGCAGATCGAGGCGTAGACCTCGGTCTCCTCGGGGAGGCGTCGTTCGAGCCAGCCCACGGCGAGCGGCTCGGCGGAGACGATGCGGTCGTGGAAGCGCTGCGGGAGGACGGCGAGCAGCTCGGTGTGCTGCGTGTGGGACAGGCCGTCGGCGTGCGCGAAGTCCGAGGAGGTGTTCAGGGCGATGACCGCGGGGTCGCGCTGCTCGATGATCTCCGCGAGGCGCGCCCACTGGTCGGGCTGCGATTCCGGATCCCAGGCGGCCTCGAAGCTGTCCCCGACGCTGTAGCGTGCGACGGCGAGGCGTTCGAGCTGGGCGTTGGGCCCCGGGTCGTGCAGGACCAGGATGGTGCGCCGGCGTGCGGAGAGCCAGGTCGCCGGGAGCATGGTCTCGAGCACGGGGTCCTCGTCGTACTCGCGTCCGATGATGATCCAGGTGTCGATGGCGTGCGTGCGCATGAGCGCCGGGACGATCCGGTCGAGGCGTTGCTCGGTCCACCGATCGATGACCCGGGCACGCTCGCGCATCGTGAGGATGACTCCCGGTTCGTGAGCGGGAGCCCGCTGGGGCGCGAGCAATGCCAGTGCGAGCGTGCTGACGATGCGGAATGAGAGACGCATGGGGGACTCCGGTGTGTGTTGCTGTCTTTGAAGATATCGGGGAATCGCGCCCGAGTGGGCGGCACGCCCCGCGGAACGCTACGGGGAAACCGGACCGGTGTGTGCTGCAAGGCGTCCGTTCCGTCACGAACGCGGGCTCCGGCGAGCGTGTGTGACGTTCAGCACGGGCACGCCGGTGCGGTCGAACTCTGCTATGCTGGCGGCTCGTGGTCGCGCCGGCGCCAGGGGTGTGAGGCGTGGCCGCGCCGCGATTCGGGACCACGAGGGAGGTAATCCAAGTGTCGATCTCATCCGTTCTGAAGGCCGGTGCTCTGAAGGCCGGTGCGTTCGGTGTGCTCGCGGTCTGTGCGTGTGCCGGAGACGTGCTGGCCCAGGGGGGCGCCGACGGGTACCGCCTGCCGCCGCGGGACATCGTGGACATGGTGGACGCCCCGCCGACACCGTCGGTGAGCGTGTCCCCGGACGGATCCACGCTGGTGCTGGTGCATCGCGAGAACCTGCCCCCGATCCGCGAGATGGCCCGCCCGATGGAGCGTCTGGCGGGGATGCGCCTGGACGCCTCGACCAACGGGCGTCACGGGCCGCGCCGGTTCGTCGGGCTCAGCATCCGCGACGTGGAGTCGGGGCGTGAGCGCCGTGTGGGCCTGCCGGAGGACGTCGGCGTCGGGTACCCGTCGTGGGCGCCGAACGGCGAGCGTTTCGCGTTCACGGTCACCGAGGCCGACGGGATCGAGCTATGGGTGTGCGAGGTGGCGAGCGGGCGTGCGGCGCGTGTGGCGGACCGGATGAACCTGGCCGCGGGTGGGTTCGACTGGATGAGCGATTCCGAGACGCTGCTCGCGCAGACGATCCCGAGCGATCGAGGCGAGCGTCCGAAGCGGTCGGCGGTCCCGACGGGCCCCGTGATGCAGGAGAACGACGGGCGCACGGCCCCGGTGCGGACCTACCAGGACCTGCTCTCCGACACGCACGACGAGGCGATGTTCGACTGGCTGATGGTGAACCAGATCGTGCGGGTCGACGGCGTGGGCGGGGGGGTGACGCCCGTGGGCGGTCCGGGGCTGTACACCGTCGTGAGCGCATCGCCCGACGGCGAGTACCTGCTGGTCGGACGGCTGGAGAAGCCGTACTCGTACCTCGTCACGTACTGGAGCTTCCCGATCACCTACGAGGTGTGGTCGGCGACGGGGGAGCACGTGTCGACGATCGCTGAGAAGCCGCTGCGTGACAGCGTGCCGATCGGCGGGGTGGAGACCGGGCGTCGCTCGATCGGGTGGCAGTCGAACGCTCCGGCGACGCTGGTGTGGGCCGAGGCGCTGGACGGGGGCGACCCGAAGGCCGAGGTCGAGCACCGTGACCGCATCATGATGCTCGATGCGCCCTTCACAGACGAGCCCACGGAGGTGACCCGGATCGAGGACCGGTACAGCGGTCTGCGTTGGGTGGGGCAGGGCGAGCTGGCGATGCTGAGCGAGTACGACCGGGACACCCGCTGGACGCGTACGTGGCTGGTGGATTTCGGGGCCCCGGACTCAACCCCGCGCCTTGTGTTCGAGCGGAACACCCAGGACCGGATGGCCGACCCCGGGCGTCCGGTCTCGGCCCTGAACGAGTACGGGCGATCGGTCGCGCACGTGGACGGCGGGCACGTCTTCCTGACCGGGTCGGGCGCGACCGAGGAGGGCGACCGCCCGTTCCTGCGGAAGATGTCGCTGGCGAGCTTCGAGCAGGAGGAGCTCTGGCGGAACGAGGGCGAGAACTACGAGTACGTGGTCGAGCTGCTGGCCGACGACGCCACACGCGTGCTGACCAGCTACGAGACGACCGACACCCCACCGAACTACTTCATCCGTGACCTCGATCGCGAGACGCGGGTCGCCGTCACCGAGTTCGAGGACCCCCAGCCCGAGCTGCGCGGCGTGCACAAGGAACTGGTGAAGTACGAGCGGGACGACGGGGTGGAGCTCTCGGCGACGCTGTACCTGCCGGCGGACTACGAGGAGGGGACACGCCTGCCGCTGGTGGTGTGGGCCTACCCGCGCGAGTTCAACGACGCACGCACGGCGAGCCAGGTGTCGGGCAGCCCGCACCGGTTCACCCGCATCGATGGCTACTCGCACCTGTTCATGCTGACGCAGGGGTACGCCGTGCTGGACCGCGCGGCGATGCCCGTGATCGGGTCGGACCCCGAGACGGTCAACGACACGTTCATCGATCAGATCGTCGCGGGCGGTCAGGCGGCGATCGACTTCGCGGTGGAGCGCGGGATCGCGGACCGGGGGCGCGTCGCGGTCGGCGGGCACAGCTACGGGGCGTTCATGACGGCGAACCTGCTGGCCCACTCGGACATCTTCGCGGCGGGCATCGCGCGGAGCGGTGCGTACAACCGCACGCTCACACCGTTCGGATTCCAGGCCGAGCGGCGCACCTTCTGGGAGGCCCCCGAGGTCTACTTCAACCTCTCGCCCTTCATGCACGCGGACCGGATCAACGAGCCCCTGCTGCTCATCCACGGCGAGGCCGACAACAACTCGGGCACCTTCCCGATCCAGTCCGAGCGGCTCTACCACGCCGTGAAGGGGCACGGCGGCACGGTCCGGCTGGTCATGCTCCCGCACGAGAGCCACGGCTACCGGGCACGGGAGTCGGTCCTGCACGTGCTGGCGGAGCAGGTGGCGTGGCTGGATCGGCACGTCAAGAGGACCGACGAATCACCGGCGAGCGAGTCGTACGAGTGACTGTCGCGCCCAGACGGACAGGCAGGGGGGCCGGCAACCCCGGCCGCAGCCCGTGCGGCACGCCGCCCTCCCGCGGGCAGGCCCACGGACCGGGAACCTGCCGGGGTCCACGAGTTGGTGCGGGCCGTGACCGCCGACCGCCGAGCGTTCGCCGCTAGCGTGCCTCTTCGTTCATCCGCAGGAACTCGGCGCGGATCTCCGCGGCGATGCGTGACTTCGCCTTGTACGCGCTGGCCTTTGAGATTCCGAGCAATCGCGCGACCTGGCCGCCCGGGACATCCGCCGCGCCGATGAGCTCGTACGCCTGAAAGTCGATCGGGTTGGACCGCTGACGGACCGAGTCTTCCGCGGCTTCGTCGCTGGACATATTGTTGAACTGTGCGGCTGGAAGGTCGTCACGTCAGGCGTGCGCGTACCGCTCCAGCATCTCCGACGCCGCCCGGCACACGCGTTCGCGGAGTTCACGCGGCTTCCTGACCGTGCAGTGGGGGCCCATCGAGAGCACCCACCAGACGATCTCGTCCAGGCCGGAGACGGTGCAGCGGAAGGTGGCCGAGCCGTCGGTGTGGAACTCGACGTCCTGGGTCTTGTGCCAGTGGGTCTCGCTCATGGTCTCGGCGAACTCGGGCTCGAAGTGGATCTCGACCTGGTGGTCCGGCTCGCCGCGGATCATCCGCCAGGCGTTGCCCAGGTGCGAGTCGAGCGAGAAGTCCTCCGGGATGCGGTACGTGCGGTCGGTCAGGCGCATGGAGCCGAACCGGTTCAGCTTGAGCACGCGCACGTCGCGCCGCCCGGCGTGGTACCCGATGGCGTACCAGGCCCGCACGGAGAAGAAGAGCATGTAGGGCTCGAAGTCGAACTCCTGCCCGTCGGTCTGGCCGCTCAGCGAGTCGTAGGTGCAGACGAGCGCCCGGGTGCCGGCGATGGCGGTCTGGATGGTCTCGTACAGGTCGACGAAGCCGTCGGCGGGTGAGGCCTTGGCGGTCCGCACCGCGACCCGCTGGCTCTTGCGGTAGACGTCCTCGCGGATCGAGCCCGGCAGGGAGGCGAAGACCTTCGCCAGTGCCTTCCAGGCGGGCTTGGTGAAGGCGATCTGCTCGGGGCGGGCGATGTGCTCGCACAGCACCGCCATCGCCAGGGCCTCCTCCGGGGTGAAGTGGACCGGGGGCAGGAAGAAGTCGCCCTGCACGCGGTAGGTCCTGGCGGCGTCGTCGAACACGACCGAGATGCCGACGCCCGCCAGCTCGTTGAGGTCGCGGAAGATGGTCCGCTCGGTGACGCCGCATTCGGCGGCGAGTTTCGCGGCGGTCCATCCCTGGCCGGACTGGATGAGGGTCAGCAGCTTGAGCAGTCGGTGGACGCGTGTGTACTGGGGCATGGTGGTCCTGTGTGGGCTGCGGTTCTGGACCCAATGTAGTGACTCGGGTGCCGGGATGTTGCGTTCTGTTTGATGAAGCGGGATTCGCACGCCGGGGCCGTCTGCTGAGAATCTCACAACTTTGTGGGGAGGACGTGTCAGACCTGAGGGCGAGCCCCGAACGGCTTGCGTGAAGGCAGCGTCCGAGCGGGACCGGATCTCACTCGAACTCCCTTTGGACGCACGGAAACCCGGCCCGGCCCCCGCAACCGCGGGGGCCGGGTTCTCGGGCCTCGTGGTGTTGCGCGCTCGCTCTGGCCGCGCTCGGATTGGAGAGAGCATGGCCGTCCGGCTTGTGGTGCTGCTGGCCATTTTGGGCCACGCGTGCGTGTCGAGGGCCAGCGGCGGGTGTGCGGACGTCAACGACGATTCGGTCGTCGACAACGCCGACATTCAGGCCTTCGTCGAGGCCTACCTCGCCGGTGACGCATCCGCCGACTGGAACTCCGACGGCGTGCTGGACAACGCCGACATCGGGGCCTTCGTCGATGACTTCCTGAACGCAGACTGCGACCTCCCGAGACTTCAGGACTTCCGGGGCGCCCTGAGGCTCGACGGGCCGACCGGCGATGCGATCGTGACGTCCGGCCCCGTCGCCTCGCCCGGCGCGTCCAACACGGTCCTGGGATCGATCGGAGGCTCGACCGGCGGGTGGTGCGCCATGCGTCTCCGCCCCGAAACGGACCCGAAGGGGGCCGGGCCGTTCGTGGTGCTCGCGCTGGGCGACGGGAGAAGGAACGCGGTACCCGAGGTCTTCGGCGTGCGCATCACCACGGACGGGTCGGCGATCGGCGCGTACCTGCGCGATGTCGCGAGCGGCGAGTGGCGGGCGATCGGCGTGGTGTCGCTCGACGGGTGGGCGGTCGGCTCGGAGCGTTGGTTCTGCTGGGTCTGGGACGCATCGGGCCTCGACACAGATCGGTTCCCCGGCGCCGGCCCCGGGGCGACCGCGGCCGCATACACCTGGTCCGAGTCGCGCGGGCTCGTCGCGGAGGGTCGTGCCTCGGTCCCATTCACCGCGATCGGGCGAGCGGGCGAGAGCGAGCAGTCGCCGTTCTTCTGGCGTGTCGGGAGCGAGGTAGCGGGCGGCCCCGTGCTCGATCTGAGCGAGGTGGCAGTCGCGGGGGCGCTCGATCAGGGTGTGAGCGAGCAGTCCCTGGCCGAGATCGCCTCCGGTGCCCTGAACCCCTGCGCCGTCGAGGGCATCACGCACGTCTGGGCGCTCGACCGGCGACACGACATGCCGCCCGCCGGAGACGAGGTCGAACGGATGGACCTGGTCAATGGGGCCCACCTGAGCGGGGTGGGGGCGGGTGTCGTCTGGACGCCCGACGTGCGGGGCCCCGCCGGGCAGTCCGCGGGCGATCCGCTTGCGACGCCGCCCGAGCGGGCCCTGATCGAGGGCGACGTCGATGGCGTGCGGGCCCTCATCGACACGCGCGACTACGACGTGTGGCAGTTCTCGGATTCCTTCGGGGTGGACTGGATCCCGGCTCGGTTCTGGCACGCCATGACCGGCTCGCTCGATCGGATGCGGTACCCGGTGATCGGGTGGTCCAGCGGCTTCCGGATCGGCAGCGGGGGGCGACCGTACAGCACGCTCTCCGCGGAGATCGACAGCTCTATCCCGTTCCGGCACGTCGCGGCGGTGGTGGGGCCCCGGACGTACCACAACGGGTTCGAGGACGGCACCCGGGCCGTCGGCTTCCCGACCGACGCGTCGGTGGAGTTCGCCGGCCCGCTGGCGTTCCCGCAGCAGCAGGCCCTCCGCATGCGGGCCCAGCCGCTGTACGCGGGGACTCCCTCGGGCACCATGTCAGGATGGCTCGACGGATCGGTCCCGGCCGTCGCGACGAGAACGCTCGTGCACAACTCGGGCGCGATGTCCTTCACGCTCCGGCAGGGGCAGGAGACCCCGCGCGACATGGGCGGGGCATGGGCGATGCCCAGGTGGTCCGACGGCCAGGACCCGTTCACGTCCGCTCCACGCACGCCCGACGCGACCGAGACGCTGACCTGGATGGCGTCCGACCACGCGCCGGAGCCGATCGTCGGAGGGCGGGCCGAGGTCTCTCTCAGCTCGACCGACCTGCCGGACGGCGAGTTCCTGGGGATCGCGGGCTGGTCGGTGCACACGCTGAACCCCGACGGCTCGCCGGTGGATCGCGGCGTCCACTACGCGAGCTTCTCGATCGCGTCGCAGTCCATCGGCGCCCTCGCGACGAGCCAGGCCCCAGCGACCTTCGGCGTCAAGCAGTTCGCGGACACCGAGCTGCTCAACGTCGTGAACGGCGTGACGTGGGCCCGGGGCCGGCGGCTGCTGGTGGTCATGGACATCGCCGACCTGATGCCGGATCGCGCCGCGGTCGAGCTCTGGATGCTCGGCGACGGGAGCCCGCCGGGCGGGGCCCGAGACGAGCACCGCAATGTCGGATTCCTGAACAGGGTCCGCTGGGCGGCCGAGGCGGTCGGGTACGCGGAGGTGCGATTCCTGCTCGTCTCGAACTTCATGCACACCTACGCGAAGGAGACGGACCTCTTCCGGTTGCGTCAGGACCACCTCGCCACGGAGGAGAACCTGCGCCACGTCGCGCTCTCCGAGCCCGACGTGGCCCTGCTCTCGGTGTTCCGGTTCCTCGACGGCGCGCTGGGGGTTGCGACCGACGGGGTCACGCGCCTGTCGTCGAGTCCCAGCGTGTACGCGTCGGTCGGGTGGCCCCATCGCGAGGCGAGATACCTGCACCGGCTGCTGTGGGAGCGGGAAGGAATCCAGCTGCAACAGGGCGGCGACCTGCTCGATACGTCCGGGCTGCACACGGATCCGTCGGCCTCGGGGCTCGCGGACTGGAATCGGATCGGCCATCGAATCTGGAGCCTGCTGCTTGCCACGCCGTGACCGCGCTCAATTCGAGCGATCTCCGCGTGGCGCGCAGCAGGGTTGCCAGCCAGCCGTCGTCGCCCGGGGTGGGCGTCGCGCCCGGGCGGGGCGGGGGGACGGACCGGACCGCGTCCCGCATCTCGTCCGCACATCCGAACCGTCTGGTGCGGGCGGGGTGGCACGCCCGATTCAGCACCCCCAGCAGCGTGCGGACCTGGGCGGGGGTGGCGCGCTCGTGCAGGCGCGGTCCGATCTCCGGGAAACGCGTCGGAGGGAGCCCGGTCACCAGGCAGTAGAGAATCTTGCCCATCGCGAAGCAGTCGTCCGACGCCCCCCCGGAGGACGAGCAGGGCGCGAAGCCGACGGTGCCCACCTCCGAGCTCGCGCACCCGGCGTCGTCGGCCAGCCCGAAGTCCCCGATCGCCCACGCCCCGCTGATCCGGAGCACGTTCGCGGGCTTCAGGTCGCGGTGCAGGATCGAGCAGGCGTGCAGGCTCTCCAGCCCGTCCAGGAGGCGGAGCACGATCGAGCACGCGTCGCGGACGGGCAGGGGCTCTCCGCCTCGCAGCACCGCCGCGAGGGACAGGGGCCGGTACCCGCCGCAGGGCGCGCCGATCGGATCTGCCAGGGGCATGACGTAGTACAGGTCGCCCCCGAGCATGCCGGTCGCCAGCACGGGCACCAGCGCGGGATGGCGTGTGTCCCGGGCGTGGAGGAGCCCGACGGCGTGCCGCTCCCGCCGGACCGCCTCGCCCCGCAGCCGGTCCGCGCGGACGACCTTGCACGCGTACTCACAACCCCGCTCGTCCCGCACCCGGTACACGTGCCCGTAGGCACCGGAACCGATCTCAGAGATGACACGCCACCGGGCGATGTTCCGCATGCACTCCTCCGCTCAGGGATTGCTCGGCCCGCAGAGAACGATCTCTATACCGCAACGGGCCGCCTGCGGCAAGGCGGCCCGCGTCGGCTGACACCCCGATGTCACCGCGATCACGCATCCGCTGACGCCGGGCTGTCAGCCCGGTCGGTCGCGTCTCCCTCGTCACGCGGTGCGCGAGCCACACTCGGAGCAGGCCGGGCGTGGCGCCCGGCTTCGGCCCGGTTGCGAGGACGAGGCGGCATGCTCGAGTCGAACCCACGAATCTGCGAGGTGCTGTCAGAAAGGCGCGGCGCGGTCGAACCACGGGGTGTGCTGCACCGACTCACCGACTCGACCCGGAGCTCCCTGCTGCGCAGGGCGGGCAGCGCCGACGAGGAGGCGTGGCGAGAGTTGGTCGACACGTACTGGAGAGTGATCTACGGGTATGCACGCAAGAACGGGCTGACTCACGAGGAGTGCGAGGACCTTGTGCAGCAGGTCATGATCGAGATGACGAATCTCCTCCCCGGCTTTGAGTACGACCGGGAGCGTGGTCGCTTCCGAGGGCTGCTCAAAGCCATCGTCCGCCGGCGGATCGCCGACCATCTGCGAAAGACCCGTCGCGATGGATCGGTGCCGCCCCCGGGGCACGCCGGTGCGCCGGACCGGGCGGCGGATTCGCCGGCGGACGATTCCTGGGAGCAGGTGTGGCGAACCGGCGTGCTCCGCCTGGCGATGGAGCGGGCCGCCTCGCAGGTCGAGCCCGTGACGTTCCAGGCGTTCCAGCTCGCGACCATCAACCGGGTCCCCGCGAGGGAGGTGGCCGAGATGCTCGGCATCAGCGTGGACAGCGTGTACGCGGCGCGATCACGCGTGGCTCATCGCATCCGGATCATCTTCGATCTGATCAGCCGGGAAGGAGAACGCGATGCGGACTCCGAGTGACGCGGAACTGCTCCGCTACGCGGAGGGCACGATGCGCTGGTACGGCAGACGCCGGGTGGAGAAGGCCGTGGCGCGATCGCCCCTCGTGGCGAACCGGCTCAGGGAGATCAGGCAGGAGATGCGACTGTGCGACGAGCTCCGGGCCCAGATGGAGCAGGAGGTGGACGACGAGGGAGCACGGACGCTCACGAGCAGGGTTCACGGCGCGGTCTCCTCGAGCCTGCACTGACCCGTCACCAACGAACCCGAGCGGTGCCGGGAGACACGCACCGTTGTGTATTGATCACGGCCGGGGTCGCGATCGCGACGCACGCCTCGAGCGGAGCCCGGGCTGCGCTGAGCACAGGCCGAGGAGTAACCCGATGATCGCCCGGACGATCGCCAAATCACGCCTGTTCGTCCGACGCTGGATCCGCTGGGACGACGACCGCTTCCTCTGCTCCAACTGCGGCTACCAGACGCGCGGCCTCGGCCGAAGGCCAACGTGCCCCGAGTGCGGCGGCAGGCGGAAGCCCTACCCACGCAGCGCGCACAGGGCCGAGCGATGGGTCCCGTTCATCACCCTCAACGCCCTCCTGGCGATCGGCGTGCTCGTCATCGCGTACTCGTTGGAGGGATCGCTGCTGAACAAACGGGCCTACCCGATCGCGGCCTCGTGCTTCGGCGCGGTCTCGCTGGCCTGCACGCTCGCGGCTGCGCGGACCTGGAGGAGGCACCTGCGCACACGCGGCGACTGGAACTGGATCCGCCGCTCCACCGCCGCGTCGATCAGCGTGTGCGGGACCATCATCCTGCTGATCCTCTTCGAGTACTTCCTGCCGAGGCTGGCATAAGCCATCCGCGATGCCTCGGCTGTCCGGGCGTGTCCGTCTCGGCTCAAAAAGACAACCGGCCCCGCAACGGGGCCGGAGTCGTGCAGAAAACTGCAAATAGCGGGGGCAGGATTTGAACCTGCGACCTTCGGGTTATGAGCCCGACGAGCTACCAGGCTGCTCCACCCCGCAATCAGTGGTCGGGATCGTAGGCCGCACGTGGAGGTTGGTCAACGCTTACCTCGTGAGGAATGTCCCCTCTCGGGACAGCGTGTGGCCACGCTTTCGGGCACAATGGGCACCATGCCAAGCCCCTCCCGACCGACTTTGTTGCTCCTGCTTGTCGCGTGCCTGTCTGGTGTTTCCGTGGTTGGCTGCCGTGCGGGCGACGGCGTCCGGCCCCGCTGGACGCCCGGCGACCCCGCGTGGTCGCGCGAGTACGCCTCCTACGCCGTCGCGGCCGACCACGAGACCGCCTCTCGGGCCGGGGCGGAGATACTCGCTCGCGGCGGCAACGCCGTGGACGCGGCGGTCGCCACCAGCTTCACGCTCTCCGTGGTCCGTCCGTTCTCCTGCGGCATCGGAGGCGGGGGGTTCTTGGTCGTTCACCGCCCGCCCGGGGACGGGCGGGACGGAGTCAGCGAGGCGTTCAACTACCGGGAGACCACCCCGCGCGGGGTCGGCCCCGCGTACTACACCCACGAGGTCGGTGACCGGTACCGCCCGTCGCTCCGCGGGGGGACCGCCGCCGGCGTGCCGGGCACCGTGGCGGGGCTGCACGCGGCCCACTCGGCTCACGGGAGCCTGGCATGGGCCGAGCTGCTCGCGCCCGCGATCCGGGCGGCCGAGGACGGCTTCGTGGTGGACGAGGCCTACCTCTCCACGGCCCGGGGGCTGATCGACGAGTACGAGCGCCGGCCCGAACTCAAAGAGCGGTTCGCCTTCGTGTGGGAGCGATTCCTGCGCCGGGGCGAGGTCCGGCTCGGGGACGTCATCCGCAACCCGGAACAGGCCAGGGCGTTGCGCCTGATCGCGGAGCGTGGAGCCACCGCGTTCTACGAGGGCGAGATCGCCGACGCGATCGCCGAGACCGTTCGGGCCGACGGGGGTGCGATGACCGCGGAGGACCTGCGCTCCTACGAGGCGCGGCGCGTCCGCCCGCTCGAGTTCCGGAGCGGGGATCGGCGTGTGCTCACCATGCCGCCGCCCAGCTCGGGCGGGGTGGCGCTCGCGCAGCTCGACGGCGTGTACCGACGCCTGCTGGACCGTTTTCCCGGGGCCGACTCGGACACCGCCCTCCGGGCCCACCTCTACGTCGAGGCGAGCAAGCACGCCTTCTCCGACCGGGCCGAGTTCCTGGCCGACCCGGACTTCGTCGACGTGCCGGTCGCCCGCATGATCGCCGACGAGACGCTCGACCGGTACGCCTCCTCAGTCCTGGCCGACCGGACGCTCGAGCCCCGGGCGTACGGCGGGATCGGGCCCTTCGCCGACGACTCGGGCACCAGCCACTTCTCGATCGTGGACGCCGACGGCATGGGCGTGGCCTGCACCGAGACCATCAACACGGGGTTCGGCTCGCAGCTCGCCGTCGCGGAGTTCGGGTTTGTCCTGAACAACGAGATGGACGACTTCACCACCACCCCCGGCGAGGCCAACGCCTACGGGCTGGTGCAGTCCGACAGCAACCTGCCCGAGCCCGGCAAGCGCCCGCTCTCGAGCATGACGCCGACGATCGTGCTGGACGAGGACGGCGGCATCCGGTTGGTCACGGGCGCCTCGGGCGGGCCCCGGATCATCTCCATCGTGGCCCAGACCGTGCTGGAGCCCGGCGTGCTGGGGCACGCCCACTCCCTGGCCAACCCGACGCTGCACCACCAGTGGCTGCCCGACACGATCCGGGTCGAGCACGGCGTCGGCGGACGCGTGCGGGCCGGACTGCGGGCGCGCGGGCACGAGCTCGTCGACACCGGCGGCAACGCGGTCGCGCAGACGGTGCGACGGGTGCCACGCGGGAGCGGCTGGGTCTGGCGGGCCGAGAGCGATCCCCGCAAGGGCGGCGTCCCCGCCGGGCGATGAGCCCCGGACGGCCCCGGGGCGACGGCTACCATCGGGCATGAGTCAGAACCCGCACGCCTGGACCTCCAAGCTCAACGTGCTCCTGATCGGCGGCGGTGGTCGCGAGCACGCCCTCGCGCTGGCCATCGCACGGTCGCCGCGCCTGGGCACCCTCTACGCCACGCACACCGACAACCCCGGGATCTCGGCCCTCGCGCAGCCGGTGCACGTCCCGGTCAGCACCAAGGAGCTCTACCGGCTCGGGCAGTTCTGCGACGCCAAGGACATCGGCCTGGTCGTCATCGGACCGGAGGACCCCCTCGCCGAGGGCTGGGCGGACGTGCTCGCCAAACGCGGCGACGGCGGCACCCGCGCCGTCTTCGGCCCCGGCAAGGCCGCGGCCCAGCTCGAGGCCGACAAGGCCTTCGCCAAGCAGATCATGCGGGCCGCCTCCGTGCCCACCGGCGACGCCCGCATCTTCACCAGCCCGGACAACGCCTCGGAATACCTCAAGACGCGCGACGAGCTCCAGGTCCTCAAGGCCGCGGGCCTGGCCAAGGGCAAGGGCGTCATCGTCCCCGAGACCAACGAGGCCGGCCTGCCCTGGATCGACAAGATCATGCGCGAGCGGGTCTTCGGAGACGCCGGGTCCACCCTGATCATCGAGGAGCGCCTCGAGGGCCCCGAGGTCTCCGTCCTGGCGCTCTGCGACGGGCACCACCTGCTCGTCCTGCCCCCCTGCCAGGACCACAAGCGACTCGGCGAGGACGACACCGGACCCAACACCGGCGGCATGGGCGCCTTCTGCCCCAGCGGCACCATCGACGACACGCTCATGGAAGAGATCGAGCGCGACATCCTCGTCCCCACCGTCGACGCGCTCCGACGCAGCGACATCGAGTTCCGCGGCGTCCTCTACGCCGGGCTCATGCTCACCCCCGCCGGCCCCAAGGTCCTCGAGTTCAACGTCCGCTTCGGCGACCCCGAGTGCCAGGCCCTCATGGCCCTGCTCGAGTCCGACGCGATCACAATGCTCGAGGCCACCGCCACCGGGCGACTCGACCTCGCCGACGTCCGCTTCGGCGCCGGGGCGGCCTGCTGCGTGGTCATGGCCAGCGAGGGCTACCCCGACACCCCGAAGACAGGGCGCGTCATCGAGGGGATCGACGAGGCCGAGCGCGACCCGCTGGTGCGCGTTATCCACGCCGGCACACGGCGCGAGGGAGACCGCATCCTCACAGCCGGAGGACGCGTCCTGGGCGTCACCGCCAACGGGGCGGACCTCGCCCAGGCCAGCCTGGCGGCCTACGCGGCCTGCGACAAGATCTCCTTCGAAGGCGCCCAGCTCCGACGCGATATCGGTCAGTTGGCACCGGCGGGGAACTGAGCCCCCGCACCGTTCAGAACCGCCCGCCCTCGAATCACACAAACCCCTCGCACAAAAGTGGGGGGTCAGGAATGGGGGGGGTCAGAGTTCGAGGAGGTCGATGAGGGCGTTCACGAGCCGATCGGCGTCCGCGCCTGCGTACGACCAGACCGGTCTCGAGCCGTCCTCGAGCGGCTTGCCGATCAGCCGGAGTGTCGGGGCCTCCTCGGTGGGGAGGGCCACGCCGAGGTTCTCCGCCTCGACGCCGCCCCCGACGACGAGGCCGATCTCGAGCAGCAGACCCTGGAGGGTCGTGAAATCCTCGTCGGGCAGCAGCCAGGCGGAGTCCGCGGGCCTTGTGGAGGCGAGGTCGGCGATGGTGGTGGCGAGCTGGTCCCGGTCGGGCTCGTCGCCCCGGCGCCAGCCGTCCACGTCGCGGGTGAGGGCGGCCACCTCGTCGCGGTCGGGCAGGTTGCGGAGTGTCATCGCCCGCAGGTCGGCGGTCGTCAGCGTGGTGGCGAACTTGCGGAGGTAGGCGTCGGGCGTGACCGGGAAGGCGGGCACCTGCACCACCGCCAGGCGCGGGGGGAGCGTCTCGCCCTCGCGCGCGAGCGTCACGAGGGTGTGCAGCGCGTTGGTGGTCGCGTCGGCGCGCGAGCCCAGCGTCAGCTCCATCGCCCGGGCCCCCGCGTCGCCACCGCGATCGGACCACGACAGCGCGACCTCGCCCGCCGGCCGGTCCAGCCCGAAGGCGGGGTCGGACGTGTTTGCGTCGTCGAGGAACCGGTCGATCTCCAGCCCAGCGATGGCGTCCAGGGCCGCACGCACCACGTCCGGGTCCGCCTCGATCAGCACCGGCTCCTGCAGCACCCAACGCGCCCCCAGACGCCGGAGCGACACCGACTCGTCCAGGGCCCGCAGCCTGATCGAGTCGGCCCGCGCGGCCTCGGTCGCGAGCGAACGCTCGGACCACGCCGCGAGCCCGGAGGACGCGCTGCCCGGCGTCGGGAACAGGGAGCGGGTCAGGTTGAGCTCCGCCCAGGCCGGGCGCATCGTGTTGCCCGTGCTGAGGCGCACGGGCACGCGCCCGCCCACCGGCTGCCCGGTCAGCGTAATCGCGGTCTCGATGCCCCCACGCAGCTCCACCGTGAGGGTGGCCAGCCCCGCTTCTTCGACCGCGGGCGCCTCACGCGGGTCGAACTCGTGCGTCGCCAGCAGGCGCAGCCCCGCCCGCAGCGAGCCCTCCGCGGCCGGCCACCGACGCCCCTCCCCCCGGCCCCACGACAGCATCCAGGAGGCGTCGGGGCGTCGCAAGGCCTCCTGCGGCGCCCCGCCCGGGGTCGTCACGCGCAGCGCCACCACCGACGCGGGGTCCAGCCCGAGCCGGAACGACCCGCCCGACACGGTCTCCGTCGCGGGCGCCCGCAGCCAGAGCAGCACCAGCGCCAGGCAGGAGGCGAGCAGGACCCAGATCGTTGCGGCGCGGACTCCCATGCCCCATCCTATCGGTCCGCGCGGCTATGGTGCGTTGCAGGGCGACGAGCCGAAGGGAACCGGATGGCACGACCACTCATCGGCATCACCGCGGACGTCTACCGGCGGGGCTCCGGCAGGCTGACCGCCCGCGTCGCCACGTCGTACGCCGAGCGGGTCGCCCAGGCGGGCGGCACCCCCGTGGTGCTCACCCCCGTGACCGATCCCGACGCCCTGTATGACCTGGCCGCCCGCTTCGACGGTTTCGTCTTCACCGGCGGCGACGACCCACGCACCGAGCCCTTCGGCGTGCCGACCGACCCACGCGTCACCCCGGTCTTCGAGGAACGCCAGTCCTTCGAGTCGGGCCTGCTGGGCATCCTGCTGGAGGACGCACGCGAGCACGAGGCCCGCGGCGGAACGCCGGTGCTGGGCGTGTGCCTGGGCATGCAGATGATGGCCCTGCACGCGGGCGGCTCCCTCTTCCAGCACATGCCCGAGAGCCACCCGGAGACCCACGCCCGGCACTGGGCCGGCGAGCACGAGATCCTCCCCGAGCCCGGCGTGGTCTCGATCGCGACCGGGGTCTCGCACAGCCACCACCGACAGGCGGTCCGCGAGACCGGCTCGCTCGCGGTGCTGGCCCGGGCGCCCGACGGCGTCATCGAGGCGGTCGGGGACCCGGCCCGGGCCTACTGGGTCGGTGTGCAGTGGCACCCGGAGCGGACCGGGCACGCCGGCCTCGGCCAGCGACTGTTCGACGAGCTGGTGCGGGCCGCCCGTTCCACACGGGTCTGAACCGACTCCCGACCACAAGCATGCGGCGTCCCAAAGTCCGAATGTGGTGGGGGGGTGGGGGGGTCAGATCCGCAGGTCGGTCGAGTCCTGCACGCCCAGCGTGCGGTAGATGTCGCGCGTCGCGCTGGACTTGTTCAGCGTGTAGAAGTGGATCCCGTCGATGTTGTGATCCAGCAGGTCGCGGCACTGCTCCGTGGCCCAGTGGATGCCCACCCGCTTCACCGCCTCCACGTCCCCGTTGGTCCGCCTGATCATCCGAAGCAGCGGGGCCGGGTACCGCGCCCCGAGCGCCAGCTCCGCCATGCGGCGCATGCCCTTGGCCGAGGTGATCGGCATCACGCCGGCGATGATCGGCACGCGTATCCCCGCCAGGTGGCACCGGTCGCGGAAGTCGTAGAAGTCGCGGTTGTCGAAGAAGAGCTGCGTGACGATGAAGTCCGCCCCCGCGTCGACCTTGGCCTTGAGGTGGTCCATCTCGACCAGGCGGTTCGGCGTGGAGGGGTGCCCCTCGGGGAACCCGGCCACGCCGATGCCGAAGCCGCGCCGGTCCGGGTGCAGCCCGCGCTCGCCGAACTTCTTGATGTGGGCGACCAGGTCGATGGCGTACCGGAAGTGCTCGTCGTCCCAGTTGTACTTGGCGAGTTCCGCCGCCGAGCCCGGCGGGTCGCCCCGCAGCGCCAGGATGTTGCCGATGCGGTGCTCGGCGTACCGCTCCAGGATGGCGTTGATCTGGGCCTCGTCCTGCTGCACGCACGTCAGGTGCGGGACCGGGTCCAGCGTCGTCTCGTCCTTGATGCGGACCACCAGGTCGTTCGTCCGCTCGCGCGTCGACCCGCCCGCCCCGTACGTCACCGACACGAACGAGGGCTTGAGCGGCTGCAGGTCGGAGATCGTGTCGAACAGCGAGTCGACACCGTCCCCGCCCTTGGGCGGGAAGAACTCGAAGCTGAACGTGGTGTCGTGGAGCTTGAAGTGATCGTGGATATGCATCGGCGCCCGGTCCGTGGCGGGTGAGGGAGAGAGAGTCTATGCGCCACGGAGCGGGTTTCTGCGCGCGGGCCGCAATCAGCCCGCGGCCTGCGTCTGGCCGTCCCCGAGCCGCTGCGTGAGCGCGTCCTCGTTGAGCTGGAAGTTCCCGCTCAGCCCGACGCTCTTGAACGGCAGCACGGGCTGCGACGGGTCGTGCGAGCCCTCGATCCAACCGTCCACCAGCATCGACTCCATCGCCTGCATCGCGAGCATCACCTTGAAGCCCAGGTCCTGGCGGCCCTTCGCGCGGGGCGTGTACGCCTTCTGGATCAGGTTCCGCGCCTCGACCGCCGAGCTCGTCCGCTTCAGCGCCGCCACCACGTCCGGGAACGCGCCCACCATCGGCAGACGCTTGCGCCCGCGGACGTAGCAGTCCGCCTGCAGGATCCGGCCGTTCTTCAGGACCGGGATCTTGGTCTTCTCGGCGTTGTCGAGCCTCAGGCTCAGCACGTTGTTCTTGGAGATCTCCCACTCCAGCTCGCCCGAGTCGTCGTCGCCGAACAGCGCCACGATCTGCTTGGCCCCGCCCAGGTCCAGCCCGCCGATGCCCACCTGCCCGATGATCTCATCCGAGAAGCCGCCGGTGGACAGCCACCGGAACGCCTCCTGCGGGCTCATGTCGATGCCCGAGTCGGCCGCGATCCTGGCCGAGTGCTCCTGCAGGTCGGTGAACTGCCCGTTGCCGGCGTACCAGAAGTCGGCGAAGCGGATGTGCTGTCCGATGCGGCGCCGGTTGGTCTCGTCGTAGTGGTTCCGCAGCCAGCCGGCGTCCTGCTGCCCGCGCTCGAGCTCCAGGATCGTGTACGCCGCGTCGCGCGCCGAGGCGTGCGTCAGCATCATCCCGCCGGCGAGGATCGGGTCGGCGAAGCCCGCGGACTCACCGGCGAGGAACCAGGTCTCGCCCGCCAGCCGGCTGGCGAGGAAGGACCCGTCCTTGACGCCCTCGTCCTCGCCCCGCCGCGTCGCGCCCTGGATGAGCTCCCGGATGCGCGGGCTCTGCTGCACCGCCCACTCGTACAGCTCCTCCGGGCTCTTGCCCTGCTCCTTGTAGAAGTCGCGCGGGCACACGAAGCCGATGGACGTCCGCGTCGGACCCAGCGGGATGAACCAGACCCACCCGGTCCCGATGGACATCACCTGCACACGCGTGCCCCCGACGCCGATCTCCACCGCCCAGTCCGTGTTCTCCCAGTAGTCGTAGAACGCCACGTTCTGCAGCGAGGTCGGCGAGGTCACCTCGATGGGCAGGTGCTTGCGCAGCACGCCGATACCGCCCGAGCAGTCGATGTAGTGGCGTGCGGTCACGGTGTACGCCTCGCCGTCTCGGGGCTGCATGACCAGCCGGTCGACGCGGTCCGGGTTGTCCGGGTCGATCACCACCTCGCGCATCAGCGTCTCCTGACGGATCTCGGCGCCCTGCTCACCGGCGTGGTCGAGCAGGATGGTGTCGTACCGGGCCCGGTCCACCTGGAAGGCCGTGAGCTGACGCGCCCCCTGGTACTTCGCCGGGCGGGGCTCGTCCTTGAACCACGCGGGCGGGAGGAAATCGAAATCCCAGAGCTTGTCGCTCTTGCCCCAGCGGTAGGTGGCCCCGATCTTGATCGGGAAGTCGGCCGCCTCGACCTTGTCCCAGCAGCCCATCTCGTTCAGGATGGAGGCGATCCCCGGCAGCTGGCTCTCGCCCACGTGATCCCGCGGGAACTTCTCCTTCTCGAACACGCCCACCCGGAGCTCGGGCATGTACTTCTTGAGCAGCGTGGCGGCCGTGGAGCCCGCGGGGCCACCGCCGATGATCGCGACGTCGAACGTTTCCGTCTTCATGCTGGGCATCCTTCGGGGGCTGACCCGGGCCGAGAACCGGTAGGGTAAATCCTTGTACGGATAGGACCATATCACACGAAATCATCGACGCCTAGCGGATCGGCCGCTACAGCACGACGATCAACAAAAATGGTCCGAATCGGATATCCCGACCCATAATCCCGTTTCGACATCGGCCAGAATCGCGACACCCGACGCCGAGGCTCAGCTCGCACGCGGCACTTCGAGTCGCTCGGTCAGGACCGCTCGCGTGCCCAGGTCTCCGAACCGCAGCACGAAGACCGTCACGGTGCGATCGCCCTCGCCACGCAGGCGCGCCTGCTCCCGATCGGGATCCACGGCTCGGGCTCGCGTCTTGACCACCACCTCACCGACGTGCACACCGCGCTCGCGCAGCGAACGCAACGCCGCACGGGCCCGCCTCGGGCTCCAGGAGCACTCGTCGAGCACGCGATACGCGGTCAGGAATGGCGAGACCTCGCCGGGTATCGGGCGCGAGCCGGGCCCGGTGAGCAGCCCCAGACCGGGCCGCACGTGACGCAGACCGGTGGCCTCCATCAGCGCCGGGATCAGGTCGGCGCGCTCGACGCTCGGATCAACGGTGTAGACCAGCTCGTCCAGCGGGCTCGTGTCGTCGGACCGATCCGGGGCGCCCGAGATCGAGGCGGCGTGCCCCTCCGAACCCAGCAGCGTGGCGGTGCGGCTCGCGCGCGCGGACGCCAGCCGGCCCGTCCAGAGCACCGCCTGGGTCAGGCGTCCCTGCTCGGAGACGATCTCGAGCTCTCCCGCGGGGAGCAGCGACGAGTCGATGCCGGGGTTGAGCTTGACCGCGCCCGCGGGGTGGCGGTCGACCAGCAGCGCGATCGCATCAGGGCCCGGGAGCAGGTCTCCGTAGCGCAGCGTCCGTCCGGCGCCCGAGCGTCGGGCCGGATCCAGATGGAACGGCAGGTCCGCCGGGAGCGAAGCGTCGAGCGCGTCGCCGACGCGAGCGACGAGCCGCCCGCGGGGTTCCGGCAGGAGACCGGCGTTGTGCGCACACAGGCCCGCGCGCGTCGGATCGAGATCGACGGCGAGCACGTCCAGCCCGCGAGACAGCAGCCCGAGCGTGTCGCCCCCGATGCCGCAGCACAGGTCCAGCACGCGTGCGTACCCCGCCAGCAGGAATCGCTCGCCCTTGTGTCGCGCAACCAGCCACCCGGACGCCATCTCGTACCCGTCCCGGTCCGCGAGCAGCGCCGACGCGATGGGCGCGGGCCACTTGCCGCCGGCGCGGGCCCGCACGCGCGCGAGCTCGCCCGCCAGACGCACGGCTTCCGAGTCGTGCGTCTGGCGCGCCCGCTCGATCGCGCCCGCGTCGGGAGAAGGGCCCAGCGCGTCCACCAGCGCCCGCCCCGAATCGGTCGCGAGCACGCCCCACGCCCCGGGCGGAGGCCCCGGGGGGAGTGCGGCGCTGGGGCGAGTGGAAGCGGGGCCGGTCATGAAAAGACCCCCGGGAGCGTGCGGGCTCCCGGGGGTGAAGGCGTCGGGGTGAGGAATCAGTAGCGGTAGTGGTCGGGCTTGTAGGGCCCGTTCGCCGGAACGCCGAGGTACTCGGCCTGCTTGTCCGTCAGCTTGGTCAGCTTCACGCCGAGCTTGGCGAGGTGCAGGCGGGCGACCTCCTCGTC
>JBICID010000077.1:0-10562 GCA_043101615.1 Phycisphaerales bacterium JB040 | reverse complement strand
GCGGCCCGCCCGCTCGGCCCGGGCGCCCGCGTGGGGGCCGGGGACGACGAGCGGGGCCGACGATCACCCAACAGAAAACCCCCGCGTCTCACGACGCGGGGGTTTTCCGTTGGGTGATCGTCGGCCCCGCTCGTCGTCCCGGGCCGCCACGCGGGCGCCCGGGCCGAGCGGTCGGGCCGCGAGAGAAATCGCTCAGCCGCGGACGGCGCAGCGTGCCGCGTTGCGTGTCAGCTCGAAGTACAGCTCGGAGATCTGTCGCGCCGCCTGGTCCGCGGTGATCGTGCCGCTGCTCTCCAGGCTCGCCAGTCGCGACGCCGCCGACGCGAAGCGGCACAGGCAGTCGTGCAGGGTGGTCTCGGTCGTCGTGCTCGCGTTCATCACAGGCTCCTTTCCGGTGGCCCACGCCGCCACCCTTCGAGAGCGTGACCCGAGACCCGCACTCACAGCTCCTCGGGCTCTTTTTCCTCTCCGCCCAGCAGGAACCGCAGCGCCTCGGGCAGGCGCTCCCGCCACGCCCGCTCGTTGTGACGCTGCCCCGCCCCGATCACGGTCATCAGCCGGTCGCCGCCCAGCCCCCGCATCGAGAGAAAGCCGCTCGTCAGGTGCGTCAGCTCGACCAGGCGCCGGCTGTCGCCCTCGTCACCCGACTCGGCGTCGCCCATCCCGAGGTACACCCGCTCGGGCCACGACTGGTCGTGCAGCTCGATCGACCGGATGAGCCTGCCGTCGCCCACCCACAGCGACGGGCTCTCGATCAGCGCCCGCCCGAACACGCCAGGCCTGGTCATGATCGCGTGCAGCGTCACCACGCCCCCGAGGCTCGAGCCGCCGATCCCGGCGTGCCCCGGCCCCTCCAGCACCCGGTACCGCTCCGCCACCGCCGGCATCAGCTCGTCCACCAGGAACGCCACGTACGCGTCCGCCCCGCCGCCCGGCACGCCCGGGGCCCGCTCGCCCGGCGGGTAAGGCAGATAGTCACGCGACCGATTCACGCCCGAGTTGTCGATCCCGACCAGGATCCACGCCCCGATCGCCCCCTCCGACACCAGCGCCGTCACCGCTTCGTCGGCCTCCCATTCGAACCCGAAGGCGCTCGTCCGCGCGTCGAACACGTTCTGCCCGTCGTGGAAGTAGAACACCCCGAACGCCCGCTCGGGGTCCCGGGCGTAGGACTCGGGGAGCCAGACCCGGACGGTCCTGGCCTCCCCCAGCACCTCGCTCTCGAGCTCCCACACCTCCAGCGTCCCGCCGACCACCGTCGGGCCGGCCTCCGCATCGCCTCCCCCCGCCAGGTCCTCGAAGCCCAGCACCTCGCACCGCAGCACAGGCCCGCCAGGCGTGTCCCAGTCGATCCGGCCGGTGCGCCGGTTCTCCAGCATCGCCCCGCCGGCCCCGGTCTCTACCGTGGCCCAGCTCCCGCGGGTGAACTTGAACTCGCCCCCGCCCCCGACCGCCTCCCGCGGCACGCGGAACACCCACCCAGTCCGGGCCCCGTCCGTGTCCAGCCAGCCGGACTGGGCCGTGCCCGCGGGGTTCCACCCGTTGAAGTCGGCCCCCAGGTAGAGCACCGCCTCCGGGTCCCGGGCGAGCAGTCCGCTCCGGTCCAGGGCCTCGATCCGGAGCGTGCCCGCGTCCTGGCAGTGGCCGGCACGCACGAGGCAGGCCACCGCGAGCGCAAGAAAAAACCGGGCAGTCTTCTGGGTCATACGTGAAGACTACCCGGCATGGTGAGATCAGGCACGTTCCCGCCCGGGTTCTCGCCCGTCCGGTCTCGGACGCGCGCCCCGGGTGCGGAAGCGGTGGGGGGTCACATCAGCAGCAACGCGATCAGGAGCTCGAGCTCGTCCTTGAGCGCCACCTGGTCCGGTCCGGCCTCGATCCAGTCCTTGGGCTGCGGATCACCATCCACACGCTCCAGCACGTTCATCAGAAGGCTGACCGCGGGCTCCCCGTTCCCCTGGCCGACCTTGTTGGCGGCGTTCCGCACGCGGCTCGCCAGCGAGTTCTGCCGGCCCCGATCCGCGTTCGCGTTCGGGCCGGTGAACGAGGAGAGCGGGATCGAATCGATCTGGTCCGCGGCCGCCCGGATCGCCTCGACCAGGAACTCCTCCGTCACGCCGGGCTCGGTCGGGGTGGGGTCGTTGAGGTCGCTCACGCCGTCGCCGTCGGTGTCGGCGAGGCAGGGGCTGGTGCCGAAGAGCACCTCGTCGCCGTCCGAGAGCCCGTCGCCGTCGCTGTCGAAGCTGAGCGGGTCCGGGCATCCGAATCCGGCCGCGATGTCAACCTCGGTCCCGTCCAGCAGCCCGTCGGCGTCGGTGTCCGGGTTGAACGGGTCGGTGCCGATCTGGTTCTCGACCACGTCGTCCAGCCCGTCGCCGTCGGAGTCGCTGGAGACGAACTCGTAGGCCCCGGCGTCGACCGTGGGCGTGCCGTCGAAGTCCCCGTCCACGATGCGGGCCAGGCCGTCCAGGTCGAGGGCGGTCACGCCGCCGGGCACGAAGGCGTTGTCTCCGAGGTCGATCGCGGGCGAGATCGCGCTGAGGCGGTAGTCCCCCAGCGAGCCGTCCACGAACTCGGGGTCGGCGGAGGTGTTGGTCCCGTTGTCGTACGGGCCGGCGACCACGAGCCCCATCACCAGCGAGTGCTCGACGGTGAAGGTGTTCGGCGTGGTGAGTCTGGACTGATTCACCTGGGCCTCGAACCCGGCGCCGCCGTTGTCCGTGTTGCCCCACACGATCGAGTTGAGCACGCGCGCGAGCCCGACGCTCGACAGCGACGACACGCC
This sequence comes from Phycisphaerales bacterium JB040, assembly GCA_043101615.1. GTDB lineage: Bacteria > Planctomycetota > Phycisphaerae > Phycisphaerales > UBA1924 > JBLHKT01. Next base: position 7,777 of record JBICID010000077.1, on the reverse strand, counting down.
GCCGCCGATCGGGGCGAAGTTGTCCACCACCGTGCTGTTCACGATGTCCGGGCCCGGCGTCGCGGTCCCGTTGGAGCTCGTCCCGATCGCGCCGGCCTCGCTCCCGGCGGTGTTGCCCTCGAACAGGCAGCTCGCCACCGTCATGCCCTGCGCCAGGTTCGCGATCGCCCCGCCGAACGAGTTCGCCTGGTTGTTGCGGAACGCGCACCGCTCGAACGTCGGGCCCGCGGTCGTCACGAACAGCTCGATCGCCCCGCCCGTGATCGCGCTGTTGGAATCGAACTCGCAGTCGAAGACGTCGAACGAGTTGGTCAGCCCGCCGGCACGGCGCATCGCGCCGCCGAACGACGAGGCGGTGTTGCCCACGAAGCTCGAGCCGGTCACAAGCGTGTCGGCCCCGGTCGCGAAGATCCCGCCCCCGTTCTGAGAGGAGTTCCCCACGAACGTGGAATCGTGCACGTCGATCGCGCCGAAGTTCGCGTGGATCGCGCCGCCGTCACGCCCGTAGTTGCCCGTGAAGTCGCAGTCGACCACCGTCCCGGTCCCGTTGAACAGGTAGAACCCGCCGCCGCGACGCACGTTGCCCGAGCTGAAGCTGTTGGCGTTGCCGCCGGTCAGCGTCAGCCCGTCCAGCGTCACCGGGCCCGACGAGATCGCCTGCACCACGTTGTAGCTGTTGTCCGCCAGGCCCGGGGCGCCGATCTCGGCGCTCAGCACCGTCTCGAACAGCCCCGTGTCCCGGTCGTCCGGGTTCGCGGCCCCGACGCCCGCGTACCCGCCCGACAGCGTCAGCCCGCCCCCGACGCCGAGAATGATGAACGAGTCGGTCCGGAGGCCCGACCCGCCCGGGTTGGCGGCGCTCCGATCGGTCACGTACGTCCCCCCGGCGATGCGGATCTCGGTCACCACGCCCCCCGAGGCGGTCGCGTCCGCGATCGCGTCGCTGAGGTACGCGTAGGCGGTGGCCCAGCTCGCCCCGTCGCCGCCCGGCGCCGCGTCGTCGTCCACGTACAGCGTGGACTGCGCCGTCGCGGTCCCGGCGAGCATCATCAGACCGATTGCCGAAGCGGCCCTCTTCCCAAACCTCTGAGCCTTGGTACGCATCGGGATCTCCTCTCGAAATGTTGGTGCTGCCCACGCAAACGATCGCTCTGGATTTCGACCGTTCGCCGCACCAGCCTACACAATCGACGAGCCGGCATGCGCGACAAATCCATGCAACACAACAGTTTCTGGCTTCTGTCCGTCGTCCCGCACCGGAATGTGAATCTCGGTAGGCTCGACGCATGCACCATGCGCGCCTCGTGCTCTCGCTCCCCACAATTCTGTGTCTTTCTGCCTGCTCGAATCCACAGATCTGGGTGAGGGGCAACACCCACACCCACACTCTCTGGTCGGACGGCGACGCCGCCCCGGAACGCGCCATCGCGTGGTATCCCGACCACGGGTACCAGTTCCTGGTCCTCAGCGATCACAACATCATTCAGGACCACGAACGCTGGTTTCCCGTCGACGAGGGCGGCCGGCTCACGCCGGCCCATGTCGACGAGCTCAGGGGCATGTTCGGAGACGAGTCCATCGACCTGCGCACGCTGGAGGGCGGGTCCCGCGAGATGCGCCTCAAGACCCTCCCGGAGCTCCGGGCGATGTTCGAGTCCGCCGACTTCATCCTCATCAGCGGCGAGGAGGTCACCGACGCGTACGCCAACAGGCCCGTGCACATCAACGCCCTGAACAACGCCTCCCTCATCGAGCCGCGCGGCGGGGGCTCTGTCGCCGAGGTGATCCAGAACAACCTCGACGCCATCGCCGAGCACGGGCACGAGCACGACCGCCCGACCCTCGCGCACGTCAACCACCCCAACTTCGGGTGGGGCATCCGGCCCTCCGACTTCTTCGAGCTGCGGGGCGAGCTCTTCTTCGAGGTCTACAACGGGCACCGCTCGGTCCGCAACGAGGGCGACGACGACCACCCCTCGCTCGAGGAGCTGTGGGACGAGGTCCTCATCGCGCGCCACACCCGGGGCCTAACCCCCCTCTACGCCCTCGCCACCGACGACGCCCACAACCATCGGGACCCGGACGGGCATTCCGTCCCGGGGCGGGGCTGGATCGTGGTCCGCGTCCGCGACCTGTCCGCGGGCGCGGTGATCGGGGCCATGAAGGCAGGCGACTTCTACGCCTCCACCGGGGTCGTCCTGACCGACGTCCGACAGTCCGGCGACCGCCTCCGGATCGCCCATGAACCGCGACACGGCGTCACCCACACGACCGAGTTCATCGCCGCGATGTACGAGGAGGGCGCCCCGTCGCCCGTCGCCTCGGTGGTGCACACGACCACGGACAACCCGGCGCTGTATGTCCGGAGCGGGGACGAGCTCTACGTCCGCGCCCGGGTCACCTCGTCCGAGGCGCACCCGCGCCCGTACCGGGAGGGCGACCGCCGGCAGGCGTGGACCCAGCCGGTCTGGTTCGGGCCCGATCTCGAATGATGTGTCCCCCGCCTCGTCGCGTTCGGTGCGTGCCCGTGGTGGGGGGTCAGGCCTTGGCGTCGAGCGGGGCGCCGGGCGGGATGTTGACCTCGTCGCCGCGGTCGGGCAGGGCGTCGCCGACCTCCGCGATGTCGCGGATCATGCGATCGAGATCGGCCTCGTCGTGCTCGGGGTTCAGCGTCACCAGCCGGATCACGCGTCGCCCGTGCACGAGCCCGTACCCGACCTTGAGCGTCCCGGACTGGTTCAGTTGTGAGCAGATGTCCACGCTCGACTTGCCGATCACCTCGAAGCACACCGCCAGCCAGCCGGGCTCGAAGCAGAGTCGGAGCCTGTCGTCTGCCCTGACAACGGCCGCCGCGTGACGGGCCAGCGCGACCTGTCGCCCGACGCGGGAGGCGAACCCGTCGTCGCCGAGGGCCTGCCACAGCGCCCAGAGCTTGAGCGCGTCGTTTCGTCGCCCGCACTGGAGGCTGCGCACGCCCGGGGTCATCCAGCTCGCGTCCTCGTCGAAGTCCTGCTGGAAGAGATAGTCCGCGGTCTCGTTGAAGTGCTTGGGCATGAGCTCCGGGTCGCGCGTGAGGCAGACCGAGCAGGTCAGCGGCACGCCCATGACCTTGTGCGCATCCCAGGTGAACGAGTCCGCCCGCTCGATTCCCTCCATCTTCTCGCGGTGCTCCGGGTGCATCAGGGCCGAGCCGCCGTAGGCGCCGTCCACGTGCAGCCAGAGCCCCTCGCGCTCGCAGACGTCCGCCAGGGCGTCCAGCGGGTCGAAGGCCCCCATCACGGTCGTGCCGCTGGTCGCGACGACCATCATCGGCTCGAGCCCCTCGGCGCGGTCCGCCTCGATCGCCGCCGCGAGCGCCTCCGGGCGCATCGCCCCGAGCTCGTCGGCCTCGACCGCGCGCACGTGCTCCCGCCCCAGCCCGATCATCATCGCGTTCTTCGTGATCGAGTAGTGACCCTCCGACGAGAAGTACAGCGTCTTCCGCCGACCGTCGAACCCCTCGTCCCGGCTCAGCCCGCAGACCTCGTTGCGCCCCGCGATCATCGCCGCGAGGTTGGACATCGAACCGCCCGGTGCGAACATGCCCCCGCCCCCGCCCATGCCCGCCTTGCCCAGCATCCGCTCCATCACCTCGCGCTCGACCAGCACCATCGGGCCCGCGGCCTTGTAGGTGTACATCGAGTTGTTCATCAGGGCGGTGAGCATCTCCGCCACCACCGCCACGGGCTCGCGACCGGCGAAGAGCTGGTTGACGAACCGCGGCCCCGCGGTGGTCGGCGTCGCCAGCACGATGCGGCGGAGCCGCTCCAGGGCCTCCTCCCCGCCCACGCCCTCATCGGGCAGGTCGATGGGCAGCGCCGCGCGTGCCCGGTCGTGCGAGATCGGCTCCAGCGGGCCGCCGTCGGACTCCTGTTCGAGGTACTCCCCGGCGATCCGGGCGAGCTGCTCCAGCGCGTCCCGCGTTCCCGTCGATTCATCCGCACAAGGCAAGGCGTACCCCTTCCGGGCGGGGCCGATGCGTTCCCCCGTCGGCCCGGGCCTCCGGCTCGGCCGGGCCGATTCGGGCCGCCGACACCGGAGCGATTCAGAACGAGTGAGAGTAGGCACGCACCGAACACAAAGCGTCCCGCGCCCCCAACCCACCCGACCGTCCGAGAACGGCCCGCGGCGCTGCCCGCTAGCCCCGGTACCCGCTCAGCAGCCGGTCCACGTTGGCCTTGGCGTCCCCGAACAGCATCCGCGTGTTGTCCTTGAAGAACAGCGGGTTCTGGATGCCCGCGTACCCGCTCGCCATCGAGCGTTTCATCACCACCACGGTCTCCGCCTTCCACACCTCGAGCACCGGCATGCCCGCGATCGGGCTCCCGGGGTCGTCCTGGGCGCTCGGGTTAACGATGTCGTTGGCCCCGATCACCAGCACCAGGTCGGTCGAGGGGAAGTCCTCGTTGATCTCGTCCATCTCCACCACGATGTCGTAGGGCACGTGCGCCTCGGCCAGCAGCACGTTCATGTGCCCGGGCAGCCGGCCGGCGATGGGATGGATCGCGAACCGGACCGTCTTGCCCTCGCCCCGCATGGTCTTGACCAGCTCGGACAGCGTGTGCTGCGCCTGCGCGACCGCCATCCCGTACCCCGGCACGATGACCACGGACTGCGCGGTGCGCATCAGCTCGGTCACCTGCTCGGCGAAGATCTCCGTGTGCTCGCCGTCGGCGTCGCCCGACGCCACCGTCCCCTCCGCGGCCCCGAAGCCGCCCAGGATCACGCTGACGAAGCTCCGGTTCATCCCGCGGCACATGATGTAGCTCAGGATCGCGCCCGAGGAACCGACCAGGGCCCCGGTGATGATCAGCAGGTCGTTGCTCAGCATGAAACCCGCGGCCGCGGCGGCCCACCCAGAGTAGCTGTTGAGCATGCTCACCACGACCGGCATATCCGCGCCGCCGATGGCCATGACCAGGTGCACACCCAGCAGGCCGGTCACCGCGGTCGCGATCCCGAGGGCCCACAGGGCCGTGGCCATGTCCGCGCCCTTGTCGGCCTGCACGAACCAGACCCCCAGTGCCACGGTCCCGGCCACCACCAGCAGGTTCAGCGCGTGACGGGCCGGCAGGATCAGCGGCTTGCCGCCGATCTTGCCGTCCAGCTTGGCGAACGCGATCAGCGACCCCGTGAACGTCACCGACCCGATGCAGACTCCCAGGAAGACCTCCACGTCGTGGATCATCGCGCCCGGGCCCGCGTGGTCGGCGTGCGGGTCCAGCAGCGTCGCGAACCCGACCAGCACCGCCGCGAGCCCCACGAAGCTGTGCAGCAGCGCCACGAGCTGCGGCATGCCGGTCATCCTGACCCGGGCCGCGACCACCGCCCCGATCACCGCCGCCGGCGCGACCGCCAGCGAGAGCATCCCCCATCCCCCGAACGCCGCCCCGAAGGCGGTCGCCAGCACCGCGATCACCATCCCGACGATGCCGTACAGGTTCCCGCGCCGGGCCGTCTCCGGGTTGGCCAGCCCGGAGAGGCTCAGGATGAAGAGCCCGCCGGCGATGAGGTAGCAGACTTGGACGAGGTTCTCAGGCACGGGGTGCGGGCTCCAGACTCAACTCGCGAACCGGTCTCATCTCACGAACATGCCCAGCATGCGCCGGGTGACCAGGAACCCGCCGCACACGTTGATGGCCGCCACGAAGACGGCTGCGGCCCCGAGGATCGTGATCGCCTCGCCGGGGGACCCGCCCAGGTGCAGCATGCCGCCGATCAGGATGATGCCCGAGATGGCGTTGGTCACGCTCATCAGGGGCGTGTGCAGGGCCGGCGTGACGTTCCACACGACCTGCCACCCCACGAAGCAGGCGAGCACGAAGACGGTGAGGTGCCCCACGAACTCGTCGTCCGGGGCGACCGATGCGACGCCCACCATCGCCAGCGCCGCCACGACCATCGCGACGAGTCCGAACACGCCCCGTTTCTTCCGGGTCGAGGTCTCGCGTCGCGCCTCGCCGCGGGTCTCCTCGCTCCAGACCTGCTCTTCGCCCTTGGACGCGGGCTGGGGGGCGGGCTGGGCCGGTCTGGGCGGGGGCCACGTCGTCTCGCCCTCGTGGCACACCAGGCTCGGGCGCACGATGTCGTTCTCCAGGTCCACCCGGAAGGCCCCGGCGCCCCCCATCTCCTCGACCATGTTCACCAGCGTGCTGGAGTACAGCCAGCTCGTCTGGATCGCCATGCGGCTGGGCAGGTCGGTGTACCCGATGATGGTGACCCCCCCGCACGTCCCGCGCCGGTGGTGGACGACCTCGCCCGGCCTGGTCAGGGCGCAGTTGCCGCCCTGCTGGGCCGCCAGGTCCACGATGACGGACCCGTCACGCATCGACTCGACCATGCCCGCGGTGATGAGCTTGGGCGCGGGCTTGCCCGGGATCAGCGCGGTCGTGATGATGATGTCCACCTCCATCGCCTGCTGGGCGAACAGCTTCATCTCCGCGTCGATGAACTCCTTGCTCATCGTCTTGGCGTAGCCCCCCTCGCCCTCGCCCGACTCCCGGAAGTCCAGCTCCAGGAACTCGGCCCCCATCGACCGGACCTGGTCGCCCACCTCCAGCCTGGTGTCGAACGCCCGGACGATGGCGCCCAGACCCCGAGCGGCCCCGATCGCCGCCAGCCCGGCCACGCCCGCCCCGATCACCAGCACCTTGGCGGGCTTGATCGCCCCGGCCGCGGTGCTCTGACCGGCCAGGAACCGCGGGTAGGCGTTGACCGCCTCGATCACCGCACGGAACCCGGCCGCGTTCGCCATCGCGCTCAGGGCGTCGACCTTCTGGGCCCGGCTGGTCCGCGGGACGCAGTCCATCGCGATCACGGTCGCGCGCCTGGCGTTCAGCCGGTCGAGCAGCTCCCCGTTCTGCGCGGGCCAGACGAACCCGATCAGGACGGCCCCCTCCCTCATGGAATCGACCTCGTGGGTCCCGTCGCCCCGCTCCATCGGCGGGAGCACCTTCAGCACCAGGTCGCTCGCCCACGCCTCGGACGTGTCCACCACCCGCGCCCCGGCCTCGGTGTAGCCCGCGTCGGAGTGCTCCGCCATCTCGCCGGCCCCGCGCTCCACCACCACCTCGAAGCCGCCCTGCACCAGACGCTTCACCGTGCGCGGCGTGCCCGCCACCCGGCGCTCACCGACACCGATCTCCCTGGGTATCCCGATCCGCATGGGGGCACACCATACCACATCCGCTTTCGACGCACGCGGGGCGTGCCCGGCCCGCTACCATGGACCGAGCGGCTCCGCCGACTCGCACAACCCAGCCAGCAAGGGGGGATCCGGGGAAACCGCAAGGATGTCCACGCCCACACACGCCGCGTCCGCCCGCACCCTCGACTCCGTCGTCATCCGCTTCTGCGGGGACTCCGGCGACGGCATGCAGCTCACGGGCGGGCAGTTCACCGCCACCACGGCGCTGGTCGGCAACGACTTCGCCACCTTCCCCGACTTCCCCGCCGAGATCCGCGCCCCCAAGGGCACGACGTTCGGCGTCTCGGGCTTCCAGCTGCAGTTCTCCTCCGAGGACGTCTTCACGCCCGGCGACCGGGTCAACGCCATGGTCGCGATGAACCCGGCCGGGTTCAAGGTCAACATCGACGACGTCGAGCCCGGCGGGATCGTCATCGTCAACGAGGACGAGTTCACCGCCCCCAACCTCGCCAAGTGCGGCTACCCGCCCGGCTACAACCCGCTCGAGGACGAGCACCTCGGCACCACCTACCAGATCATCCGCGTCCCCAT
>JBICID010000076.1:0-14572 GCA_043101615.1 Phycisphaerales bacterium JB040 | reverse complement strand
CTTCCGATCTGAGCCCGCCGGGTGGGGGTGCAGGCGCGATCGGGACGGGCCGATGATGTGGCGCCGGGGCGTCCGGGCGGGCGTGGCGTGTCCGGGGTCGCGCCGGTGCGTAGGGTTTTGCGCCCCGGCGGCAATAGCGGGCCGCCCGGGACGTTGGAACATCGTCCGAATCACACCATCTGTCTCTCTCGATCCCACAACCACAGCAGCGAGGTGCGGCTATGCGTTCACGAGTGCGTTCATCTTCGGCTTCCGCCGTCTGTCTCCTGTCGCTGGCGGGCCTGCCCCTGAGCGTCCAGGCGCAGGTGGGCACGCCGCCCCCGGCCCAGGAGGAGGGCGACGCGTACACGCCCCCGCCGCCCCCGATGTCGTTCACGGTGGAGGGTCGTGCGCAGATCGCCGAGCGTGAGCGTCAGCGCGAGGAGCTGATGCGTGAGCGTGAGCAGGCGGCGCCTGCGCCCGCGCCCGAGCCCGAGCCCCGCATGCGCGGGATCCCCTCGGTGCAGATCCCCGAGGCGCTCCTGGACCGTCGCGAGAACTCGCTGGTCCGGGGCGACGGGCAGGGCGGCCTGCGCGACTGGTGGGGCCCGCTGGACCTGCACGCGCTGGAGATCAGCCCGCTGATCGGCGACCTGAAGAAGGCCGAGATCGAGCAGGTGGTCTTCGACCGCCACAACCGGGTCGAGCAGCGGATGATCGCGAACATCGACCTGTACCGCGAGATCGAGGAGAAGGCCGGCGCCATCCAGGACAAGGGCGGCATCGCGGGCCTGGCGGAGATGACCGAGATCATCAAGCCGATCGTGGAGCCGGGCACCCTGAGCATCGACCTGTACAACGCGGACGCGGTGACGGCGATGCAGGGCAAGTTCAACGAGGAGATGGTGCGCCAGTACAAGCGCGAGCAGACCAAGAACCTGCGCGAGCAGAGCGGGGGCAACCCGCTGGCGGGGTTCGTGGACTTCATGCTCAAGGACGGGATGCGCGAGTCGCGCTACGCCCACGACCTGATGGTCGGCGAGGTGCTGATGAACCTCGACGCGGTGCTCGAGGCCGCGGGCCTGTCCGACAAGGCCGAGCTGGCCCCGCTGGGCGAGCTGGCGGGCCGCGTCGAGGACGAGGCCCCGGGTCGCGTCCTGATCAACCGCGCCACCCCCTACATCATGGCGCTGACGATCGACGAGCACACCAGCCTGCTGATGGCGGTGCGCGAGCTGCGCGACAACCCGGACCGCCAGCCCCTGCTGGTGGTCAACCTGCTCAAGGAGGGCCAGGAGCCCAGCCAGATGCTCGAGGGCGACGAGATCACCGAGCCCGGAGGCGTCAAGGTCGGCTACGCCGCGATGGACCCCGGCGCCACCGGCGGCGCCTTCGAGCGTCGCGGCCTGCCCGAGACCATGCGCGAGCCCTACATCGAGTATCTCCACCGCGCCTGGCGGAGCAAGTACGACCCGGACGCGACCGGCAACTACGCCGAGAAGGTCGTGGACGACTTCAAGGGCGAGTACGAGGCCTACCTCGCCAAGCGTCGCGCCGAGCTGGCCGGCGGGCAGCCCGCCTCCGGCGAAGACGACGGCGAGGGCTGAGCCCTCCACGCACAAAGCTCAGGGCCGCGAGACACAAAGACCCCGGAACCCGGTCGCCTCGGCGGCCGGGTTTTTCGTTCGGGCCCCGCCCTCAGGCGTCCCCGTCGGCCGGCGCGCCCGCGGGCAGCGGACGCATCAGCGGGAAGAGGATCACGTCGCGGATGGTGCGCGAGCCGGTGAGCAGCATCGCGAGCCGGTCGATGCCGACGCCGAGCCCGCCGGCGGGGGGCATGCCGACCTTGAGCGCGTTGAGGAAGTCCAGGTCGAGGTTGCGGAAGTTGGACTCCTCGTCGTCCAGCCCCGCGAGCTGCTCGCGGAACTTGGCCTCCTGGATGTCCGGGTCGTTGAGCTCGGTGTAGGCGTTGGCGACCTCCATCCCCGCGATGTACAGCTCGAAGCGCTCCGCGATGTCCGGGTCGCCCGGCTTGGGGCGCGTCAGCGGGCACAGCGCCGCGGGGTAGTCCAGCACGAAGGTCGGGCGGGCCGGGTCGATCGCGGGCTCGCACACGCGCTCGAACAGCTCGCCCACGACCAGCCAGTGGTCCAGCTCCACGCCCTGCTCGTTCCTGGTCGCCACCCCCCGGTGCGTCGCGACGGTCCGGACCGCCTCGCGGTCGCGCATCGAGACCTCGAGCACCCGCTCGAACAGCCCCTCGTACCTCACCCGCTCGAAGGGCTGCGCGAAGTCGATCGTGACCTCGCCGAACGTGATGGGCAGGGGCCGGTCCTCGGGGTGGGTCGCGTCGATGGCCTCCCCGATCTCCAGGTCCCCCAGGATCATGCGGGCCAGGTCGCGCAGCAGGCTCTCGGTGAGCTCGCGCATCGTCTCGTAGTTGCCGTACGCCTCGTACAGCTCGAACGTGGTGAACTCGGGGTTGTGCGTGCGATCCACGCCCTCGTTGCGGAAGATGCGCCCCAGCTCGTACACCCGCGGCATGCCGCCCACCAGCAGCCGCTTCAGGTTCAGCTCCGTCGCGATGCGCATGTACAGGCCGATGTCGAACGCGTTGATGTGCGTGACGAACGGCCTGGCCGCGGCCCCGCCCGGGATCAGCTCGAACGTCGGCGTCTCCACCTCCAGGAAGCCCCGCTGGTCCAGGAAGCGCCGCGTGCGCGTCACCACCTTGGCCCGCTGCACCGAGACGCGCATCGCGTCGGGGTTGGCCCACAGGTCCACGTACCGCTGGCGGTACCGCAGCTCCACGTCCTGCAGGCCGGACCACTTCTCCGGCGGCGGCACCAGGCACTTGGAGGCCGGCAGCAGCTCGTCGGCCCACACCGTCACCTCGCCCGCCCTGGTCTTCGTGAGCGGGCCGGTCGCGGCGACCAGGTCGCCCAGGTCCAGGCCCTTGGCCAGCTCGAAGCCGTGCTCGGTGCAGTCGCGCTTGGAGACGGCGATCTGCAGGTCGCCGGAGTGGTCGCGCAGGTTGAGCCACACCAGCTTGCCGTTGTCGCGATGCAGCATCACGCGCCCCGCGACGGTGACGACGGGGCGCTCGTCCACCAGCGCCGGCAAAGCGTCCTCGGGCGCGTCGGGGGCGGCCTGCTGGGCCTCCTTGCGCGACGCGAGAGACGCCTTGTTCGCCTCGTCGGCGGCCTCGTCGTAGGCGTCGCGTGCGATGGCGATCGCGGCACGCCTCGCGACGAAATCCGGCCCCTGCGCCGCGGAGCCGTACGGGTCCAGGCCCCTGGCCCGCAGCGCCTCGCGGTTGTCGCGGCGCTGCTGCTCGAGGCGGTGCGGCGTGGCGTCCTCGCCCGGTCCCGGGGGGGTGGCGGGTGGGGCGGGCGTGGGCGGGGTGTCGTGCTCGGTGGTCACGCCGCGATCGTAGTCGGGGCGGCGCGGGGGGTCAGTCGGGGCGTGCGGAGATGGTGACGCCGGCGGCGGCGTTGCCGTTGCTCCGGGTGTCGCAGAGCGGCTTGCTGGCCCCGGGGTCCGAGATCAGGTCGTGCAGGGTGGTGGAGCCGAAGCGCTTAATGAGATCGCTCGCGGCCCCGTCCAGGGCGCGGTGCAGCGGGCACAGGGCCGGGCCGTGCGTGGAGAGCTCCAGCGGGCAGGTGCGGATGCGCTCGATGGGGTCGATCGCGTTGACGATGTCGAGCATGGAGATCTGGTCGGCGGGGCGTGCCAGCCGGTACCCGCCCCCGACGCCGCGCCGTCCGATGATCAGCTCGGCCTGCGCCAGCGACTGGAGGACCTTGGCCAGGTAGTTGGAGGGGACCTTGGTCATCTCGGCGAGCGTCGGCGTGGTGGTCAGGCCCTCGTCGCTGTAGGCGAGGCAGGCCATGGCACGGAGCGCGTATTCGGACGTTTGCGAGAGCATCGGGCCTCCGGGGAGCGGTGCGTCGTGGGCTCAGGACCCGCCCAGCACCTCGTCGAGCTGCCTGGCGTGCCCCGCGTCCTCGACGCCGACCTCGTCGAGCAGATTGCGGATGACATCGTCCGCGGTCACCTGGTCGGCTTCGGCGTTGAAGTTGGTCAGGATGCGGTGTCTGAGCACTGAAAGTGCCGCGTCCTTCACGTGTTGCGGGGTGACGTGCAGCGAGCCGCCCAGCAGGGCCCGGGCCTTGGCCGACAGGATCAGGGCCTCGCTGGCCCGCGGGCCCGCCCCCCAGGCCAGGTAATCGTCGATCATGGCGGGCCTGGGGTGGTCGGTGGGCTCCCCGACCCGGGTCGACCGCACCAGGCGCAGGGCGTACCGGGCGACGTGGTCCGCCACGGGCACGTGCCGGATGATCGACTGGATCCGCTCGATCTGGGGGCCGTCCAGCACCGGGTTGACCTCCACCTCGTCCTTCATCGCCGAACGCCGAACAACCTCCAACTCCTCCTCGGCGGTCGGGTACTTGATGCGGATCTGGAGCATGAACCGGTCCAGCTGGGCCTCGGGCAGCGGGTACGTGCCCTCCTGCTCCAGCGGGTTCTGCGTCGCCAGCACGAAGAACGGGTGCGGCAGCTCGTGGCGCTGCCCCCCGGCCGTCACCTGACGCTCCTGCATCGATTCCAGCAGGGCCGCCTGCGTTTTGGGCGGCGTGCGGTTGATCTCGTCGGCCAGGATCACGTTGGCGAAGATCGGGCCCGGCACGAACCGCAGCTGCCGGTGGCCCGTCGTCCGGTCCTCCTCGATCACCTCCGTCCCCGTGATGTCCGAGGGCATCAGGTCCGGCGTGAACTGGATGCGGCTGAACTCCAGGTGCATCGCACGCGCGATCGTGGAGATCAGCAGCGTCTTGGCCAGCCCCGGCACCCCCACCAGCAGCGCGTGCCCGCGACAGAAGATCGCGATGAGGACCTCCTCCACCACCTCGTCCTGCCCCACCACCACCTTGGCGATCTCGGCCCGGAGCCGGTCGTGCGTCTCGCGGACCAGGGCGACCGCCTCTTCCCCTCGTGCGATGTCGGCGTCGGTCATCTCGGCTCCTTCCGTGCGGGCGTGGGCCCCGGTGATCGTACCCGGGGCGCCTGACGGCGTGGCGGGGGGGCCGAAATGGGCGGGGACGCTCGCCGGCGCCGCGACGCGGCCGCGGGCTCGGGCGCACGGAGATCCGAAAAAAAGCCGCCGCACGGGGTCTCATCGTGCGGCGGCGGGATCGGCCCCGAAGAGAACGGGGCAGCGTCGTGGTTCGCTCAGGGGTCTACCCGGGGTCCGGGGCCCGGTTGCATCCCCCGCGTGGTGGTACGTGCAACGCGTCGGCGCGTTTCAGATTTCCCCTTCTTCGGACTCTGCGCCCGCGTCTTTCAGGCGCTCGGAGATCGTGTCCAGGCGCTCAAAGAGTTTCTCCAGGCGCTCCGAGAGAGTCCCCTCCAGCGTGTCCAGACGCGACTCGATGCGGTCCAGGCGTTCCGAGGCCAGCGGGGCGAGCCTGCCGGCGAGCTGCTCGGCCTCCTCGGCCGCCTCCTCGGCCCGGCGCAGCACCTGCTCGGCGCCCTCGCCGGCCTGCTTGCGGGCCTCCTCGCTCAGCGCCTCGACCCGGGCCCGGATCTTGGGCAGCTCCTCGGTGATGAACAGGCGGTTCCCGTCGAACTGCATGTTCTCGCGATGCTTCTCGATCTGCTCGCGCAGCTTGCGGACTGCCTCCTCGGCCTTCTCGGGGTCTGAGAAGGCCTCGATGTCGAACTCGAAGGCCCCCTCGAAGCCCGGGGCCTCGAACCGCTCGATCCAGCCGCGGGGCGCGGGCTGCGCGTCGGGCGGGCTCGGGGGGCGCGGCGCCACGAAGATGTTGTTGTCGGGCGCGGGCGTGAAGAAGCCCTCCGCGGTCGTGACGCCGAGCTTCGACGCGTCGTACGCCTCCAGCTCGACGGTCAGCTCCTTGCGGTCGCCCTTGCGGATCACGCGGAAGGTGACGTCCTCGCCCGGCTCCTTCTCGGCGAGCAGCTCGCGCAGCGCCAGCGCGTCCACGCCCTCGCCGTCGGCCTGGATCAGGATGTCGTACTGCTTCATGCCGGCCTTGTCGGCGGGCAGGCCCGGGATCACGCGCTCGATCAGGATGCACTGCTGGTCCTCGCCGAGGCCCAGGTGGTAACGCAGCGCCGCGTCCGGCACGCTCTGGTTGATGCCCAGCATGACCCTGGGCTGCCGGGCCAGGCCGTACACCACGCCATCCCCGGGCGCGGCGAACCGAATCTCGGGCTGCACGTTGACGCTGAAGTTGCCGTTGTCGAGCCGGATGACCTTGGGCCCGAAGGTGTAGCCGGCGGGCGGGGTCGGCGCGTCCGGCGCGTGGATCGAGTGCTCATGCACCACGTTGCCGTCCGCGTCGTAGATGATCACCACGCCGTCGTCGAAGGTGTAGCGGCTCTCGGGCACGCCCTTCCCGTTGCGCTCCACCTTCACCACCTTGCCGTCCTCGATGCGGATCTCGATGGTCTGGTCGTGGTCCGTGGAACGGATGCGGTAGGTGCCCCGGGTCTCGGGCTGGGTGGAGATCACGCGCGCCTGGCCGTGCCGGCCGTCGGCGCCCGCCCACTCGTACACCGCGGACGCGTCCTCGGGCTCGACGACGATGATGTCGTCGGAGTTGGCGGGGGCAGGGGGGTCGGTCTCGAACACCCGCACCTCGGAGGCGGCAAGGGCGGTGCCCGCGGCGAGCAGCACGGAAAGCAACGGCATCAGAGTCATGGTTCAGCTCCCTGGAAGTGGTGCCTGGGATCGGTGGGTCGTACGTTTGGCGGGGTCGCCGCCGGCACGCTCGGATGCGCGCCGGGCGCCCGCCCGTCACAGAATCCGCACGCCAACGCCCGAGAATCACGCGGGCGCCGGACGGCGGGTGAGAGGGGGCGGGAGGGGGGGCTGGGGGGTCAGTAGGAGCCCGAGTCGGCCTGCTCGACCCGCGCCGGCGTGGTGACCGGCTCGCCCAGCTCGTTCTGCGAGGTGGTGTAGACCTGGTTCACGACGGTGCGCTCCAGGATCTGGCGCAGGAAGGTGACGCGGACGGTGCCGTCGTCGAGCGGCTCGGCGCTGACCAGCACCGGGTTGGGCAGCTCGGAGATCACGCGTCCCTGCTCCCGCCCGGCGTTCATGTACCGGTCCAGGGCCTGGTCGGGCGTCGCCGACGACAGCGGGATCAGGCCGGCCTGCTGCGAGCCGGGGCCGCCCCCGGACAGGCCCGACGGCACGCCGCCGGTGAACCAGACCAGCAGGACCGCCGCCGCGGCGGCCCAGCCGCCCCAGCGGCTGACCGCGTCGAAGCGTCGCTGCGACCGCTCCGGGTCCATCAGGAAGTCCTCGGGCAGGTCCACGCTGTCGGCGATCGCGCTCCGGGCGCGCACGCCCTCGGCCAGCACCGCGCCGGCCCGCTGCGTCTCGGAGAGCTCGCCCCAGACGGACTGGTCGTGCGAGGCAACGGCGCGGAAGGTGTCCCAGTCGGCGCCGGTGGCCTCGCCGTCCACGATGCGGGTGAGCAGGCGGTCGTGCTCGTCGGGCGTCAGGTCGGGGGCGTGGCGGGTCATGAGGGGCTCCTCGCTTGCCGGTGGGGGTGCGACCGGGTGTCGCGCGGTTCTGCGGTCGGCTCGGTCTCCGCGGCCTGGCGCAGCATGCGCCGCCCGCGTGCGATGCGTGTCTCGATCGTGGTCTCGGGCAGGTCGAGCACCTCCCCGATCTGGCGGTAGCCCATGCCGTGCAGGCAGCGGAGCAGCAGGGGCTCGCGGTACGCCTCGGGCAGGTCGCGCGCCAGGGCGAGCAGGCGGGCGCCCTCGTCGCGTGCGTCGGCGCCGTGGCGCGGGTCCTCGCGCGTGTCCGTCGCGGGGGCGGACAGCCCCGGGTCGCGCGCCAGGCGCAGCGTGTGGCGCTTGTGCCGCGTGGTGGTCCGCCCCGCCGCACGGGCCGCGTTGAGCGCCACCGTCCGCAGCCAGGGCTTGAAGGCCTCTGGCTCTCGGATCTCGTGGATCTTTCGACAGAGCTGGACGGCGACGGCCTGCAACAGGTCCTCCACGTCGGCCTCGCGCGGCTTGTGCGCCATCAGGATCACCGCCACCCACCGTCGGTGGGCGCGCCACACCGCCTGCAGGGCCTCGCGGTCCCCTTGCATCGCGGCGCTGAGCGTCCGCAGGTCGGTGCCGACGGTCGATTCGCTCACGAGACCCCTTTCGTCCGCTCCTAGGATGCACGTCCATTCTCCGCCCGTCGCGGAGTGTGCAGGAATTGTGCGGAGTTCTCGGACCCTTTCATGCCAGGCTCATCACCCCAGCGCGTGCTCGACCAGGGCCTGATGTCCTTCGGCGATCACCTCGAGGACTTGCGTCGGCGCGTGCTGTTCGGGATTCTTGGCGTCGTCCCGATCTTCGTGCTCGCCTTCGGGTTCGGGCGCCCCTTGCTGGGCCTGCTCATCGAGCCCGCACGCGAGGCCCTGCTCGCCGGCGGGCAGGCCGCCACGCTGCTCCAGGTCGCCCCGTTCGAGACGTTCGGCACGGTGATCCACCTGGCGGTGGTGGTCACGGTGCTGGTGGGCGCCCCCTGGCTCATGTACCAGCTCTGGCTGTTCGTGTCGCCCGGGCTGTACGCACACGAGAAACGCTTCGTCCACTTCCTGACGCCCATGAGCATGGTGCTGGCGGCGTGCGGGATCCTGTTCCTGTTCTACGTCATCCTCCCCCTGGTCCTGTCGTTCTTCGTGGGCTGGGGCAACAGCGTGAGCGGGGAGGCCGCCCGCACCATGCCGGTGCCCGAGGGCGTCGTGCTGCCCGAGCTGCCCCTGCTCGCGGCCGACCCGGTCGATCCGGCGCCCGGGCAGGCGTGGATCAACACGACGCTGCACCAGTGGCGGGTGTGCGTGTCGAACCCGGCCGACGGGCCGGCCAAGGTGCTGGGCACGGTGCTGACCTCGGGCTCGAGCATCACGCAGCAGTACCGCATCTCCGACTACGTCAAGACCGTGCTGAACATGGGGCTGGCCTTCGGGCTGGGCTTCCAGATGCCGGTGGTGGTGCTGCTGCTCGGGTGGGTGGGGATCGTGCGCGACGAGGTGTTCAAGAAATACCGGCGCCACATCTTCGCGGGCTGCTTCATCGCCTCCGCGGTGCTCACCCCCGCCGACCCGGCCTCGATGCTGCTGCTCGGGACCCCCCTCTACCTGCTGTTTGAGCTGGGCCTGCTGCTGCTGAAGTTCTTCCCGGCCAGCCGCGTCGCGGGCGAGCGTCCGGCCCTGGACCCGTTCGGCGACACCCCGGACGACGGGGCGAGGGACAAGGGGGCGTGATGCCCGCGACGGAGCAGGACATCGCCATGATGCGCCGTGCGCTCGAACTGGCGCGCGAGGCCTCCGGGCGGGGCGAGGTGCCCGTCGGGGCGGTGGTGTACGAGACCGGGACCGGGACGGTGCTGGGCGAGGGCTCGAACACGCGCGAGGGCACGCGCGAGCCGTGGGGGCACGCCGAGTTTCTCGCCGTGCAGGAATCCTGTCGCACGATCGGCGACTGGCGCCTAAACCACTGCTCGCTGGCGGTGACGCTGGAGCCGTGCCCGATGTGCGCCGGCCTGCTGGTCAACGCGCGCGTCGGGCGCGTGGTGTACGGCGCGAGCGACCCCAAGGCCGGGGCGGTCGAGAGCCTGTACAAGCTGCTGACTGACGATCGCCTGAACCACCGGTGCGAGGTGATCCCCGGCGTGCTGGCGGACGAGTCCGGCGACCTGCTGCGGGCGTTCTTCCGCAAGCTGCGCAAAAGCAGCCCGAACGATGGGAAAGGTGGGGGGGGTGCCTGAGCTGCCGGAGGTGGAGAGTGTGCGTCGGGGGTTGGGCGCGGTGCTGGGGGCTCGGGTGGTGGGTGTGCGGGTGCGACGGCGTGATGTGCTGGTCGTGCCGGGCGATCCGATGGGGGGCTGGAGCCGACAGGGGAGCGAGCGTCCGCGTGCGCGCCGGTACACCGGGGCGATGCTGCTGGACGGGTGCGAGCTGGTCGAGACGGCGCGCCGGGGCAAGCGGATGGCCCTGATCGGGCGGCCGGAGGGCGGGGCCCGTCGCGCGATCGAGATCGGGCTCGGGATGACCGGGTGGGTCCGGATCCTGCGCCCGCGCGAGCACACGCCCGAGCACGCCCACCTGATCTGGCGGCTCGACGATGGGCGGAGGATCGCGTTCGTGGATGCGCGTCGGTTCGGGGGCGTGTGGGCGTGGGAGACCGAGGGCGATCTGCGGGCCCACTGGGAGGCGACGCTGGGCCCGGACGCCCTGACCGTGACGGGCCCCACGCTGCGTGTGAGGCTGTCTCGGGCGTCGCGTCCGCTGAAGGCGGCCCTGCTGGACCAGCGGGTCGTGGCGGGCGTGGGAAACATCTACGCCGACGAGTCGTGCTTCCGGGCGGGCATCCTGCCGCACGCGATGGCGTCGGAGCTGTCGGGCGATCGCGTGACGCGTCTGGCGGGGTCGTTGCGTGCGATCCTGCGTGACGCGATCCGGGAGGGCGGGTCCACGCTGCGCGACTTCCGGGACGCCGAGGGGAGCCCCGGGGGGTACCAGCACGGGCACCTGGTGTACGGTCGTGGCGGGGAACCCTGCTCGGTGTGTGGTCGGGCCCTGTCGCGTGCCACGGTGGCTCAACGGACCTCCGTGTGGTGTGATTCCTGTCAGACCGGCTAACCCCGGCCTTTTCCACACGCCGGATTCCGGGCATGAAACAGTCTCGGGTCGTTGGGCTTGTCTTACTCTTTCATCTCCAGAAGAGACTCGGTGATGGTGGTGGTAGTGCGCTCGGTTTGGGGACGGCGCGGCCCGCCTGGTCCGCAAGCCCTTATCTGATCGTGATTTCCCGCACGAAACGCCGATGGGGCGACTTGTCGGTTGCGTGTCGGTCGCGCTCGGATGTTGTCGCGAGATGAAGGGCGTGTTCAGGTCGTGTGAACGCCGTCGGCGTGGTTGCCGCGCCGTGGCGACACGGGGCGAGCGCTCCTGCACAGCTTTTCCACACGCGCGCTGTCGGTCTCGCGTCACCCTGCCAGAGCGCGAACGACGCCTGATCGGGGGGTGGGCCGGGGCAGATTTCCACGGGTCGTCGGCGGGGCGTGCGGGCCGGGGTCCGCACGCGACCCGGACGGGCTCAGGACAGGCGTTCTTCCAGGCTGGAGAGGACCTTGGCGAACTCCTTGTCCTGGTCGCGTTTGGAGTCGATGGTGCGGACCGCGTGCATGACGGTGGTGTGGTCGCGTCCGCCGAAGTGGGCCCCGATCTCCTCGAGGGAGTGTCGGGTGCGGGTGCGTGCGAAGTACATGCAGACCTGTCGGGGGAGCGACACGGATTTGTGGCGTCGCTTGCCGAGGACCTCGGTGCGTTTGACGTGGTAGTAGTCGGTGACGGTCTGGATGATGCCGTCGATGGTGGGGCCGGAGGAGAGGTCGCTGACGGGCTCTCCGATGATCCGTCGGGTGAGTTCGAGGTCGATGGGCTTGCCCTCGACGGAGGCGTGCATCTGGAGCTTGACGATGGCGCCCTCGAGCTCGCGGACGTTGCTGGTGACGCATCGCGCGACGTGCTCGGCGGCGTCGGTGGGGAGCTCGATGCCGCGCAGGCGGGACTTGGAGTGGAGGATGGCGACGCGTGTCTCGTAGCTGGGCGGCTCGATCTTGGCGACCAGGCCCCACTTGAAGCGGGAGACGAGGCGGTCCTCGAGGTCGGGGATCTCCTCGGGCGCGGCGTCGGACGACAGGATGATCTGCTTGTTGGCCTGGTAGAGGGAGTTGAAGGTGTGGAAGAACTCCTCCTGTGTCCGCTCGCGCCCGGCGAGGAAGTGGATGTCGTCGATGACGAGGACGTCCACGTCGCGGAACTCGTGGCGGAAGGAGGACATCTCGCCGGACTGCACGGCGTCCATGAAGTGGGAGACGAAGGCGTCGCAGGAGACGTAGTGGATGACGGCGTCGGCCTGGTGCTTGCGGATGTCGATGCAGATGGACTGGAGGAGGTGGGTCTTGCCCAGGGCCACGTCGCCGTGGATGAACAGGGGGTTGTAGGCGTACCCGGGGTTCTGGCTGACGGCGACGGAGGCTGCGTGTCCGAGTCGGTTGTTGGGCCCGACGACGAAGTTGTCGAAGTCGTAGTCGGGGTTGATGGGCAGGGAGTCGGGGCGGTCGGGGCGGAAGCGCTCGGAGGCGGGGTTGTTGCGGCGCGGGGGGAGCATGGGGGGGACGGTGGTCTGGGCTGCGATCTCGTCGGCGGGGGCCGGGGCCTGGCGCGGCGTGTCCTTGCGTCTTGGGGTGTCGGCCTCCCAGTGGTCGTCGGGCCCGAGGAAGCGGACGCCGACGAGCTGCCCGGTGGCGGTGGAGATGGCGTCGTTGAAGGCGTCGAGGCAGTCTCGCCTGAGGTAGTCGCGGTGGAGCTCGGAGTGGGCGCGCAGGGCGAAGGCGCCGCCCCGGATGCCGAGCGGTTCGAGCTCGGAGAACCAGTGTCGGCAGACATCGGGGTGCTGCTCGCGGAGATGCGAGCGGACAGCTTCCCAGACCTCACGATCGGGGGTCGGCATCGGCTGGTGACCTCGAGGCAGGCGGGCGTTGGCGCGGCGCCGAACGCCCGGGACGTCTCACGTTTCTCTGCACGCCTCACGCTCGAGGGGTGCGTGGCCCGCCTTCGGTGGCGAGCCCAGCAAACGTAAACGAGACCGGGGCACGTGTCAACCGGTTCTCCACAAAGCCGGGCCCGATGGCCCCGCGCGGGGGGCCTGCGGGCGACCGGTGGCCGGTCCGGGGTCAGCGGGCCTGGAGCTCGCGTTCCCGCTGCGCGGCCTCGGCTTCCTGGCGCTCGTAGCGCTCCCGGTTGCTGCGGTGGTCCATCAGGAGATGGGTGGTTTCCGACAGCTTTTCCCCGACGGCTTCGACCAGGCGGGCGCGGGCGTAGGGGACGTGGGTGCGCCGGGAGACGTGGGTGACGACCATGTGCTCGCACTCGGTGACCTTGCGCCACTCGCCCAGGTCGTCGACGTGCAGGTGCATGCCCACCCTGGCCCGCTGGCGGTGCTCTGGCTCGAAGAAGGTGCACTCGGTGATGATGATCCTGGCCTTGCGGACGTCCTCGGCGAGCAGGTGGGGCCCGGGGAGGGTGTCGCCCAGGTAGGCGACCAGGGGGACCTCGAGGTGGTTGACGATCTCCTCGCCGCGTTCCTTGAGCTCGCGGAGCTTGTCCTGGGGCAGGCCCTGAAGCTCTGGCTTGAGCTTGGTGCGTTTCTCGACCACGGCGTAGCCGATGGAGGGGCAGGTGTGCTCGGTGTGGTAGGCGCGGAGGACGACGTTGTTCTTGATCTCGATCTCGTCGCCGGGCTCGATGGTGATGAGCTCGTAGGGGGTCTGCTGTCGCTCGAGGCGGACGAAGCCCTCCATCATGGCGCGGATGTCGCCCTCGATGCGCTTGTCGCAGACGATGGTGCCGGGGCCCATGCCCTGGAAGTTGCGCTGGGAGCACCAGTAGGCGAGGCCGCCGATGTGGTCCATGTGCCCGTGGGAGATGCACATGTACTTGGAGGCGAGGCTGGCGCGGAGGCACTGCCCGACGTCGAAGCAGACGTCGAGCTCGGGGACCATGACGCAGGTGTTCTCGCCGGCGACGGAGAAGCCCTGCACGCGGAAGGGCGGCAGGTAGAGGAAGCCGAGGTTGCCCTCGCGGGGCGGCGGCTTGGGGATCATGTCGGGTGCTCCGTGAATGTTCCTGGCAGGGCGCTCTCACGCCTTGGGAAGCGGGGTCTGTTTGAGGGGCCGACTTCGGGCCCCGTGTCGCGCGGATGGTAGGCGGGGGGAGGAAAGGCAGGAAGGCAGGTACGCGGAGGCGCGGAGGGGACGCAGAGGCGCGGAGAAGAAGAAGTCGAGAGAATTCAAGACACAGGATTCGTGAAGACAGTCAGCGAAGTCTCGCGACCGTCCAGACACAGATTTCGTCTTTGTCTTGCTCAATTGTCTTTCTCCGCGCCTCGGCGTCCCCTCCGCGCCTCTGCGTACAAACGCCATTCCGATAGGCGTGGGCCGTGTAGAGGGGGTACGCTCGCGGCATGACCGATGAGGCACCCAGGCAGGAAGTCGAGACATCGGGCGGCGCGGACGTGTCGTTCGGGGCGGTGGCGCGACGGCTCGGGCCCGCGGCGTGGCTGGGGCTGGCGTGGACGGTGCTGCCCGCGGTCATGGGCATCCTGCTGGTGACCCGGTTCCGCGGGCCCGCGGCCGAGTGGCTGGGTGGGCACGACCAGTGGACGGCGTTGGGGCTGTACGTCGGGATCTTCGCGCTCACGGCCGGCTTCGGGCTGCTGCCGACGGTGTTCCAGGCGTTGATCGGGGGGTACGTCTTCGGGCTGGAGTGGGGTGTGCCGGGTGCGCTGGCGGGATTCACGCTGGCTAGCCTGATCGGGTACGCGATCAGCCGCCTGGTGGCGCGGCACAAGGTGGAGGCGGAGATCGAGCGCCACGCCAAGGCGCTGGCGGTCCGGAACGCACTGGTCGGAGGGGGGGCGTTGAAGACGCTGGGGCTGGTGACGCTGGTGCGCGTGCCGCCGAACTCGCCGTTTGCGCTCACGAACCTGGTGC
>JBICID010000075.1:0-20225 GCA_043101615.1 Phycisphaerales bacterium JB040 | reverse complement strand
AGGCTCAGGAAGCCGAAGGTCGCGGCGGGATTGGTGTTGCTGCGGAGCAGCGTCCAGTCCGCGGCCGGATCGCCGGCGAGGAACTGCTGGGGACCCGGGACCACGGTGGTTCCGAAGTAGGTGGTGCCGTTGCAGTCGGTCTCGAAGCGGAACCAGAGGTTCGTGTTCCTCGCGGCGGCGACGCCGGGGATGCAGTGGTTCGCCGTGAGGAGGTGCGAGCGGTCGCTCGCGAGGAAGCCGGTGCAGAAGACGCCCGCGGTCGCCAGCCCACAGACGGCCTCGGCGCTCTCGCGCCGCTGGGGGTCGCGCGGGGAGGTGCGCCAGGGGAGGTCGCGGGCGTTGGCGGCGAACCAGTCGGCGACGGCGCGGGCGAGTCCTGCGGCGCGCCTCGGTTCGATGGCGTGGCTTGATGGCGGGGGCGTGGGCTCAGCGTGGGCGGGGGGCATCGGGGTGATCGGTGTGCGGGGTGTTGGAGAGGGTCTGGCGGATGGCGGCTTTGAGGGTTTTCCAGTCGGCGTCGGGTGCTTTGCCGACGCTGATCCAGCCGTCGTGGATGAGGAGGTTGGTGACGCCCGGGATGTTGAAGAGGGCGCGTGCGAGGGGGTCGTCGGCGGGGGCGTCTGGTTGTCGGTAGGAGCGGGGGGTGGTGGCGGGGGAGGGTTCGACGAGGACCTTGGTGGCGTTGGGGTTGGGGGTGGATTCGAACTGGAGGATGCGGTAGGGCACGGGCTGGATCTCGGGTCGGGAGCCGACGGGCGGGTGCGGGGTCGATACACTCGCCCGGAAGCCGTCGCATCGGGCGGTGGACTTCGAGCGTAGCCCGAGCCGCACCTTTGAACCTGATGGATCGCATCCAGGCGTTGTTTCGTCGAGTCGGGGAGTACAGCCCGATTGCTGTGTTCATTGAGCTGGCGGTGATCTGGCTGCTGGTGTACGCGGTGGTGCGATTCGTGCAGGGGACGCGGGCGGCGGGGGCGCTGCGTGGGATTCTGATTCTGCTGCTGGTGCTGGTGCTGGCGGCGTTGTCGCTGCGGGCGCTTGGGGTTGGCGCGGACTTTGGTCGGCTGACTTTTCTTTCCGAGCGTCTGTTCGCGGTGGTGGCGATCGCGTTGGTGGTGGTGTTCCAGCCGGAGCTTCGTCGGGCGCTGATCCGGCTGGGTGAGGCGCCGTTTTTCCGTTCGACGCCGGGTGAGATTGCGCGGACGGTGGACGCGACGGTGGAGGCGTGCACCTATCTGGCGAAGAACCGTTTCGGGGCGTTGATCGTTCTGGAGCGGCAGGTGGGTTTGCAGACGCTGACCGAGGGAGGGACGAAGCTGGGGGCGGAGGTGTCCTCGGCGTTGCTGAAGACGATCTTCTTTCCGGGGTCGGCGTTGCACGATCTGGCGGTGGTGATCCGTGGGACGGTGGTGGATGCGGCGGGGGTGCAGTTGCCGCTGGCCGAGCCCGAGGAGATGCCGGACCCGGCGTTGGGTTCGCGGCACCGTGCGGCGGCGGGGGTGACGCGAGAGGGAGATGCGTTGGCGGTGATCGTGAGCGAGGAGACGGGGCTGATCCGGATTGCCGAGCGTGGGAAGCTGAGCAAGGGGCTGACGGCCGAGGAGCTGCGTCGGGAGCTGCGGGATCGTCTTTCGATCACGCCTCCGATGCAGGCGGCGACGGTGTGGAACGACCCGAAGAACGGGGAGGTCCGTGCGGAGAAGCCGGGCAAGGCGCGCGGGGGCGGGCGTGAGCGGTCGGAGGATCGGTCGGCGGGTCGTGCGGGCGATCGGCAGGCGGGCTGAGCGGAGGGAGCATGTTCGACCGGGTGAAGACCTTCGTGCTGGTGAGCGTGCTGGCGTTGCTGGTGTGGGTGTTTGCCGAGAGCGAGAGCCTGCAGGCGGATGTGCTGACGGTCGATGTGCGGATCGAGAGCGGGAGCGAGACGCGGTATGTGTCGATTCCCGGGGACGCGGACTGGACGGGTCGGCTGAAGATCGAGTTGCGTGGCGGTGCGGCGAACATGGACGCGGTGCGTCAGCGGCTGACCGAGCCGGTGGTGCTGACGGCGGCGCGGGGTGAGATTCCCGACGAGCCGGGTCGTCACCAGGTGGCGTTGCGGGATGCGTTGCGTCGGAGCGAGGTTTTTGGGGACTCTGGGGTGACGATCGTGGAGACGGACCCCGGGGATGTGTCGGTTGAGGTGGACCGGCTGGTGACGACCGAGGCGCGTGTGCGGGTGGAGGTTTCTGATGCGCAGCTTGCGGTGCCGGCGGTGGCGCAGCCATCGAGGGTGACGATCCGGCTGCCCGAGTCGTTGCGTGGGTCGCTGACGGGAGATGTGGAGGTGGTGGCGAGGGTGCCCGGGAGCGCGGTGGCGAACCTGGTGCCGGGGCGGGCGACGCCGATTCCTTCGGTGCCGGTGGAACTGCCCGGAGAGCTTCGGGGGAAGGGCGGGGTGACGCTGCTGAGGGAGACGGTTTCGCTGACGCTGACGCTGGCGAGCCGTCGTGAGAGTTATGAGTATTCGACGCTGCCGGTGCATGTGGCGGTGTCAGGGGTTCTGACGACGGGATTCCGGTTTGAGCTCGGGGAGGATCAGCAGTTTCTGACGGGGGTTCGGGTGTCGGGCCCGGCGGACCAGATCGAGCGGATCCGGCGAGGGGATGTGGAGCAGGCGCTGGCGGTGGTGGTGATCGGGCCGGACGCGGTGGCGGGGGTGACCGAGGCGACGGAGTTGTCGCTTCCGATCCGGCTGACGAACCTGCCGGCGGGGGTGCAGGGAGAGGTTGGGGATGTGCTGATCCGGGTGCGTGTGACGCCTCGTTCGTCGGCTTCGGCGGGCGGGGAGGGGCCTGCGGGGGGTGTCGGGGCGGGTGGGGAGTGAGGGCGAGGGTTCCGGGGTGGCGGGAATCCTGCCTGTGGGGGAGGAAAAGGTTGGCGTGGATCGCTACCGTTGCAGCCCGCCTCGGAGGCCCGCCTGAGGGGCGGAGCGGTGTCTGGGCGCTGAGTTTGTCATCACGAGGAACCCTGCCGTGAAGATCAAGACCGACGAGATCGCCAGCGTGATCAAGCAGGAGATCGAGCAGTATGCCGCCGAGCTCGAGGTGAGCGAGGTTGGTCGTGTTGTGGAGGTGGGCGACGGGATCGCCCGGATCTACGGCTTGTCGAACGCGATGGCGGGCGAGCTTCTGGAGTTTCAGACCGACAGCGGCGCGGTGATGGGCCAGGTGTTCAACCTGGAGCAGGACACGGTGGGCTCGGTCATTTATGGCAACTACCTCCAGGTGAAGGAGGGAGATGTCGTCAAGAGCACGGGTCGCCTGCTGGAGGTTCCTGTGGGCGAGGCGATGCTGGGGCGGGTGGTGAACCCGCTGGGCGAGCCGCTGGACGATGCGGGCCCGATCGAGACCGAGCATTTCCGGAAGGTGGACATCATTGCGCCGGGGATCGCCGAGCGTCAGCCGGTGACCGAGCCGCTGCAGACGGGGATCAAGGCGATCGACGCGATGATCCCGATCGGGAAGGGTCAGCGAGAGCTGATCATCGGCGACCGGAAGACGGGGAAGACGGCGGTCGCGATCGACGCGATCATCAATCAGAAGCAGTACTGGGGCACCGAGAACGCGGTGGTGTGCATCTATGTCGCGGTCGGCCAGAAGGAGTCGACGGTGGCGGGCGTGGTGGAGACGCTGCGCAAGAACGGTGCGATGGACTACACGATCGTGGTGAACGCGGCGAGTTCGGACCCGGCGCCGATGCAGTACATCGCGCCGTACTCGGGCTGCGCGATGGGCGAGTACTTCATGTGGCAGGGCAAGGAGGGCAAGACGCCCAAGCACGCCCTGGTGATCTACGACGACCTTTCCAAGCAGGCGGTGGCGTATCGGCAGCTTTCGCTCTTGCTGCGTCGCCCGCCGGGGCGTGAGGCGTACCCGGGCGACGTGTTCTATCTGCACAGCCGCCTGCTGGAGCGTGCGACGAAGCTGAGCGCCGAGAACGGCGGGGGCTCGCTGACGGCGCTGCCGGTGATCGAGACGCAGGAAGGCGATGTGTCGGCGTACATCCCGACGAATGTGATCTCGATCACGGACGGGCAGATTTATCTGGAGCCCGAGTTGTTCTTCTCGGGTGTTCGCCCGGCGATCAATGTGGGTATCTCGGTGTCGCGCGTGGGCGGCAACGCGCAGGTGAAGGCGATGAAGAAGATCGCCGGCTCGCTGCGTCTGGACCTTGCGGCGTACCGGGAGCTGGAGGCGTTCGCGCAGCTGGGGACGGAGCTGGACAAGGCGACGCAGGCGCAGCTGGACCGCGGGGCGCGGATGGTGGAGCTGCTGAAGCAGCCGCAGTATGTGCCGCAGCATGTGGTGGACCAGATCATCTCGATCTACGCGGGCACGAAGGGTTTCCTGGACGATGTGAAGCCGTCGGAGGTGGACCGTTTCGAGAAGGACATGCTGGCGTACTTCCAGACCTCGGGCAAGGGCGTGTGGGACGCGCTGGATGCGAAGAAGGCGTTGGACGACGAGATCGAGGGCAAGCTCAAGGACGCGTTGACGACTTTCAAGGCGGACTGGAAGCCGGGGGCGTAAGGCTCCGGCGGTGGCGGGACGCACAATTTCTTTGAGATTGCCCTTTACGCCCGGCCCGTGCCGGGCGTCTTTTCTTTTGTGGCAACTTGCGGCCAGGCTGAGGGTAGATTATGCAACTCACTGGAGCCGTTATGCAATTCTGATCTTCCGTCCGGCAGTTCGTGTTTGGAAGTTTGCGGGGATTCCCGGTCAAGAGAGTTCCCTTGGTGGTCACAGAATCCAGTGCGGCGGAGCACTGGCTGGCGGTTAGTCTCCGGCGATGGGATGTTGCCCACGCCGGGCTTGAGCTCAAGAAAGCAGGAGTGCGGATCATGAAGCGGTTGATGTCACCGGTGTCGCTCGCGCTCTGCGCGGGAACCCTGTCTGCCCAGCCCGTTCTCGTGGAGTCGACCTTCGACAGCGATGCCGAGGGTTGGACGGTGACGAGCATCGTCAATTCGAATCTCTGCGGGACGCCGGGTGCGGGAACGCTCCGGCAATCGGAGTTCGTGGCCGACGGCGGGGACCCCGGGGGCTTCTTCCGGCATGTCGAGCAGGGAGTCTCCGGAACCTCGTTCTTCCGCGCGCCGGTTTCGTTTCACGGCGACTTGTCATCGGCGTACGGAGGGGTGTTCGGTTGGTCCTGGCGGGCCTCGGGCAGTAACAAGTTTGAGGCTTTGGAGGACATCTACATCCAGGGCGCGGGCATGACCGTATGGGCCGGGACGCCCTTCGCGGGGGGAAGATGGGGTCGGGCGCATGTGCCGCTGGTCGAGGGCGTGTGGCGGCTGTCGATTCCCGGCTGCACTTCTTGTTGCGGAAGTCCCGGTCCGTTTGCGACCGAGCAGGAGCTTCGGGCGATCTTGAGCGATGTGACCGCGGTCTTGATTCGGGCCGAGCACCGGAGCGGCAGCGAGACGGTTGATCTGGACAGCGTGGGCGTGTTCCTGCCGATCGCGGGGATTCCGTCCGATGACTTCGAGTCGGGGGCGAACGGGTGGTCCATCCTGCGCGATGCTGAGATCAGCTGGGGCGCTGATCTTGGCAATGGCGACGGCGGGCTGCGGGGGGTGGACGACGCGGTCGGACAGGGATTCAGCTTCATTGCACCCGAGCCGTACCTTGCAGATCGGAGCGATCTCGTCGGTCGCACGATGCTCCTCGATCTTCGGTCGAGCGCGGCGGTCGGCGGATCGAGTTCGTTCGAGGATGGGGGCGGATTTGTTGTGATCGCCGGGGCGGGGACGGAGGCGAGATTCCGTCTGGACAAGCTGCCGATCATCGGCAATATCTGGCGGTCGCATGAGATCCCGCTGGTGCCCTCGCCGGCGTGGACGGGTCCGGATGGGAGCGTGATCGAGGTCGAGGACTTTGAACGGATCTTCTCGTCGATTTCCCGCGTGCAGATTCGGGGTGAGTATCGCAACGGGGGAGAGACCACCTGGATCGACAACATCGCGTTTGGCGTCGGATCGCCTTCGGTGGTGGTTTCGCCGGCCGAGTTGGAAGGGTGTTTCGACGAGGTCGTGGAGTTGTCGGCGGCGGCGGGTGGGGATGCTCCGATCGAGTACCGCTGGTACCGGGACGATGTCGCGCTGACGGATGATGGGGTCTACTCGGGCGCGTTCACGGCGGAACTCGTGTTCCATGTTTCGGACACGACGCTGGATGGCGTCTACGAGTGCCGGGTCACGAACGGGCTTGGGCAAGCGGCGAGCAACGAAGTGCGGCTGGAGGCCCGCGTGTGCTGCCCGGCGGATCTGACGGGTTCGAGCGATCCGAACGGTGCGGGCTTCGGCGAGCCGAACGGCGTGGTCGACAGCGACGATTTCTTCTTCTACCTGGATGGCTTCGTGGCGGGCACCGTCGGCGTGTGCGATCTGACGGGGTCGAGCGATCCGAATGATCCGGGGTTCGGCGAGCCGGATGGCGTGTGCGACGGGGAGGACTTCTTCTTCTATCTGGACCTGTTCGTGTCCGGGTGTCCGTGAGCGGGGGGCGGGCTCAATCCGGATGAATGGGGCGTGAGCGCGGGGGGCGGTTCGCGTAGGATGCTCGCGTGCTGCGATTTCCCGCGGAGGTGATGGGGCCGCTGAGGGCGGCGTACGAGGGGACGCCGGTCTGTGTGACCGGCGGGACCGGGTTTATCGGTGCGCACTTGGTCGACACGCTGTTCGGGCTGGGTGCGGCGGTGCGGGTGATCGACGACCTGTCGAACTCGGATGCGGGGGCGGTGTCGGAGCTGCTGGAGGTTGATCCGGAGCGGGTGCGGTTCGTGCACGGGTCGATTCTGGACCCCGAGGCGCTGGGCGAGGCGGTGGACGGGGCGACGGTGGTGTTTCACCTGGCGGCGGTGGGGTCGGTGCCGCGTTCGGTGGAGGAACCGGCGCGGTCGTGGGAGGTGAACGCGACGGGGACGCTGCGGGTGCTCGAGCGGGCGCGGGCGGGAGGTGCGCGGCGGGTGGTGTACGCGGCGAGTTCGTCGGCGTATGGCGAGACCGAGCAGTTGCCGAAGGTGGAGACGATGACGCCGAGCCCGACCTCGCCGTATGGGGCGTCGAAGCTGGCGGGGGAGCATCTGTGCGCGGCGTGGTCGCGGACCTACGGGCTGGACACGGCGAGCCTGCGGTATTTCAACATCTTCGGGCCGCGTCAGCCTGCGGGGAGCGCGTATGCGGCGGTGATTCCGGCGTTCATAGAGCGGTTGTGTGACGGGCGGCCGCCGGTGATCTTCGGGGACGGGAAGCACACGCGGGACTTCACCTATGTGGCGAACGCGGTGTACGCGACGCTGCTGGCGGGGTCGTCGCGGGGGTTGCTCAAGGGCGGGGTGTTCAACATCGGGACGGGTCGGCGGGTGACGCTGCTGGAGTTGGCGTCGCTGCTGACGGATCGGATCGTGGGGGCTGGCGAGGAGCGGCCGGGCCCGGAGCTTCGTGAGCCGCGGGTGGGGGACATCCGGCACAGCCTGGCGGACATCGGGCGGGCGCGTTCGGTGCTGAAGTATGAGCCGATCTATTCGCTCGAGGACGGGCTGGACGCGACGGTGCGGTGGGCGCGGGATGACTGCGCGTCGTCGCGCGGGGGTTGAGTCGGGCGATGTTCACGAGCGTGGTGCATCTGGCGGTGGGGGCGTGGACGCTGGCGGGGATGCTGGTGCGGACGCGGGGTCGGCTTGGGTCGGCGTACTGGTCGTGGAGGCGGAGCACGGCGATGGGGAGCGGGGAGCGGCCGAGCGGTCGGTTCGGCGCGGGGGTGGGGTATGTGCGCTGGATCGGGGCGATGCGGATGCTGGGGCGGTGAGGGGGGGGTGTTGCTGTGGTGACGGGGGAGCGCGGTGGGGGGTTCCTGCACACATCCCGAACCGAAGTTGAAGGTGTGTGAAGAGGGTGGACGGGTGGCGGAGGGGGTATCCTTAGGGGCGACCTCGGCCGCTCGGGTCGGGGGGGCGATCTCGGCCGCTCGGGCCGGTGAGTGCGGAGTCTGATTCATGAGCGAGCAGGGCAAGGGCGGGACGGACGGATTTGCCAAGGCATTCATTCCCGGGTTGGTGCTCGGGCTCGTGCTCGGCGCGCTGGCGGGGGCGTGGCTGCCGGCGATGTTCCCGAATCGTGGGCACCAGGGGGCGGTGAAGGGGACGGGCGTCCAGAGCGACACGCCGCGCGAGCCGCGTGAGCGTGGCGAGGCCGATCCGAACGCCGAGGATCCGGCGGAGGTCGGGGAGAACGGCGGCGAGACGGATCCGGGTGATCAGGGCGCGGGTTCGGATGAGCAGCCCGGCGGTGATTCCGGCGGGGGCTGATTCGGCTCGGGCGATCGGGGCGCTGCCTCATGGACTCTGACAGGCTTTTGCGGGTGGTGCGGCAGCACGCCGAGACGGCGACGCTGCTGGGTGTGGACTTTCTGCCGATCGGAGGGTCGCGCGGCGGGGAGCCCGGGCGGGGCGTGGAGCCCGGTGCGGACCGGATCGCCGAGCCCAAGCCGGTGCGCGTGGCGGCGGGGGGTGACGGGGGGCGGGGGGCGATGCTCGAAGCGCTGCGGGCGCGGTACGAGGCGGATGCGCCGCACCGGCACTTCGTGACCGATCACCATTCGATCGTGTTCGGGGAGGGGAGCCCCGAGGCGCGGCTGATGTTCGTGGGTGAGGCGCCGGGGGCGGAAGAGGACAAGACGGGTCGGCCGTTCGTGGGGCGGGCGGGTCAGTTGCTGGACAAGATGATCGTGGCGATGGGGCTGACGCGGGAGTCGGTGTACATCTGCAATGTGCTCAAGACCCGGCCGCCGAACAACGCGACGCCGACGCTGGAGGAAGTGCGGCTGTGCGCGCCGTACCTGTTCGGGCAGATCGGGATCATCCGGCCGGCGGCGATCGTGACGCTGGGGCTGCCGGCGTCGAGACTGCTGCTGGATTCGAGCGAGGCGATGGGCAAGTTGCGTGGGCGGCGGCACGAGTTCGAGATTCCGGGGGGATTCGACGCGGGAATCGTGCCTGCGGAGGCCGTGGGAACGCGGATTCCGGTGTTTCCCACCTACCATCCTGCGTACATTCTGAGATCCTACACGCCCGAGAACCGTGCTAAAGTGTGGTCTGACATGCAGTTAGCGATGAAAGTGCTCTGAGTGGCAGGAATTTTTGTCTGAATTCTTTTGCCAACGGCGGAAACCTCGTATCATGCACCTGCGTACTGTGATGTGTACGCCAACCAAGCCCCCACGAGACCCGGTGCTCGGCTTCATGCTGAGTGCCGGGATTTTTCTTTCTGGCCCCGGGTTTCCGAGTCCAGCGTTGGGTGGACCGGTGCTTCGGGGCGGGTGATCCACTTCGGTTGACTTCGGGGCGCGGGGCGACGGCCCGCGGGCGCGGGTGGTCGCATTGGTGGCCGGTGTGCTGGTGGTTTGGGCGGGCGGTCAGCCGTCGGTGTTGGAGCGGGTGCCCGGCTCGTTCGGGTCGTCCATTTCGGACCGGCTGCCGGGCGACATGAAGTCGAGTTGGGTGTCGTCGGGGAGGGGGGTGATGCGGGTGATCTCCCAGGGGGGTCCTTCGCCCTGCCAGGTGACCTCGAAGGTGAAGAGGATCTTGGAGCCGACGGCGAGCCCGTCGATGGAGACTCCCTGGCGGATGGGGAAGCCCATGACCATGGCGTTCATGCCGACGCGTTGGTTGTCGCGGCTGAAGAAGTTGGGGAGGGCCTCGTGGTGGATGCGCATGGGGGACTTGCCGGGGTCTGGCATCTGGGTGATCTGGCCCCGGACGGTGTAGGCGTGGTCGGCGAGCATGGGGCCCGAGGCGGGGGCGGGCTCGAGGGTGCCGTGGGTGGGCTCGGAGTTGCCGCAGCCGGCGGCTGAGAGGAGCGCGGCGGCGAGGAGGGCGGTGAGTTGGGGGGTCCGGGTTGGGGTTCGGGAAAGAAACAGCCCGGCCTTGGATTGGGCCGGGCGGTGGGTGGGTCGAGGGTTGGTGTGCACGGGGTCTCCCTTCGAGCGGGGACCGCCGCGGCGGGCCCCGGCGAGTGCGGGGCGGGGCGGTCTTAGGCGTTCTTCTCGATGGAGAGGTAGGGCTCGACGGCCTTGAGGTCGTTGACGAGGTCGGGGGTGAGCTTCATGGTCCAGGAGTTGCCCGGACGGGGGATGCAGACCTTGCCGGCCTTGGGGCGGATGTACCAGGTGCGGCCGCCGCGGATCTTGGTGGGGGTGCTGCGGCGTCGATCCTCCTGGCCCTTGCGGAGGGCGCGGGCGTTGGCGGGATCGCGGCGCATGAGGCGTGCGATGGTGAGCCGCTTGGAGGCGGCGCGGGGCTCGCTGGTGATGGTGCAGGTGATCTGCGAGCCGGTCTTGATGGAATCGATCACGAGTGAGCCTCCAGCGTTGCCCGGCGCATCCGGGCGTGGTCCCGCTCGGCGATGGGCCGAGTGGGGCCTGAACTTTATCCGTTGCGTGGGACGAATCCAGCGTGGGCGGAGGGGTGACCGGGGCTGGGGGTCCCCTAGACTGTTTCATGAGCGATCAACCAAGAGCCGCGACTCCGCCCGCTTTCAATCCTGATGCGCCGCACCAGCAGCACCCGAGGCTGCGCCCGGTGCGGGGTTTCCCGCTTCAGGCGCAGACGCCGGACGGCCAGCAGGTGACGCTGCTGGGTCTGGCCGACGCGCGGCAGATCTCTGAGAAGGTGGTGGGGACGCACCCGGCGGCGCAGGCGATTCTGCCGTTGATGGACGGGAGCCGGGACCTGGACACGATCGTGTCGGAGGTCGGTCGTGGGCTGACGCGGGAGTTCCTCGAGGGGCTGGTGGCGCAGTTGGACGATGCGGCGTTGCTGTTCGGGCCCAAGTTCGAGGAGTTGCAGCGGAAGGTGCGGGAGGACTTTGACAGCCTGGAGCACCTGCCGCCCGGGACGACGGCGGCGTTCGTGGAGCAACTGGTGGCGCAGGCGACGCAGGCGGCATCGGCCGAGCAGGAGGAGGGTGCCGAGCCGGTGACGCCCGACGACCTCGATCAGCGGGACCTGTTCGGGAAGATCCTGGATCAGTGGATGAACGAGGGCGTGGAGCGGACGGACGCGGTGCCGATCGAGTCGCTGCCGCGGGCGATCGTGGCGCCGCACATTGACTATGGGCGTGGCTGGATCAACTACGCGGCGGTGTGGGGTCGGCTGCGTGGGTTGGATCGGCCGGACCGGGTGGTGATTCTGGGGACGAACCACTTCGGGGAGTGCTCGGGGGTGTGCGCGTGCGACAAGGGGTATGAGACGCCGCTGGGGCTGTGCGAGCTGGACCGGGAGCTGGTCGAGGCGGTGAAGGGGAACCTGGGCGAGGAGCTGAGCGAGAAGCTGTTTGCGTTCCGGTATGACCACGAGCGTGAGCACTCGGTGGAGCTGCAGGTGCCGTGGATCCAGCGGACCTTCGGGCCCGATGAGCAGGGGAACTATCCCAAGGTGTTCGGGGTGCTGATCCACGACCCGGCGGTGAACGGGGGGGATTCGTACGACGGGAACGGGGTGGGGCTGGATGAGTTCGTGGAGGCGACGCGGAAGGCGATCGATTCGCTGCCCGGGCGGACGCTGGTGATCAGTTCGGCGGACCTGAGCCATGTGGGCCCGGCGTTCGGGGACCAGGAGCGGACGGCGGGGGATGAGAACAAGGAGCAGGCCGAGGCGTTCCGGAACAAGACGATCGAGCAGGACAAGGAGTTGCTGGAGATGTTCGCCGAGGGTCGGATCGAGGACCTGCTGGCGGCGATGACCTGGCAGCAGAACCCGACGCGGTGGTGCTCGACGGGGAACATGATCGCGGCGATGCGGGTGTCTGGTGCGGAGTCGGCGCGGATCCTGAACTACGGGGCGGCGATCGACCAGCAGGGGATGAGCATGGTGTCGAATGTTGCGATGGTGCTGGAATGACTGGGGTGCTGGAATGACCGGGCGGGTCGATGACGGCGTTTGATGTGGCGGGGGTGGTGCTGGGGGCGGTGCTCGGGGCGGCGGGGCTCTGGGTGCTGTGGGGTCGGAAGGCGATCGGCCCGGGGGGGCTGAGCGAGCCGACGCGGCTGGTGCTGGGGCTGAGCCTGCTGGTGGGGGGGTATCACCTGGTGTCGTATTCGTTGCCGGGCGGGACGCTGCCGCTGCGGGTGCCGGCGGACCGCTGGTGGCTGCTGGGGTTGGGGATCGCGGTGGCGCTGGGGAGTTCCTTGGCGCTGGATGCGATGGAGGGCGGGAAGGACGCGGGGTGATCTGTCACGCGGCTGTAACGGGGGGGTGTGGCCGGGGGCGAAACCGGAACAGGTGCGTCATGATGGCGTACATCGGCAGGGGTCGCGTGTAGGATCGGCGACCCTCCGGGTCCGCGGGAGCGGGCGAGTCGGGTTTGGTTCGTCGGCGGTTGAGCCGACGGGCGACATCGAGAAGGTCTGACCGAGCGAGGGCCGCCATGGGTTCATCGAATGTTTGCTGGGGCATCGACATCGGCGCCAACATGATCAAGGCCTTGCGGCTGGAGATCTCGGGCGATCGTGCGGAGGTTTCGCGTGCGGTGATGCTGCCGCATGCGAAGGTTCTGTCGACGCCGGGGCTGAACCCGGAAGAGGCGATGCGTGTGGCGCTGGGCGCGTTCGCGAGCCAGACGGATCTGTCGGGCGCGCAGGTGGCGGTGTCGGTTCCGGGGCATGCGGCGTTTGCGCGGTTTGCGAAGCTGCCGCCGGTGGAGCCGAAGAAGGTTCCGGACATCGTGAAGTTCGAGGCGGTGCAGCAGATCCCGTTCCCGCTGGAGCAGGTGGAGTGGGACTACCAGACCTTCCAGAGCCCGGATTCGCCGGAGGTGGAGGTCGGGATCTTCGCGATCACGAACGAGCGGATCAAGGCGCAGCTGGATCTGTTGAGCGATGTGGGGATCCAGCCTTCGGTGGTGGTGCCGGGCCCGGTGGCGGCGTACAACGCGCGGGCGTACGACCTGGAGTTCACCGAGCGGACGCCGGGGACGGTGATTCTGGATGTGGGGACGACCTCGACGGACCTGATCATCGCGGATGCGGGGCGGGTGTGGATGCGGACCTTCCCGATCGGGGGGCACCAGTTCACCGATGCGTTGGTGACGGCGTTCAGCCTGAGCTATCCGAAGGCGGAGAAGCTGAAGAAGGATGCGCCGCAGTCGAAGCACGCCAAGCACATCGTGGCGGCGTTGCGTCCGATTCTGACGGATGTGGTGCAGAAGGTGCAGGAGTCGATCGGGTTCTACCACTCGATGCACCGGGATGCGAACCTGACGCGGCTGATCGGGCTGGGCTCGACCTTCAAGCTGCCCGGGCTTCGGAAGTATCTCAAGCAGCAGCTGGGGCTGGATGTGTACCGGCTGGAGGAGTTCAAGCGTCTGGACATGGCCGACTCGGTGTCGGACGAGGTCAAGGGCGAGGCCGGGCTGTTCGCGACGGCGTACGGGCTGGCGGTGCACGGGCTTGGTTTCCAGACGATCGACGCGAACCTGGTGCCGGTGGCGAACATCCGCGAGGGGATGTGGAAGCGGAAGGTGCCGTGGTTCGCGGCGGCGGCGGGCGTGGCGATCGCGGCTTCGGGGGTGATGTTCTACCGGCCTTACTTCGACAGCGCGGCGATCGGTGCGATCCAGCCGCCGCGTGAGATCCAGCAGGCGGCGAGCGAGGCGAGCAAGCTCAAGAGCCAGGCGCAGCAGGCGGGGGTGATCGGCGGGGCGACGCCGGACTTCACGGCGGCGAACTACATCGCGCTGGGCGAGAGCGACCCGGTGCTGCACCAGGTGGTGGCGGACCTGGGCGCGATCGTGAGCGAGGCGGACCGCCGGGCGGGCACGATCCAGCTCGACGCGGGGGACGGGTTCGACGGGCCGGCGCTCGAGTTGATCGAGGTGAGGACGGAGTATGTGGCGCCGAACACGAAGGCCGAGGACGCGTTCCCGCGTGGCGGGGAGTCTCGTCGTCCGCCGGCGGACGATCCGTTCGCGGCGCCGCCTCCGGATGAGCCGGGGATCGACAAGCGTCGGATCGCGGTGATGATGAGCATCGAGACGCGGCATCCGAAGCCGGAGGTTCTGGTCGAGCAGGCGGTGCGTCAGTGGCTGGCGTCGCAGGGGGACCGGGCGAAGTACCCGATCGTGGTGTCGCCCGATTCGCTGTACCGGCTGCGTCAGATCGCGACGGCGAGCGCGGCGGGTGATGCGCGGGAGCGGCCGGAGATCGCGAGCCGACCGACGACGGGTCGTCCGGGCGCGGCGCCGGGTGGCGGGGGCCGGTTCAACGCGCCGGGCGGGGGTCGCTTCGGCGACCCGGAGGACTTCCCGGATCCGGACCCGCGGGAGATGCAGTCGATCGAGAACAACCCGTATGTGCAGGTGACGGGCGCGCCGGAGGTGGCGCGGCCGGGCTCGACGCCGGGTCGTCCGGGCGGAGCGGGCTCGGTGAACACGGCGCAGCTGGATGCGCTGGCGCCGCTGGATGCGGGTGAAGACGAGGCCGAGGGCCCGGCGTCACGGTTCGATCTGTTCTGGTATGTGATCATCGACGAGGTGAACGAGGAGGGTGACGCGTGAAGAAGGTTCTCGCGTGGGTGAAGGGTCACCTGGTCGTCGTGATCTGCACGGCGTTGATCCTGGTGTCGCTGCCGGTTGCGTATGTGTTCAGCTCGGGTTGGCGGAAGTCGAACACCGACGAAGCGCAGAAGCTGGTGCAGGACCAGGAGCGGAAGGTCTCGGGGCTGGAGGTGACCTACACGGTGCCGGTGAGCGCGCCGGGCGGGGAGCCGGTCGAGCGTCGGTTCATGCCCAACGACGCGTACATTCAGCGTTTCAAGGCGCTGCTGGAGCAGCAGCGTGGCGAGGAGCGTCGGGTGGCGGCGGCGGGGCTGGCGTTCAATCGTCACGCGCCGCTGAAGCTGCCGCCGGCCCCGGTTGAGCCGGCGGCGGGCGAGGGATTCGGGGAGCCGGCGGCTCCGGTGCCGGTGGATCCGAACCGCCCGCAGACGCCGGAGGAGGCCGACCTCGAGGAGCAGATGCTCGCGGGTCGGACCGAGGCGCCGATGCACACAGTGCTGGTGGAGGGGCTGTTCCCGGATCCGGGTCGGAGCCAGTTCAACCTGCAGACGGAGTTCATCGAGCGTTTGGCGGGGTTGCGCGGGCGGACGAGCGTGTACGCGGAGCTGCACGAGCGGCTGAACGCGGGGATGCCGCCGGAGCCGGACGCGGTGCTGCGTCGGCTGCAGTCGCGGGAGGAGCAGATCCGGAGCGAGGCGCTGCCGGATGACCCGGACCTGGCGGCGCGGCTCAGGAAGGATCTTCGCGAGACGCGGCTGAGCGCGTACCAGGCGCGGGCGACGCGGCTGAATCTGTACCTGGATGAGGATGCGCTGTTCTTCGCGAGCGCTTCGCCGATCCCGGCGACGATTCCGAATGACGAGCTCCCGCTGTGGCAGTTGTTCGAGTGGCAGTGGGACTACTGGGTGGTGTCGGACGTGCTGACGGCGCTGGAGCGTGCGAACACGACCGACCGCGGTCGTCGGCTGCCGATCGACCAGGCGCCGGTGAAGCGGGTGGAGTCGATCTCGGTCGAGCCGCTGCCGGTGAACCGTGGCGGGGCCGAGTCGCGATCGGCGGAGGTTCCGACGGCCGCGTCGCGTCCGCCGCAGCCGGACAACGACGGCGTGGTGGGGACCTGGGACGGGTGGTCGCTGACGGGCCGGTACACGCACCCGGGGAACCAGGTGTACGACATTCGTTATGCGTACCTGACGCTGGTGGTGGATTCGACGCGGATCCCGCAGGTGCTCGATGCGTTCCCGGTGACGAACTTCATGACGGTGATCGACATGGACATCGAGGCGATCGATGCCGAGGAGCACCTGCGAGAGGGGTTCGCGTACGGGCCGGATCCGGTGGTGCGTGTGACGCTGACGGTGGAGACGGCGTGGCTTCGGTCGTGGACGGTGCCGCTGATGCCCGAGTCGGTGAAGACGGACCTGGGCGTGCAGGAATCGATGAACTGAGAGCGTGCGGGCGTGCGCCGGGTGCGGCGGATCGGGAGGGGCACGCGGGTGCCTGAAAGGAACGAACGATGAAGCTCAAGGGCATCAAGCCGATCGAGCAGCATGTCGAGAAGATCGTGCTGGGCGTGGTGGCGGTGGTCTTCGTGGCGGTGCTGGCGATGCAGATGCTGGGCAAGCCGTTGACCGTGAAGGTGGACGGGAAGGACGAGCGTCCGGAGAACGCGGTGGAGCGTTCGCTGGCCGACAAGGCGCGTCGTGCGCTCGAGCAGATGGGGCGCGACGCGGGCGCGATCGGCGAGGGCGAGGACGGGCTGCCGCCGGTCGGGAGCGCGGGCTCGGGCCTGGCGAGCGCGTGGGACGACAAGTTCGGGGCGCCTTCGGGGACGGAGTTCGCGGTGGCGCCGCTGGTGCCGGCGAGTGATTACGCGCGGATCACGGCTCGGGAGGGGGACATCCCCGAGGAGGAGCTGGGTTCGATTCTGTTCGAGCCGCTGACGGTGCCGGCGCCCGCGAAGCCGATGGCTTCGGTGTACCTGGGGACGCTGGATCCGTTCGTGGTGTCGCAGAGCGCGGAGCTTGCGGCGTTCGTGCCGGCGGAGCAGCCGTACGACAAGGCGGCGGTGACGATCGAGGCGGTGGTGGACGGGACGGCGATCCGGGAGAAGCTCGAGAGCGACCCGGACGGGGAGGCGTCGCAGTACGCGGCGGTGCCCTCGAGCTGGTGGTCGGACAACATCGCGGTGCTGAAGGTTGAGGTCGAGCGGATCGAGGGCTTCGACGGGTCGGGGAACCCGATCAACCCGGTGATGCTGGTCGATGCGCCCGGGCGCGGGTTCGAGGTGCCTTCGTTCGGCGGGGCGACGCCCTCGCCCGAGCAGTTCCAGACGGTGGTGGACGCGGCGCGGGCGCGGACGGAGTGGATCGTGCAGCCGGCGTACTACCCGGTGATCGCGGGCCCGGAGTGGCGTTCGCCGAGCCAGGTGGCGCAGCTCGAGGAGATCGAGAGCCGGCGTGATGAGATCAACCTGAACCTGCGGCGGTACGAGGCGTTGGCCGAGCAGGTCGCCGAGAAGGAGCGGGAGTTGGCCGAACTCCGCGGCGGTCCGACCGGGCCGCGCGGCGGGACGCCGGCGAACACGGGGCAGCCCGACCAGGCCGTCCAGCGCCGCATCGAGCGGACGCAGGGGGAGCTCGACGCGCTGAACCAGCGGCTGGAGGCGCAGGAGTCGACGCTGACGGCGCTGGGCGTGGACACCGAGGGCAACCCGATCCTGGGCGAGGACGACGAGAGCCAGGAGATGGCGCGGGATCGGCTGCTGAGCCTGCTCGACAACGAGGAGATGGCGGTGTGGCGCCATGATCTGACGGCCGAGCGGGGCAAGACCTACCGGTATCGCACGCGGATCACGGTGAACAACCCGCTGTTCGGGTACACGCGAGAGCTGGCCGAGGAGCAGCGTCCGCTGGCGGCTGAGACGATGGTGGTGGGGGAGTGGTCGGCGTGGAGCGATCCGGTGTCGGTGCCGGATGAGACGGTGTTCTTCGTGACGGCGGCGAACCCGGGCAACGGGCTCGATGCGGCGCCGCGGGCGACGCTGGAGGCGTACCGGTTTTTCTACGGGTACTGGCGTCCGGCGACGATCTCGGTGACGCCGGGTGAGATGATCCGGGGGGAAGCGGAACTGCCCGATCCCAAGCTGCTGCCGATCTGGACGGCCGAGACGCTGGCGTTGGGTCTGGACGGTGGAGGGCGTGGTCTGAATCGTCAGGATCCCCGTCGCGGGCCGGGGCGTCCGGGCGGGGCCCGTCCGCCGCTGGAGGCGGGCGAGGAGGTCCAGTTGCCGCCGGGGACGGTGGCGGGGCCGGCGTCGATCCCGGTGGCGATCGAGACGATGCTGCTGGATGTGGCGTCGGTGCCGGGGTCGGGGCGTTCGAGCCGGGCGTCGCAGGCGTATTTTCGCACGCCGAGCAACCCGGTGCAGGTGCGGAACCCGGTGCTGGATGGTCAGTCGCCGCTGCTGGAGCGGGTGCGTGAGTCGGCCGAGGCGGGGCGTCGCCAGGGGCAGGCCGAGCCGGAGCCGGAGCCCGAGCCGGAGGTCATCCGGCAGCCGGAGCGTCTGCCCCCGCCGCGTGACCCGCGTGAGCAGGGTCCCAAGGGCGGCGGTGGCGGCGGCGGCGGCTGATCCGGGGGGTTCGGCCGGGCCGGAGTTCGAGATCTGACAGGAAGCAGGGCCCTCTCGGCGTGCCGGGGGGGTCTTTCTCGTTCGAAGGGGTTGCTGGGAGGGGAAGAGGATGGCGCAGCATGTGCCGAGGGAGGGCGAGCGGTGGCGGTGCGGAGCAAATTTGGGCCGGAAACTGCACGGGAATCTTCTCGCTTGCTTGATTGTGCGGGAGTGAGGGGTAGGATCCCCTCGCCTCGCAACCGAACGCGTCCGCGGCTTGCCGCGGGGGCTGGAGGGAGCGGGGAGCCGAGCGAAAGCGAGGCATGTCCAAGGCCTTTCGGGGCGGCGGGCGGAACCTTGACAACCGGAGATGAACGAACGTGCCCCGCCGATGGCGAGATGCGGCCGATGTGAATCGGCCTTTGTGCATCCTGCCGGGTCTCGGCGGGGACTGCGGTAGAGAAAAAACCGAGACGAAAGTCTCTCTCGTGCGTTGAATGCCGGGCGGTTTCGATGTGAATCGATGCCGGACCGGCGGAGGCGAACAAATCGAAGCTCAGAGGTGGGCCGCGGCACTTGTAAGCCGCGGCGTGTGTCTGCCGGTGCCGATTCGTCGGCGTTTGGTAGACACGATCGACCACTAAGGGCGCACGGAGGATGTCTTGGCGTCAGGAGGCGATGAAGGACGTTGGAACCTGCGATAAGCCCAGGGGAGCTGGTAACCGAGCTGTGATCCTGGGATTTCCGAATGGGGAAACCCGGCCCGTATGGGTCATCACACACTGAATGCATAGGTGTGTGAAGCGAACCCGGGGAACTGAAACATCTCAGTACCCGGAGGAAAGGAAAGCAACCGCGACTCCGTAAGTAGCGGCGAGCGAAAGCGGATAAGCCAGATGAGAGATGAACGCGTTGTAATGCGCGGCCGAAGAAGGTGAAAGCCCTGTAACTGGAATCTGGTGAGGCCTCGAGTAGGTTCGGGCTCGTGGAACCCGGACTGAACATGGGGGGTCCACCCTCCAAGCCTAAGTACTACCTGACGACCGATAGCGAATCAGTAAGGTGACTGAATGATGAAAAGAACCGCGATGAGCGGTGTGAAAGAGTACCTGAAACCGTGTGCTTACAAGCGGTCGGAGCATCCTTCGGGGTGTGACGGCGTGCCTTTTGCATAATGAGCCCGCGAGTTAGCCTCTGCGGCGAGCCTAAGGCCTATCGGGCCGGAGGCGGAGCGAAAGCGAGTCTGAATAGGGCGACCAGTCGCAGGGGCTAGACGCGAAACCCGTGTGATCTACCCATGGCCAGAGTGAAGGCGGGGTAAAACCCGCTGGAGGCTCGAACCCACTAACGTTGAAAAGTTAGGGGATGAGCTGTGGGGAGGAGTAAAAGTCTAATCAAACCGGGAGATAGCTCGTTCTCGCCGAAATAACTTTAGGGTTAGCCTCAGGAGGCAACTGACGGGGGTAGAGCGACTGGATGGGTGGTGGGCCCTACCCGGGTACCCCATCCAACCAAACTCCGAATACCGTCAGCCAAGTCCTGGGAGATAGTCCACGAGTGACAATATCCGTGGGCAAAAGGGAAACAACCCAGATCGCCAGCTAAGGCCCCAGATCTCAGCTCAGTTCGAAAGGAAGTCGGATTGCGATGACAGCCAGGATGTTGGCTTAGAAGCAGCCATCATTTAAAGAGTGCGTAATAGCTCACTGGTCGAGGAGTCCGGCGCCGATAATAATCGGGAATAAGCTGAGAGCCGAAGCTGCGGACACGCAAGTGTGGTAGGCGAGCGTTCCTGTCGGCATTGAAGCGGTATCGGAAGGTGCCGTGGAGCGGCAGGAAGTGAATATGTGGGCTTGAGTAACGATAATGCAGGTGAGAATCCTGCACGCCGAAAGCGCAAGGTTTCCTGGGGAAGGTAAATCCTCCCAGGGTTAGGCGGGACCTAAGGCGAGGCCGAAAGGCGTAGTCGATGGGAAGCAGGTTAATATTCCTGCACCAGTTGTTACTGCGATGGAGAGA
>JBICID010000074.1:0-10283 GCA_043101615.1 Phycisphaerales bacterium JB040 | reverse complement strand
CGAGTCCATCCACTCCCACAACGCCTACGCCGAGATCACCCGCGACAAGACCGAGGGCTAGCTCGAAGCATTCCCAGCAGAAGCTTCCCTCGGTGGGACTCTGTGATACTGCTGTTGCAACTTCAAGAAGCGATCGTTCTGCTCAAACACATGCACGATTGCCGCAAGGTGCAATTGCAACCACAATCCATCCTCTTCTCCCAGCATGAAGAACACCGAGTTTGGATCAAGTCCGCTGATCAGCCGATTTGACCAATCGATGAAAACCGGCACGGGAAAGTGACTGACTTCCACAGATTGCTCGGAATTCTTGAACGCATCATTCAGCGAGTACGGATTGGCAAAGCCGAAGACTAATAGCTTGTTGTCCTCATTCTTCACCATTGCGACTGGATGGCCCTCGGCGTCCTTTGTTTGAGGCATCAAGACATGCGGGATACGCAGCAGCCGCTCGATCAAGCATGCCTGCAAGTCAAGGCCAGCGAGGCCCTTGCCTTCTAGCTCCTCGGCAAGTCTCTTAAATTCACCTGGTGCTGCGGGCACAACGATGTCCTCGATCAGCCTGCCCGTGGCTCTCTTGTAGTTTTCGAGCAAGTCCCAAACCGGAACAAACACGCCTCCGTCGGCATAAAGATCGAAATGGATCGTGCTGCAATGGTTCAGAATGGCAATTCGGAGGCACTGCTCCGGAGTAGTCTGAATGGTGGTGTACACGTCCGAATGATCAGTCATCTTGACGTCAAAATGCTTTGCAATTCGGTGAGCCCGTTCGCCCGAAGTAGCTATGACAAGTGATTTTCCGTGATTCGAGTTGATAAAGGTCGGCTGTGGATTCGGCATCTCACCACGAGCAGGATAGAACCACCTGCTGAGTTTGAAGATCGACTCAACAGCCGCCGTTGAATCGGTTTGTTTCCCGTCTCTTAGCAGTTCGTACTGCTGGGTGAGCGAGTCAAGCAGAGCGACGTCATTCGGGTTTGACTGTCGATTCGTAATCGCATCCGCAGACTCGCCTCTGCTGGCCGTGTCGGGTTGCGACGGAGATGCGTTTGCAGATTGCTTCTTTTTTCGTCCAAACACCACTCACCTCGTTCGCAGG
Organism: Phycisphaerales bacterium JB040; assembly: GCA_043101615.1. Classification (GTDB taxonomy): domain Bacteria; phylum Planctomycetota; class Phycisphaerae; order Phycisphaerales; family UBA1924; genus JBLHKT01. Next base: position 9,184 of record JBICID010000074.1, on the reverse strand, counting down.
TAGTCATTCGGTCACGTTCAAATGGCGTGACAGGCTACCGTTTGGGAGTCCAGGCGTGGCACGAATGAGCCCGAATTCACGGAATTCCACATTCCTGTGGCAACGTCACTATGGGGCACTCCTGGTTCGGAGCGTTAGTGACACTCGGATGACATCACCGATCGCATCTTTACAGCCGGGTTGTCAGCGGACATCCAAGAGGGCCCTAGCCCCGCAAAGTGCTGAGCACGCTGCACCAGATACCGCCACGCTGGCTCGCGCACGATCAAAGCGATCTGATCGTCTGTCTGCCTGAGCAGTGCGCACGCAAGTGCCGCGCGAAACTCGTCCCGATCATTCCTGATGATGGTTTCTACGGCCGCTTCACTGAGGTGAGTGGGGGCCTCATCCGACAGCAACACGTCGCAGAACGCATCCGCGACGAGCGGTGCGATCTCCGATTTGAATTTCATGGACTCGATCGCCCCTGCAATCAACCGCCCATCACCGCTCTGCAAAGCAGAGACCAGCCGCTGATCGCTCCAGGATTCGTCCGAACCGACCAAGGGGACCTGTTGCCTCGGAATGCCAAGCGGCCCGGGAATAGGGGGCTGGCCGCCCGGCGTGGAGGCCGCTCGGCCCTGACCGCGAATCAGCAACCACCCGAACCCCAGTCCGACCAGGGCCACGCCCACTGTCACCAAGAAACGCCCTTTGGACCGCATCCGAGCAGTCTATAGAGACCGCTTCCCCGCACGTCCCACCGTCCGCCCCCGTTCTCGCCTCACCCGAATCCCCGCCCACCCCCGATCCGTACACTCTGGACTGGCACACCCACACGCCCGGCCGGAGAACGGATGCCCCGTCGAGCCCCCATCCTCAGACGCATGTTCCACCGGAGGCTCCTCCTCCTCGGGACGCTCGCCGTCGTCCCCATGATGGCCCTCTCGACCCAGCTCGGGCGTCTCGCCGTCCTCCAGCACGAAGAGCGGGCCTCCGTCGCCGAATCCCGCCTCGTTGCCGTCCGCTGGCTCCCGACCTCACGCGGGCGCATCCTCGACCGCAACGACCTCGTCCTCGCCGAGGACCGCGCCAGCTACGACATCACCATCGACTACTCCGTCCTCTCCGGACGCTGGGCCCGCATCGAGGGGGCAGCCGCCGCCCGGCGCGTTCACCGCGCCAGCTGGGGCACCCTCGCCCCGGAGGCCAAGACCGAACTCATCGAGCGTTTCCAGGCCCTCTACGCCGCCCGCGTCGAGGCCATGTGGCCCATGCTCGCCGAGCTCACCCAGCGACCCGAGGAAGAGCTCCGCGACAACGCCCGCCAGGTCACCGACCGCGTCGAGCGCATGCACCGGGCCATCGTGGACAAGCGCCTCGAGAACCTCGTCGACGCCGAGCTCGAGTCCCGACGCTCCGCCGACGGCATCGACGTGGACCGCCTCCGCGACCAGGCCGACCGCCCCATCGCCGAGCAGCGGGCCCAGCACGTCATCGCCGCCGACGTCGGCGACGACGTCGGCTTCCGCATCTACCGCTTCCTCGACACCGAGATCCCGCTCCCCGCCCCCGCCCTCGACCCCGGGTCGGAGTCCCCGACCGAGCTCGGCATCCCCCTCCTCCCCGGCATCGCCGTCCGAGACACCGTCGAGCGCATCTACCCGCACGACGCCATGACCGTCACCATCGACACCTCCACCTTCCCCGCCCCCCTCGCCGCCCTCCACACCGACCAGCCCCTCGTCGAGGCCTCCGTCTTCGGCGTCGCCGCACCCATCCTCGGACGCATGCGCGACACCGCCTACGCCGAGGACGCCGAACGACGCGAACGCGCACTCAACTCCGACCCCTACCTCCAGCGCAACGCCCTCACCGCACGCGGCACCGACCGCGGACGCTACCGCCCCGGCGACACCGTCGGCCACGCGGGCCTCGAGGCCGCACAGGAGCACCGCCTCCGCGGCCTCCGCGGCGTCCGCATCGAGAACCTCGAGACCGGCGAGGTCGAGGAGATCCCACCCGCCCACGGGCGAGACCTCACCCTCACCATCGACGCACGCCTCCAGGCACGCGTCCGCGCGCTCATGGACCCCGCCCTCGGCCTCGCCGTCGTCCAGGACTGGCACGGCCCGATCGACACGCGACCGCCCACCGGCACCCACCTCTACGGCGGCGCCGCCGTGCTCGACGTCGCCACCGGCGAGATCCTCGCCCTCGTCTCCACGCCCACCGAGCCCCGGGACGGCGACTGGCAAGCCGCCTACGCCCTCGACCACAACCAGGTCCAACTCTTCCGCGACCTCCTCCACCCCGAGGTCCACAAGGCCATCGCCAAGCCCTACCCGCCAGGCTCGGTCGCCAAGGCCCTCGTCCTCACCGGCGCCGAGCACTTCGGCGCCTACGACCTCTCCGAGCGCATCCCCGCCACAGGACACCTCTACCCCGACCGCCCCGACATCCTCCGCTCCTGGATCTACAAGCAGTACGGCCTCACCCACCGCGACCAGCTCGGGCGAGACCCCGACGCCGTCGACGCACTCATGGTCTCCTCCAACGTCTTCTTCTTCACCCTCGGCATGCGACTCGGGCCAGAACGCATCGCCGACACCTACCACATGTACGGCCTCGGCGAGGAGTTCAACCTCGGCATCGGACCAGAGTTCCCCGGCAAGGTCGGCCCATTCAACGGGCCCGGAGACGGAACCGACCTCTCACGAGGCGACGCCATACAGATGGGCATCGGACAGGGGCCCGTCACCTGGACACCCCTCCACGCCGCCGCCGCCTACGCCACCCTCGCGCGGCGCGGCGTCCACGTCACGCCCCGCATCTTCCGAGACGGCTCCCCCCCCGACGCACGCCAACTCCCGGTCTCGCAGGGCGCCATCTCCGCCGCACTCGAGGGCCTCCGCAGGGTCGTCAGCGACCCCGACTACGCCACCGGACGCGTCCTCAACACCCCGCTGGGCGAGGAGACCATCTGGAACGTCCCCGGCATCACCGTCTGGGGCAAAACCGGCACCGCCACCGCGCCCCCCCTCACCGCCGACCCCGACGGCCCGGACGGACCCCTCGAAGAGACCACCTTCCTCACCGGAGACCACTCCTGGTTCGTCGTCATGGCCGGCGAGACACCCGCCCAGCCACGCTACGTCGTCGCCGTCGTCATGGACTACGCCGGCTCCGGCGGACGCGTCTCCGGCCCCATCGCCAACCAGATCATCCACGCACTCGCAGACGAGGGCTACCTCGAAACGACCGAGCCCGACACGACCGCCGCACACGCGGAACGGGGACGTCGCTCAGGAGGGGGAGGGTGAGGTTGGCCGGCAATCATCCCGACATCCTCCGCGCCGCCGGCGTCGTCATACGCGGCGGCACCGACGACGCCGACACCGGCCTCTTCGGATGGGTCAAGGACCTCAAGCTCATCAACTGGGCCTGGCTCACCGTCCTCGCCTCCGTCGCCCTCACCCTCGTCGGCGTCTACGCCATCGACCTCGCGGAGCAGCCCACGCCGAACGCCCCCCTCGCCGGCGCCGCCGCCAAGCAGCTCGCATTCCTCGCCATCGGCCTCGTCGCCGGCCTCGCCATCGCCCTCCCGCACGTCCGCGTGCTCGGCTGGCTCTCCTGGCCCCTCTTCGCCGCCTGCATCGGCCTGCTGATCTTCGTGCTCATACCCGCCGTGCCCGCCTTCCTCGTCACCCCCCGCAACGGCGCCCGCGCCTGGATCAACCTCGGCGTCGCAGACTTCCAGCCCTCCGAGCTCACCAAGATCGCCTACGTCATGGCCGTCGCCCACTACCTCCGCTTCCGCCACCAGCACCGGCGATTCCTCGGGCTCGTCGTCCCCGCACTCATCACCGCCGTCCCCGTCGCCCTCATCACCGTCCAGCCAGACCTCGGCACCGCCTCACTCTTCGGCCCAGCACTCTTCGCCATCCTCATCGCCGCCGGCGCACGCCTCCGCCACCTCGCCGTCATCGTCCTGTGCGGCCTGCTCATCGCACCCGCCGTCTACCCCTTCCTCCAGCCCCACCAGAAGCAGCGCATCGTCGGCCTCGCAGCACAGATCACCGGCGACACCACCCGCGCCGACGACATCAACTTCCAGAGCGTCACCGCACAGAACCTCATCGGCTCCGGCGGCCTGACCGGCAGGCCCGACCCCGCCGCCCGCGCACTCGTCCGCTACAACAGCCTCCCCGAGGCCCACAACGACATGGTCTTCGCCGTCGTCGTCGCACGCTTCGGCATGCTCGGCGGCCTCGCACTCATCGCCCTCTACACCCTCTGGCTCGCCGGAGCCCTCCTCACCGCAGCCTGCTGCAAGGAGCCCATGGGCCGCCTCATCGCCGTCGGCCTCGCCGCCTTCGTCGCCGCACAGGTCGTCGTCAACATCGGCATGAACCTCGGACTCCTCCCCATCATCGGCATCACACTCCCCTTCGTCTCCTACGGCGGCTCTTCGCTCCTGACCTCCTGGCTCATGGCAGGCCTCGTCCTCTCCTGCGCACTCCACAAGGCACGCCCGCCCTTCCGAGAGAGCTTCGAGTACGAGGACGACGACCCCACCTGGCAACGCAACCCCAACGACTACGGCCGGCGCATGCACGTCTCCGGTCGCATCCTCACGCGCTAACCTCCTCCCCCACATGAACGACCAGCCCAGCACAGCCCCCCTCACCCCGCCCGCCGGCTGGACAGACCGCGCCGCCGAACTCGGCATCGCTTTCGAGCCCGGCGACACCGAGCGCCTCGGCCACTTCCTCGCCCTCCTGCTCGACGAGAACACGCGGATGAACCTCACCGCGATCCGCCAGCCCGAGGAAGCCTGGGACCGCCACATCCTCGACGCCCTCACACTCCTCCCCGTCCTCGCCGAGGCCACACCCGCCGAGGAGGGCCGGCCCGTCCGCGTCATCGACGTCGGATCCGGCGGCGGCGTCCCCGGCCTCCCCCTGGCCATCGCCCTGCCGGGCCACCGCTTCACCCTCCTCGACGCCACCGCCAAGAAGACCGCCTTCCTCCGGCGCGCCGCAGGCGAACTCGGTCTCACCAACGTCGACATCGTCACCGGACGCGCCGAGACCATCGGCCAGGACCGGGGCCAGCGCACCGCCACCGGACGCGCCGGCGGCCACCGCGACCAGTACGACGCCGTCATCGCCCGCGCCGTCGGACGCCTCCCCATGCTCGCAGAGCTCACCGTCCCCCTCGCCCGCGTCGGCGGCCTCATCGCCCTCGTCAAGGGTCAGCAGGCAGAAGAAGAACTCGCCGAGGCCAAGCCCGCCCTCCACCTCCTCCACGCCGCCCACGCCGCCACCCTCGACACACCCACCGGACGCATCATCGTCCTCGAAAAACTACGCCCCACCCCCAAGGCCTACCCCCGCCGCGACGGCGAACCCAAACGCTCCCCCCTCTCCTAACCAGCCCCTTCACCAAACGAGCCCGGAGCGCAGCGACAGGACTGTCCCCCCTTCTCCCCCACTGGGGGAGAAGGTGTCCGCGCAGCGGACGGATGAGGGGGTTCCCGTCGCCCAGCGACGGGAGGGTCTTTTCAGAGCCGCGGGCGTAAGCACGCGGCCCCCCGCCCTTCAGTTCCACTTTCATCGAACGAGCCCGAAGCGCAGCGACGCGGCAGTTTCAGAACGAGCCCATTGCGCAAGCAATGGGGCCTGGATTCAATGCGAAAAGCGGGCGGCGCTCACGGCTCGTCCGTCGGCTCCGGCATCGGCTCCGGCTCCGCCTGCTCCCCCGACCACCGCTCCGCGATCGTCGCCAGCATGTCCCGGTGCCCGTCACGGTGCAGCGTGTGCTGCATCCCCTCCACGATCTCCACCACCGCGTCCGACCCCACCCCCTCGAACGCCTCCGCCAGCGCCGGGATCGCAAGCTCCAGGTAGAAGTTGTCCTCGCTCCCCGCGTACACGTGCACCTTGCCCCCAAGCGATCCGCCGATCCGGTCCCACTCCCGACGCACCTTGTACGCGATGTCGTACGCCTTCCACGACTCCGCCGTCACAGGATCGATCTCGCCCGTCTCCCGGTCGAACAGCAGGCGAGGCGTCCCGTCGGCCAGCCGCGGCGACCACACCGCCTCGAACGAGTGGATCTGCCCCCCCGGCCCCAGCACCGTCTCCCGCGCCACGAAGTCACGCGCCGTGATCATCACCTCGCCGTTGCGCCGCGCGATCGGACGCTCGCTCCCGTCCGGGTACTCGTACATGTTGTCACCGCCGTACACGTCCACCGTCTGGAACGCGTGCAGCTCCACCGGGTCCGGCACGTGGCTCCAGCACCCGCTGAACTCCTCCGGGTACGCAAGCTGCAGCCACAGCGAGCTCCACCCCCCGCTCGACACCCCCGTCGTGTACCGGTGCTCCGCCCCCGCACCACGGTACTCCTCCTCGATCATCGGGATCAGGTCGTACACCAGCGCGTCGCCCCAAGGCCCGTTGTTCGCCGAGTTCGCAAACACAGAGTGCCCCCGGAAGCACGACGCGTCCGGAACCACCCAGATCGCCTCCAGCCCCGTCGCGCTCGCCGTCAGACCCGACTGTTCCAGCGACCGCACGAACGTGTGGTCCCCCCCGAACCCCGTCACCATGTACACCACCGGGAACGTCTCGTCCGTCCGCTGGTCGAACCCCGGCGGCAGCAGCACCCCCGCCTTCATCGTCACCTCGCGCCCGTGGAACTCGCTCAGACGCGGGGACACCATCTCCACCCACCGCACCCGCGCAGAATCCTCCAGAACCTCTTCCTCCACCGCCTCCGTCAGACGCAGCCCGATGTCCCACCCCGACGCCGGGTCCAGCTCCACGCTCACCACCTCCGAGATCAGGTCCCCCGCACCCAGCCCCGGCTTCGGAGAGTCCGGGCTCACCCGCGCGATCGCCTGCACCCGGTACGTCCCCGCCTCCAGCTCCGTCATCGGCCCCGGGTGCGACAGGCTCCCAGCGTCCAGCACCACCGCCTCGCCCGGCATCAGCCCCGCCACGTCCACCGAGTACACCGGCGGCGGGTCCACCCACGCGTGCATCGCCTGACGAGGCTCCCCGTACCCCTCCGCCGGCGCAAGCGCCACGTACACACGCCCCGTGTACGCCCCGTCCCGCACGCCAGGGTCGATCGTCACAGAAAACGACACGTCCTGCGCCAACGCGCAGAGACCACTCGCCGCGACCACCAACGACGCGACCATCCAACGGAACGAGCTGTGCAGCATGGGTCTGATCCTTCACATTCCTCAAAAACCACGGACCCCGCAAGCATACCGGACAGCACAAGCCCGGATGCACCCCCCCATTTGTCCTACACGTACCCGCCTTGATCCGAGCCGCGGGCGTAAGCACGCGGCCCCGCGGGAACGAAACACGCCACGATCCCCCCACACCCAAACGAGCCCGGAGCGCAAGCGACGGGGCCGCCTTTCACACCCTTGAACGCCCACGTTCCCCGAACCACATCACGACCCGCACGCACCCCGGAATACACTCCCATCCGTGAGCCGCACCGTCCACGACATCCTCGGCGACCACGGCCCCATCGCCGCCGCACTCGCCGACCACTACGAGCCACGCCCGCAGCAGCTCCGCATGGCCGAGCGCGTCGCCGAGACCATGGCCGCACGCTCGCACCTGCTCGTCGAGGCCGGCACCGGCGTCGGCAAGTCCTTCGCCTACCTCGCCCCCGCCATCGAGCGGGCCTGCCTGCACAACGAGACCGTCGTCGTCGCAACCAACACCATCGCCCTCCAGGAGCAGCTCCTCGACAAGGACATCCCCGTCCTGCTCGAGGCCGTCCAGAGGCTCGGCTGGGGCGAGGAGGGCAGCCCCGCACGACCGCTCACCCCCGTCCTCGTCAAGGGACGCGGCAACTACGTCTCCATCAGGCGCCTCAAGCTCGCCAGCCAGCGACAGCAGTCCCTCCTCCCAGACGCCGCCGCACGACGCTCCCTCCACGTCATCGAGGACTGGGCCTACGACACCCAGGACGGCACCCTCTCCACCCTCCCCCCCATCGATCGACCCGGCGTCTGGGACAAGGTCCAGTCCGACTCGGGCAACTGCATGGGCCGGCGCTGCCCCCACCACAAGGAGTGCTTCTACCAGACCGCCCGCAAGAAGATCGACGGCGCCAACCTCCTCATCTGCAACCACGCCCTCTTCTTCTCCGACCTCGCCCTCCGCTCCCGCATGGACAACGGGGACAGTTCGGGTGGCGGTGGGGGGGCCATACTTCCCCCCTACGACCACGTCATCCTCGACGAGGCCCACGCCGTCGAGGACGTCGCAGCCGACCACTTCGGCCTCCGCCTCACCGAGGGTCGCGTCCGCCACCTCCTCACCACCCTGGTCCACACCCGCACCGGCAAGGGCTACCTCCCCCAGCTCGAGCTCCTCGTCGGCGACTTCCGCCCCATCGAGCGTGCCATCGCCCTCGTCCGCGCCGCCGACCAGGCCTGCGCCGCCTTCTTCGACAACCTCGCCCGCCTCGCACGCTCAGACCTCGTCACCAACGGACGCATCCGACACGAGGACGCCATCCCCAACACCCTCACCGAGACCATGAACGCCCTCGCGGTCTCCCTCCGCTCTCTCAAGGACGACGCACGCTCCGAGCCCGACCGCTTCGAGCTCAACGCCCTCGCCCTCCGCGCCGCCGAGATCGCCGACACCGCCGAGGCCCTCGTCGCACAGACCGTCCAGGGCTGCGTCTACTGGGTCGAGTCAGCCGGGGGGGCGGGCGACGACGACCAGGGTTCAACCGGGAGAATCCAGGGCCAGAGAATGGCCCTCGCCTGCTCACCCGTCCGCGTCAACAGGCTCCTCAAGGACCGCCTCTTCGCCAAGGAGTGCTCCGTCACCCTCACCAGCGCCACCCTCGCCACCCGCTCCATCACCCAGGACGAGCCCCCGGAGCACGCCGAGACCGCCTTCTCCTTCACCATCGACCGCCTCGGATGCGAGGGCGCCGGCGTCCTCCAGCTCGGCAGCCCCTTCGAGTACGCCCGCCAGGTCGAGGTCATCGTCGATCCCACCATGCCCAACCCGGGCTCGGAGCGATTCAACGACGAGCTGGCCAGCCGCATCCACGACCACGTCGTCGCCACCGAGGGCGGCGCCTTCGTCCTCTTCACCAGCTTCCGCACCCTGCACGCCGTCGCCGACCGCCTCGAACAGATCGGAAGAGC
>JBICID010000073.1:0-44458 GCA_043101615.1 Phycisphaerales bacterium JB040 | reverse complement strand
AACCCCGGGCTGATGCTGGCGATCACGCTGCTGTACCCGGTCTTCAGCGCGTACCCGCAGGAGGTGACGCACCGGGCCTTCTTCTTCCACCGCTACCGGGTCTTCTTCCGGGGACGCAGGGCGATCCAGTTCCAGAACAGGGCGTGCAGCCACATGAAGGCGAGGGCGTTGGCGACGATCATCGCCCAGCGTCCCCGGAAGAAGACCCGGTAGCGGTGGAAGAAGAAGGCCCGGTGCGTCACCTCCTGCGGGTACGCGCTGAAGACCGGGTACAGCAGCGTGATCGCCAGCATCAGCCCGGGGTTGCCGATCGGCAGACGCAGGAAGCCCTCCTTCGGCAGCACGCTCGTGTGGTGCGACAGCACGTACGCCAGGCCCAGCATCGCGACCACGGCGTAGCACCACAGCGCGATGACGCGCGCCAGGCCCCTGGCCATGCCGCCCCAGTTCCACAGGCGACGCGTCTCGAAGGTGCGGTCGAAGAGCAGGAAGACGACGATCGCGCCCGTGGTGGCGAACAGCAGGGGGAAGATCAGCAGGCGCCGGTTGGCCTCCACGTCGCACAGCCAGCCGAGGCGGACCAGGTCGAGCGCCGGGCGGGCCCGGTCCCAGGGGTCCATCAGCACCGCCAGCACGCCGGGCAGCACGACGTACAGCCCGAGCAGCTCGATCGCGCGCCACGCGAGCCTGACGGGCCCGAGGCGCGGCAGCTCGTCCAGGCCGACGGTCCGCGTCCCCGGGGCGGGCCCCGCCAGCCCGCTCACGACCGCTCGCCCTCGGAGTCGCCCGCGTCACCGCCGGACGGCGTGCCGTCGGAGCCGCGCTCCCGGTCTGGCGCGGGCGTGTCGGCGTCGTCCGTGGCGCGCTGCCCCTGGCGGTACTCCTCCTCGCGCTCGCGCGGGAGGCTCTTCGGGTGCTCACGCTGGAGGTAGTCGATCAGGTGCTCGCGGACGTCGCAGCGCAGGTCCCAGGCGTCGCTCGCGCTCCTGGCGCTGACCAGCGCCCGCATGCCGATGCTGCGCTCGGTCGCCTCGGTGACCTGGAGCCCGACGGCGCGCTTGTCCCACTTGGGGTGGTCCTGCACGTAGCGTTCGAGGGCCGCGCGGACCTCCCTGACCGGGACGGTGTAGTCGGCCCAGATCATCGCGGTGCCGAGGATCTCGGAGTTGCGCCGGGTCCAGTTCGTGAACGAGTCGCCCAGGATCTTGGAGAAGGGCACGATCAGGCGTCGCTGATCCCAGATGCGGACGACCACGTAGGTGGTGGTGATCTCCTCGATTCTGCCCCACTCGCCGTCGATGACGACCACGTCGTCGAGCCGGATAGGCTGCGTGAGCGCGACCTGCACGCCGGCGAACAGGTTCTCGAGCACGGGGCGGGCCGCGAGGCCCAGCACCAGCCCGGCGAGGCCGGCGCTGGCGAGCAGGGTCTGGCCGAACTCGCGGACGCTGGGGAAGGTCATGAGCACCGCGGCGCCGCCGATGATGACCACGATGGTGGTCAGCACACGCTTCATGACCCTGAGCTGGGTGTGGATGCTCCGGGCCCGCAGGTTGTCGTCCACGTCGGTGTCGTGCTCGTCGAGCACGGCCTGGGTGATCACATTCAGGACCGCCAGCACCATCCACGTGAGCAGGACGACCAGCAGGATCGAGTTGGCGTGGCGCAGGGCGGAGACGGCGGCCTGGGCGCGGTCGGCGAAGGCCGGGGTGACGAGCTGCACGCCGAGCAGGGCCGGCACGAGCAGGGCCGGGCGGCGCATCCGCAGCACGCACAGGCGCATCACCCGCTCGACGCGCTCGTCCTCCGGCGGCTCGTGCGTGTCGCCGTCCTTCTCGCGGGTGGCGCGGGTCAGGACGGCGAAGACGATCCAGTGCAGCACCAGCCCCGCGAGCACGACGACCGCGAGCCAGAGCAGAGGCACGCCCCAGGTGTTGAGAAACTCGGCGGCCTGCTCGGTGACCTCGTCCGTGCTCGGCAATGAAAGCCCTTGTCCAATCGGCGTCGTCGTCATCACGGGCATCCTACAACCGCCGCCGCCTACGATCCTCGCCCACCCCATTCCCATGCTCTCAACACCACGGCGCGCCCGCGGGGACTCACGAGGGGGGCGCACCGCAGGAAGGAACGACCCATGTCGAACCAGCCCGTCATCGTCGCCGCCAAGAGGACCCCCATCGGACGCTTCCTGGGCGGGTTCTCGAGCACGCCCGCCACCAAGCTCGGCGCCAAGGCCGTGTCGGCGGTGCTGGACGACGTTCCCGCGGCCAAAGACCACGTGGACGAGGTCGTGATGGGGTGCGTGCTGCAGGCCGGGCTGGGCCAGAACCCCGCACGCCAGGCGGCCCTCGGGGCCGGGCTGCCCGACACCATGTCGGCCAAGACGATCAACAAGGTGTGCGGCTCGGGGCTCGAAGCCGTCATGATGGCGGCCCAGTCCATCAAGGCGGGCGACAACGACTGCGTGGTCGCGGGCGGGCTCGAGAACATGACCATGGCCCCGTACTTCGCCCACGTCCGCAACGGAGCGACCGGGCCCAAGTTCGGCCCGACCACGATGGAGGACCACATGCAGTACGACGGCCTGCGGTGCGCCTTCGAGTGCTGGGCGATGGGCAACGCCGCGGACCACATCGCGGAGAAGTACAAGGTCAGCCGCGAGGAGCAGGACCGCTTCGCGGCCCAGAGCCACCAGCGGGCGGCCGCGGCGTGGGACGCGGGGCACTTCGACGCCGAGGTGGTCGCGCTGACGGGTGAGGAGGTCGGCAACCGCAAGGTCCCCGGGCCCGAGGGCGGCGTGAGCCGGGACGAGGGCATCCGGGCCGAGTCCACCGCGGAGGGGCTCGCCAAGCTGCGGGCGGTCTTCACCAAGGACGGCACCGTGACGGCGGGCAACGCGAGCCAGATCAACGACGGCGCCGCCGCGACGGTGGTGATGTCGGAGGCCAAGGCGGGCGAGCTGGGCCTGACGCCCATGGCGAAGATCGTGAGCTACGCGACCGGCGGCGTGGCCCCCAAGGACATCTTCGCGGCCCCGAACGTCGGCATCCCCGCCGCGGTCGAGAAGGCCGGGCTCAAGATGAGCGACATCGACCTGTTCGAGGTCAACGAGGCCTTCGCGGCCCAGATCCTGTGCAACATCAACGAGCTGGGGATCCCCGAGGACAGGCTCAACATCTGCGGCGGCGGCATCGCGCTGGGCCACCCCATCGGCGCATCCGGCGCCCGCGTGCTGACAACACTGCTGCACCAGATGCAGCGGGTGGACGCGAAGCGCGGGCTGGCGGCGCTGTGCCTGGGTGGGGGAAACGCGGTGGCGATGGTGGTGGAGCGGTGAGTCGTTCCGCGTGATTAGGTCGTGAGTACGAATACCACTGCACCAATCACAAAGCACGCGATGAGAAGGATAAAGAACAGTGCGATGGGGCTGCCCCAGAACTTCCGGAGAACTTCACGCGTGCTCGGCTTTGGGTTGTTCTTGCCGATCCGGTTGAGCCGGGCCAGAAGTCCGTCCATCTGATCGTGATACAGGCCGACAGTGACCGTGTACTCTCTGGCGCGGACAAACACACAATTCGGTAGCGTCCGCCGTCCAGATTCCCGCCGTGCATCGAGGATTTCATCGAAGCCTATCGTGACGCCTGTGCTTCTTCGATCGAGTAGATCGGCCTGGTTGCTCCTGTGGCCTGCAAACTCGATCTTTCTCGATTCCCAGTCGATTGTGATCCGTTCGTGGCGTGCTCGAGTCTGCCTATACAGCAGCGCTATGCAAAACATGAGCAGGACAAAGACTCCTCCGAAGGTAAACACAATATATGGCCTCTGATTTCCTCCGACAGTCAATGTGATCGTAGTGCATACGGCGATGACGATCGCTCCTTCAAAGAGACAGAATCCACCGATGTGCCGCCACCAGAGTTTTTCAGAGTACTCGGTATGAAACACACCAGTCGTCGGCAGCGGGGCGTCCGGGCTGTCGATGAATCCATCGTCCATGCCTTCAAGATACCAATTCCCGCACCCTACGATGGGCCATGAACATTCTCATCACCGGCGCCAACCGAGGCCTCGGCCTCGAGATGGCTAAGCAGTCCATCGCCTCCGGCCACACCGTCTTTGCTACGGCCCGCAACCCCAACGCGGCCGACGAGCTCAACGCCACCGGGGCCACCGTCCTGCCCTGCGACGTGTCCGACCCCGCGTCGGTTGAGGCGATGGCCAAGGCGGTGGGGGACGCCCCGATCGACGTGCTGATCAACAACGCCGGGCTGTTCGCGGACTCCAAGACGCCCACGATGTGGGAGCTCACGCCCGAGCAGTTGCTCGACACCTACAAGGCCAACTGCCTCGGGCCGTGGCTGGTGACCAGGGCGCTGGAGGACCACGTCGCCCGGTCCGAGCGGAAGCTGATCGTGCACATCTCGTCGTACATGGGGTCGCTGCAGCACGCGATCAACGACGGGGCGGACGCCCACCTCGCCTACCGCTCGTCCAAGACGGCCCTGAACATGCTGCACGTCTGCATGGCCAACGCCCTGCGGAAGAAGCACGCGGGCCTCACCGCGATCGTGATGCACCCGGGCTGGGTGCAGACCGACATGGGCGGCGAGCAGGCCCCGCTGCAGATCCCGGACGCCGTGGGTCGGATCCTGAAGACCGTGCACAGCGTGAAGGCCGACGAGCACGGGTCGTTCATCGATCTGGATCACAACGAGATGCCGTGGTGAGAACCCAGCCCGGGCCCCCGCAGCCGATCGAGTTCCGTTTCGACGGGCGAAGCCTGCACGACGACGCGGGCGAGCGGGTGCAGCTCGGGCGGACGATCCCGAGCCCGCTCTCGGTGCCGCGTGACCTGCTGTACATGTCGCGCGGGCGTCAGCGGGCCCTGACGGAGCGAGAGTACTTCTTCCGCATCGTGTACTACTCGGTGCTGTCCTTCGGCGTCGTCACGCTGCTGGCCGTCCTGATCCAGCAGTTGGTGTTCCCGAAGTGGTCGGTGTCCGAGATGCTGTCCACCATCGCGACGATCGAGGTGATCATGCTCGCGTGCTTCGCGGGCTCGTACCTGTCGCGACGCCGGGCCGTGGTCATCGATCACGCCACCAAGTTCCTGTCGCGCGGGTGCTGCCCCGGGTGCGGGTACTCGCTGGCCGACATCGGAGCGCGCGAGGCCGGCGACCGCATCCGGTGCCCGGAGTGCGGGGCGGTCTGGCTGGGAGAGCGTCTGCCGAGTGCCCCGACCGAGCACGGTTCGTTCATCGACCTGGACCACAACGAGATGCCGTCGTGAAACCAGGGGACTGGGAGCGTGTGGCTGGTTCGCAGACCTTCCGCTTCTCCGGTCGGTTGCTGCTGGACGATGAGAGCAAGCGCATCCACTTTGCTCGCACGCGTCCTCCCTTCTCATTCGTCTGGCGAAAGAACCGTCCGAAGCGGATCCGGATGACGCTGCGTGAGCAGGCCTGGGTGCTCGTGTACAGCGTGTTCCTTCAGATACCGGTGTCCGGTGTAGTTTTCGCCGTGGTTGTTGGTTTCAAAGGTGCTATCGACGACTTCTTGCTATTGCTCGTCGTGTATGCCGCCATGTTTGCGGCGATGCTGTTCGCGATCTGGTGCTGGGTGATGTTGAGCTCAAAGAAGTTCGCCGTGGATCATGCCAACAAGTACTTCGCCCGCGGCCTCTGCCCCGGGTGCGGGTACTCGCTCGCCGGTGCCGCGCCCAGCGAGGTGACGGGGCGGTTGCGGTGCCCGGAGTGCGGCGCGGAGTGGCGGGGCGAGCGTCTGCCAGCAAGCGTTTCGTCCGATCACGCTGTGATATAGGTCATTGCGAAGCAGTCGGGCAGGAAAACTGCGGGGCGGAAAGAATGTTGAAACAATTACTGCCAGCGACTAGTATTGCCCACGGACGCGGGCGATTCGCCTCCCGATCGGTGGGGCTCGAGTGCCCGCGACGAAGCCGGAAGGAGGCTCCCATGTCCGAGCTCACACGCGAGAAACCGAGCCGCGAGTCCGCGGAGGTCGTCGATCCGGAGGAGTTCGACAACGTGGCCCCGCCCCGCCACGACGAGCACGAGGTGACGCCGTCGCCGACGCACGCCTCGTCTTCCAAGCCGCTGACCTGGAGCCTGGGCATCTACGTCGGGGCCCTGATCCTGATCATCATCGGCGCCATGGCCTTCGGCGGCTGGCTCACCTAGCCCCCCCACGAGGGCTGTTGCGCTGGCTCGCTTGCATGGGGCTCGCGTGCATGGGGCTCGCGTGCATGGGGCTTGCTTGCATGGGGGAGGCTCATGGGGGAGGCATCGCCTGGCGATGTCCGATTGGCGCGGCCTGAAACTTGAACACCACGCCGGTGCCCGCTCCGAGAGCCCGCCCAGCGCGGGCTTTTTTCGTGCACCCGACCCCTCCCATCGGCCGATCAAGCGGTTTCACGACCGCTCGACCTCGGCTTTGGCGCGTACACTCCCGCCCGATTTCCCACCCCTGCGGTCGGCCCCTGCTGCCCCCGCCCCGGATCTGTGTCCCCCACCCACAAGGCCCCCGCCATGCTCGTCCGAACCCACACCTGCGGCCAGCTCCGCACCCAGCACGTCGGCCAGACCGTCACCCTGAACGGCTGGGTGAACTCCTACCGCGACCACGGGACCGGCCTGATCTTCGTCGACCTCCGCGACCGCTACGGCCTGACCCAGATCGTCTTCGACCAGGAGGACGCCTCTCCCGAACTGCTCGCACAGGCCGACAAGCTGCGCAACGAGGACTGCGTGGCGGTGCAAGGGCGCGTCCGCGTGCGCGACGGCGGGCCGAACCCCAAGCTGCCCACGGGCGAGATCGAGCTGGTGGTCGAGACCCTGGACGTGCTGTCCAAGACCGCCAACCCGCCCTTCCTGCCCGACGACAAGGGGAATCTGCCCGGGGAGGAGATCCGCCTCAAGCACCGGTACCTGGACCTGCGTCGCCCGTCGATGCAGACCATCCTGGCGACCCGCCATCGCGTGGCGAAGCTGACGCGCGACTACTTCGACGAGCACGGGTTCCTGGAGGTCGAGACCCCGATCCTGTGCCGCTCGACTCCGGAGGGGGCGCGCGACTTCCTGGTGCCGTCGCGTCACCAGCCGGGGCAGTGGTACGCGCTGCCGCAGTCGCCCCAGCTGTTCAAGCAGATCCTGATGATCTCGGGCGCGGACCGGTACCTGCAGATCTGCCGCTGCTTCCGCGACGAGGACCCGCGGGCCGACCGGCAGGCGGAGTTCACGCAGATCGACCTCGAGATGTCGTTCGTGGACCGCGAGACGGTGCTGGGCACGATGGAGGGCTTCGCCAAGCGCGTCTGGAAGGAGCTCAAGGGCGTGGACCTGCCCGACTTCCCGCGCATCACCTACGCCGAGGCGATGGACCGTTACGGCTCGGACCGCCCCGACCTGCGGTACGGGCTGGAGCTGGTGGACGTGTCCGACATCGTGGCCAAGACCGACTTCAAGGTGTTCACCGGGGCGCTCGAGAAGCCCAGGGGCTGCGTCAAGGCGATCCGCGTGCCCGGCGGCGCCGAGAGGCTGACCCGCAAGATCACCGACGGCTACTCCGAGTGGATCAAGACCTTCGGTGCCGGCGGCGTGCCGACGACCAAGTACGTCGGCGGCAAGTTCGAGGCGGGCGTGGGCAAGTTCATCGAGCCCGTGACGGCGGAGCTGGCCGAGCGACTGGGGCTGGAGGACGGCGACACGGTCTTCTTCGGGGCCGACACCTACGGCGTGTGCACCAAGGCGCTGGGCGAGCTGCGCCAGAAGCTGGCCCGCGACATGGACATGATCGACAAGAGCAAGTGGGCCTTCTGCTGGGTGATCGACTTCCCGATGTTCGAGTGGGACGCCGAGACGCGTCGCTTCTACGCCCTGCACCACCCCTTCACCGCCCCGCAGGAGTCGGAGCTGGAGAAGTTCCGGGGCGTGGACAGGTCCGACGTCGACGCCGTGGAGTCCATCGTCTCCGACGGGTACGACATGGTCTGCAACGGCTCGGAGGTCGGCGGCGGGTCGATCCGTATCCACCGCCAGGACGTGCAGGCCAAGGTGTTCGAGCTGCTGGGCCTGTCGCTCGACGAGGCCGCGCAGAAGTTCAGCTTCCTGCTGGAGGCGCTCACCTACGGCCCCCCGCCGCACGGGGGCATCGCGTTCGGGCTGGACCGGCTGGTGATGCTGCTGTGCGGCACGACCAACATCCGCGACGTCATCGCCTTCCCGAAGACGCAGACCGGAGCCGACCTGATGAGCGAGGCGCCGAACGCGGTGGACGAGGCGCAGCTCAGGGAGCTGCACGTGGCGAGCACGTGGGAGTCCGACGAGGCGGAGTTCGAGGCGCACAAGGTCGTCAAGCACCCCTCGTAACAGGGCTTCGAGCGCACACGCCCGTCCGAAACGAGCCCCGAGCGCGAGCGAGGGGTTGCTGTCATCGAGCCACCACGCCCGACTCCGCGTCGCCGTTTCTCTCCGCGCCTCCGGGAACTCGGCTCTCCCCTACGATGCGTCATGCCCACCCTCCGCCAGTTTCAGATCGACGCGTTCACCCGACTCCCGTTCCACGGCAACCCCGCCGCGGTCGTGCCGCTCGAGGAATGGCTGCCCGACGAGACGATGCAGGCCATCGCGAGCGAGAACAACCTCTCCGAAACGGCCTTCATCTGCCCTTTGAACGGGAGTGACAGTGGGGGGGCGGACTTTCACCTGCGCTGGTTTACGCCCGCGATCGAGGTCGATCTGTGCGGGCACGCGACGGTCGCGACCGCCCACGCGCTCTTCTCCGAACTGGGATGGGACCGCGATTCGGTCACCTTCCGGTCCCGCAGCGGCCCGCTCAGAGCCGCACGGACCGGGGACGGCGCGATCGAGCTGGACTTTCCCGAGATGCCGCTGACGACCGAGGGGATCACGGAAGAGTTGAAGGCGGCGGTCGCCGACGCCCTCGGGCGTGCCCCGACCGAGCTCTACGACTCCATGGACCTCATCTGCGTCTTCGACAACAAGCGGGACGTGCACGAGCTGCGCCCCGACTTCGGCAAGCTCGCGGCACTCGACCACGTCCGGGCCGTGGGCGTGACCGCACCGGGCGCCGGCCACGACTTCGTGGCCCGGCTCTTCGCCCCGCAGTCCGGCGTGAACGAGGACCCTGTGACGGGGTCGCTGTACACCATGCTCGCGCCCTACTGGGCCAACCGCCTCGGCAAGCGCGAACTCACCGCACACCAGGTCTCGCACCGCCCCGGCGAGGTCCGCTGCCGCCTCGACGACGCGGCCCCCGGGCGTGTCTTCATCGCCGGTCACGCCGTCACCACGATCCGAAGCGAACTGCTCCTCCCTGAACCGGTGCATGCCTGAACGAGCCCCTCACGTGAGTGAGGGGACCCGGGCGAGCTCACTCATAGCGAACCAGCCCATCGCGTAAGCGATCGGGGCTCAGACCACAAACACACGCCCACCAGCGAGCACGCCCGCGGATCAGCCCATCCGCGCCTCGGCCACGTACTCCGTCTCCCCGTTCGCCAGCCCCGAGTGCCCCGTCACGCACGCGACGACCTTTCCCGCCACGTACCCGGGCTCCATCGCCATGTCACGCGGCAGGGCCTCCTCGCTCGCGATCGAACGCAGCAGCGCCGTCTCCACCGCCCCCGGCGCCACGGCGTGGGCCCGGATCAGGTTGTCCCCGTGCTCATTCCGGATGCCCAGGCAGATCGCCTCCACGCTCGCCTTCGCGCTGCCGTACACGCTCAGCCCCGGGAACGGGTCGGCCGTCGCCATCGAGGACACGTTGACGATGACGCCGCGTTCCGAGCCGGTCCCGCCGCCGTCCGGGTCCTGGGCGAGCATGACGGGCAAGACGCGGGCGATCGCCCAGATCGCCCCGAGCGCGTTGACCTCGAACAGCTCGCGGATCTCCTCGGGCGTGTGCTGCTCGATGGGCTTCATGCCCGTCCAGCCCGCGTTGTTGACCAGGGCGTCGATCCGCCCGAACCGCAGGTGGGCCTCGTCGATCAGTCGGTCCACCTGCGTGGGATCGCTCACGTCCGTGGGCACGCCGATCCAGCTTTCGCCCTCGACACCGCCGCCGAGCCGCCCGGTCTCTCGCAGCGGCTCCGGGCGCCGGCCCGCCAGCACCAGCCGGAACCCGTGCGTCGCGAGCCGCATGGCGATCTCCCGCCCGATCCCGCTGCCCGCTCCGGTCACGATGGCGACTCGATCATCCCGCATGGCTGACTCCTTCCGGGAAATGCGTGCGGGGCGTTGGGACGCGTCCCGCGGCACCACAATACACTCTCGCCATGCTCCCACGCGTCTGCATCGCCATCGCTCTCGCCGTGATCCTGGGCGTGCCCTTCGCCATGTCCCTCACCGCCGAGGGCGGGTCGGACGTCCCGGCCGACGCCCCGCGTCTGATCGTGGTCACGCCGCACGTTCAGCAGATCCAGGAGGAGTTCGCCCACGCCTTCGACCAGTGGCACCGTTCCCAGTTCGGCTCGCCGGTCGCCGTCGACTACCGCACTCCCGGCGGCACCACCGAGATCCGTCGCCAGCTCGAGGCCCAGTACATCGCGGCCCTCAAGGGCGGGCGCTACTCCCTCGACGCGTCCGATCCGGACAACCCCCGGGTCACCCTCCCGGACGCGACCATCGAGTTCGACCTGTTCTTCGGCGGCGGCTCCTACGACCACACCCAGGTCGCAGACGGCATCCTGTACGAGGTTCCCGCCCCGGACTCGCCCACGGGCGAGGCCCTCACCGTCCGGGTCCCGATGGCCCAGCCCGCGGGGTTCGACCGGTGGCAGCTCGACGAGTGGTACGGCGAGAACGTCATCGGCCCGCAGACCCTGTACCACCCCGAGCAGCTCTGGCTCGGCACCGCCCTGTCCTCCTTCGGCATCGTGTACAACACAGACCTGTACGACAACACGCTGAGGCTCCCGCACCCGACGGGCTTCGGCGACCTGACGCGCCCCGAGCTCTTCGGCTGGGTCGCGCTGGCCGACCCGCGCCAGTCCGGTTCCATCACGACCACCTTCGACTCGATCCTGGGCAACCACGGCTGGGACGAGGGCTGGCGCATCCTGCGGGCGATGTCCGGCAACACACGCTACTTCACCTCGTCCTCCACCAAGCCTCCGACCGACGTCTCCCAGGGCGACGCCGCGGCCGGGCTCGCGATCGACTTCTACGGACGCGGGCAGGCCCAGACCGCGGGGCGCGGCCGCGTCGGCTACGTGGACCCCGCCGGGGCCGTCTACATCGACGCCGACCCGGTGACGCTGCTCAACGGCGCCCCGAACCCGGAGCTCGCGCGCCGGTTCATGGAGTTCTGCCTCACCGAGGACGCGCAGGCCCTCTGGCAGTTTCACGCGCTCGACACCCCCGGGGGCGAGAACAACCCGGTGAACCTCGAGACCGGGCGCCGCATGGGCCCGGAGCAGTACGAGCTGCGCCGCATGCCGGTGCGCCGCGTGATGTACGAGAAGTACTGGGACCGGCTCATGGACCGGGTCAACCCGTTCGAGATCGCCTCGAACGTGGAGAACCCCGGCTGGCGGACGGGGGTGCAGGTGATGATGGGCTGCTTCGCGATCGACTCGGCCGACGAGTGCCGCGCCGCGTGGGAGGCGGTGATCGAGGCCGAGTCAGACCCGGGCTTCCCGCCCGAGGTCGCCGCCCGCATGCGCGAGGCGTTCTTCGAGTGGCCCGTCACGCCGGTGGACGAGAGCGGTGCGTTCACGACCGGCGCCCCGGCCCGGGAGATCCCGTGGACCGAGGCGACGTACTCGGAGGTCCGCAATTCCTGGCGTCCGCCCGGGGCCCAGTCGCGCGCGGAAATCTACTACACGCAATGGTTCCGCGCCCGATACGCCGATATCACCCGCATGCACCGCACCAAGACCCTCCCCGAGCCCGCGGGGGCCGGCTCGTGACCCAGACCGCCCACCCAGCCATGGCCCACGACCCGCTCGCCACCAGCACAGCGCTGCCCTCGTGGCTGCCGGGGTGCCAGGACCGGCCCCCGCACGCCAAGATCGTCGCGACGCTGGGGCCCGCCTCGGACTCGCCCGACATCATCGCCCGTCTCATCGCCGCGGGCGTCTCCGTCTTCCGCCTCAACTTCTCGCACGGCGACCTGGCCCAGCAGGCGCGCCGGCTCGAGAACGTCCGCTCCGCCGTCGCGCTCGCCCACCGTCCGGTCGCGGTGCTGGGCGACCTGCAGGGCCCCAAGATACGCGTCGAGTCCGTCCCGGACCTGCACGACGGCGGCGGGCTGATCGTCCAGCCCGGGCAGGACGTCGAGTTCCGGGCCGACTGCGACGAGGCCTACCTCGACGGCGACACCGCGGTCTTCGGCACCACCTTCGACCGCATCTTCTTCGACGTCGAGCCCGGGCAGCGCGTGCTGATCAACGACGGCATGATCCGCATGCTCGCGGTCGACCGCCTCGACGGCGTCAGCCTGCGCTGCCGCGTGACCGTGGGCGGGCGGGTCACCTCCCGCAAGGGCATCAACCTGCCCGAGTCGGACCTAAAAACACCGGGCCTCACCGAGCGTGACTGGGACTGCGTGGACTGGGCCTGCGCCAACGACCTGGACTACCTGGCCCTGTCGTTCGTGCGTCACGCCAGCGAGATCATCGAGCTCAAGGGGCGCGTCGCCGAGCTGTGCAAGGACCGCCCGGTCCACCCGGGCGTCAACCCCGCGATCCCCGTCATCGCCAAGATCGAGAAGCCCGAGGCCCTGCACAACCTCGACGAGATCATCCGAGCCGCCGACGGAGTCATGGTCGCACGAGGCGACCTGGGCGTCGAGATGGACGCGGCCCAGGTCCCCGTCGCGCAGAAGTACATCGTCTCCCGCTGCAACGAGATGGGCAAGCCCTCCATCGTCGCGACGCAGATGCTCGAGTCGATGATCACCAGCGCAACGCCCACGCGGGCCGAGGCCTCCGACGTCGCCAACGCCGTCTTCGACGGGGCCGACGCCGTCATGCTCTCCGGCGAGACCGCGGTCGGCAGCCACCCAGAGCTCGTCGTCGAGACCATGCAGCGGATCGTCCGCGTCGCCGAGGCGCGCTTCGACCAGCTCCCGCACTCGCCCACGCCCGGGCGCCTCGAGGAGCTGCCCTACCGGTCCTCGGCCCTGGCGCTGGGGGCCTGGCACATCGCCGAGAAGGCCAGCGTCAAGGCGGTCTGCTGCTGGTCGCAGCGGGGCGGCATGGCCGGGTACCTCTCCGCCACCGACTTCCGCATCCCCATCGTCGCCTGCACCTCTTCCGAGCTCGCCGCGCGGCGCATGGCCCTGCTGGGCGGCGTCATCCCCATCCTCACCGACCCGCCCACCTCCGGCATGCTCGGCGAGTGGACCGAGCAGATGGAGGCCCTGGTGCAGGAGCGAGGCCTCGCCCGCGACGGCGACTCCGTCCTGCTCATCGCGGGCAAGCCCCTCGGCTCCGTCACCGCCCAGGACGCCATCGCGCTGCTCCGCGTCGGCGACCCCAACTCCGGCTTCCGCCCCGTCTGAGGCCGACGTACCATCACGCATGAGAACCGCACTCGCCGTCGCGTTGCTCGCGCTCGTCCCGCTCGCGGCCTGCGCCCAGTCGCCGCTCCAGTCCGAGGAGCACCTCCTCGACGACCGGGTCGCCGCGGTCTGCTACTCCGGCTTCCGGGCCGGCCAGCACCCGGACCGTGGCGACGGGGCCAACAACCCCACCCGCGACCAGATCCTGCAGGACCTCGAGATCATCCGCGACCAGACCCCCTTCCGGCTCCTCCGGCTGTACGACGCGCAGACGAACTCACGCCAGGTCCTCGAACTGATCGACGAGCACGCCCTGCCCTTCACGGTCATGCTGGGCGCCTGGCTGTCGGCCGAGGTCTCCAACCCCAACTGCCCCTGGATGCCCGAGCCCTATCCCGACGACGTGCTCGAGGCCAACAAGGCCGAGAACGCCCGCGAGATCGAGCGTGCGATCGCCCTGGCCAACCGCTACCCGCAGATCGTCACCTCCGTCGCCGTGGGCAACGAGGCGCTGGTGGACTGGAACGACCACATGGTCCCGCTCGAGCAGGTGATCTCCTACGTCGAGCGGGTCAAGGACGCCGTCGAGCAGCCCGTCACCGTCGCCGACAACTACCACTGGTGGGCCACGCAGGGCGCGCCGCTCGCGGCGGTCGTCGACTTCGCCTCGGTGCACACCTACCCGGTGTGGGAAGGGCGCTCCGTGGGCGAGGGCCTCTCCTACACCATCGAGAACATGCTCGCCGTACGGGAGGCGCTGCCGGGCGAGCCCCTGGTCATCACCGAGGCGGGCTGGGCGACCACCGCGTCGGAGTTCGGCGACCGCGCCTCGGTCGAGGCCCAGCGCCGCTACTACGAGGAGCTGTACGCCTGGGCCTCCGCCAACAACATCACCACCTTCTTCTTCGAGGCCTTCGACGAGCCCTGGAAGGGCGACCCCAACAACGCCATGGGCGCCGAGAAGCACTGGGGGCTCTTCTACGAGAGCCGCGAGCCCAAGCACCCCGCCGGCGCGCTCGACCTGCCCTGACACGCCGGAGCCGACGCATCCGGCCCGTCCGGCGCACCGATACCATGCGCCATGCACCGCACCGCCAACATCCTCGCCGTGGGCGACGAGCTCATCCTCGGGCAACGCACCGACACCAACTCCGCACGCGTCGCCGCCGAGCTCACCGCACGCGGCGTCCGCGTGCTCCAGCACACCACCGAGGACGACGACCGCCAGCGGCTCGCCCTGGCCATCAGCCGCCTCACGGCAGACGCCGACCTGCTCGTCATCACCGGCGGACTCGGCCCGACCGCCGACGACCTGACCCGCCAGGCCCTCGCTGACGCCGCGGGCGAAGAGCTCGTCACCGACGAGACCGCGCTCGACGACCTCCGTGCCTTCTACGCCGCCCGCAACCGACCGATGCCCGAGACCAACGCGGTGCAGGCCCAGCGTCCGGAGTCGGCGGAGTGCCTGAAGAACGAGAACGGCACCGCGCCCGGGCTGTTCATCCGCTTCAACGAGTGCGACGTGATCGCCCTGCCCGGCCCGCCCTCGGAGATGCTCCCCATCCTCCACCGCGAGTTTGACACGCGTCTCCGAACCGACGCGATCATCGCCGCCCGCCAGCTCCAGACCTTCGGACTGGGCGAGTCCAACGTCGCCGAGCTGCTGGGCGACCTCATGGAGCGAGGCCGCGACCCGCTCGTCGGCACCACCGCCTCGGGGGGCATCGTCTCGGTCCGCATCCGCTCCGAGCGGGCCGACTCACCCGACGCCGCCGAGCGTGCTCTCGACGACACCGAACGCCTCGTCCGCGAGCGGCTCGGCCCGATCGTCTTCCACGCCGGCCCGGAAGACGACGCGCTGGCCCGCGTCGTTCTGGGACTGCTCGGAACGCGTGGCGAGACCCTCGCCACCGTCGAGTCCTGCACCGCCGGCGGCCTGGGCGCACGCATCACCGACGTGCCCGGCGCCTCGAGCGCGTTCGTCGGCGGCCTGATCACCTACTCCAACGCACTCAAGACCGGGCTCGCCGGCGTGCCGGGTGCCCTGCTGGACGCCCACGGCGCCGTCTCGCGCGAGGTCGCCGTGGCCATGGCCGAGGGCGGGCGCGAGCGGCTCGGGGCCACCCACGCCCTCGCCGTCACGGGCATCGCCGGCCCCAACGGCGGCACGCTCGACAAGCCCGTCGGAACCGTCTGGATCGCCCTCGCCTCCGAGGGGCAGCTCACCGACGCACGCCGCTTCCGCATCACCGGAGACCGTGAGCAGGTCCGGTCCCGCACCGCGGTCGTCGCGCTCGGCCTGCTCCGGCTGCGCCTCATCGACCACGACTCGGCGCTGATCTGGCAGCTCGAGCCCTGACCAGGGCAAGCCCTCGGCGCGAGCCGAGGGAGGCCCCGTGCTATGTCGGTGCCGTGCTTCGACCCGAAGGGCGAAGCACGTCCGGCACCACATTGCCACCCTCGCCCTCCGGGCCGAAGGCGGGCACCGCTCAATCGGTGGTGGGCCTCAGCACCCGGCCAGGAACGCCGATACAAACGTGTTGATGTCGCCCAGGTCGATCACGCCGTCGCCGTTGGTGTCCGCGCTGGGGTCCGACGCGAGGAACAGTGCCACGAACGCGTTGATATCGCCCAGGTCCAGCACGCCGTCGGCGTTCACGTCGGGCAGGCAGCCCGAGCCGAACAGCGCCGCGGCGTACTCGAACGCCTCCACGCCGACCGCGATGCCCATGTGGCGCCCCGGCAGGTCGTCCGCGGGCGGGTGGATCCCGCCCCAGATGCGGCTCATCGAGGTCTGGTCGCTGGCGTCGCGGTACGTCGCCCACTGCAGCGTCACGTCCACGCTCGGGCCGTCTTCGAACACCAGGAACTCGTTCTGCGGGCAGTAGAACTCGCCCATCCCGCCCGGGAAGTACTCGCTCCCGGTGAGGCGTGTCATCAGCTCGGCGGCCGCGCGTGAGAACGTCGAGTGACCCGACACGTACCCCGCGAACGGGGGTGTGACGAAGCTGGGGCGCTGGTACGGCCACCAGTTCTCGGCCAGGATCCAGCCCACGCCGGCGACATCGGTCGCCGGGAACTCGATGTAGTCGGGCCCCCGCCAGCCGTTGATGGCGATCTTGCCGACGTTGGCGTTCTCCTCGCCCGCCAGGTGGGCGTGCCGCCCCTGTGCGATGCTGTCCTCGGTGACCACCTCGATCACGCCCGGGTACAGCGTGATGCCGCCCGGGTGGTAGCTCGGCTGGCCGGGGTCGCTCCGCTGCCCGCGGTCGGCCAGGTAGCGGATCGCGGAGACCGGGCGGACGTAGTCGTAGTACCCCTTGCATCCCCAGGCGGTGACCGCGACGTCGTGCATCGCCCCGCCGAGCGTCAGGTACGCCTTCACGTCCCACTCCAGGTCGTCGAGCACCGGGCCCACGCCGCCGAACCGCTTCTCGAACAGCGGGTGGTCGAACACGTAGTTCATGATGGTGAACCAGTGGCCCGGGGGGGTCTCGCTCTGCGGGCCGTCGGCCCAGAACTCCGCGAGGATGCGGGAATAGTCCCCCATCGGCACCTCCTGGGGCGCGTACGGGGCGCCGGTCACCGGGTTGATGTCACGCCCGATGCCCCAGTCGCCGCCGTTCAGGAAGTCGTAGTACGCCTCGTACTCGCCGGGCTGGGGCAGCACGGTGTTGCCGAAATTCCTGGGCGACACGTCGATCATCACGCCCGTGGCTGGGTCCAGGTGGCCGGACCACACCGCCACCATCTCGAACCCCCAGTGGTAGTAGTCGTCCAGCCCGTACATCGGGGGCGGCCCGGGGTCGTGGTAGACCGGCCACGCGATCCCGTCGCGCTGATGCACCGTCGCGTCTCCGGGCTGCAGCGAGAACGGCGTCACGTTGCCCCACTCCGGGCTCAGGAACTCCAGCGAACCGAACGGGATCGGGATGTCGTTCTGGTCCAGGAAGAACTCCAGCGCCAGCGGCTGCCACCGGTTCGGGTCCATGATGGTCGGGTTGCCCGGCAGCGTCGGGATCAGCGGCTCGTTCACCGCCTGGTAGAACAGGTTCGCGTAGTCGATCTGCTCCCACGCCCCGTCCACCGCACCGAACGCGATCACCGTCTCCCCGATCCGGTTGCCGAGCGCGACCGCGGACGTCCCGACCGTCGTGTTGTCGTTCGCGTTCAGCGACATCGCCGCCATCTGCGCGTTGCACGCCGCGATGATCGCTTCCGCCCCCACCGAGTCGGTGAACCGGTGCACCAGCACGCGGTACGCGGCGTATGCGATCGCGGTCTCGCGCGCCGCACGCAACGCCGCGGGATCGGCCGGGGGCGTCAGCTTCTCCTGGTGGAAGACCTGCCCGGCGTCCTCGTCGTAGGCCGCCCAGGCGTCCCACATCGCCGCGGAGATGTGGTACAGGTTGCGGGCATGCACGGTCGGTCGGGCCTTGTCGTTGCGGATCGCGGTGAGCAGCACCTCGTTCCACTCGCGGGCCACCGAGTGATCGGTCCGGGCCCGCAGCTGGGTCACGCGACCGTCGGGCTCATGCAGACGGTAGAGGTACCCGCCCATCCGTTCGGGCTCGACGACCTGCGCCGGGGCGATCCCCCCCAGCACGCCAACAGCGACCACGGACAGCACAACGCGGTGTGAGCACATCATCGGTTTTCTCCCGCCTTACGGCGATCCACGACGCACGAGCGCGGCCCAGAACAGGCCGCGACGCCTCACACTAATCCAAGCCGCCCGCTCACACAAGACCGAATCCGGCAGAGCCCGGGGAATCCGGGGCGTGTTTGCGGACTGGTCGGTCCCCAATGTCCGGGAACGGGCCTGGCACATTCGCCGAGCCGATCCCAGGAACGTGCCCGGGGAGGCCCCGGGGGCCTTCCGAGCCGGCTACTCGCCCGGGATGTAGCTGATCGTGCCCTCCATCGGGCTCGACGCCGTCGCGTACAGCTTCTTGGCGATCCGCCCGGCGAGGTAGCTCTGACGCCCCGCCTCGCAGGCCTTGCGCATCGCGTGGGCCATCATCACCGGGTCGGAGGCGTGGGCGATGGCGGTGTTGAGCAGCACCCCGTCGGCCCCCAGCTCCATCGCGCCGCTCACGTCGCTGGCCGCCCCGACGCCGGCGTCCACGATCACCGGGTAGCCCGGGTCGCCCTGCTTGAGCAGCTCGAGGCAGAGCACGATGTTGTTCCGGTTCAGGATCCCCTGGCCCGAGCCGATGGGCGAGCCGGCGGGCATCACCGCCGCGGCCCCGGCGTCCCTGATCCGCTGTGCGCTGATCGGGTCGTCGCTGGTGTAGACCAGGACCTTGAAGCCGTCCGCGACCAGCTCCTTGGTCGCCTCAATGGTGCCGACGGGGTCCGGCAGCAGCGTCTTGGTGTCCCCCAGGACCTCCAGCTTGACCCAGTCCCTGCCCGGGTTGCCGAGCTGGTCCAGCAGCTCCCGCCCGAGGCGGGCGACCCGGACGGCGTCCTCCGCGGAGAAGCACCCGGCGGTGTTGGGCAGGATGGTGAACCGGTCGGTGTCGATGAACTCGAGCAAAGACTGCCCCTGGTCGTTGAACAGGCGTTCCCGCCGGACCGCGACGGTGACCGCGTCGCACCCGGAGGCCTCCAGGGCGTCGCGCATGGTGGGCATGTCGGCGTACTTGCCCGTCCCGGTGATCAGGCGGGATCGGAGCACCCGACCCCCGACCTCCAGGGGGCTCAGGCCGGGCTCCGGGCCCGCGTTCGCGTCGGATGCCCCCCCGATCCGCTCCGTTCCGGCAGTGGTCGTGCTCATGGGTGACACTAGCCCGGACCACGCCCCCGGGGCCCCCCTGTTTGCAGGAGATTTCGCCCCGGGAACGCCGATGTTCTGGGACGGGTCGAGGCGATCGAAACTTTCCGTCCGCGCCGTGGGGCCCGGCATTGAGAACGCCCCATCCGCGCGTTAGCATCTTCCCGTCGGGCGAGGATCGTCCGAGGCACAGGGAGCCGGCGTGAACGACTGGGCAGACGCCGAACAGCACGTGGAACGGGCCCACGACGCGTACGACGCGGGTCGCTGGGACGAGGCGGAGTCCGAACTCCGCCGGGCGCTGTCGCTCAATCCCTACCAGCCCGAGTGGCACTTCAACCTGGGACTCACGCTCGAGGCCGCCGGTCGCACCGCCGAGGCCGCCCAGTCCTTCTCCAAGGCCTTCGAGCTCCGCGAGGAAGACGGCCAGCCCGACCTGCAGGCCGCCCTGCTGGCCGGCGTGAACCTGGTCCGCTCCGGACGCCCGACCGAGGGGCTGGAGTGGCTGGAGCGTGCCGAGCACGTGGAGCCCGGCTCGCCGGACGTCGCGGCCCAGCGGGTGCTGGCGCTGGCGGACCTGGGGCGTCACGAGGACGCCGAGAGCGCGTTCTACCTCGCGCTGGAGCACGACTCCGACAACGCGGAGCTGTACGCCGCGATGGCCGAGAGCCTGATGTCGCGCCGCCTGCACGACAAGGCGGTGTGGTGCCTGCGTGAGGCGGCCCGGATCGACCCCACCCTCCCGCGCGTGCAGGCCCGCCTGGCCGAGGCGTACGCCGCGACCGGCCGGCTCGAGCGGGCCCGCCAGCTCTACCTGCGTGAGCTGCGCCAGGACCCCGGCGACGTGGACACCCTGCTGGACCTGGGCGACCTGCTGGTCGAGATGCGCCGGCTGGAGGAGGCCTCCGAGAAGTTCCGGCGTGTGCTCGAGATCGAGCCGGACCATCCCGACGCACACTTCGCGCTCGGCGAGCTGGCCGAGCGGCGCGGGCAGCTCGACGAGGCCATGGCCGAGTACGCCGTCGTCCTCCGACTCGACGGGGCCGCCTCCTCGGCGCGCCGCCGATTGGCCGCCCTGCTGCTCGAGCGCGGGCGCGAGGAGGACCTCATCCGCGTCAAGGACCTGCTCCGGCGCGAGGCCCGCGAGCAGCGCCTGCTGGCCGAGCTGGTCCAGACCGAGGACGCCTCCGACCTCGGTCGCCTGCTGCTGCAGGCCGGGCTGGCGGTCGAGGCCGCGGTCGTGTTCCGCGACGTGCTGAAGCGTCGCCCCGGCGATCACACCGCCCACCACCACCTGGCGGTGGCGCTGTTCGAATCCGGCGATGTGTCTGGCGGCCTGGAGCAGGCCCGGCAGGCGCTGGTCTTCCAGCCCCGCTTCGTGCCCGCGATGTACAACATCGCGGTGGCCCACATGCGCCAGCGCGAGTGGACGCGGGCCTCCTACTGGGTCAAGCGGGCCTCGCGCATCGAGCCCGACGACCACGCCCTGCGACGTCTGCGTCTGCGTCTGCGCCTGCACGCCATGGCCTGGGGCGCCCGCGTCGTGATCCGCCTCGGCGTCCGGACCGCCCGGCGTGTGTGGGGCGTGACCGCGGGGCGTCCGGTTCGTTCCGGCTGACCGAATCCGATTCCGCAAAGAGTTCGATCGCTTCTCGCCCATCGGGCTCGATGCCGCTGTGGCACGCTCCGTGCCATGCATCGGGCCCCCGCACGAGCCGCCCGGTCAGCCCCCGAAGCGGGTCCCGCCCGCGCCCAGGTCGAGCCCGGCCGAGTCGCGCAGCCCGAAGGGCCGGAGCACGAAGCCGAACGAGGTCTCGCCCCGGATGTTGTTGTAGCTGAGCGTCAGCCCGAGCGTCCCGATCGGGAAGCTGCGGTACAGGCGGGCCGAGACGCTGCGGAAGTCGTCGCGGTCGAAGTCGTAGGTGGTGTTGAGGCTGGCGCGGTACTTGTCGGTGAGGCGGTAGTCGGCGGTCCAGCCCCCGTAGGTCGCGTCCTGGGTCTCGAGGAAGCGGAGGTCCAGGCTGGTGGAGAAGCGGTCGGTGTGCTGCACGCGGGCGCCGACCGAGGACCGGTCGTGCGAGCGCTCGTCGAAGTCGTAGATCGTCTCCCCGGCCAGGGCGACGATCTCGGTGACCTGCCAGCCCGCGGCGACCCGGGCGAACTCGCCCGGCCTCGAAAGCTCCGGCCTGGGGTCGTAGTAGCGAGCGATCGGGTCGTCGCGGTCGGCCTCGTCGTCGGACCAGACGTACTCTGCGTCGAGCATGAACACGTCGACCGAGCGCCAGCGCCCGGCCCCGCCGCGCTTGGTCTGCCAGGTCTGATCGAGCCCGACCCGGACGATGGTGCCGGTGGCGAGGTTCTCGACGTCGTCGTCGTAGACGGGCAGGTCCTCGCGGTCGATCGAGCTGTCGGCGACCCAGTAGGTCAGCGAGGGCTCCACGATGTGGCGGGTC
The DNA here is from genome assembly GCA_043101615.1 of Phycisphaerales bacterium JB040. GTDB lineage: Bacteria > Planctomycetota > Phycisphaerae > Phycisphaerales > UBA1924 > JBLHKT01. The sequence goes on along the minus strand of JBICID010000073.1, from coordinate 22,687 downwards.
CGGTGGAGGTCGAACAGGCGCGAGTCGATCGAGTTGTTGATCGTGTGGAACTCGGTCGCCAGGCGCACGCCCGCGGCGCCCCAGAGGCGCGACTTGTCGTCCTCCTGCGGGCTGAAGCCCTCGAACTCCGAATCCCACGCGGTGAAGCGCCCCACGCCGAAGGGTGTGACGTTCAGGGCCCCCAGCGCGAACGGCGCCGCGATCTCGTGGCGGGTGTCGAAGCGGTTGACGAGCTCCTCGTCCAGGCCCCCGGCCCGGAGCACGTCGCCCAGCGACTGGTCGGCGTCGGTGCCGAAGGCGTTCTGGGCGTCGGCATCGGTCAGGAAGCCGTACGCCCGGGCGTTCTCTTCGCTGAACCGCAGGCGCAGGTGCGAGTAGGTGGCGTGCCAGGTGTGGGTGAAGGCCCCGGGCAGCGTGCGGCTGAGCAGGTCGGCGGCGGTCTGCGACACCGTCAGCTCGGGCAGCCGGTCCACGCTGTAGCCGGGCGTCTGCAGCAGGTTCTGGTTGGGCAGGAAGTCCATGGACGCCGCCCGCAGCTCGCCCGCGATCACGGTCTGCCCGTCGGTCCGCTGCGCCTGCAGGCGGTTGGTGAGCTCCGGCCCGTCCGAGGCGATCTGGGGGAAGTAGTTTTCGAGCAGCAGCGGGTCCGAGACGTGGGCGCCCTGCATCCGGACACGCCAGTTGTCGGAGGGCCGGATCATGTTGGAGAACGAGGCGTAGCCCCGGAACTCGTCGCGCGACTCGATGTCGTCCCCGTTGGGGGAGACGTCCTCCCCGCGATCGTCGGGCAGGGCGTACAGGAAGAGCGAGCCGTCGGCGTTGGTGCGGTCCCAGTCGAGCCCGAGGCCGAGCCCGAGGCCGGAGTCCTCGTAGTAATCGAGCAGGAGGTCGGCGTCCATGTCGCCGGGCGGCTCGAGGCCGAGCAGGGCGTAGGCGTTCCACTTGGTCTGGACGCCGGCGCCGCGACGGTTGGAATCGGTGAAGCTGACGTCCCGGATGGGGAAGTTCTCGGGGTCGCCCCGGAAGCGGGGGAACCAGAAAAACGGCAGACCCTGGGCACGCAGGGTGATGTCGCGGGCGTCCACCACCGCACGCCCCCCGACGACGACGCCGTTGCGGTCCTGCGGGTTCACGCGCACGGTCAGGTCGCGCGCCCCGACGGAGAAGTGGGGCCTGAAGAAGGCGGTGTTGGCCAGCGACGCGTTGTCTGCGGAGAACTGGTCGGAGGCCTCCTGGCGCAGGGCGTCCGCCCGGACGTACAGCGGCATGCCGGTGGTCTGCTCGGTCGTCCAGAAGACGGCGTCGAGAATGATGGCGCGGCTGGAGGCGACGTCGTAGTACAGGCGCGGGGCCCTGAGCGTGTACGAGCCGTCCGTCGCCGTCACCGCGCCCTCCAGGTACAGCCCGATGACGTCCTCGGCGTCCACGTTCGAGATGGTCTCGGCCAGCGGGCCCGGCTTCAGGAACGCGACCGCACGCTCGGCGGTCAGCTCCAGCGAGCGGCCGCGACGGGCGTCGGTGTAGTTGGCGACCACGCCCCCGGTGAGGGTCACCGCGTTGGCGTCGGCGGAGACGCCGTCGGGGTCGGCGGCGCGGAGCGTGGCGCGATCACCCACGGAGAAGTAGAAGGTGCCGCGTGACGGGAAGATGGGCGATGCCTCCGCCGCCTCGCGCGGGTCGCGCGGGCCGTCGCGACCGTCGCCGGCGGTCGCGATGGTCGGCGGGTCCGGCAGGTCGATCGGGGTCAGGGTGGTGGGGGGCTGGGCGAGCCCGGCGACCACCGCCAGGCGCGACGAGAAGTCGGCCTCGGCCCGGTCCAGGAAGGCCAGCAGGTCACGCTGCGCGCTGTCGGCGGTGGGCGGCTCGACCACGCGCACGTCCGTCCGCAGCGCCACCGGCTCCGTCGCGGTCACAACGCCCTCGACGGGCAGCCACTCGGCGTTGACGCCGACCGAGGCGGCCGCCTGCGGCGTCGAGGCGTTCTGCAGCACCGCGTACACCTGGTACGTCGGGCGGGCCTGGGGCGAGCCGGGGAGCCGCTGCAGCCAGACCGCGGCCCGGCGCGCCCGGAACTCGTACGAGCCGATGACCAGGCGGGCGTCGCCGTCCAGGATCAGGCGGTGGGTCGGCGTGGCCCCCGGCACGCCGGGCGGGTTGGTCCAGGCCCACGAGCGTGCACCCCCGAGCTCGAGCACGCCCTCGACGGGCACGATGGGCAGGGCGATGTCCGCGAAGCCCGCGGGGTCGACCAGGGTCGCGGGGTCCTGCTCCGGCTGCGCGACGCCGGTGACGGTGTTGGGCGTGCCCGATTCGCCGTCGCCCGGCAGGTGCCCTGTTCCGGGGAGCGCGATCGCGGCGCCGGCGGTCAGCGCAAGCATCGGTGCCAGCGCTGTGAACGGCGTGATGTGGGGGGGGTGCGGCATCCTGCCTCCGTGCGGGTGCGTGCAGGGTAGAGCGCAGCGGGCGGGCGCACAAGGCGGGCGGGGCGATGTGCACGCAATGCTGGAGTCGCGGGTCGGGATTTGGTACGATGCGGACGGGGTCTCGCCTGCTCGTGGGCCACGAAGGAGGCACGACATGGCAGCCGGCAGCACACTCGGAGTGATGACCAGTCTCGCCCTCGCCGGGGCGGCGATGGGGCAGTCTCTCAACGTCGATTTCTCGACCGGAATCCACTCGGAGGGATTCGGCGTCCCGAGCCCGAGCTTCGGCGGCGCGGCGAACCAGCCGGGATTCTGGACCGAGTTCAGCACCGACGTGGACGGACCCGTCGCGGCCATTGGGCTCGACGGGGAGGCGAGCGGCGTGAGCATGTTCCTCCAGGCCCCGACCACCGTCCTGAGCCTGAACGACCCGGGCACCACCGGAGACGTCGAGGCCCTGCTCGACGACTCCATCTTCGGCTTCGGCGACGTGGTCGGCACCGTCACCCTCAGCGGGCTGGCCAACGGCGACTATCGCGTGATCGTGTACGGCTTCGCCGGCGGGCAGCCCCAGGAGCAGACGCTGTTCATGATCGGGCAGGAGTCGGGCCTGAGCGGTGGGGCGTGGACCGGCTCCTTCCAGGCCGGCGTGACGCACGTGGACCTGATCGTGGAGGTGACCGACTCCACGATGATCATCGAGGCCGTGGGCGGGATCTGGGGGCAGGCCGGGTACCTCAACGGCTTCCAGCTCACCTACCTCGACGGGTGCTCGATCGACTTCACGGGCGACGGGCTGCTGGACAACGGCGACATCGCGGCGTTCGTGCAGGCCTTCCTGGCCGGAGACCCCAGCGCGGATCTCTCCGGGGACGGGATACTCGACACGGGCGACATCACGGCGTTCGTGCAGGCGTTCCTCGCGGGGTGCTGAGCGGGAGAGCGGGGGCCCGGTTCATATCGGCCGTGACGGCCCCTCATCCGTCCGCTGCGCGCCCCCGCACGCCGCCATTTGCCGCGGGGAGAAGGGGGGTCAGGGGGCGACCGAGGGGTGCTCCGGCGCGTCCTTGACGCCGTTGTCCTGTGCCTGCGCGCCGCGGACCTCGCCGGGGGCGTGGTGGTCCTGGCGCCAGGACTCGGGGTAGCGGGGGTCGTCGATGGCGAGGGCTTCCTTAGTGGGGTACATCGGGCGGAAGGTGTCGCACATCACGGCGAGCTCGTCGGTGTAGGTCTTGCCGAGCGAGGCCTCGACGGTGCCCGGGTGCGGGCCGTGGGGGATGCCCTGGGGGTGGACGGAGATGGAGCCGGACTCGATGCCGCGCCGGGCCTTGTAGTTGCCCTCGACGTAGTACATGATCTCGTCGGAGTCGATGTTGGAGTGGTTGTAGGGGACGGGGATGGCCTCGGGGTGGAAGTCGAGCATGCGCGGGCAGAAGGAGCAGATGACGAAGTTGTGGCCCTCGAAGGTCTGGTGGATGGGGGGCGGCATGTGGAGCTTGCCGGTGATGGGGGCAAACTCGTTGATGCTGAAGGCGTAGGGGTAGTAGCAGCCGTCCCAGCCGACCACGTCGAGCGGGTGGTAGGGGTAGACGTAGGAGTGGACGGTGTCGCGGGCCTTGATGCGGACCTCGAAGTCGCCCGACTCGTGGTAGAAGAGGGGGTACTCGTCGGACACGACCGGGATGCGCAGGTCGCGCTCGCAGTAGGGGGCGTGCTCGAGGAACTGGCTGGTCTGCTTGGAGAGGTAGCGCGGGGGCGGGCCGATGTGGGAGGCGTTGCAGGTCTCGAAGGCGACGAACTTGCCGTAGGGCATGTCGTCCCTGGTGTAGCCGCCGAAGTCCTCGTTGTCCGAGCCGTCGTCGGGACGCTCGTGGAAGACCATCCGGTAGATGGTGCCCTTGGGGATGACCAGGTAGTCCTTCTTGACGAACTCCACGGCGCCGAACATGGTGTAGAGCACGCCCGAGCCGTAGTGGACGAACAGGCACTCGTCGCCCTGGCCGTTCTTAAAGTGGTAGCCCATGGGCTCGGCGGGCTGGCACACGGCCATCTCGACGTCGGCGTTGCCGAACAGGACGGTGCGCCCGGTGACGGGGTCCCCGTGCTTCTCGATGGCCTGCGTCTTGAGGTGACGCATGCGCATGACGTCCTGCTCGACGTACTCGGGGGTGGTCTTGTAGAGGGGCTTCCAGCCGGCGACCTGGGTCGGCGGGTGGATGTGGTAGAGCGTGGAGGTGGGTCCGACGAAGCCCTCGGTGCCGAAGAGCTCCTCGGAGTAGAGCGCGCCGTCGGGGCGGCGGAACTGCACGTGGCGCTTGGCGGGGAGCTTGCCGAGTTTCGTGTAATACGGCATGGGTGCGGGTCCGGTCTTCCCCGCGCCCGGGTCTGGAGAGCGCCCTGGCGGGCTCCCCCTCGGCGGGCGGGGGAGGGCGTGAAATCAATCGAATTCCCTCGCTGGAAGTATACGTGGGGGACCGGCGGTCGGACGCGTTCGAGGGATCGCAGAGTCAGTCGGGCTCGGGGACGGTGTAGTGGACCTCGACGGAGGTCACCTCGAGGTTCCCGAACCACTGGGTGTTGTTCACGGTGGTCAGCTGGAAGAAGTAGTGGTGGGCGTCGTTGTCGACGGTGAAGGGCGAGAAGCCCCGGCCCGCGGCCTCCAGGGAACGGATGCCCTGGAAGTCGCCCGACGTGGTGAGCGTGGCGACGGGGTCGAGCCCGCCGGTATGACCCTTCTCGATCAGCATGAGCTGGAGGTCCACGGATTCGTCGTCCCTGAAGTAGAACACGATGTTCGTGACCGTGGCCCCGTCCGGGAGGCTGAGCGGGGCGTATCCGGTGTTGAAGGTGCCGGTCTTGCTGCCCGCGCCGAAGTTGATGAACTCCCAGTTGCTCGGGCTGGACCCGTTGAAGGCGCTGAACGAAACCGACATCGTGCGGGGCTTGGGGTCGTCGTAGGCGAACTCCGGGGCGACGAAGCGGATCGTGGCCTCGACGTTGCCGAGCGGATCGACGCTGAGTTTGTCGCCGGCGTTGCTGAGCCGCCACTCGTCGGAGCCGGGCTCGTGGTAGGTGAACGAGGTGACCAGCCCGCCCGAGGCGTAGGCGTAGTACGGGAGGCCCAGCGGGTCGGCGTGGCTGACGACCATCCCGCCGAAGGGGCCGGCCGAGGCGGGCACCTCGACGCCGAGGAAGTCGCCGGGGCTGACGGGGGTGTCCCGGTTGAGCAGCAGGCGTGCCACCGGCCCCGGGTTGCTCAGGGTGGGGCCCGACAGCGGGTTGATCAGCTCGATGGGGTGGTGCAGTGCGCTCACCGCCAGCGGGGCCGGGGTGATGCGCTGGCGGGGGGCGAGGGTCTCGAAGCCGCCCGTGTCCGCCGGGGCGACCGACGTCTCGAGATAGACCGCGCCCGGCAGACCGTCCCACGTCCCCGCGGGAAACGGCAGCAGCACGGTGAAGAGGCCCCCGGCGACCTCGACACCGGTGAGCTCCACGGGGTCCGAGAGGGGCGATCCCCCGGACGGCCCGTCGTGCAGGCGAAAGTTCATGTCGTACAGGCCGTCGGCGGGGCGCTGGTCGTGCGTGAGCGATCCCTGATAGGTGATGGGCTGCGCCGGGGCGGGGAACGCGAATACGCCGGCGAGGGCCGTGGCGGCGATGCGTGGACTCATGGTGTCTACCTCCGTTGACAGTGTCAGCGTACTGGAGGGTCTTTCCTCACGGAAGTCTGGCCGCACGGATCGGGCCCGGAGTGCGATGGGTGTGAGTCTGGGCAATCTCCGACGAGAAGTGTTTGGAGCTCCGGACGCATCGCGTTAGGCTGGGGTCGAGCACGTGTCATGAAAGGGGTGCAGCGATGCGACCACCGGGCGTGATGTGCGGGCTGTGTGCGCTGGCGGCGTGCGTTCCCGCGGTGTCGGGCGAGCCGTTCGTGTTTCAGGGGCTGCTGCGGGACGGCGGCGCCCGGGCCTCGGGCGCCTTCGACCTGCGGTTCGAGCTGTGGGACCAGGGCGTGGGCGGATCGCAGGCGGCGACGCTGGAGCTCGCGGACGTGCCGGTCGTGGAGGGGCTGTTCACGGTCACGCTGGATTTCGGGGCGGGTTTCCCGAACGCGGAGACACGCTGGCTGGAGGTGCAGGTCAGCCCGGACGCGCCGAGCGTGGCGTACGAGGCGCTCGGCGAACGCCAGTATCTCGCCGCGGCCCCGTTCGCGGCGGTGGACCTCGGCGAGCCGTGGCAGCCCGCGGGAGGGCAGCGCCTGGCGATCTTCGAGGACGGCGTGAACAAGGTCGCGCTGATTAATCGTCAGAACCGGATCGGGTCGGAGTACTTCGGCGTCGGCGCGGACACCAGCACGTTCGCCGGGATGTACACCAGCACCACCGAGGAGATCGGGCGTCCGTTCTACGGCTACGCGGCGGGAGAGACCATCGATGCGTACCACTGGTACGACGGGAACATCGGGTCGTTCCGATTCTGGATGAACGGCGTCGAGCGTTTCATGATCAATCAGTCGGGTGACCTCCTGTTCGGCGGCAACGCGCAGGTCAACGGCGCGCTCACGGCCCTGGGCGACGCCGACGTGGGCGGAGAGGTCACGGCGGACGGCTACGCGTACGAGAGCGATCAGGCACGCTCGATGTTCGTCGGACCGAGCGAGTTCGCGCTGTCACGAGGCCTGTTCATGGACCAGCTCATCCGGTCCACCTCGGAGGTGTCTCTGGCGAGCGGGTTCGGCGAACTGATCGCGATGGTGAGCCTGCCGGAAGGGGCGCAGGTGCAGGGTGTCTACTTCATGGGCACCGACAACTCCGCCGCAAACTCATGGGTCTTCCAGACCCGGAAGCTCACCGAGAATGGCATCAGCAACCCCACGGATCTGTTCCTGGCGGCGACCAACACCTCCACGACGAGCGGGAACTTCGAGCGGCTCGTGGGTGTGTCCCAGACGTTCACCGGGAGTGACGTGCTGACCCTCGTCGCGGGATCGCTCGGAGACTTCGATTCCAATCTGCGGTTCCGCGGGGCCCGCGTGGTGTACACCGTGTCCCGCCCGGACTGACCGAGCCCCGTCCGGACGGGTTCACGCCAGCTCCCGCTCGATCGCCCCCACCAGCGTGTGCAGCAGCAGCATGTGCAGCTCCTGGATACGGTCGGCGGTCTCCCCGGGGACGATCAGCTCCGCGTCCCCCTGGCCGCGAGCCCTGCCCCCGCCCTTGCCCAGGAAGGTGATGGTGCGGGCGCCCGCGGCCTTGGCGGCGCGCACGCCCCGCAGGATGTTCTCCGAGTTCCCGGAGGTCGTCAGGGCGATCAGCGTGTCGCCCGGGCGGGCCAGCGCGATCACCCACCGCTCGAACACCGCCTCGTAGCCGTAGTCGTTGGCGGTGCACGTGATGTGCCCGGGGTCGGCGCACGCCAGCGCCGGGATGGGCGGGCGGTCGTCCCGGTAGCGCCCGGTGAGCTCCTCGCAGAAGTGCATCGCGTCGGCGCACGAGCCCCCGTTCCCGATCGCCAGAACCTTGCCACCGGCGCGGACCGATTCGGCGATGCGTGCGGCCTCACCGGCGATGGTCTCGGCGATCACGGGCTGGGCGCGCAGGGCGTCGAGCACCCTGGCGGCGGTGTCGAGCTCGCTCTGGATGGTGTCGCGCTCGGTCATGGAACGGGCCCTTGGAGGCGGGCTCAGCCGCCGCCGACGAGCGTGACGATCTCAACCACGTCTCCGTCACGCAGGGTGTGGGAGGCTCGGGTGGAGCGGGGGACCACGGCCTTGTTGACCTCTGCGGCGCACACGGCGTCGTTGAGGCCGAGCTCGGCGATGAGGTCCTGCACGCTGGCGTGGTCGGGGAGTTCGCGGGTCTCGCCGTTGACGGTCAGGGTCATGCGGGAGTGTAGGGGCCGGCGACCGCGGAGCCCCGTCCGGGGGCCGGGGCGAGCGCGGGGGCGGATCAGTGGGCCTCAGCGGGAACGCGCGAGGGGAGCCCGAGCTTGGAGAGGATGGTGACGGGCGGGCGGGCCTCGTCGGTGGTGGGGGAGCCGGGGAGGGCGTCGATGGCCTCCTTGGCGGTGGCGAAGCCCGCGAAGGGGTCCAGGCCGGCCTCGATCCACTGGTCCCAGGCCCGGTCCGACCGCTTCATGAGGCGTGAGGCGCGGATGCGCGGCTCCGCCGAGTCGAGCCCGGTGAGCAGCGTGTAGGCGAGCGAGACGATCGAGCGGATCTCGTCGCGGATGAGCAGGTCGTTGGCGGGCTGGAGTCCGTCGCGGAGGCGCTCGAGCCCGTAGAACTCGATGAACAGCGACCCGCGCCGGTCGCACTGGATCTCGTCGGGCGTGATGGGGCCGTGGGAGAGGCTGTTGCTGTGGGCGTGCCGGATGGCGTCGAGGAGGTGGGCGATGCCGCAGGAGACCTCCGCCGGGGCCAGCGGCCCGCCCCGGAGCTCGGTGAGGTCGGAGAGGAGCACGAGTCCCTCGTGGTTGCCGGTGAAGGGGGTGGACACCCAGAGGCGGTGGTCCGGCCCGAGGGAGAAGGTGTCGATATCGAGCACGTGGGGGTGCCGGAAGGCGGCGAGGCGTTCGACCGCGGCGACCAGGCGCCGGCGTTCGGAGGTCTCGTCGGGCAGATCGATCCCGTGCAGGGTGATGTTCAGGTTGGTGTGCTCGTCGATGGCGAGGAACCGCTGCGCGTGCGCAGAGGGCCTCAGGGCCCTGACGATCTTGAAGTGGCCGAGTTGTGTGAGAGGAGGGGTGCGGGGCATTGCTTGTGGTGTGGTCCGCGTGCGTGTGTTGGAGGCAGAACGCCCTGTGGTCGCGGGAGTTGAGTGGATTCGATTATAACCACTAACCGGCGAAGGAAAGGGCGCCCTGACAGGTATCGGAGATCATCGCGCACACGGATGACAACTTGGGCAGTTTGCGAACGGAATGCGAACAGTCCTGGCGGTGCGCGGAAGCCGGGCCCCGGCGTGTCAGCACCCGGCCAGGAAGGCCGCGACGAAGGCGCTGATGTCCCCGTTGTCGAGCACGCCGTCCGGGTTGAAATCGGCCGCAGGGTCCTCGTCGAGGAACAGGGCGACGAAGGCCTGCACGTCGCCGAGGTCGAGCACGCCGTCTCCGGTGAGCTCGGCGGGGCAGGGGGTCCCCAGGACGACGTTGTCGAGCCCGGCCGCGTCCGCCCCGACGCGGAACTCGCCCCGGATCAGCAGGGCGGACACGTCCGCCAGCACGCCCCGGATGGCGGCCTCGTCGGCGGGCTGGCCTCCAACGGAGTTCAGGCGCCAGTCCCCGGCCACGTCGAGCGTGACCGCGAAGCCGGTCCACTCGGATGAGGGCGCGGCCCCGTGGTTCTTGACCAGCCTGACGCCCCCGCCCTCGAGAATCACGTCCGGCTGCGTGGTGACGCTGCCGACGATGCCGGTCTGAATCAGCTCGTACGACAGCGTCTGCCCGTAGCGGGCCGACAGGTCGCCCAGGAACAGCGCCGGGGCCTCGAACCGCCAGTACTGCCCAGACCCGATGTCCACGGCATGGACGTACCCGCCCGGGTTGCCGCCCGTCTCACGCCACTCGAAGTCGCGCGCATCCAGGTCGGTCATCCAGCCCTCGGCGTCGGTGTCGAAGGTCGAGATGAGCGGCTGTGCGACCGCCGCGGAGGCCAGGAGCGGGCAGGCGAGCAGACAGATCGTGGTGGGCAAACGCATGCGGGCAGTGTACAGGTGGCGTGGAGAAACACCAAGCGTTCCCGGGCGCCGAGGCTGGCGCGCTCCGGCCCGCCTCAAAATAGACCAAATCGCATTATTTTGGTTGCCGTCGGCTGCACCGGCGGTATGTTCTGGGGGTTGTCGGTCGTGCGGCGCGACGAGTCGTGCGTGTCATTCGCCGAGTGTGTTCGAGCATTGGAGTTGAGAATGAAGACTCAATCTGTCTCGCTGGTTGTCGTGTTCGCCCTCGGTGCGATCGGCACCCAAGCCTCGGCCCAGGTCTTCGAGTACGCCGACGGATGGGCCTTCTCGGCGGCGTTCGGGATCGAGAACTCGGGCGATGCGCAGAGCGCCGAGCCACCGGAAAGGCTCAACACCTTCGACTCCGGATGGAACTCGTACAACGGCGGCAACACGCTGAGCACCACACAAACCGACACGTTTATGGGCACAACGGCCCAATGGAACGGAGAGGGATCCGACGGGTACGGGTACGCCATGACGTACCTCTTTCAGTACTTCGAGGTCTCCGAAGACTCGCAACTGCTCGTCGAGTGGGACATCACCAACATGGATGCGTACCAAGGCGTTCAGGTGTTCGAGATCCTCTCTCCGCCGGGCGAATCCCCGCTCATCAATCTCGTCTACCGCATGAACCCCGCCGTGGACGGAGACGCGTTTTCCGGTGCCGAGCTCGTCTCCCTGTCGGCAGAGACGTCGTACTACCTGGAGTTCGGGTTCCACAGCACCAACCAGTACGATCCGGTGATCTTTTACGACACGGAGGAGAAGTTCATCAGCCTGACCCTGGTCCCGTCTCCGGGCGTGGGGATGGTCCTGGGATTGGGTGTGCTGGTGGGGACCCGTCGGCGCCGGCCCTGAGCACGCACGTCATGGGACCTCGCGCGGTGCGACCGCAAAGAGAGCGTGGGGCGTGCACGCTGTGACGGGCTCACTCCCGCACCACAGGGCGGAAGGCATCGTGAGCAGCCTCCACATGCTCCACGCCGGCCCTCTGCGGCCCATCTGAGCGTCTGGAATGCCGCGAGGGAGAGCCTCCACGTGATGTCCATCCCGCGTCATATCCGGCGTACAATGGTCTGAGGGACCTGGGCTCCCCCCCCTACGTGGGGCGCTCGCCTGAGCCGCACGGCTCGGCGTGTGCCGCACACTCAACCGCCCAAGACGCTGAGGATGCAGATATGACGACCGCGACCACCTCCGTGCCGAGCACGTCGGCCGATCCCCTTGCGCTCATCGACGTGGACCACGTCCGCTTCTATGTCGGCAACGCCAAGCAGGCGGCCTACTTCTACGCCCACACCTTCGGCTTCAACGTCAGCCAAGTCGCCGACCTCACCACCGGCTCGCGCGAGGAGGCCGACTACCTGCTCACACAGGGCAACATCCGCCTGCTGCTCACCACCCCCCTCACCGACACCCACCCCGCCGCCGAGGAGATCAAGACCTACGGCGACGGCGTCAAGGACATCGCCCTCACCGTCGCCGACGCGACCGCGGCCTACGAGCGGGCGATCAAGAACGGGGCCGTGAGCGCCGCAGAGCCCCGCGAGATCGGCGACGACGACGGCGTCGTCACGGTCGCCGCGATCAGGACCTACGGGCGCGTGGTGCACACCTTCGTCAGCCGCACCGGCAAGTACGCCCTGGACAGGGTCAAGAAGGGCGCCGACTTCATGCCCGTCTTCCGCCCCATCGACAGCCCCGTCAACGAGTACAACAGGAAGCACCCGTGCGGCCTGATGTACGTCGACCACTGCGTCGGCAACGTCGAGGAGGGCAAGATGAACCACTGGGTGCAGTGGTACGAGGACGTCATGGGCTTCAAGATGTTCAAGCACTTCGACGACGCCGACATCTCCACCGAGTACTCCGCCCTCATGTCCAAGGTCATGGCCAGCGGCAACCACCTCATCAAGATGCCCATCAACGAGCCCGCCGAGGGCAAGAAGAAGAGCCAGATCCAGGAATACCTCGAGTGGCACGGCATGACCCCCGGCGTCCAGCACCTCGCCCTCCGCACCGACGACGAGCTCCACTCCGTCGCCGAGCTCCGCCGAAGAGGCGTCGACTTCCTCAGCCTGCCGGATTCCTACTACGAGATCGTGTGGGAGCGGGTGAACCGGACGCTGATTGAGCACGGGCACGAGCCCGTCAAGCAGGACCACGACCGCATCAAGGAACTCGGCATCCTGGTCGACGCCGACGACGAGGGCTACCTCCTCCAGCTCTTCACCAAGCCCCTGCAGGACCGCCCGACCCTGTTCTTCGAGATCATCTCGAGGCACGGCTCGCAGAGTTTCGGCAAGGGGAACTTCAAGGCGCTGTTCGAGGCCCTGGAGATCGAGCAGGAGCGGCGGGGGAACCTGTGAGCCAGAGGAATTCCCGTGTTGCCTGATCAACGCCGGGTGCCCCGATGACGGCGCCGCCTTCATCGGGCGTTCTCCTCTGCGCGAACTCGGGCCCCGCTCGATCCTGGAGAAGGCTTCGCAGTCTCCACGCCACACTCTCTGGGCCGTGCCCGGGTCTGCGGGTCTAACCGTGCCCGGGTCTGAGCGCAGCGAAGGCCCGGTCTCAACACTCACCCAAAGACACCGGGCCTTCGGCTCCGCCTCAGACCCGGGCACGGTTCTGAGCATCGGTTCTGGGTGAGATCAGACCGGGGGGATCGGGTCGATGGGGACCTGGTTCTCGCGTTCCCCGGCGTACCAGCGGGCCGATGACCACGCCCACTCTGTGTCGACTTCGACGAGCCCTCGTCGCACCGGGTTGTGATGGATGTACGCCGCTTCCCCGGCCAGCTCTCGCCGGTCGCGGACGTTCCGGTCGAACCCGCCCCCCTCCAACCAGAACCGCGCCCGCCCGTTCGACCGGGTGATCCGCCCAAGCCAGTGCGAGTCGGCCTCTCGCATCGAACGGAGCACCGAGCGAGCCACGGGCTCCTTGATCGATCGCAGGATGCCGGGCACGGGGTGCTCCGGGAGCCGCGGCCGGATCAGCAGGTGCACGTGCTCGGGCATCACGACCCACGCAAACAACTCGAACGACCCCGAATCTCGCGCCGAGGCGAGCGACTCGGCGAAGGCCCGCATCGCACCGGGAGCCGTGAGAAGCGGGAGCCGGGACTCGCAGGAAAACGTAAGGAACCGCGCCTGACCCGGGATCTCGAAACGCCTGAGTTTGCGACGATGGGACATGGTGCCAAGGTATCGCGCCGCGACCGTGCCCGGGTCTGAGCGTGCCCGGGTCTGAGGCGAAGCCGAAGGCCCGGTGTCTTTGGTTTGACCCCTGGTCATTGGACGTCCCAAGACCGGGCCTTCGAGGACTCAGACCCGGGCACGGGTCATGGGGTCTCGTGCCCGTGTCTGAGCGTGCCCGGATCTGAGGCGAAGCCGAAGGCCCGGAGTCTTTGGTTTGATCCCTGGTCTTTGGACGTCCCGAGACCGGGCCTTCGAGGACTCAGACCCGGGCACGGGTCAGGGGGTCTCGTGTCCGGGTCTGAGGCTTTGCCGGGTGCCCCGATGAAGGCGCAGCCTTCATCGGGCGATGTGCTTGACACCCGCCAAGCAAGGTGAAGTGGTCGCGTGCGGACCGTAAAAAAGCCTTCTTCCCGGTTGCCGCGGCTTGTCTTGCAAGCCGTGTGCCTTCACGCCCTGTTCACGGGTTGCCCTTCGGGTCAACCCGTGGCACCCGGACCCAATGCCCAACCACCGGTGCCCGCCTTCGACCCGGTGGGCGAAGGCGGTTCTGCCCGTGCTCTCGTGCTTTGCCCTTCGGGTCAAAGTACGCCACCCGAAGGCGAGGAATGGGGTGGGTGGGGGGGGTGGGGGGGTCAGCAGGCGGCGAGGAAGGCCTGAACGAACGCGGCGATGTCGCCGTTGTCAAGCACCCCGTCGGGGTTGAAGTCGGCCGTGAGGTCGCCGGCGAGGAAGAGCTGCACGAACGCGGCGATGTCGCCGTTGTCGAGCACGCCGTCGCCGTTGACGTCGGGCGGACAGGCGGGGGAGAAGGCGAACTCGCCCGACCAGCTCGTGACGGTGTAGAGCGCCGGGGCCACGACGTTGGGGCCCTGCTTGACGGTGACGCCGGTGAGGGCGCCGGTGTTCTCGAGGTCGACCAGGGCCCGCCCGTCCGTGGCGCTGCCCTGCAGCCTCATCTCGGCGTGGACCACGAACGGGGCGTTGAGCTGGGCCTGAAACGGGTTGCCGTTGCCGGACTCCCCGACGGTGGTGGTGAAGGCGACCGAGCCGGTCTCGTTGACGTCGAAGTCGCTCTCGAAGGTGACGCGGAACTGGGCGTTGTACTCGGCGTCGCCGCTGATCTGGACGCTCCCATCAAACCGGTAGGCCAGAATCACGGTGATGGCCGTGAACGGGAAATCGTCCGGGTCGGCGGAGATCACGATGACGTCGGAGAAGCGGGCCTCGGCCTGCGCGATGGCCAGTTCGGGGTCGGAAGCGCTCGCGTCCACCAGCGTCTTCAGGGAGCCGTACGTGGCGGTGGCCCGCGCGAACCCGGAGGCCCCGGTCGAGACACCGCTGGAGGCGAAGACGCCGTCCGTGCCGTACTGCTCGTCCACGTTTCGTTCCGAGAAGATGTCGTCGATATCGGAATCGGCGATCGTCACGGCCACTGTATCCAGCGACTGCGCGAGCGCGGCGGGCGCGAGCGAACAGGCAAACGTCGCGACGAGCGTGCGGGCACGGATCGAGAACATGAAGGCTCCTCTCACTTCCATACTACAGCGAGACGGCTGGGTGTCGAGTCTGTTCTGAGAGATCCGGGCTCGTAGACCTGTGTGTAGAGAATGCTCGAGAAGCAGGCGGTCGAAGCCCCCCTCCCGCGGGGAGAAGGGGCTTCGAGTGCACGCGGCGTTCCGGTGCCTTCTCCCTACGCGAGAAGGAGGGGGCACGCCAACGCCTATCCTTGCGCGATGACAGAACACACCACCACCGCACGCGCCGTCCGCACCGGCACCGTCAAGCTCGGCCTCACGCAGTTCGCCTGCGTCGAGTCGCCCGACGCCAACCGCGCAAAGCAGATGGAACTCATCGAGCGGGCCGCGGAGCAGGGCGCCAACATCGTCTGCACGCAGGAGCTGTTCACCAGCCTGTACTTCTGCCAGGGCGAGGACCACCGCTTCTTCGACTACGCCGAGCCCATCCCCGGGCCCTCGACCGAGGCGATGCAGGCCCTGGCCAGGAAGCACGGCATCGTGATCGTCGGCAGCCTCTTCGAGCGTCGGGCCCAGGGGCTGTACCACAACACGGCCGTGGTCATCGACGCCGACGGCTCGCTCATGGGCGTCTACCGCAAGATGCACATCCCCGACGACCCGCACTACTACGAGAAGTTCTACTTCACGCCGGGCGACACCGGCTTCCGGGTCTGGAACACCGCGTTCGGCACCATCGGCGTGCTGGTCTGCTGGGACCAGTGGTTCCCGGAGGGCGCCCGCCTCACCGCCTTGCAGGGGGCCCAGATCCTGTTCTACCCGACCGCGATCGGATGGCACCCGGCCGAGAAGGACGAGTACGGCGTGGCCCAGCACGACTCCTGGGAGGTCATGCAGCGGTCGCACGCGATCGCCAACGGGTGCTTCGTCGCCGCCCCCAACCGCATCGGGCACGAGCGCGTGCTCGACCCGGACGGCAAGCCGTACAGCGAGGCGGGCATCGAGTTCTGGGGCCAGTCGTTCGTCGCGGCCCCGGACGGGAGGGTGCTCAAGCGGGCCTCGACCGACAACGAGGAGGTGCTGGTGGTGGACTGCGACCTGAGCCGCGTGGAGTTCAGCCGCACGCACTGGCCCTTCCTGCGTGACCGCCGGATCGACGCGTACGAGCCGATCACGAAGCGGTACATCGACTGATACCCATCGACGGGTGCCCCGATGACGGGGCGGCCTTCATCGGGTTTCTCCATCAACCACGACCGACCGATCGACTCCACCCACCGGCCGCCGCACGATGTCTCGATTCCGCCGCATCACGGACAAGACCCCCGCCGAACTCGGCTACCGCTTCCCCGCGGAGTGGGAGGAGCAGTCCGGCACGTGGTTTTCGTGGCCGCGTCCGGAGGGGATCTCGTTCCCCGGGTACTACGACCGGATCCCCGCCCAATTCGCGGCCATCTTCAAGGCCATCACGCCGCGCCAGATAGTGCACCTGAACGTGCTCGACGGGGACCACGAGCGGGAAGTCCGCGACGTGTTGGCATCCGAGGGCGTGGACCTCGGGCGGGTGACCTTCCACCACATCCGGACCAACGAGTCCTGGTGCCGCGACCACGGCCCCGCGTTCCTGGTGCGTGAGACTGAGGGGCAGAAGGGGGGGAGGGAGCTGGCGGTGGTGAACTGGGGGTACAACGCGTGGGGCGGCAAGTACCCGCCGTACGACCTCGACGACGCGGTTCCCGTCCGGATTGCCGAGGAACTGGGCTTGCCGCTGTTCGAGCCGGGGATCGTGATGGAGGGGGGGGCGATCGACGTGAACGGCAAGGGGTGCCTGCTGACGACCGAGTCGTGCCTGCTGAATCCCAACCGGAACCCGGGGCTCGGACGCGACGAGATCGAGCGGTACCTCCGCGACTTCTACGGGCAGTCCCACATCCTCTGGCTGGGCGAGGGCATCGAGGGCGACGACACCGACGGGCACGTGGACGACCTGGCCCGGTTCCTAAATCCGACCACAATCGCGGTCGCAGAGGAGCCGGACACGTCGGACCCGAACCACGCCGTCCTGCGTGAGGCCATCGACCGGTGCGGGGCGCTCCGCGACCAGGACGGCCACCCGTTCGACCTGTGCGTGCTGCCGATGCCGGGACGCGTGGAGCGGGAGGGCACCCGCCTGCCCGCGACCTACCTGAACTTCCTGTTCGTCAACGGGGCGCTGCTGGTGCCGACGTTCCGGGACAAGGTAAACGACGCGAGTGCGCTGGCGATCCTGGACGAGGCGCTGCCGGACCACGAGGTGATCGGGATCGACTGCACGGAGCTGATCTGGGGGCTGGGCGCGATCCACTGCGCCAGCCAGCAGGTGCCGCGCGTGAGTCAGCCGGCGAGCTCGTAGGTCGTGGGGGCGTCGGGCCCGACGGGCAGCCCGAGCCCGAAGACCCAGAGATAGAACAGCGCCGTCCAGGCGATGAGCAGCGAGATCGAGTACGGCAGCATGGTCGCCATCATCGTCCCGATGCCCAGGTCGCGCTTGTACCGGGTCGCCACGGCGAGGATCAGCCCGAAGTAGCTCATCATCGGGGTGATGATGTTGGTGGTGGAGTCCCCGATGCGGTACGCGGCCTGGATCACCTCCGGGCTGTACCCGATCGTCATCAGCATCGGCACGAAGATCGGCGCGGTCACCGCCCACTGGGCGCTCGCCGAGCCGAGCATCAGGTTCACGAAGCAGCACATCAGGATGAACGGCAGGAAGACGAGGGGGTTGTCGAGGTTGAGCGCGATGAGCAGGTCCGCCCCCTTCACCGCGAGGATGTTCCCGAGCCCCGAATAGCCGAAGTAGGCCACGAACTGGGCCGCGAAGAAGACGAGGACGATGTACAGCCCCATCGACCGCATCGCGTCCGCCATGGCGTCGATCATGTCCACGTCGTTCTTCATGGTGCCGACCACGCGCCCGTACACGAAGCCCGGGACGATGAAGAAGACCACGATGAGCGGGACCACGGACCGCAGCAGGGGGCGGAAGGCCTCTGCGCCGGTCGCGTCGGGGTTGGGGCTCTGCATCACGCCCCAGCCGGGGATCCAGCCGAGCGTGTCCCGGACACCCTCGCCGCCCGGACCCGCGACGACGACGATGCCGAGGGTAATCAGAAGCGCGGAGAGCCCGGCCCAGCGGATGCCTCGCCACTCGAGCGGTGACACGGGCTGCATCTCGTGCGAGTCGCCGTCGGCGTGCCGGATGTCGTCGTCGGCCATGGAGTCGTCGTAGGTGCCCAGCCGGGGCTCGACGATGTAGGTCGTTACCGCCCAGCAGACCCCGGTCACGAGGAACGTGCTGGCGATCATGAAGTACCAGTTGACGGCCGGGTGCACCTCGTAGGCCGGATCGATGAGCTGGGCCGCCTCTTCGGTGATGCCCGCGAGCAATGGGTCCACCGTCCCGATCAGCAGGTTCGCAGAGTAGCCACCCGAGACACCCGCGAACGCCGCGGCCATGCCCGCGAAAGGGTGACGCCCGAGCGCGTGGTACACCGCCATCGCGAGCGGGATGAGCACGACGTACCCCATCTCGCTGGCGGTGTTGGACAGCACCCCGGCGAAGACCACCACGGCGGTGACCAGTCGGGGTGGCGCCCCCAGCACCATCCCGCGTACCAACGCGGTGAGCAGGCCCGACTTCTCGGCGACTCCGACTCCCAGCAGGGCGACGAGCACGGTGCCGAGCGGGGCGAACCCGGAGAAGTTGGTCACCATGCTCTCCCCGATCCACCGGATGCCGTCCCCGGAGAGCAGGCTGGTGACCTCGAAGACCTCCCCCTCGTTCCCGGGGCGCGGGTCGTCGGCCGAGAGTCCGAGTCGGGCGAACAGTTCGCTGGCGAAGACGATGCCCAGCGCGAAGAGTGCGAAGAGCGAGACCGGGTGGGGCAAGAGGTTGCCGAGCCACTCCACGAAGCCGAGAAAGCGGCGCATCGGGCCCTGCGGGCTGCCGCCCGAGCCCGGCCCGACCTGTTCGTCTTGCTCGCGATTGGGGAATTCAGTCATGCGGTGAAGATAGCCATCGTGGATTCCCGGGGCCTTGGGGTGCGTCTGGCAGCGCCTCCGAGGCTCGGCGGGCAGACCGTTGCCGTGCCGTGAATCATGGTGTGGGAGAAATCGGCGCGAATCTGCCGAAGTTCTCGGAACACTCGTCATCGATGGTGCGGATCGGGCGGTGGCCGTTCTGGCCGCTGTAGTGACGGTCGTTCTGACCGGGCCCCTCGGGGCTGGATCGAGTTCGAATCATCTCGCCGCGGGACGGAGCCCGTGCTGTCGTGTCCCGGCGTGTGGGCGTTCGTGCGTTCGCGTAGCCGCGATCGTTCGGAATCTCTCTCTCCTCCGCAGGGGCGGATGACCCTTGCCGAGACCCAGCGACGTGAGTCGCTGGCACAGTCACCCGGGGTGCTCGGGTGATCGCAGCGCGTGCAGGGCCGCCCTATCCCAACGGGGGCGGCCCTGGCGCTTTTTGGGCACTCCCGACGCGGTGTTTGGAGCCACCCCCGATCTCGGGTATGCTGCGCCTTCTCGCTCGAAGGGGACAGCATGCTCAGGATCGTCGCCGCCGGAACCCTCGCCGCCTGTGCCGGGGCGTCGCTCTCCCAGGTCAACGCGCGGACCGGGTCCATGCTCGGGCTCTGGGACGAGCCCAACAAGTGGTCGCTGGGCGTCACGCCGGCCTCGGGCCACCTCGCCGTGATCACCGACGGCTCCATCGTCCTGCTCACCACCAGCACCCCGGCCCTGGGCTCGGTCAACATCGGGCTGGCGACCGGCACCAGCGGCACGCTCATCCTGCCCGACAACCAGGGCGTCACCCTCAACCCTGGCTACCTCGTGGTTGCGCAGGATGGCGACGGCGACCTCGACATGGGGCCCGGCAACACCATCGACGCCGACAGCGTCGAGATGGGCGTCACCTTCGCCTCCGACGCCTCCGCGGTCGTCACCGGCGGCCAGTTCTACGCCGACACCATGATCCTCGGGCTGCAGGGGTTCGCCCAGTACGACATGAGCGCGGGCACGCTCGAGGCCGGGCAGCTCCGGCTCGGCACCGGCGCCTCGGGCCAGGGCTACTTCTTCCAGACCGGCGGGGACGTCATCGCGCCCACCCTCATCACCGACGAGGCCGGCACCGGCGCCTACACCATCACCGGCGGCACCGCCGATTTCGGCAGCGTCGTCATCGGCGCCGGGCCGGCCAACGGCAACCAGGGCTCCCTGGGCATCTCGGGCACGGGCGAGCTCGCCGCGGCCACCATCCAGATCGGCGACACCTCCGGCGCGACGCTCGTCCAGAACAGCGGCACCTGCACCGCCGACACCGTGCTGCTCACGTCCTTCATCAACGCCGGCGGCTCCGGGCTGCTCACCCTCCAGGGGGGCGTGCTCGACATCGGCCTGCTGTTCCCGGGACAGGGCACCAAGAGCTTCCAGATGATCGGCGGCACGCTCATCGTCGACCAGTGGGGGCAGCCCGGCAACCCCTTCGACCTCGACCCGAGCGGCGGCCTCGTCCTCCCCAACGGCAAGCTCATCGGGGTCACCACGGTCTACGGCGCGTTCGAGCTCGGGGCCAACGCGTCGGTGCGGTACCAGCTCGACACCCCCGACGCCTCGGACCGCATCGACGTGGTCGGCGCCGTGAGCCTCCAGGGCTCCCTCCTCACGCTCGTCTTCAGCCAGCCCGCGCCCTCCGACGAGTTCGTCCTCATCGATAACGACGGGAGCGACCCCGTGACCGGCACGTTCCTCAACCTGCCCGAGGGCGCCACCGTCAACGCGACCGTGAACGGCAGCCCCGTGAGCTACACCATCACCTATGCCGGCGGGGACGGCAACGACGTGGTCCTCAACGCCCAGGACTGCCCGCCCGACATCAACAGCGACGGCGTGCTCGACAACGCCGACCTGTCTGACTTCGTCACCCTGTTCCTCGCGGGCGACCTCGCGGCGGACTTCACCGACGACGGATTCATCGACAACGGAGACATCAGCGCCTTCATCGCCGCGTTCCTGGCCGGGTGCCCCTGAGCACTCTCGAAAGCACGCATCCTGAGAGGATCATCATGCCCGCACCGACCCGCACCATCGCCGCCGCAGTGCTGCTGTCGCTCGGAACTCGCGCCGGGGCCCAGCTCAACGAGTGGGACACCGGCGGCGCCGGCGGCGTCTGGACCGATCCCGCGGCCTGGTCGCTCGGACACGTCCCCATCGCCGGAGAAACCCCGCGGATCTGGGACGGCTCCACGGTTGACATGGGCTCGGCGGTGACCCCGCTGCTGAGCGGCGTGTACCTCGGACTGGTGTCCGGAACCGGCGGGTCGATCAAGATGGACTCGGGCGAGATCCACACCTCGCACTTCCACGTCGGCAACGGCGGCAGCGGGACGCTGCTCATGAAGGGGACCGCCGAGGTGCACTGCTCGACCAACCTCGCCATCGGTGTGAACGCCAGCAGCGCCGACGGCTACCTCAAGCTAGAGGACGGCGTGGTCATGGTCTCCAGCCTGCTCGTGGGCTCGGGCGGAGACGGGGCGGTCGAGATGTACGCCGGCTCGATCGATGCCACCTCTTCGATCTCGCTCACCGGGACGGGGCCCAGCCCGGCCACGTTCGGCATGTTCGGAGGATCTGTCAACTCCCCGACGCTCCAGGTCGGCTCCAGCGGCGAGGGCGATTTCACGCTCGTGTCAGGCAACGTCGCCGCGACCAACCTGCTGATCGGCAACAACTCCTCGGCGATCGGCCTGCTCCGGATCGGCGGCGGGACCCTCGACGCCGGGCACCTCAGGAGCGGGATCAACGGGTCCGGCACCACTCGCCAGACCGGGGGCGTCGTCACCGCGACGCAGATCACCGTCGGTCAGGGCACCGGAGACGGCGTCTACAAGCTCGAGGGCGGCACGCTCGACGTGCAGCGACTCTACCGCGGGTACTCGGGCGCGACCTACGCGTTCACCATGACCGGCGGCGAGCTCCGCTGGACAGAGTTCGGCTCCTGGCCCGCCCCCTTCGACATGGTGATCGACGACGGGCTCGTCAAGCCCTACGGCGACCTCCCCGGGTCCGCTTTCGTGCGCGGGAACTTCCATCTGGGGTCGAACGCGACCATCGAGATGCAGCTCGTCTCCGACAAGGTCGTCATCCACACAGGCGGCTCGGTCATCCTGGAGGGCGAGCTGGTCCTCGTCCCGCCCGGGGCCCTGTACCCGCCGCCCGGGTACGTGATCACACTTATCGACAACGACGACGCCGACCCGGTGATCGGCCAGTTCGTCGGACTCCCCGAGGGCGCCACCGTGACCGTGCCCGTCGGTGCCTCCAACTTCAACTTCAAACTCTCTTACACGGGTGGGGACGGCAACGACGTCACACTGGCCTACCAGGACTGCCCGCCCGACATCAACAGCGACGGCGTGCTCGACAACGCCGACCTGTCTGACTTCGTCACCCTGTTCCTCGCGGGCGACCTCGCGGCGGACTTCACCGACGACGGCTTCATCGACAACGGCGACATCAGCGCCTTCATCGCCGCGTTCCTGGCCGGATGCCCCTGAGATCACCCGCGGCGTGCGGGTCAGCCCGCCGAGGTCGTGCCCTCCAGCGTGAAGCCGATCTTCAGCTTCACCTGCCAGTGCGCAATCCGCTGGTCCTCGATGTGGGCCCGGGTCTCCACGACCTCCGCCCAGCGCATGTTGCGGACACTCTTGGCCGCCTCGGCCACGGCGTTGTGCGCCGCCCGGTCCGAGGACTCCGCGCTGGACCCGACGAGTTCGATGACCTTGTAGACGTGGTCGGACATGGTGTCCCTTCCGGTTGGGGGTGCTCGGGCTTCC